>CAVYCK010000006.1:0-75084 GCA_963767095.1 uncultured Actinomycetota bacterium | reverse complement strand
CCTGCTCTGCCGTCGCGCCTGGATCCTCGGCGCCCTGGTGTTCGTCGCGCTGGCCGTGGTCGGCGCCGCTGCCGTGCTGCGCCGCTCGGGCACCACGATGTGGGACCTGGCGCCTCTGCTGGCCGGCTTCGCCACCTGGCTGGTGGCACTCACCTCCTTGTCGAGCCGCTGCAGCGGCTGCGCCGCAACGCCGATCACCCTGACGAGTCCTTCTACAGCGGCGAGGCGCGGGATACCTTCCTGACCGCGCCGGCGTGCTCGCCGCTCTCGCCATCGGCAGTGGTGTCGTCGGGCCCTGGCTTGGGCGCGGTCAGCGCCACGTGGGCGAGACCCGACGGCTGCTGCGCCTCGACGGCGTCTCGAAACCGCGGGTGGCCGCCGAGACGCGGACGGATTGGACGTGTCTCGTCGTGGCAGACGCCGGCCGACGACTTCTACCTGATCCACACCGCCATCGCGATCCCGACCGTCGACCGCAGCAATGGCGGCTGTTCATCCACGGTCAGTCCGAGGACGTGGTGGAGCTCACCTACAGGGCCTGCTGACCGCCAGCTCACCGAAGCCTGGATCACCCTGAACTGCGTCTCCAACCCAGTCTGCGGCACCCTCTCGGCAACGCCTGGTGGAGCGGGTGCGGCTGGCGAACTGCTCGCGCTCGCCCGGTCCGCTCGAGGGGGCCGACTCGTGGTGCAGACCTCGGACGACGCCTGAACTGCAGCACCCCGCTGCCGCCCTGACCGACCATAGCCGCGACGCGACGCTGGCGATCGCCATGAACGGCAAGGCACTCCCGCTGGGCACGCCTCCCGGTGCGCACCATCGTGCCGGGCCTGTACGGCTACCTCCGCTGCAAATGGGTCGTCGACATGGAGGTCACCCGGTTCGCCGACGTGTCGGCGCATCACCGAGCGCGCTGGGCCGAGCAGTTCCCGGTCAAGGTCGCCTCCGCATCGACGTGCCGGGCTGGGCGACGAGGTGCCCGCCGGAACTCTCCGGGTGGGGGGTGTCGCCTGGCGCCAGCACACGGGGATCGAGGCGAGTCGAATCGCGCTCGACGGAGGTGCTGCAGCCCGCCGGGCTTGCCGGCGTCCTCCCGACGACACCTGGGGGCAGTGGGCGGTGACGGTCGACGTCGCCGCCGGCCACCACGTCGTCCGGGTGCGTGCGAAGGAGAAGGGGGCGACTGGCAGACCGGCGTCGAGCGGGACGTGACCTGGAGGCGCCACGGGCTGGCCGATGGTCGACTTCACGGCGACCTGAGCCGCTCGTTCCCGGTCACCAGGTGCCGGAGGAGGGCGGCAGGGATGCGCCGCGTCATGGATCGCGTAAACCGCGCCCCCGGACCTGCGGAGCTAGGCCTTCTCGAGCTGGGCGTGGGAGTACGTGCGGCGGACGGCTGTGTTCGACGGCGCTGCGGGGTCGTTGACCAGACCTCGCCCGTCTTGAAGCCGACGATCACGAGCAGGTGGCCGTTGCTCGCCGAATGGGCGCGCCGCTCAGCTGGTAGCGCCCGAAGGCGATCGACGCGACGACCGGGATGCTGGCGGCGACGAGCCGCTCGACCTCGGTCAGGTCCTGGAGTCGGGTCACGAACGCGTCGCCGGCGCGGCTGGCGGCGTACGCCGTGTTGAACGGCCAGTTGCCGGTGCCGTCGAAGCCGTGGTCGAAGACCGCGCGGGCGTCGCGTCGACGTAGGGGTCAGGGTGCCCGGCGGGGACCCAGTCGTAGTTCTCGCGGGCGGCTCGGCGCCGTAGTAGCCCAGCACCATCGCCACCGAGGTCGGCGAGCACCACCCTCCCCACCTCCTGCCCACTGCCGGAAGTGGCCGCGGTGGCTGATCTGGGAGTACGTCGGCACGTCGAGCACGATGCCTGCCGCGACGCCGGGCGGTGACGTGGGGCCGGCGCCGGTGGCCCGCGAGGTGACCGCACCGACCGAGTCGACGGTGACCGGCGCCGCGGAGCCGCCTTGCGGGCCAGGGTGACGCGCAGCTGCCAGCGGGCCAGACCGGCCGGCGCCCGCCAGGTGTCCACGGCGACCGACGCGAGGTCGTCGGGCTGGCCCGACAGCGAGGTGCGGCTCACCCGCTTGTCGCCGGACGCCCAGCGGGCGAGGCTGTCCCAGCTGGCCTTGCGGCCGTCGGCTGCGCGCCCGCGCACCTCGATGGTGACCCAGCTCCGCCTGCTCGTGGATGCCTCCCACGACGCGATCAGCTCGGTGAACGCGAACGTGCTGTCGACCCACGGCGAGCGCCAGCGCCCGGTTTCGTAGCTCGTCTGCCGGCTTCGCCCTGCCGGGTGCCGGCACGTCCAGGGTGAGCGCGTCGCCGGTCACCGCCACGCCGCGGAGCCTCCCGGTGGTCAGGCGGTCTGCGGAGTCCCAGCGGGTGAGGGACACCTGGCTCTCTCGCTCTGTCGGAGTGGCCACGTGGCCACCCCGACAGAGCGGGAGGAGCCACCCTCGTCAGCCCGGGCAGGGGTCGGCGAGACCAGGGCGGCGATGACGAGGACGACGAGGAGGCGCACACGCGACGATAACCCGGCTCGTCACTTCTGTCCCTGGAGCCACAGCACGTCCGGAGGTTTCGAGACGGTCGCTGCGCGACCTCCTCAACCACCGGACGGGTAGTCACCGGTTGGTCGCGGAGAGGCCGCGAGGCCCGACACCGGTGGTTGAGGCGGGCCGCCAGGCCCGACACCGCTGGTTGAGGAGGGCCGCCAGGCCCCGACACCGCTGGTTGAGGAGGGCCGTCAGGCCCGACACCGCTGTTAGAAGGGCCGCGAGGCCCGACACCGCTGGTTGAGGAGGGCCGCCAGGCCCGTCTCGAAACCACCGGTGTCGACGATGCGGAGGAGACCTCGCCCGCTCACTAGACTCCGGCGGGTGAGTCTCCGCCTCTACGACACCGCGACCCGGGACGTGCGCGACTTCGTCCCGCTCAGGCAGGGCAGCGCGGGCATCTACGTCTGCGGGCTCACCGTGCAGTCGGAGCCGCACGTCGGGCACGTGCGGTCGGCGGTCAACTTCGACGTGCTGCGGCGCTGGCTGACCAAGCAGGGGTACGCCGTCACCTTCATCCGCAACGTCACCGACATCGACGACAAGATCCTGGCGAAGGCGGTCGACCAGGGTCGGCCGTGGTTCGAGATCGCCTACCTGATGGGCCGCGAGCTCGACAAGGCGCTGGAGGCGATCAACGTGCTCCCGCCGACCTACCAGCCCGCCGCGACCGGTCACGTGCCCGAGATCCTCGAGCTCATCGAGCAGCTGGTCTCGCGCGGCCACGCCTACGCAGCCGAGGACGGCTCGGGCGACGTCTACTTCGATGTGCGGTCGTGGCCGACGTACGGCGAGCTGACCCGGCAGAAGGTCGACGACATGGAGCCGGCGGGCGACGCGGACCCCCGCGGCAAGCGCGACCCGCGCGACTTCGCGCTGTGGAAGGGCTGGAAGAAGGACAGCGAGCCGGAGACCGCGGCCTGGCCCTCGCCCTACGGCCCCGGCCGGCCGGGCTGGCACATCGAGTGCTCGGCGATGGCCGGCAAGTACCTCGGCCCCGCCTTCGACATCCACGGCGGCGGCGTCGACCTGCGCTTCCCCCATCACGAGAACGAGCAGGCCCAGTCGCGCGCGGCGGGTCACCCGTTCGCGTCGTACTGGCTGCACAACGCCTGGATCACCACCGCCGGCGAGAAGATGAGCAAGTCTCTCGGCAACTCCCTGCTGATCCCGGCTGTCCTGCAGCGGGTGCGGGGCATCGAGCTGCGCTACTACATGGTCGCCGCCCACTATCGCTCGCACGTGGAGTTCAGCTTCGAGGCGCTCGACGACGCGGCCGGGGCCTTCCGCCGGATCGAGGGATTCCTCGAGAGGGCGGGCGGCACGGCCGCCGCCGACGAGCTGCCCGAGGCGTTCGTGGCCGCGATGGACGACGACCTCGGCACGCCGGCCGCGGTGGCCGTGATCCACGACGCCGTGCGCGAGGGCAACAAGGCGTTGGCCGACGGCGATGCCGGCGGCGTACGCCGGACGGCGGCGGCGGTCCGCGCGATGCTCGACGTGCTCGGGCTCGACCCGGCCGACCCGTCGTGGGGGTCCTCGGCCCGCTCCGACGACACGCGCCTGACCTCGGCGATCGACGCGCTCGTGGTCGGTCTGCTGGCCGAGCGTGGCGAGGCCCGCGCGGCCAAGGACTTCGCGCGCGCAGACGTGATCCGCGATCGGCTCAAGGCCGCCGGCATCGCGCTGGAGGACACCCCCGACGGTCCCAAGTGGACCCTGGAAGGACCCTGACCTCATGGCTGGGAATTCGCAGCGCAAAGGCGCGATCCGCAAGACCGCCAAGAAGCCGGCCGCCGGCTCGGGTGGCCGGGTCAAGCGCGGGCTCGAGGGCAAGGGACCCACGCCCAAGGCCAAGGACCGGCCCTACCACAAGGCGCACAAGGCCCAGGCGCGCGCGCAGCAGGACCAGAACGCCCGGCCCAAGCGCCGGGCGAAGAGCTCGGATGCCGAGTGGGTGGCAGGGCGCAACTCCGTGGTCGAGGCGCTGCGTGCCGGCGTACCGGTCAACGGGGTCTACGTCGCCGAGGGCGCCGAGCGCGACGGCCGGCTGCGCGAGGCCTTCCAGCTCGCCTCCGAGGGCGGGATCAGCCTGCTCGAAGTGAGCCGGACCGAGCTCGACCGGATGACAGCAGGTGCGGTGCACCAGGGCCTGGCCGCCCGGATCCCCGCCTACGAGTACGCCCACCCGGATGACTTCCTCGAGGCCGCCGCCGCCCAGGGCGAGCCCGCGCTCGTCGTCGCGCTGGACTCGGTGACCGACCCGCGCAACCTCGGCGCCGTTATCCGCTCGGCCGCCGGCTTCGGCGCGCACGGCGTGGTCGTGCCGGAGCGTCGCGCCGCCGGCATGACCGCCTCGGCCTGGAAGACCTCGGCCGGTGCGGCCGCCCGCATCCCGGTGGCGCAGGTGGTCAACCTGGTCCGTCAGCTCAAGGCCTACCAGGATGCCGGCTGCCTGGTCGTCGGACTCGCGGCCGACGGCGACGCCACGCTCCCCGACGCGATCGCCAGCGGCTGGGCCGACGGGCCCCTCGTGATCGTCGTCGGCTCGGAGGGCAAGGGCCTCTCGCGCCTGGTCGCCGACACCTGCGACCAGCTCGTCTCGATCCCCATGGCGAGCTCGCTGGAGTCGCTCAATGCCGGCGTCGCCGCGTCGGTCGCGCTGTACGCCGTGGCCCAGGCCCGCGCCTGACCCGGTGACTGCCATCGCGGGTTGAGAAAGGCCAAGTCCTGTCTCGAAACCTGCGGATCCGCTGGGTCGCGATTCGGACCCGACGGCTTCGTGGTCCCTTTAACGTGGACGGATGCCCCAGGTCCGCCCGCTGCTGACGCGTCGTCGCGTCAGGCGCCTGGTGCGCGGGGTCGCGTGGGTCGGCATCTGGGTGGGCCTCTCGGTGCTGTTCGCGATCGTGGTGTTCCTGCAGAGCAGCCGCTCGATCGTGCTGGCCAGCCACGACGCCGTGCTCCGGCCGACGACGACCGGCTGGGTCGAGGTGCGCACCGGTCCCGTGCTGCCCGACGTGCGCTTCCCGTCGGGGGCGCGGATCGGCGTCGACGTCTACCTCGGCAAGACCGAGGCGGCGTCGACCGAGGCCCTCATCGAGCGGTACGCCGTCATCGCGGCCCAGCCCGAAGGCCAGCAGGCCAAGGTGTCCCACGCCCTGCAGGACATGGTGGTCAGCGCAGCGCTGCGGGGCGCGACGCTCGGGCTCGTACCGATCGCCGTCTGGTTCCTGCTGGGCAAGCGGAGACGCCGCGAGCTGGCCCACCGGCTGCGCAACCCGTTCATCACCGGAACCGCGCTGATCGTGGTCGCGGCGATGCTCGTGATCTGGGAGCCGTGGGCCGACCGGGACCCTCAGCTCTCCGACACCCAGGACTGGCAGACGCTCGCCGACTGGCTCGGCCCGGACGTGCCGCTGCCCGCCGACGTCGAGGGCCTGGAGGTCCGTGGCGACGTGACGACGTCGCAGACCCGGCGGTTGGTCGAGAGCGCCGTCGAGACCTACGACAGGAGCCTGGAGTTCTACCAGCAGGCAGCGGATGACGCGGCGTTCCTCGCGCTCCGCGAGCCCGAGGAGGACGACACGGTCGTGGCCCTGGTCGCCGACCGGCACGACAACATCGGCATGGACCGCGTCGCGCGCGTGATCGCCGACCAGGCCGGTGCGACTGCCGTCTTCGACGCGGGTGACGACACCTCGACGGGTGCCGAGTGGGAGGCGTTCAGCCTCGACTCGGTCAACGAGGCGTTCGACGACGTCGACCGCTACGGCGTCGCCGGCAACCACGACAGCGGCGACTTCGTCTCGTCGTACCTCTCCGAGCTGGGCTGGACGATGCTCGACGGCGAGCTCGTCGAGGGACCCGGCGGCATCGCGCTGTTCGGCGTCGACGACCCGAGGTCGAGCGGCCTCGGCAGCTGGCGCGACGAGACCGGGCTGTCGTTCACCGAGGTCGGCGAGCGGCTTGCCGACGCCGTGTGCGAGACCCCGGAGCGGGTGGCGACGCTGCTCGTCCACGACGCCAACCTCGGCCGCCAGACCCTGGAGCGCGGCTGCACCGACCTGGTGGTCGGCGGCCACCTGCACGTGCCGAAGGGGCCCGAGCAGTTCCTCGGCCCGGACGGCGAGATCGGCTACAGCTACACGACCGGCACGACAGGCGGTGCGGCGTACGCCTTCGCGCTGGGCAGCAAGCCGCGGCGCTCGGCCGACGTCACCCTGCTCACCTATCGCGACGGCCGCCCGATCGGGCTCCAGGGCGTCACCTTGCAGACCGACGGCGTGTTCGTGGTCGGGGAGTTCCTCGAGCTCGACTTCGGCGACGGCACGGCGGACGAGTCCGACCCGGCCGACCTCGGCACGCCGCGCGGCACCACTGGTTGACCCCACCTCGCTGGTTGAGGCCGCACCCGCTGGTTGACACCGCCCCGCTGGTTGAGGAGGAGCGCTAGCGTCTCGAAACCCCGACCCGCCGCAGGTTTCGAGACAGGACTTCGTCCTTCCTCAACCAGCGGTACGGGAGGTTTCGAGCAGACTCGTCCTTCCTCAACCAGCGGTACGCGAGGTTTCGAGACAGGACTTCGTCCTTCCTCAACCAGCGGTACGCGAGGTTTCGAGCACAGGACTTCGTCCTTCCTCAACCAGCGGTACGCGAGGTTTCGAGACAGGACTTCGTCCTTCCTCAACCAGCGGTACGCGAGGTGTGCCTCGGTGCCGTGCCCGGAGAACCGCGCCCCGTTGGTTGAGGAGGAGCGCTATCGACGTCTTGCCGCTGGTTGAGGAAGGACGAAGTCCTGTCTCGAAACCAAGGCCTACTCGTCGATGTCGAACGAGGGCCTGATCGCCGGCGCTGAGGTGAGCACCTCGTCGGGCTTCTTCAGCAGCTCGTGGGCGATGTAGTCGCGCGCGGTGTCGAAGATGTCGGCCTCGACGCCCTGTCGCTCGGAGAGGTACCAGCGGTGGGTGAGGATCTCGTGGAAGAGCTCGGCGGGCTCGAGCTTGCCGCGGGCCTCGGGCGGGACCATGGTGACGATCGGCTCGTAGATCTCGGTCAGCCACCGGCTCGCAGCCAGCTGGCGGTCCTCACGGGCGAGGTCGAAGTGGGCGATGTAGCGGTTGACGTCGTTGAGCATCCGGCGGGCCTGGCCGTCCTCGACGAGCATGCCGGTGAGCGACTGCAGCTCGCGCTGGTGGTGACCCAGCTCGACGACCCGCGGCTGGAGGCGCACCTTGTCGCCGTCGAAGTCGGTGACGATGTCGAGCTCCTCGACGTCGAAGCCGAGCTCGTTGAGCCGTTCGATGCGCTGCTGGATCCGCCACATCTCCTCGGCGGGAAACTCCTCCTCCTCGGTGAGCTCGGCCCAGAGCGCGTCGTAGCGCTCGGCCAGCATCTCGACGATCTCGTGCGCTTGCACCTCGGCGTCGAGGGAGTCGCTGGCCTGGAGGTCGAGCAGCTCGGCGAAGATGTTCTCGCAACCGACGGTGACGTCGTTGCGGCGCATCTGGTCCGACAGCTGCGGGCGCAGCTCGCCGGTCTCGGCGTCGACGAGGTAGGCCGCGAAGGCGCCCGCGTCGCGACGGAACAGCACGTTGGACAGCGACACGTCGCCCCAGTAGAAGCCGGTCAGGTGCAGCCGGACGAGGAGCACCACGATGGCGTCGACCAGCGACGGGAGGTGCTCGGCCGTCATGCCGTGCGCGAACAGGCTGCGGTAGGGCAGCGAGAACCTCAGGTGCTGGGTGAGCAGTGCAGTCGGCAGCTCCTCACCCTGCGGGTCGAGCCGGCCGGTCACCACCGCCTGCGGTACGACGCTGGGCAGGCCGAGCCGCTGGAGGTCGCGCAGCATCGTGTACTCGCGGAAGGCGATCGGCTCCTGGGTCTCCTTGACGGCGTACGTCGCCGCCCCGAGTCGGACGATGCGGACCACGTGGCGCGACAGCCCGCGAGGGAGCGGGACGACGAACTCGTCGGTCCACTCCTCCAGCGGCACCGACCAGGGCAGCGACAGGATCGCCGGGTCGGGCCGGTTGGCGACGAAGCGGAGGGCCACGCCCCGAGGCTAGCCCGTTGGCGAGGGACTCATGGCGCCGTACAAATCCCCTTTCATAGGGGATCCAAGTCCCTCGCCGAATGTCGGAGGCAGGGACACGGTGGTTGATCTAGCAACAAGCCTGTCTCGGGACCCCCACCAGCAAGGACACGCTCGTGACTATCACCCCCAGCCCGGTTTTGCGCGCCCTCATGACGACCCGGATCCGCCTCGTCATCCTGCTCGCGCTGTGCATCACTGCCGCCGGTCTGCTGGTCCCACAGCCCGCGAGCGCCGCAGCCCCGGCGGCCACACCGGCGGCCACACCGGCGGCAGCCGCTGCTCTCCTCGACCCCGAGTGCGAGAGCGACCCCACCTTGTGCACGCCGCCGCCGATGCTGAACAAGCAGCTGTTGCAGGATCCCTCGGGTATCTATCGCGCGACGTCAGCCCAGCAGGCGGCGATCGCCGCCCTCGAGGCCGAGGCCGTGATCAACGCGCTCGCTGACCATCAGCTGCCGGCCAGCGAGGCCGACGCCATGCGCAGCTGGGGTCGCCACGAGGTCCTGGCCCAGCTCTGGGCACTGATCCTCAAGGCGATTCGCACCGACCCGGGCAGCCGGTCCGCCGATCAGGCACACGTCGTCACCTGGCTCGCCCTGTTGATGAACCGCAAGGCGGAGGACCTGGCGCAC
This sequence comes from uncultured Actinomycetota bacterium, assembly GCA_963767095.1. Lineage (GTDB taxonomy): Bacteria > Actinomycetota > Actinomycetes > Propionibacteriales > Nocardioidaceae > Nocardioides. The sequence continues at coordinate 65,796 of CAVYCK010000006.1, read as the reverse complement.
AATGCCGGCTGGGAGTTTCTCAAGTGGGCCGGCCGGGTGTCCGCCTCTCAGCCGCGCCCGCCCGCTGCCGACGTGCTCAGCGACCTGCAGCGGTTTGCCGACGGCAGTCTCCAGCCTGTCAACTACAACCTAGGCACTGCCGAGACCAGCGACAGCGGCTTCTGCGGCTACTGGCCGCCAGCTGGGCTGGAGCACGAGTACGACGGAAACGTGGAGACCCGCGACAGTGCCGGCGCGTGGTGCTACCCGCCGTACCAGTGCCAGGACGTGTTCGGCTGCGATAGCAACCAGCCGTCCTACGAGAGCTTCCTCGAAATGGGGCGAGGCTGACGCGGCAGGCAACTGGCAGACGGACGCACCAGGAAATCCACAGGCAGACGACGACTTCCGCAGGATCGCCAAGCAGCGTCAGCATAGGTGTGACCTACGCGAATGCCAGGCCGGCCAGGGGATCCAGTCTTCCCTGCGAACCGCCCTGGGCCCGCTTTCGTGGCGACTGTGGCTGCGTCTGTCGCGGCATCGTTCGCGAAGGTCGCGAGCGCGTCGGCGGCCTTGTCTGCGGTGACAGCCAAACTGGGAACCGCGACCCAGCTTCGCTCTCGCTGTCAGTGCTGCTGAGTCGGCCGCGGCGGCCTCCGCAGCGGCGTCGGCGTCCGCCGTCTTCGGCCTTGTCATCGTCGCGATCTCCATCGCTGTGGTCAAAGGCATCGACGTTGTGCAGCAGGCCACTACGCCGGGCAAGCTGCGTGACCTCCTGGCCAACGCGCTCGCCGGAGCGCAAGACCTCCAGCCGATGCTCACCGACGCGTCCGACCTGACCGGAGTGTTCAGCCTCTTCATCCGCGCCACCGGGCCTATCCCGAGGAGGCACGTGCGATAACGGGGTGCGTCATCGGTGGCCCCGTGGTGGTTCCGTGCGCCAACCAGACCCCGGTCCCTGCGGCAGGCCTGCGCGACTTCGAGTTCAAGATCCAGCCCTTCAACCAGGCGGGCGAGCCCGTGGGATCACCTACCCGCAGTGACACCCTGACCTGGCTTGACGCCATCAGTCCGCAGGCACTCTACGAGGAGGGGGCGTACCTGAAGCATCAGGCGCGACTGAGCGACCACTGGCTGGTTATGAAGACCACCGTCCCGCCCACCGCGGCGGTGCCGGACGCCGTGATCACCGATGAGTACCTGTCTCTCTCGATGCCGGCGATCTGGTTCCCGGAGCCCAACGGCGACAGGCTCGATGCGACTGTCTCGTCGCTGCGCCTGCAGCCCGACGGCAGCTACAAGTTCGTCACGGCGCTGACGTCGTCGTTCAAGCCCAACCTCCCTCAGGTCGATGTCCCCATCGATCCGGACACGTGCGCGGAGGACGGGACGTGCAAGCTGTCCGACACGGTGCAGCTCCTCCAGCCTGGGCCCGACGGCCTCGACCTCAACAGGCGGATCGAGGTGAGCATCGTGCCGGCGCTCAGGGCCGGGATCACGGTGTCGCACTCGGTGGACCCGCAGGTGGGTGAGCCGGTGACGTTGACCGCGACGCAGGACCGGTCCGGACGTGGGGCCGTTGACGTACCGGTGGTATGTGCAGCCGGCGAGTGGCGTGATCCCGGTGTGTGGGCCGACGGTGCGCTTCTGTGGCTATGACGGCCCGTTCAGCGGGTCGCAGATCGACTACACCTGGCAGGGCAGCGGCACCTTCAAGGCGGTCTCGGTGGTGACCACCGAGCAGGGCCGCGAGACCGTGACGGAGAAGTCCGTGGTGGTCGACTCCACGGGGCCGGTGCTCAGCATCGGCAGCTTCGGGCAGACCCCGTTCACCACGCCGTACGAGCCGGCCGGGCACATCGAGCACGCGGGTGTCACCGACGTGCTGACGCTGACGGTCGACTGGGGTGATGGCAGCGAGGTCACCCGGTCGACGTACACCCCTGGCCAGGGCTCGATCTGCGCGACCCTGCCCTGCCCGGTGTTCAGCGTCGCCTCGCCGACCCGGTTGGACTTCACCCTGAAGCACTCCTATGCCGGGCCGGGCTCCTATGAGGTCACGGCCACGGTGCAGGACGGCGCTGGGCGCCTGGACCGGCGGATCTTCAACCACCAGGTCGACAAGGGGCAGCAGGCGATCAGCTTCGCGCGGCCGTTCGACGTGCGGTCGATCGGCGAGCCGGCCTATGAGACCTACGCCGACGGTGGCGGCGCGCAGACGCCGGTCGTGGTGGCCAGCACCTCGCCGAGCGTGTGTGAGGTGTCCGAGGCGTCGTCGGGTCGGGTCGAGGGGCATGCGCGGACCACGTTCACGGTGACCCTGGTCGGGATGGGGTTCTGCGCCCTGACGGCCGACCAGGACGGTGACGAGCGGTACGTCGCGGCCTCGCAGGTCCTGGGGTTCGTCGAGGTGGTCGGGCAGCCGCAGACGCCTCGACTTCGCCGCCCTGGCAGACCGCACGTACGGCGACGACCCGGTCGAGGTGTCGGCGATCGGTGGAGCCTCGACGTCTCCGGTCGTGCTGGAGTCGCTGACGTCGCAGGTGTGCACGGTCTCGGGCCTGACGCCTGGTCGCGATGGCGAAGACCGGGCGACGGCGACTGCGACGATCACCTTGGTCGGAGCCGGGTCGTGCACGATCGAGGCGAGCCAGGCCGGCTCGGCTGGCCATACCGCCGCGGTCCCGGTGCGGCGTACCTTCGAGGTCGCCAGGGCGGCCCAGACGCTCGACCTTCGCGGCGCTGTCGGGCCGGACGCTGGGTGAGGCGCCGTTCCAGGTGGCCGCGACGGGTGGCGCGCTCATCGGCGAACGTCGAGCCTGTCCAGCATCACGCCGAGCGTGTGCACGCCTGTCGGGGAAGTCCTCGACCCGGCTCGACGGGTCGCTCGCGGACGACGGCCACGGTGACCCTGGTGGCAGTGGGCACCTGCACGATCCGAGCCGAGCAGGATGGCGACGCCAACCACCTCGCGTGCCGAGCCGGTCGACCGGTCGTTCACCGTGGCGCAGAAGGCTGCCCAGACGCTGGACTTCCCGGTGATCGCGGGGCGCACGTTCGGCGACGCGCCGTTCGCCGTGACCGTCACCGGCGGCGGCTCCACGGCGCCAGTGGTCCTCGCCAGCACGACGCCGGGGGTGTGCACCTCTCTGGTGCGGCGTCCTCGCGGGTCGACGGGCTGGCGCGGACGACGGCCACGGTCACGCTGCTCGCGGCGGGCACCTGCGGGATCACCGCGACCCAGGCCGGCGACGCCGGACACCTGGCGGCCGAGCCGGTGAGCCGGTCCTTCGTCGTGGCGAAGGCAGCGCAGACGCTGTCGTTCTCCGCCATCGCCTCGGCCACCTTTGGTGGCCCGCCGATCCCGGTGACGGTGACCGGCGGGCGGTCCACGGCACCGGTCGTGGTGGCCAGCACGACCACGAGCGTGTGCACCGTGTCCGGGGCGACGTCCTCGCGGGTCGACGGGCTGGCGCGGACGACGGCCACGGTGACGCTGCTCGCGGCGGGCACCTGCACGTTGCGGGCCACCCAGGCCGGCGATGCCAACACGCTGGCGGCGCCGGCGGTGACGCAGTCCTTCGACGTCGGCCGGGCCTTCCAGCCGATGACCTTCCCCGAGATCGCCGACCGCACCTTCGGCAGCGCCCCCTTCACCATCACCGTCACCGGTGGCCCCGCCGCCGGGCAGGTCGCGCTGGCCAGCCTCAACCCGAGCGTCTGCACCCTCTCGGGCGCCACCTCCACCCGTGTCGGCGGGCTGGCCCGGACCACCGTCACGGTGAAGATCATCTCGGCCGGACCGTGCGCCATCGCGGCGGCCCAGGCCGGCGACGCCAACCGCTGGCCGGGAGCAGCCGTGCGCCTGTTCACGGTGGCCAAGGCGCCGCTGAGCATCACCGCGGTGAACAAGACGATGACCTGGCGCGGCAGCGTGCCGGCCTACACCGTCACCTACGCCGGCTTCGTCAACGGCAACACTGCCTCGGTGGTCACCGGGCTGTCGTGCACGGCCAGGAACTCCGCCGGCGTGGTGGCCTCGTCGACCTCGCCGGTGGGTCCGTACGCGATCAGCTGCTCGGGCGCGACGGCCGCGAACTACGACATCACCTACGTGTCCGGCCTGCTGCAGGTGCTCTACGCGTTCACCGGCTTCACCGGTCTCTCGAGCACCAACCTCAACAGCCTCCGGGCGGGATCGGCGCTGTCCCTGAAGTGGGTGCTCAAGGACGCCAACGGCGGCTTCGTCACGACGAGCTCGTCGTTCACCTCGGTCAAGGCGGCGCCGATGACCTGCGGCGGGACCATCCCCACCGGCGGCGGGACGAACGTGGGCCCCGGTGTCAGCGGGCTGACCTACACCTCGTCCACCGGCACCTGGACCTACAACTGGCAGACCCCGACCAACCTGGCCGGCACCTGTCAGGCCGTCACCGTGCACCTGGCGGACGGCTCGGCGCGCACGATCAGGCTGCGTCTCACGACGTAGACGCGCGGCGGCGGCGGCCGGTGGGCTCCAGGAAGACCGCGCCTGGCCCCCGGTCCGCCGCCGCATCTCCCGGGTTGTTCAGCGCACAGGTGCGCAGGCTCAGACACCCGCAGCCGATGCAGCCGTCGAGGCGGTCGCGCAGCCGCTCGATCCGCTCGATCTGGTCGTCGAGCCGCTGCCGCCAACTGGCGCTCAGGCGGGTCCAGTCGGCCTTGGTGGGGGTCCTGCCCTGGGGGAGCGTGGCCAGGGCGTCGGAGATCTCGTCGAGGCTGAGCCCGACCTGCTGGGCGGCCCGCACGAACGCCACCCGGCGCAGCGTCGGTTGGGCGTAGCGGCGCTGGTTGCCCGTCGTGCGGACGGACTGGATCAGCCCGATCGACTCGTAGTAGCGCAACGCGCTCGGAGCCACTCCCGATCGCGCCGACAGATCACCGATGGTGAGGACCATGCCTCCCATCCTCCCGCTTACCTCAAGCTCGCTTCAACCTGAGATGCTGGCGCCGTGCGGCCGCTGACTCTTGACGACCTCGACTGGGTGGTGCAGGTGACCCGCAGTCGGCGCGAGGCGCTGGCGTCGTACGCACCGCTCTTCTGGCGACCCGCGCACGACGCGACCGAGCGGCACCGGGAGTTCCTCGCCCAGCTGATCGCGGACCCGGAGGTGCTGGGACTGCGCACTGACCACGGCTACGTGCTGGTGCTCGACCGCGGCGACCACCGCCTCGTCGACGACATGGTCGTCGCGCCGGACGAGCGCTGGCCCGACGAGGGCGTCGAGCTGCTGCGTGCTGTGCTGGCGGCGCCGGGGCGCGTACGGTTCGTCGCGCCCGTTGCCGAGCCGGCACGTACGGCGGCCGGCCGGTCGCTCGGGCTGGCCGTCGCGGAGACCTGGTGGCACCGCGACCTGCCCGACCCGGCGGCGGTCACTGGTGCGGCGTCCGAGATCGACGTCGCCGGCGCGACGGGCCGGCTGGTGCCCGCCCCGCCCGTCTACGACCCTGGCGGCCCGGTGCTGCTGGTGACCCAGCGTGGACTCGGGCGGAGCGCTAGCCGAGATCGAGGCCGACGCGGTCGGACGGGGTGCGACGGTGTCGGTCGTCAGCCAGGCCGCCGGCGACGACGTCACCGCTGGGATCGCCCGATCGGCGGGGTACGTCGAGACGACCTGGTTCCTGGAGCGCTGAGAGCGCTGAGAGCGCTGAGAGCCGGTGACAGGGATCGAACCTGCGACATCCTCTTTACAAGAGAGGTGCTCTGCCAACTGAGCTACACCGGCGAACGGTCGCACATGCTAGTTGAGCCGGCACCACGTCGCCCTACCCCGATCGCCGCCCGGACATCGCAGCTAGCGCACCTGGCGTACCTCGAACTCACACGCCGGCTCGGCGATGGCGTCCTGGGCGGCGACCAGGCGCAGCTCGCGCTCGCCGGACTCCAGGGTCGCGCGCAGCACGGCGTACACCGACGACGCGGTGCGGGCCAGGGCCTCGGCCGGGGAGCCCGTCGAGCGCAGGTGCGCGGTGTAGAGGGCGGCGGTGAGGTCGCCGGAGCCGTTGGCCTTCATCGGCAGCCGCGGCGTCTGCACGATCCAGGCGCCGTCGTCGCCCACGGCGAGCATCTCGATGGTGTCCTCCGGCGCGTCCGGGCGCTCGACGGAGGTGACCAGCACCGACGCCGGCCCCATCGCGCGGGCGAGGTCGGCCGACTCCAGCGTCGACTCCAACGACGCCGGCGAGGTGTCGGTGAGGAAGCCGAGCTCGAACTGGTTGGGCGTGATCAGGTCGGCCACCGGCACGACCAGCTCGCGGATGATCGGCGGGATCGCCGGGTCGACGAAGCAGCCCGACGTCGCGTTGCCCATCACCGGATCGCAGGTGTACGTCGCAGCGGGGTTGGCCGCCTTGACGCGCGCGACGGCGTCGACGATCACCTCGGCGATGCCGGCCCCGCCCTGGTAGCCCGAGAGCACCGCGTCGCAGGTGCCGAGCACCCCGCGCTCCTCGATGCCGGTGATCACGTCGCGCACGTCGTCGGGTGGCAGGAGCGGGCCGCGCCACGCGCCGTACCCCGTGTGGTTCGAGAAGACCACGGTGAACACCGGCCAGACCTCGTGGCCGAGCCGCTGGAGCGGGAAGACCGCGGCGGAGTTGCCGACGTGGCCGTAGGCGACCGAGGACTGGATCGACAGGAACCGCACCTCGCCATCCTGTCACTGTCGGCGCGGCGTCCTAGGGTCGCGGCATGGAGCGATTCGTCGACCGGGACCTGTCGGGTGCCGAGTTCCGTGAGTGCGTGCTCAACGACGTGCGGCTCATCGGGGTGCAGATGCGCGGGGCGCGCATCGAGGGCGAGGTGATCGACCTGACCGTCAACGGGGTCGCGGTGATGCCGTTCGTCGAGGCCGAGCTCGACCGCCGCCATCCCGAGCGGGTGCTGATCCGCTCCGACGACCTGGACGAGCTGCGCGAGGGCTGGCGGATCCTCCAGGCCGACTGGGCGGCGACGATCGCGCGGATCCGCCGGACGCCGGGCCTCGAGCGGCGCAGCGTGAACGGCGAGTACTCGCCGCTCGAGACCCTGCGGCACCTGCTCTTCGCCTCCGACGTGTGGTTCCGCCGGGGCGTGTTGGGCGAGGAGACTCCCTACCCCGCGATCGGCCTCCCCGGCGCCTGGCTGACGCCGGGGGAGCTGCCCGAGGTCGACGCGCGCGTCGACCGTGACGCGGACCCGTCGCTCGAGGAGGTGCTGGCGGCGCGGGCCGAGCGCGTCGACGCGGTGACCGCCTACCTCCGCGACGCCGATCCCGCGACCGTGGCGGCGCCGCGGCCCACGCTGACGACCACGGGCTGGCCGCGGAACCAGCCGGAGTACACCGTGCTCGACGCTCTGAGGGTGGTGCCCGAGGAGGAGTGGTGGCACCTGCGGTTCACCCTGCGAGACCTCGACCTGATCGAGGCAGAGGACGCCTCGTAGGGTCGGTGCATGGGTCTCGACTCGGCTCGACCTCCTCGCTCGGATCGGATGCCGCATCGCCCACTGGGCGACTCCGGCCTGATGGTGAGCGCGGTCGGCATCGGCTGCAACGCCTTCTCGCGTCGGGTCGACGCCGACGGAGTGGCCGGCATCGTCGCGGCCGCGCGCGACACCGGCATCACGTTCATCGACACCGCCGATGCCTACGGCGTCACCTTCGGCGCCTCCGAGGAGCTGCTCGGCGCCGCGCTCACGGGACAGCGCGACGAGTTCGTGCTGGCCACCAAGTTCGGGCAGGGCGGTCCGGCCCGCGACCACGGGGCCCGCGGCAGCCGCGGCTACGTCATCCGGGCGGTGGAGGCGAGCCTGCGCAGGTTGAAGACCGACCACCTCGACCTGTACCAGCTGCACGTGCCGTGCGACGTCACGCCCGTCGAGGAGACGCTGTCGGCCCTGACCGACCTGGTCCGCGCGGGCAAGGTGCGCTACGTCGGCTGCTCCAACTTCGACGCCTGGCAGCTCGCGGATGCCGACTGGACCGCCCGCACCGCCGGTCTCGAGCGTTTCGTGTCGATCCAGAACCACTACTCGCTCCTCGACCGCACCCTCGAGGACGAGGTGGTCCCGGCCTGCGAGACCTACGGCGTCGGGGTGCTGCCCTACTTCCCGCTCGGGCGCGGCCTGCTCACCGGCAAGTACCACCGCGGCGAGGCGGCACCGGCCGGCTCGCGAGCCGCGTCGGAGCCCGACCGGGCCGGCTGGCTGACGAACGCCGACTGGGCCCGGGTCGATGCGCTGGCGGCGTACGCCGAGAAGCGTGACCTGTCCCTGCTCGACGTCGCGATCGCGGGCCTGGCCGCACAGCCCATGGTGGGCTCGGTCATCGCCGGCGTGACCTCGGGTGAGCAGGTGCGCGCCAACGCCGCCGCGATGCGGTGGGAGCCGAACGAGGCCGACCTCGTCGAGCTCGACGAGATCACGTCCTAGACGACTACGCGACCTGGAGCGAGCGCTTCGAGAGGCCCATCCAGAAGCCGTCGATGACCTGGACACCGGCCTCCTCGGGGTCGGTGGCCGCGCCGAGGGTGACGAAGAGCGGCGTGTAGTGCTCGACCGTCGGGTGTGAGTAGGGCATGCCCGGGGCCTGGTCACGGTACGACGCCAGCGCGTCGACGTCGCCCCGCGCGAGTGCGTCGCCGGCCCAGGCGTCGAAGTCGGCCGACCACCCGGGCACCTTGGCGTCGATGCGGAACTCGGTGAGGAACGGCAGGCCGTGGGTCAGGAAGCCCGACCCGATGATCAGCACGCCCTCGTCACGCAGCGGCCGCAGGCGCTCACCGAGCGCGAGCAGCCTGGTGGGGTCGTCGGTGGGCAGCGACATCTGGAGGACGGGGATGTCGGCGTCGGGGTACATGATCTTCAGCGGCACCCAGGCGCCGTGGTCGAGCCCGCGGCTGGGGTGCTGGTGCACCGGCTCGCCCGCCGGCATCATCGCCGCCACGCGCTGGGCGAGCGCCGTCGCATCGGGGGTCTCGTACGTCATCTGGTAGTACCTCGGAGCGAAGCCGCCGAAGTCGTAGACCAGCGGCACGCGGCTCGCGCTCAGCAGCACCGGCGCCGACTCCCAGTGCGCGCTGACGATCAGGATCGCCTTCGGTCGCGGCAGGTCCTTCGCCCACGCCGCCAGCTGCCCCGACCACACCGGGTCGTCGAGCAGGGGAGGTGCACCATGCCCGAGGTAGAGCGCCGGCATCCGTTCCGTCATGTCCCCCATCGTACGCCGCAGATAGTTAAAGATTCAACTTAACGGGCCCGTCTTCCGGATAGTCCCTGACGGTTGGGTTGCCAGAACCGCCGTACAGCAACCCGAGACGTCAGGGACTACCCGAAAGCTCGGCCAGGGTCAGGCGGCCAGGGTCAGGCGGGCAGGGCCCAGTCGACGGGGGCGCCGCCCTGGTCGGCGAGGAGCTGGTTGACGCGCGAGAACGGCCGCGAGCCGAAGAAGCCACGGGAGGCCGAGAGCGGCGAGGGGTGCACGGACTCGACCCACGGCACCGGCCCGAGCATGCCCTTGAGCCCCTGGGCATCGCGGCCCCAGAGGATCGCGGCGAGGGGACCCCCGCGCGCCGCGAGCGCCTCGATCGCCCGCTCGGTCACCGCCTCCCACCCGCGCCCGCGGTGCGAGGCCGACTCGCCGGGCCGCACGGTCAGCACCCTGTTGAGCAGCATCACACCCTGCTCGGTCCAGGCCGTCAGGTCGCCGTGTGCCGGCGGCTCCACGCCGACGTCGGTGCGCAGCTCGGCGTAGATGTTGCGCAGGCTGCCCGGCAGCGGACGTACGTCGCGTGCGACCGCGAACGACAGCCCGATCGGGTGCCCCGGCGTCGGGTAGGGGTCCTGGCCCACGACGAGCACCCGGACGTCGGCCAGCGGACGCTCGAACGCGCGCAGGATCGCGTCACCGGCCGGCAGGTAGGACCTCCCGGCGGCCAGCTCCGCGCGCAGGAACCGACCCATCGTGGCGAGCTGCTCGTCGACCGGGGCGAGCGCCTCGGCCCAGTCGGGGGCCACCAGACCCTTGGCCACCAGACCCTCGAGGGCTCCCATGCAGGGACCGTACAGTGACCCGATGGCCCGGCCCAGACGCGCTCGCGTCGCCGACGTCCACGAGGTCGCGGCGTCGATGCCCGGCGCGAAGCGCGTCGACGGAGGCCAGGCCGTCTACCAGGTCAGCGGCCGGAGCTTCGTGTTCTTCCGCAACCCGCGGCCGGACGCGGCCGACCCCGAGACCGGCGAGCGGTACGACGACGTCATCGTGTTCTGGGTCGCCGACGACGGCGCCAAGCAGGAGATCCTGGCCGACGACTCGCTGCCGTTCTTCACCACCCCGCACTTCGACGGGCACCCGTCGGTCCTCCTGCGGGGGAGCCGGATCGGCGAGCTCGATCGCGACCAGCTCGCCGAGACCGTGTACGACGCGTGGCTGGCCCGGGCCTCGAAGACCGCCGCCAGGAAGTGGCTGGCCGACCGCGGACTCGCCTGAGCGGCGCCGGCTACTCGGCCGCGCCGATGGCCCCGAGCAGCTCCACCGTCCAGGCGTTGTCCTCGCAGCACGAACACCGCCGGCTTGCCGAGGGGTGCCGCGCACCTCGGCCTCGTCGCCGGCGGCGTAGGTCTGGCCCGGTCCACACGTGCGTCCACCGGCCGGCCGGGAACGTGACCTCGACGGTGTCGTCGCCCGGTGAGAGCACCGGCGCGACGAGCAGCGCGTCACCCAGCAGGAACGCGTCGTCCGAGGCGGCGGCCGACGCCCGCGCACCGGCGAACCACAGGTGCCGGATCGCCGGTACGCCGGTCGCGGCCGCCTCGGCCACCACCTCGCGCCGGTAGTCGGCCGAGCGCGGCGTGCACGCGGGTCATCGCGGCGAACGCCTCGGCCCGCTCCGGTGAGTCGTAGACCTGCGGGTTGGCCGCGGGTCGGTTGCCCTCGTGCGTGCGCATCACGACCCCGAAGGCCTCGAGCTCGGCCCAGCGGGCGAGCAGCTCGTCGGACCGGGTGTGGTCGCGCACGACGGCGTCGACCGACGTGTAGCCGCCGACGTCGGAGTGCACGAGCGGCCACCCCGACACCCCGGCCGCCAGCATCGCGTGCAGCGCCGACGCCAGCCCGTCCTCGTCGCTCCAGTCGACCAGCTGGTCGCCGGCCCAGAAGAGCGGCGCCTCGTCGGCCATCCCCAGCGAGCCGCTGCGGAACCACGTCACGCAGTCGGGCTGGTCGGCGCGCTCGCACGCCAGGGCCACGGTGCGGGCCCAGAGCGCGGGCCATCGGTTGTGGTCGTAGGCCGGCAAGCCGTCGGCCAGCTCGGCGTCGAAGGGCAGCCCCTCCCCGAAGTCGGCCATGAAGCCGCTCACCCCGCCGCCGAGCACCTCCTCGGCCAGCACGTCGGCGTACCACGAGCGCGCCCGCCCGTTGGTGAGGTCGACGAGGGAGGCATCGAACCCGCCCTGGTCGAGCTCGTAGACGCCGCCGTTGGCGCGCCGCACCAGGAAGCCCTGCTCGCGGGCCTCCGCCCACAGGTTGCGGACGCCGGCGCCGCCGTCGGGTCGCTGCGAGGCATCGACCAGGAACGGGTTGACGTACGTCGTCACCCGGATGCCCTCGTCGGCGAGGTCGTCGACGAGCCGGCTCCAGCCGGGGTACCACGCATCGTCGCGCTGCCAGGTCCACCACAGCCGGTCGCCGAAGCCGGTGATGCGACGGCCGGTCCAGTCCTGGATCCACACCGCCGAGACGGACGCGTCCGCCGCGAGCAACGCGTCGAGGTGCTCGCGCACCTCGCTGGTGCCGCCCTGGAGGCCGACGATCGCGCCCTCGAGCGGCCAGTCGGCGAGCTCGGCGACAGCGCCGCCCTGCTGCTGGGCCACCAGGGCGACGGGGTCGGTGCCCGACGTGACCTCGGCGCGCAGGCGGTTCGACCAGACCTCCAGCACCACGCGGCGAGGGGTCGCGGAGGTCGGCCACCGCGAAGGCGTGGCTCGCCTCCTGCGCCGGGTCGAGCCGGAGCCCGCGCAGGTCGTCGGTCACGAAGGACGACCAGGCGCCGTACGTCATCGCCTGCGTGCCGCCAGCGCCGTGGTTGGTGACGTCGGCGAGGAAGGTCAGGGGCTGCTCGCCGCGGCCCACACCCTGCTCGCGGACGACGATCGGCAGCAGCCGGCCGTCGAGGTCCCAGTCGGCGGTCTGCGCACCGAACCCGTGCACCCCCGCGTCCTCGGTGCGCCCGGAGACGAGCCCGACGGCGTACAGGCCCCCGTCGGTCTCGAGCACGAGCTCGGCGCCGCCCTCGGTGCGCTCCAGCACCGTGAGGGTGTACGGCGCCCCGTCGCCGGTCCCGGTGAGCCGCCCGCTGATCTCGACCTCGTCGTCGGTGGCCTCGACGGCCGTCACCGACTGGTCGTCGAGCCGGTCGTCGATCTGCACCGACGGCCAGAAGTAGCCGCGGTGCTCCTCCCAGGTCACCGTCCCGCGGGCTCCGGTGACGAAGGCCGCCCCGGGATCCGATGCCCACACCACCCGGCCCGCCTCCGCCACGACGAGGCCGGCGGCCTGGTCGAGGGTGACCGTCAGCCCGCCGAGCTCCCAGCTGCCCGCGGCTTCGCCGACGGTGAACGTGCCGGGCTCGACGACGTCGAGCTCGTCGTGCGGGAGAACGAACCGCTGGTAGGCGACCGCGCCCCCGGCAGCGAGCAGCACGAGCAGCACCGCCGCGACCACCAGGCGACGCAGCCAGCGGAGCATGCCGTCACCCGTCGCTGGCCTGCCCGCGCACCGGGCGGGCCAGTCGGTCGAGGAACGCCACGAGCAGCGCCTCGCGCATCCGGGGCGAGGCGACGTCGAGCAGGGCGTTGACCCCGGCCAGCCGGTCGGGCAGCGCGAGCCCGCCTCCGGTCGGCCTCGCCGACCAGTCCGGACGCAGCCAGCAGCCCGTCGAAGTCGGCGTCGGAGAGCGCCGCCGGGTCGAGGGCCTCGATGAACGCGACGACTCCGGCGTCGACCGACACCGGCCCGGCGTCGACCGCGGCCCGGACCGAGGCGGCCAGCGCGTCGAGCAGCTCGTCGACGTGGGCCGCCGTCGCCGCGCTGACCGACAGGTGGATCGTCGGGGGCGTGCCGGCGTACGACATCTGCGGCTGGACGAACCAGCCGCGCCCCGCCATCTCGTCGCAGACGGTGAAGGCGTCGCAGCTGCCGTCGGTCACGAGCGTGACCAGGGTGGAGTCCGGGGCGACGAGCAGCGACACCCCGTCGATCTCCGCGGCGCCTGCGCAGATGCGGTCGACCGCACCGAACGCGTCGCCGGCAAGCCGCTCGTAGCCCGCGTCGCCGAGCGTCTGCACGACTGCCCAGGCGCCAGCCAGCGGTCCGCCTGACTTGGTCGACTGCATCGTCGAGTTGAGCATCGTGTAGCCGGGCCAGTCGGCGAACGCGAAGTACTGCGGCCGGCGGCCCTCCGGTGTGCGGTGCAGCAGCAGCGACGTGCCCTTCGGGGCGTAGGCGTACTTGTGGGTGTCGACCGAGATCGAGGTGACCCCCTCGACGGCGAACGTCCACGGCGGCACCTCGCGGCCGAGCCGCGCGGCGTACGGCAGCACCCAGCCGCCGATGCAGGCGTCGACGTGGCAGCGCACGCCTCGCTCCCGCGCGGCGGCGGCGAGCGCGGTGATCGGGTCGACGACGCCGTGGGCGTACGACGGCGCCGATCCCACGACGAGCACGGTGCTGTCGTCGATCGCGGCCGCCATCGCTGCGGCATCGGCGCGGAAGTCCGGGCCGACAGGGACCACGCGCACCGCGACGCCGAAGTAGTGCGCCGCCTTGTGGAACGCCGCGTGCACCGTGTCGGCGACGACGATGCTCGGGGCGACGACGTCGGGCCGGGCGTCGCGGGCCGCCTGCACCGCCAGCAGGCACGACTCGGTGCCGCCGGAGGTGACCGTGCCGACAGCCGAGTCGGGTGCGTCGAGGAGGTCGAGGGCGAAGCCGACCAGCTCGTTCTCCATCGCCAGCAGGCTCGGGAAGGCCGTCGGGTCGAGGCCGTTGGTGCCGGCGTACGCCGCGACCGCCTCGCGGCCGACCTCGTCGACGTCGGGGAGGCCGGAGTCGTAGACGTAGGCCAGCGTGCGCCCGCCGTGCACCGGCAGGTCGCCCGCCTGCAGCGCCGCGGAGCGCGGGCGAGCACGTCACGGTCATGCCGTCAGCTCCGTCGTGCGTCGTGGCGCACCGCGCGCGCCGCGTCCGAGGGAGTAGCGCCGCAGCCACAGCAGGCTGACGAGCGACAGCGCCGCCGGAAGCAGGGAGAAGCCGAGCACGATGGCGGTCTGCGCGGAGTCGGGCTGCGCGACGTCGCCGGACGTCGAGCGACGTAGCCGCCCATCGCCAGCACCACGGCGAAGACCCCGGGCCCGAGCGCGAGCCCGAGCGTCTCGCCCGCGGTCCAGACGCCGGTGTAGACGCCGGCGCGGTTGGAGCCGGTACGCCGCGCGTCGACGGCCGCCGCGTCGGGCAGCATCGCCAGCGGGAACACCTGGCAGCCGGCGTACCCGACCCCGACCAGCGCCGTGGCGGTGAAGGCCGCCGCCGCGCCGACGACGCCGGACAGGACCGCCAGCGTCGCGCCGGCGACCAGCACGAGCGAGGACAGGAGGTAGCCCTGCTTCTTGCCGAGCCGCTCGCCGACCCGCGCCCACAGCGGCGTCAGCAGCAGCGCGGGCCCGACGAAGCAGACGAAGAGGATCGTCGAGGCGGCTGTGCTGTCGAGCACGTCGTTGGCGAGGTAGTCGACGCCGGCGAGCATCGCACCGGTCGCGAGCGCCTGGATGACGTACGTCGTCAGCAGCCAGCGGAAGTCGCGCGCGCCGGCGACGATCCGCAGCTGCTCGCGCAGCGAGCCCGGCCCCGGCTCGACGGTGCCGATGGGTGCGTGGCGGGTGCCGCGGTAGACCGCGACGACGCCGACCAGGATGACCAGCGCCATCACCACGCCCATCACGCGGTAGCCGTCGCGGCCGCCGACCTGGTTGCGGATCACCGGCGCCGTCGCGCCGGCCAGCATGATCGTGAACGCCAGGATGGCGACCCGCCAGGTCATCAGCCGGGTGCGCTCGTCGTAGGAGCTCGTCATCTCAGCGGGCATGGCGACGTACGGCACCTGGAAGAACGCGTAGGCCGTCGCCGCAGCGAGGAAGAACACCAGCACCCAGGCGGCCTGCGCGATCGTCGGACCCGTGTCCGGCCCGGCGAAGATCAGCGCGAACGCCACGGCCAGTCCGCAGGCCGGCCCTCAGCAGCCAGGGCCGCCGCGGTCCGCGCGGGTCCGGGTGCGGTCGGAGATGCGTCCGGCGATCGGGTTGAGCACGACGTCCCAGGCCTTGGGCAGGAAGACGATGACACCCGCCCACAGCGCCGCGATCCCGAGCGAGTCGGTGAGGTAGGGCAGCAGCATCAGCCCCGGCACCGTCCCGAACGCCCCCGTCGCCACCGACCCCGAGCCGTACCCGATCCGGACCGACCTCGGGAGGCTCTCGTGCGGCACCTGCGCAATCTAGCGGCGGAGTGTCGCGCTGAATGTCGAGTCGGCGGAGTCCGGTGGCTGTGTGTCGAGTCGGCGGAGTTGTCGGTGGCTGTGGTGTCGAGTCGGCGGAGATGTCGGTGGCTGGTGGTGTCGAGTTGTGCGCTGCAACGGATGTGTCGGCGTCGTGTTTCGAGACAGGACTTCGTCCTTCCTCAACCACCGGTGGGGCGGTTCGTTTGGTACCGGTGGTCGAGCAGCGAGCGAAGCGAGCGATCAGTCGAGACCACCACCAAGACGCGATGAGTCGAGACCACGCCCACGCGGTCGGTCGCCTCACTGTCTTCGAGACGGCGCTGGCGCGCCTCCACCAGCGGACGAGACGGCCTCCGGTGGTTTCGAGATGTCGGCTGGCAGGCCTTCTCAACCAGCGGGCATGGCTCGCTAGCGGCCGAGCGAGCGGGACGACGCCGAGCCGTAGCGCCGCTGCGGGTTGGTGCCGATCTCCGGCTCTGCCGTCGGTGTCGTCGCCTTCTTCGCAGGCGTGCGCTTGCGCGGCGCGGGCTTCTTCTTCGCCGCCGGTACGGGAGTCGTCCAGCGATCGACCCACGCGTCGATCACCGGCCAGGTGGCGGTGCGAGCGGCCCGGCCGGTGAGCAGCCCGAGGTGGCCGCCGGGCACGATCTCGAAGACCGTCTCCCGGGACCCGGTGAGGAGCGGAAGCAGCGCCTGCACCGACGGCATCGGTGCGATGCCGTCCGTGGCGCCCGCGAAGACCAGGACCGGCACCGTGATCGACGACAGCGAGATCGTCCGGACGCTGCCCTCGGTCGAGCCCAGCTCGATCGAGCCGCGCACGAGGGCGTTGCCGCGGACGAACCGGTGGTAGAGCTGGCCGAAGCTCCGCCCTGGATACGCGATCATCCGCGACGCGAACCGATCGACCGCCTCGAGCTGGGCGAGGTACTCGGCGTCGTCCAGGTGCGCCACGATCGCCAGCGGCTTGGTCACCAGCTTCTGCACCGACACGAGCTGGAAGGCCCAGCCGACCAGCGGCTTCGGCACCCCGCCCAGCGCTCGGTAGGCGCGGGTCACGAGGCCCTGGCCGAGGTCGAGATCCAGCAGCGGGCGCAGCGGGGCGACCAGCGGCACCTGCTTGACGTCGACGGGCGTGCCGAGCACGGTCAGGGAGGCGATGGGCAGAGCGGGCTGGTCGGCTGCGGTCAGCAGCGTGAAGATCCCGCCGAGCGACCAGCCGACCAGGTGCACCGGCCGCCCGCCGGCGTGCTCGGACACCGCGCGCACGGCCGCCGGCAGCACCTCGTCGACCCAGTGCTCGAGCCCGAGACTGCGGTCCTTGAACGACACCTCGCCGTACTCCACGAGGTACGTCGGCCGTCCCTGTTCGACGAGGTGCTCGACCAGTGAGCAGCCGCGGCGCAGGTCGTAGCAGAGCGACGGCGCCGCCAGCGGCGTGACGAGCAGGACCGGGTCGCCGACCGACGTCACCTCGGGCGCAGGGCGGTAGTGGTAGACCTCGCGCAGGACGCCGTCGTCGACCAGGGTGCGGGGCATCGGCCGCAGGTCGGCGAGGCCGCCGTACAGCAGGGTGTGCGCCACGTTCGCGGCCGCGGCGACGACCTGGTCGGGCTTCGGGACCAGATCCATGCTCGGACCCTAACTCGCGCCTCGGCATACCACCCCTCAGGAGGCTCGACAGCCGGACCGCGCGGCACTAGGACTGAACCATGAAGTGGAACCGGGCGGCCGGCGCCGGCCTCACGGCGCTCGGTGCGGTGACGGCGTACGACCTGACCCAGAAGCGGCACGCCATCCTGCGCAACTTCCCCGTCGTCGGCCACCTGCGCTTCGTGCTCGAGCGCTTCGGGCCCGAGCTGCGGCAGTACATCGTGACGGGCAACGACGACGAGCGGCCGTTCAGCCGCGACCAGCGCCGCTGGGTCTACGCCTCGTCGAAGCTCGAGAACAACTACTTCGGCTTCGGCACCGACAACGACCTCGAGCGCGGCGACGGCTACCCGGTGATCAAGCACCGCACGTTCACCGGGCCGGGCGCGCCGACGGCGATCCATGCCGGCGAGGAGGTACGGCTGCCCTCGGCCAAGATCCTCGGCGGACCTCGCGGACGCACCCACGCCTTCCGGCCCGGCTCCGTGGTCAACATCTCCGGGATGAGCTTCGGGGCGCTCTCCAAGAACGCCATCGAGGCGCTCAACCGCGGTGCCGCCGGCGCCGGCTGCCTGCAGAACACCGGCGAGGGCGCGATCTCGCCGTACCACCGCGCGGGGGGCGACCTGGTCTTCCAGATCGGGACGTCTTACTTCGGCTGCCGCGACAAGGCGGGAGCATTCGACCTCGCCCGGCTCAAGGATCTCGTCGCCTCCGCGCCCGTGCGCGCGATCGAGGTGAAGCTGTCGCAGGGCGCCAAGCCCGGGCTCGGGGGTCTCCTGCCCGGGGTCAAGGTCAGTCAAGAGATCGCCGAGATCCGCGGCATCGAGCCGGGCGTCGACTGCGCGTCGCCCAGCCGGCACACGGCGTTCTCCGACGTCGACTCGATGGTCGACTTCGTCGAGCTGCTGGCCACCGAGACCGGGCTCCCCGTGGGCATCAAGAGCGCCGTCGGCAACCTGGAGTTCTGGGACCACCTCGTGCAGCTGATGGCCGGGCGACAGCGTGGTGTCGACTTCGTCAACATCGACGGCGGCGAGGGCGGCACGGGCGCGTCGCCCATGATCTTCGCCGACGCCGTGGCGTACCCCTTCCGGATCGGGTTCGCCGAGGTCTACCGCCGCTTCGCCGCCGCCGGACTCACCGACGACGTCACGTTCATGGGCGCCGGCAAGCTCGGCATCCCGGAGAACGCCGTCATCGCCTTCGCCCTCGGCGTCGACATGATCTACGCCGGCCGCGAGGCGATGCTCTCGATCGGCTGCATCCAGGCCCAGAAGTGCCACACCGACCACTGCCCGGTCGGCGTCGCCACCCAGAACCCGCGCTACGTCCGCGGCCTCGACCCGACGCTGAAGAGCGTGCGGGCGCAGAACTACGTGAAGACCCTGCGCCGCGACCTGCTCAAGGTCTCCGAGGCCGTCGGCGTCGTCCACCCCGGTCTGCTCGGGCCCGACGACGTCGACATCCTCGACGGGCTGCGGAGCTCGAGGTCGCTCCGCGAGGTCTACGGGTACGACGCCGGCTGGGGCGTGCCCGGCGAGACGCTCGCCAAGGAGATCACCGAGCTGATGCTCGCCGAGGTGCAGCAGGTGGGCGCCACCGGCGCCCACTGATACTCAGCGAATCCGAGCCGCTGCGGCCCACTCCTAGCGTCTGCGGTCGGGGTCCTTGTCGAGGTCGGTGAGGAACGAGTCGGCCCAGTGGGCGACGTCGTTCTCGGTCACCTGCTTGCGCAGCGCGCGCATCCGCCGGGTGCGGTCCTTGGGCTCGGCGCGGCTCGCTGCGAGGAGGGCGTCCTTCATCCCGTTCAGGTCGTAGGGGTTGACCTGCCACGCCTGGCGCAGCTCGTTGGCGGCGCCTGCGAACTCCGACAGCACGAGGGCGCCGTCGTCGTCGTAGCGGCAGGCGACGTACTCCTTGGCGACGAGGTTCATCCCGTCGCGGTAGGGCGTCACGACCATCACGTCGGCCGCGCGGTAGAGCGCCGCCATCTCCTCCTTGGGGTAGGAGGAGTGGAGGTAGGAGACGGCCGGCCGGCCGATCCGGGCCGAGATCGCCGTTGAGGCGGCCGACGAGGCGGTCGATCTCGTCGCGGAGCACGCGGTACTGCTCGACGCGCTCGCGCGAGGGAGTCGCCACCTGGACGAACACGGCGTCGCCGACGTCGATCGTGCCCTCCTCGATCGAGCTCGCCGTAGGCGCGCAGCCGGGCGTGGATGCCCTTGGTGTAGTCGAGCCGGTCGATGCCGAGGAAGACGGTCCGCGGGTCGCCGAGCGCGGCGCGGATCTCGGCCGCCCGCTTGGTCACGCCCTCGGACCGGGCAAGCTCCTCGAACGCCGCGGTGTCGATGGAGATGGGGTAGTTGCGCGCCCTCACGATGCGGCCGTCGGGCAGCTCGATGGTGTCCCGGTGCGTGCGGTGGCCGACGCGCTGGCGGACCAGCCGCACGAAGTTGGCGGCGCCGCCGGCGAGCTGGAAGCCGATCAGGTCCGCCCCGAGCAGGCCCTCGAGGATCTGGCGACGCCACGGCAGCTGCTGGAAGAGCTCGGTCGGCGGGAACGGGATGTGCAGGTAGAAGCCGATCCGCAGGTCTGGCCGCAGCTCGCGCAGCATCTGCGGGACCAGCTGCAGCTGATAGTCCTGCACCCACACCGTCGCGCCCTTCGAGGCGACCTCGGCCGCGGCCATCGCGAAGCGTTGGTTGACCGCGACGTAGGAGTCCCACCACTCCCGGTGGAACTCCGGCTTGGCGACCAGGTCGTGGTAGAGCGGCCACAGGGTGCCGTTGGCGAAGCCCTCGTAGAACTCCTCGATCTCGTCGGCGCTCAGCGCGACGGGCACCAGCCGCAGCCCGTCCTCCGTGAACGGCTCCAGGTCGGCCTCGTCGCCGCCGGGCCAGCCGATCCAGGCGCCGTCGTTCCTGCGCAGCACCGGCTCGAGGGCAGAGACCAGCCCGCCGGGGGAACGCCGCCACGAGGGGGTCCCGTCGGCGTCGTGCACCCGGTCGACGGGCAGTCGATTGGCCACGATCACGAGGTCCGCCGAGCCGTTCGTCGCCATCCGCCCACCCTAGGCCGCAGCCCGCGAGCGCTCTTCACCCGTCAGGCGGGTGCCGCTACTCCGCCGTCGTCCCCCGGATAGACCAGTCCGATCTGTGCGCGGATCGCATCCAGCTGTCGCATCAGCGTCAGGGACTGGGCGTGGGGCACCAGCGGGCTCTCGAGCAGCCCCTGGACGAGGCACCGCTGCACCTCGGCCGCCTCGTTGCCGAGCCCGGACCCGATCAACGCGTCGGTGCCCTCGATGCGCTCGGGGTCACCGTCGGTCGGGATCCAGGTGGCGTACGGCGGGTGGTGGAACGGCGCGGGCACGTCGAGCAGGCCCTCGGTCGTCGCGATCGTGGCCGAGCGGGGTGACGTCGAGGTCATCGAGGCGGTCAGGGCCGCGACGGCACCTCCGGGGTAGCGCCCGGCGATCGCGACGTCGAGGTCGATCCCGGAGTCGGCGAGGACGGCGGTCGCCGCCAACGACTCGGCCTCTCCGAGCATCAGGTGGGCGAACGTGAGCGGGTAGATCCCCATGTCCAGCAGTGCCCCGCCGCCCAGCTCCGGAGCCACGAGCCGGTCGCCCGCCGGCCGGTCGACCACGAAGCCGAGGTCGGCGTGCACCTGCTTGGGCGTGCCGAACCGGCCCGCGGCCACCTGCTCGCGCAGGACGCGCACGACCGGGTTGCACGCCATCCACATGCCCTCCATGAAGAAGGCGCCTCGCTCGCGGGCCAGGTCCACGAGGGCCTGCGACTGGCCGGCGTTGAGGGTCAGCGGCTTCTCGCAGAGCACTGCCTTGCCGGCCTCCAGCGCCGCTCGGGCGTGCACCGGGTGCAGGGCGTGCGGGGAGGCGACGTAGACGACGTCCACGCTCGGGTCGGCCGCCAGCTCCTCCACCGAGCCGTGGGCCCGGGTGTCGTCGTGCCCGTGCTCGCGGGCGAACGCCGACGCGGTCCCGACCGAGCGGGACCCCACCGCGGCCAGCGTGGCGCCGGGCACGAGCGAGAGGTCGCGCGCGAAGCTGGTCGCGATCTTCCCGGTCGAGCAGATTCCCCAGCCGATGGTCATGCCGCGACCCTGGCACACGCCGCACCGGCCCGCGACTCGTCGACGACTCGCCTCGGTGCGAATGACATCGCTGTGATTCGTCGCCTATGCTGAGGCGACGCCACATTCTTGCCCGCCCTAGGAGCCTCTCAGATGGACGCCGCCAGCTCGCTCTCACCGCAGGGTGACAAGCCGACCCTGAGCGACCGCGACCGCGAGATCCTGGAGTTCGAGCGCCAGTGGTGGAAGTACGCCGGCGCCAAGGAGACCGCGGTCCGCGAGAAGTTCGACATGTCCTCCACGCGCTACTACCAGGTGCTCAACGCGCTCATCGACAAGCCGGAGGCTCTCGAGGCCGACCCGCTGCTCGTCCGCCGGCTCCGGCGCCTGCGTGCCTCCCGTCAGCGGCAGCGCTCCGCGCGCCGCCTCGGCTTCGAGCTGTAGCGAGCGCCTCGTGCTGGTGCGAAACCGGGCCCGCAGCGGCGCCCGCAACGAGCGGGGGGTCGCCTACCCCTCGCCGCTGGTGATGCTGAGCGTCGTGGCGGTGGCCATGGCCGGCATCGCGTTCGTGGCCACGAGGGACCAACCCGAGACCGAGCGGCAGATCACCCCGGCCGCGGCTCCCGAGTCGACGCCCACCGAGACGCCGACCGCGACCCCCACACCGACGCCGGAGAAGCCCGCCAAGCCGACCATCCAGCGCGGCAAGGTCTTCGTCGAGGTCTACAACAACACCAGCATCTCCGGGCTTGCCGGCGACGTCGCCGGCCGGGCCACCGACATCGGCTGGCAGGTCGTCGGCTCCGACAACTGGGTCGGCACCATCCCGGCCAACACCGTCTACTTCCCGACGCGGCTCAAGGCGGCCGGTCGGCAGCTCGGCCTCGACCTCGGGATCCGCCGGGTCCAGCCCGCCGTCGGCGCGATGAAGCTCGACAGATTGACCGTGGTCCTCACCGCGCCGCTGGGTTAGCCTGACGCGGCTCGCGTCAGTCATCGGGGCCGCTCCCGCTCGGAGGTCGCACCACTCTGCTGACCCCGGGTCAAGGCCATCGGCGCCGACTCACGCCGGGTCGCTACCGGGTGGTCGTGCGCCTGGTCGCCGACGACGGCGCGGTCTCGCACAAGAAGACGCGGCCCTTCCGGGTGCTGCCGCGCCGCTGAGGTCTGGTTTGCTTGCAGGCGTGGAGCTGACCTCGCCGGAGGCACAGGAGCGGTACGCCGCGCTGGCGGCCAACCTGGCGCGCACCGTCATCGGGCTCGACTTCGACGGGGTCCTGTCCCCGATCGTCGACGACCCGTCGGAGGCGCACATCCACCCCGATGCGCACGACGTGCTGCTGCCGCTGGCGGCCAAGGCGCTCGCCGTGGCCGTGATCACCGGCCGCCCGGCGCGGCAGGCGCTGGCCCTGGGCGGTCTCGACGAGATCGGGGCCGAGATCGCCGAGGCGGGCAGCGAGCTGTACCTGTTCGGCCAGTACGGCAACGAGCGCTGGTCGTCGACGAACAGGCGGATCGTGACCCCGCGCCCGCCGGCGGGCCTGTCCCGCTTCATGCGGGAGCTGCCGAAGCTGATGCGCTCGGCCGGTGCTGCCGAGGCGCACATCGAGGAGAAGGGCCTGGCCGTGGCCGTGCACACCCGGCAGCTCGAGGACCCGGCGGGTGCGCAGGAGCGGCTGATCAGTGTCCTGGAGAAGGCGGCCGCCCAGCACGACCTCGCTCTCGAACCGGGTCGTGCGGTCGTCGAGATCCGCGCCGGCGGGATGCACAAGGGGCTGGTGGTCGACTACCTCGTCGAGGACCTGGAGGCGGGGGGCTTCCTCTTCGCCGGCGACGACCTCGGCGACCTGGAGGCCTTCCACGCCGTCACCGATCTGCGTGAGCGCGGCCTCGACACCCTCCTGGTCTGCTCCGCGTCCGACGAGCAGTCCGCGCTCGTGCCGCTGGCCGACGTGGTCGTCCCCGGCCCCGACGGCGTCCTCGACCTGCTGCGCCGCCTGACCGCCGACGCCCCCTGACCGCTGAGCGGACGCTCGTCACCGGCGCCACGCGTCCACATGCCAGACGGGGTGTACGCATCGTGAGACGGCTGACCTACGCTGGTGTCCAGCTCATCGAGAGGGACTGAGGGAACGGCCCGTTGACGTCCCGGCAACCGCCGCGAGCCTCCTGTGCCGGTCGGCACGACGTACGTCGTGACCCAGACCGGGACAGTCGCGGAAAAGGTGCTAATTCCGGCCCGTGGCGAGGTACGCCGCGGGGCAGATGAGAAGGAGGAGTCCGTGAGCACCGTTCTGTCCCGATCCCGGCACGACCGCCCCGACGTCCCGGACGCTCCGCGAGGGCGCCTTCGGCAACGCGACCGGCCTGTCCTGTCGCGAGTGCGGCCATCTCGTCGCCCTCGGTCCGCAGTACGCCTGCCCCGAGTGCTTCGGCCCGCTCGAGGTGGCCTACGACTTCCCGGCCGTCACCCGCGAGGAGATCGCGGCCGGCCCCCGCAACATCTGGCGCTACAAGGCACTGCTGCCCGTGCCGGCCGACATCGAGGACAGCCCCAACACCGAGCCCGGCTTCACGCGGCTGCTGCGGGCGAACAACCTCGGCGCCAGGCTCGGGATCGACACGCTGTGGGTCAAGGACGACTCCACCAACCCGACCAACTCCTTCAAGGACCGGGTGGTGGCCTGCGCGCTGAGCGCAGCTCGCGAGCTGGGCGCCACGACGTTCGCGTGCCCGTCGACGGGCAACCTCGCCAACGCCGTCGCCGCGGCGGGTGCTCGCGCCGGGATCCGCACGGTCGTGTTCATCCCGAGCAACCTCGAGCGGCCGAAGCAGATCAACTCGGCCGTCTTCACCGAGCAGCTGGTCGCGGTGAACGGCACCTACGACGACGTCAACCGTCTCGCCTCGGAGATCGCCGGTGAGGAGGAGGGCTGGGCGTTCGTCAACGTCAACGTGCGACCGTTCTACGCCGAGGGCTCCAAGACGTTGGGCTACGAGATCGCCGAGCAGCTCGGCTGGCGGCTGCCCGACCAGGTGGTCATCCCGGTGGCGTCGGGCTCGCAGCTGACCAAGGTCGACAAGGCCTTCCAGGAGCTGATCACGCTCGGCCTGGTCGAGGAGAAGCCGTACAAGATCTACGGCGCCCAGGCCACCGGCTGCTCGCCGGTCGCGGCGGCGTACAAGTCGGGCGTCGACGCGATCCGACCGGTGAAGCCCGACACCATCGCCAAGTCCTTGGCCATCGGCAACCCCGCCGACGGCATCTACGTCCTCGACATCTGCCGGCGCACCGGCGGCGCGGTCGAGGACATCGGCGACGAGGAGGTGCGCGACGGCATCGTGCTGCTGGCCCGCACCGAGGGCATCTTCACCGAGACGGCGGGCGGCACGACGGTCGGCGTGCTGAAGAAGCTCGTGGAGACCGGTCAGCTCGACACCAGTCTCGAGACCGTCGTCATCAACACCGGCATGGGCCTGAAGACCATCGACGCCGTCGCCGACCGCGTGGGCCCGGCTGCGACCATCGACCCGTCGTACGCTGCCTTCGTCGCGACCAACCTGTAGATCCACACCGTGACATCTCGACTGGGAGGAGCCCCACAGACATGAGCGTGTCCGTCCGCATCCCGACGATCCTGCGCACCTACACCGGCGGCGAGTCGGAGGTCAGCGCCGAGGGCGGCACGCTGGCCGAGGTGATCGACAGCCTCGACGGCAGCTACACCGGCATCAAGGGGCGCATCCTCGACGAGGCCGGGCAGATCCGCCGGTTCGTCAACGTCTACGTCGGCAACGACGACGTGCGGTTCCTCGACAACCTCGACACCGCCACGCCCGACGGCACGCAGATCTCGGTCATCCCTGCAGTCGCGGGCGGCTGAGCCGCCGCCCGAGCGCCACGAGGCCGCGACCGATGGCGGCCAGGCAGGCGACCAGCGCCGGCGACGAGATCGGCGACGAGGACTCCCACCTCGGTCCGTCGCGCGGCGCGTTGGCTGCGCAGCAGCTCGTCGGCGTGCTGCGCCTCGAGCCACCCCTCGGTCTGCCAGCGCACGAGCTCGCCCGTCATCCAGTCCAGCGACGTCGTGCGCTGAGCGGGGCGGAGCATCGGCATGAGGCGATCGTGCCGTGTCCCGCCGACTGTCGCGCCACGCGAGGGAAAGTCGTTATCGGGTTGAGCCACAGCCGTGACCACGCCACGATGAGCCATGGCCTTCCCGGCACACCACGGTTGACCCAGCCAACGCCCCGCTGAGCATGCCGCCGGTGCGCCGACCGGGCGGCTGATCGCGTACGCCTTCCTGGGCGACCTGATCCCGATCTACCCGGTCTACGCGCTGCTCTTCGCCGACCACGGGCTCGGCGCCGCCGAGATCTCCTCGCTGTTCGTGGTCTGGTCCGCGACGACGTTCCTGCTCGAGGTGCCGTCGGGGGCGTGGGCCGACGTCGTCTCGCGGCGCGCCCTGCTGGCCGCGAGCGCGGTCGTCAACGGGGTGGGGTACGCCGTGTGGGTCGCCTGGCCGGGGTACGCCGGCTTCCTGCTGGGGTTCGTGCTGTGGGGGCTCTCGTCGGCCCTGGCCTCGGGGACGTTCGAGGCGTTCACCTACGACGAGCTCGCCGCGGCCGGCCAGGAGGGGCGCTACGCGCAGGTGATCGGCTGGACCACGTCGGCCGGGCTGGTCGGGCTGATGCTCTCCAACCTCGCCGCTGCGCCGCTGATCCTGCTCGGGGGCATCGAGCTCACCGGCTGGGTCAGCCTGGGGGTCTGCTGCCTCAACGCGCTGGTCGCGTGGTCACTGCCCGCCGCCCGGCCGCACACCGACGCGGCCGAGCTCACGGGAGACCCGACGATCGACGGGCGCGGGCTCGCCGGCCGCTGGGTGGCGATGCTGCGAGCAGGCACGCAGGAGGCGACCACCCACCCCGTCGTCCGCCGCGCGGTGGTGCTGACGGCGTTGATGTACGGCTTCCTCGCCTTCGACGAGTACTTCGGCCTCGTCTTCGCCGATCTCGGCGCCACCACGGCTCTGGTCGCGCTGCTGACCGCGGTCACGGCCGCGGCGCAGGCGATCGGCGGGGTGCTGGCCGGACCGGCCGCGGTTCTGTCCGCCCGGACTCTCGGGCTGTTGACGGCCGGCTCCGCGGTCCTGATCGGGGCCGGCTCGGCGCTCTCGCTCGCCCCGGCGGTGATCGGCATCTCGTTGGGTTACGGCGTGCTGCAGCTGGTGCTCGTCGTCACCGAGGCCCGGATGCAGGACAGCATCACCGGCCCCGCGCGTGCCACCGTCACCTCCGTGGCCGGACTCGGGTCGGAGGTGCTCGCGATGGCGCTGTATGCCGGGTTCGCGCTCGGCTCGGTCTGGTTCGGGTACGCCGCGCTGGTCACCCTCTTCGCCCTGGCGCCCTTCCTCGTCGCCGGGCTGTTCCCGCGCTGGCTACCGGGCCGCGGGGGCAGTCGGGTGCTGTAGTGGCTGCCAGGGCAACCACTCCAGCACACGACCCCTCTGCAAGCCTCGCCGCTATCCGGAGGCGGGCACCGCTGCCCGCCGCCGGACGAGGTGCGCGCGCTCGGCGTCGTTCGCACACGCCGCGATCGCCTCGTCGAAGGCGGCCCGCGCGTCGTCGTACCTCTCGGCGCGCAGCAGCAGCTCACCGCGTACGCCGGGCAGCCGGTGTCCGGGCACGTCGACGCCGTCGAGCAGGGCCAGTCCGGCGAGCGGACCATCGGCCTCGGCGACGGCCACCGCCCGGTTGAGCCGGACGACGGGCGAGCCGGTGAGGGCGTCGAGCTCGGCGTACCGCTCGGCGATGCGCGGCCAGTCGGTCTCGTCGGCCGTCACCGTCAGGGCGTGCTCGGCGGCGATGAGCGCCTGGAGGAGGTACGGCGCCGCCGGGGCGTGCGCGAGCGGCGTGAGCAGCGCGATGGCCTCGTCGATCTCGGGCCGGACCCACAGCGACCGGTCCTGGTCGGGCAGCAGGACGAGCTCGCCGTCGCGGACCCGGGCGTGCCGGCGCGAGTGCTGGAGCAGCATCAGGGCGAGCAGGGCATCGAGCTCGTGCGCGGCCGGGCGCCACCTCGCGGACCACCCGGACCAGCCGGATCGCCTCGGCGGCGAGGTCGGCGCGCATCACGTCGGCTCCCGTTCCCGGGGCGTAGCCCGCCGTGAACGCGAGGTAGGCGATCTGCGCGACGACGTCGAGCCGTTCGTCGAGCGCCGCTCCGGCCGGAAGCGCGAAGGCCTCGCCGGCGACCCGCTTGCGGGCCCGCGTCAGCCGGGCCGCCATCGTCGGGGCCGGCACCAGGAACAGCCGAGCGATGTCGGCCGTGGACAGACCCATGACCAGGCGCAGGGTGAGCGCGGCGGCGGACTCCGGAGCGAGAGCCGGGTGCGCACACAGGAGCACGAGCCGCAACCGCTCGTCGTGCAGCACGGGACCGGATCGAGGGCCGGCATCGGCCATGACGCGCTGCGCCTCCTCCTGGATCTCGGCCTCGACGGCGAGGCGCGGCAGGGTGCGGGCGTGCACGGCCTCGGAGCGGATCCGGTCCAGGGCACGGCGCCGCGCCGTCGTGAGCAGCCACGCGGACGGGTTGGTCGGTACGCCGTCGCGCGGCCAGGTGCGGGCGGCCGCCTCGACGGCGTCGGCGAGGGCGTCCTCGGCGAGGTCGAGACGGCGGTACTGCGCCACGAGCAGCGCAAGCAGCCGTCCCCACTCGGCACGCAGGACGGTCTCGAGGGCGGGAGCGGACCCGCTCAGCAGGCCATCCTCACGAGTCGGACCCCGAGAGGCACTCGCGCACCTCGAGCGCGCCCTCGCCCTCGGCCAGGATGCCGACGGTGTCGAGCAGGCCGTCGAGGTCATCGGTCTCGATGAGGTAGAAGCCGCTGAGCTGCTCGGCGGCCTCGGCGTAGGGGCCGTCGGTGATGGCCAGGCCGCCGGAGGCGCTGCGGCGTACGACCTTGGCGGCGGTCGACGTCCGCGAGCTCGGCGCCGCCCGTCATCTTGTGCCCGCGCTCGGCGAGCGCGTCGCTGAACTCGCGGTGCTTGCCGTAGACCCGCTGCCGCTCGGACTCGTCGGCGGCGGCCCATTCCTTCTCGTTGTCGGGGATCAGGACGATGTAGGTGGCCATGGCGGTGGATCCTCTCGGTCTGCAAGGAGTCAGCAAGGAGTCTGTCACCGAGATGACGCGCGAGCAGCCGCCGAATCGACAACCGATGGCGTCGAACCAGGCGCTAGTGTCCCGGCGTGACCGTCCTGCTGGCGACCTGCGCCGAGTGGCCCGAGGGCGAGCCCGGCGCCGCGGCGCTCGACGAGGCCCTCGCCGTTCGCGGCGTCGACGCCCGCTGGGTGCGGTGGGACGACGACGGCGTCGACTGGGCGGCGGCCGACCTGGTGGCCGTGCGCTCGACCTGGGACTACATCCACCGGCCCGACGTCCTGCTGGCCTGGGCCCGCCGCGTCGAGACGACCACCCTGCTGCTGAACGGCGCCGACGTGTTCGGCTGGAACGTCGACAAGGCCTACCTCATCGGGCTGGGGGACGTGCCGGTCGTGCCGACCGTGGCGCTCGACGGGCACGCGGGCCTGGTCGAGGCGGTCTCCGCGCTCGGCGGCCCGGCGGTGGTGAAGCCGCGGATCAGCGCGAGCGGCCACGGCGTGGTCGTGGTCGACGGCCCGGACGACCCCCGGCTGGACGACGTGGACGACGTGCCGGTCGTCGTCCAGCCCCTGGTGGAGTCGATCCGCACCGAGGGCGAGCACTCCGTCTTCGTCCTCGACGGCCGGGCGTCCAGCAGGATCCGCAAGGTCCCGCCCGCCGACGACATCCGGGCCCACGAGATCCGCGGTGCGACGGTGACGGCCGTGCCGCTCGACGTCGACGTGGTGACGCTGGCCGAGCGCGCCGTGGCCGTGGCCGGCGAGCTGCTCGGCCGGCGGCTCGACTACGCGCGCCTCGACCTGCTGCTCCTGGACGGCGCCTGGTGCGTCGGCGAGCTCGAGGCCATCGAGCCGGGCCTCTACCTCGACGTGCTGCCCGCGACCGCCGAGCCCTTCGCCGACCTGGTCGTCGACCGACTGAAGGCGATCGGCCGGACCGGTCGGAGGTAGGGCTTCCTCCTGCCGTGGCGTCGGTCAGCCGAGCCTTGCGCGGGCCAGCGTGGCCTCGCGGCGGGCCTCCCTCGTGAGGTGCCGTGCCTCGCGGCGGGCGTCCGTGGCAGCCCGGCGGGCCCGCCAGGCCAGGCCGGGCTTTGCGTCGGTGTCGACGGCGGCGAGGAACAGGCCGCCCAGCATCGAGACGTTCTTGAAGAAGTGGATGCGCTGGGCGCTCTTGCGGGTCGGGTCGGGCTCCTCCCAGAACCGGTGCTCGGCGGCCGTCGTCGGCACGAGGCTCACCGCCAGCACGGTCGCGGAGAGGCGCGGCGCCCGGCCGGTGGCCAGCGCGAGCCCGGCGACGACCTGCACGGCGGCGTTGAGGCGGACCAGGGTCACCGGGTCCTGGGGGATCGGCAGCCGGGGGGCGACGCGTCGTACCAGCGGGACGATCGTCTCGGTGACCGGCTCGGCGGCCTGGGCCCTGTTCTTGGCGTCCTTGGCCGCGGCGACCCCGCCGACGACGAACATCGAGGCGAGCATGGGGCGGGCGAGGATACGGGAGACGGTCATGTCTCCTTCCTACCCGATCCGAGGCGTTTGCACTCGCACCTGTCGAGTGCTAAACATGACGCTGGCACTCTCCTCATGAGAGTGACAATCCCTGGACCGGGGAGTTGAGGTCCGCAACCGCCGTCGAGCAGGGTTCGACGGGGGCCGGGCCGTCCGTCGCGGGCAGCGAGCCGGTCCTCCAGGACTCAGATCCGGTAAAGGAATCGCGCAGCATGAGCAAGCTGATTGCTTTCAACGAGGAGGCCCGGCGCGGCCTCGAGCGTGGCATGAACACGCTCGCGGACGCCGTCAAGGTCACGCTCGGCCCCAAGGGCCGCAACGTCGTCCTCGAGAAGAAGTGGGGCGCCCCCACGATCACCAACGACGGTGTGAGCATCGCCAAGGAGATCGAGCTCGAGGACCCGTACGAGAAGATCGGTGCCGAGCTCGTCAAGGAGGTCGCCAAGAAGACCGACGACGTCGCCGGCGACGGCACCACCACCGCCACCGTGCTGGCCCAGGCGATGGTCCGCGAGGGCCTGCGCAACGTGGCCGCCGGTGCCAACCCGATGAGCCTGAAGCGGGGCATCGAGGCGGCCGTCGAGGCCGTGTCCGCCCAGCTGCTCACGATGGCCAAGGACGTCGAGACCAAGGAGCAGATCGCTTCGACGGCCTCGATCTCCGCCGCCGACGAGACCGTCGGCGAGATCATCGCCGAGGCGATGGACAAGGTCGGCAAGGAAGGCGTCATCACCGTCGAGGAGTCCAACACCTTCGGGCTCGACCTCGAGCTCACCGAGGGCATGCGCTTCGACAAGGGCTACATCTCGGCGTACTTCGTCACCGACCCCGAGCGCATGGAGACCGTCCTCGAGGACCCCTACATCCTCGTGGCGAACTCGAAGGTCTCCTCGGTCAAGGACCTGCTGCCGCTCCTGGAGAAGGTCATGCAGTCGGGCAAGCCGCTGCTGATCATCGCCGAGGACGTCGACGGCGAGGCCCTCTCGACCCTGGTGGTCAACAAGATCCGTGGCACGTTCAAGTCCGTCGCCGTCAAGGCTCCGGGCTTCGGTGACCGCCGCAAGGCCATGCTGCAGGACATCGCGATCCTGACCGGTGGCCAGGTCATCTCCGAGGAGGTCGGCCTCAAGCTCGAGTCGACCGGTGTCGAGCTGCTGGGCCAGGCCCGCAAGGTCGTCATCACCAAGGACGAGACCACCATCGTCGAGGGTGCGGGCGACACCGACCAGATCGCTGGTCGCGTCAACCAGATCCGCGCCGAGATCGAGAAGTCCGACTCCGACTACGACCGCGAGAAGCTCCAGGAGCGCCTCGCCAAGCTGGCCGGCGGCGTGGCCGTCATCAAGGTCGGCGCGGCCACCGAGGTCGAGCTCAAGGAGCGCAAGCACCGCATCGAGGACGCCGTTCGCAACGCGAAGGCGGCCGTCGAGGAGGGCATCGTCGCCGGTGGCGGCGTGGCGCTCGTCCAGGCCGGTGCCACCGCGTTCGAGAAGCTCGACCTGGTCGGCGACGAGGCCACTGGTGCCAACATCGTGAAGGTCGCGATCGAGGCCCCGCTCAAGCAGATCGCCATCAACGCCGGCCTCGAGGGCGGCGTCGTGGCGGAGAAGGTCCGCGGCCTGAAGCCGGGCCACGGCCTCAACGCGGCCACCGGCGAGTACGTCGACATGATCGCCACCGGCATCATCGACCCCGCCAAGGTGACCCGCTCGGCCCTGCAGAACGCCGCGTCGATCGCGGCGCTGTTCCTCACCACCGAGGCCGTCATCGCCGACAAGCCGGAGAAGGCCGCCCCCATGGGCGACCCGTCCGGCGGCATGGGCGGCATGGACTTCTGATCGACTGATCAGAGCCACCGCTCCACAGCCTCACCAGCAGGGCCCTCGCTTCGGCGGGGGCCCTGCTGCCATGTCGGGATGGTCAGGGACTATCCCGACTGCGCGGCCAGGAAGGCGCGCACCTCACGGTCGAAGACGTCCGGGGCCTCGAGGCAGACGTCGTGCCCGACCCGGGGGACGACGACGAGCCGGGAGTCTGGCAGCGCCG
The DNA here is from genome assembly GCA_963767095.1 of uncultured Actinomycetota bacterium. Lineage (GTDB taxonomy): Bacteria > Actinomycetota > Actinomycetes > Propionibacteriales > Nocardioidaceae > Nocardioides. The sequence goes on along the minus strand of CAVYCK010000006.1, from coordinate 33,782 downwards.
CGTGCAGGGCCTCGGCGACCGGGAGGGGCGCGCGCACGTCGTGCTCGCCGACGAGCAGCAGCACGGGGACGTCGATGTCCGCCAGGCCAGGCGCGCAGGTCGGCGTCTGCGAAGGCCTCCAGCATCGGCAGGGTCCCGGTGGGGCGCCCCTCGAGCATCATCGTGCGGGTCAACGCCAGGACGTCGGGGTCGACGGCGGAGTGGAAGAACTCGTCGAGGTACGCGTCGGCCCACTCGCTGCGGTGGGCGGCCCATCTCGTCCCGGACGCGGGTCAACCTGGCGGCGACCTGGTCGGGGGGCAGCGACCCCGCCCAGCCGGCGTACGCGCCGACGAGCACCAGCGACCGGACGAGACCGGGATGACGTTGCGCGACGGCCAGGGCCAGGCCGCCACCGAAGGACAGCCCGGCGAGGTGCGCCCGGCCGAGGCCCAGGCCGGTCACGAGGTCGGCCACCGCGTCGGCGTACCAGTCCAGCGCGACAGGGCCCGGAGGGTCGTCCGAGCCGCCGCAGCCGGGGACGTCGAGCGCGACCACGTCGAAGCGGTCGGAGAGCGAGGCCAGCTGACGCGTCCACAGCCGCCCGTCGCTCCAGCCTCCGTGCAGCAGCACGAGCGGCACGCCCGCGCCGGCGCGGTGGTACGCCAGCCGACGGCCGTTCACCTCGACGTGCTGCACGAGACCTCCTGCCCCAGCAGTGTGGCACCGTGGAGGGATGCGGACGCGACTGCTCCTTCCCACGCTCCTCTCGGGCGTCCTCGCACTCGGTGCCTGCGGCGGCGGGGCCGACGACGACGGATCCGAGACTGCCGCGGACCCCACCACCGCGACGGCGGCGGCCGACGTCGTCCTGCTCAACGCCCCGGAGGACGTCGGCGCGGGGCGGTGCATGGCGCCGTCCGCTGACGTGCTCGCCGAGGCCGATGTCGCCTTCGACGGCACGGTGCGCAGCGTCGAGCACGGCCTGGTCGAGCTCGAGGTGTCGCAGTGGTACCGCGGTGGCGGCGGCGACCTCGCCCGAGTCCGTGCGCAGCCCGCGGCGATGCAGGCCCTGATCGGAGCCGTGGCCTTCGAGGAGGGCGGCCGGTTCCTGGTCGCCGGGCAGGGGAGCGAGCTGATGGTGTGCGGGTTCAGCGCGCCGTACGACCAGGCGCTCGCCGACCTGTACGCCGAGGCGTTCGATGACTGATCCCACCCCTGATCCCACATCGGTCCACGGATTGCTGCTCGCGGCGGGGGAGGGGCGGCGGATGGGCAGGCCCAAGGCGTTGGTGCGCGACGATGACGGCACCTCGTGGCTGCGCCGGTCGCTGGCGGCGCTGCGCGACGGCGGTTGCGCGGACGTGACCGTGGTGCTGGGCGCCGGCGCCGCCGAGGCCCGCGCTCTCCTCGATGCCGAGGTCACGGTGGTCGTCGCCGACGACTGGGCCGAGGGCATGGGTGCCTCGCTGCGCGCCGGGCTGAGCACGCTGCCCGAGGCCGCCGCGGCCCTGGTCACCCTGGTCGACCTGCCCGACGTCGGGCCCGACGTCGTCCGCCGGGTGCTGGCCGCCGCGACAGGCCCGCAGGTGCTCGCCCGAGCGGCGTACGCCGGCGAGCCCGGCCACCCCGTGCTCCTGGGCCGCGACCACTGGGCCGAGATCGCGGCCACCGCCACCGGCGACCGCGGCGCCCGCGACTACCTCGGCACCCACGACGTCACCCTCGTCGAGTGCGGCGACCTCGCCACCGGTGCCGACCAGGACGATCCCGCGCGGCCAACCAGCGACCAACACCCTGCTCAGTAGCCTGGAGGGGTGGACACCACCGAGTCGGTGCACGACGTCGCCGCGCGCCTGGAGAGCACCGGCTACCTCACCGACGAGGCGCTCGCGACCGTGGTCTTCCTCGCTCAGCGCATGGAGCGGCCGCTCCTGCTCGAGGGCGAGCCCGGCACCGGCAAGACGGCGCTGGCCGAGGCGATGGCGGAGTCGCTCGACCTGCCGCTGATCAGGCTGCAGTGCTACGAGGGGATCGACGCGACGCAGGCGCTCTACGACTGGGACTTCCCGCGGCAGATCCTGCACCTGCGCGCGCTCGAGGCCGCTGGCGCCGGCGGCGACGTGGAGGAGGCGGAGAAGAGCCTGTACGACGCCCGCTTCCTGCTCGCCCGGCCGGTGCTCGCCGCGCTTCGCGAGAGCCCGGCGGTGCTGCTGGTCGACGAGGTCGACCGGGCCGACGACGAGTTCGAGGCGTTCCTGCTGGAGGTCCTGTCGACCTACCAGGTGACGATCCCCGAGCTCGGCACGGTGAAGGCGGCCCGGCCGCCGTTCGTGGTGCTGACCTCCAACCGCACCCGCGAGCTGCACGACGCGCTCAAGCGTCGCTGCCTCTACCACTGGATCGCCCACCCGGGACTCGAGCGCGAGGTGGCGATCGTGCGCTCTCGCGCGCCGGAGGTGTCGTCGACGCTGGCGGAGCAGGTCGTGCGCCTGGTGCAGCAGCTGCGCGAGCGTGACGACCTCCTCAAGCAGCCCGGGGTCGCCGAGACCCTCGACTGGGCGCGGGCGCTGCACCACCTCGGGACCGTCGAGATCGACCTGGCCAGGGCGTCGGCGACGCTCGGCGCGCTGGTGAAGTACCGCGAGGACGCCGACCGGGTCAGGCAGGCCCTCGAACGGATGCTGACGTCGTGATCGCGACGGGGTCGATCACGGAGGGGTCCGGCGCGGGACGCGGTGCCGACGAGATCCTGCTCGGCTTCACCCGCGCGCTCCGGGCGAGTGGGGTGCCGGTGACCCTCGACCGGGCCCAGGCCTATCTCGAGGCGGCGTCGCTGGTCGGCGTCGGCGACCGACGCGCGACGTGCTGGGCGGGCCGCGCGACGCTGTGCGCCGGACCGGACGACCTCGCCCGACACGACCAGGTCTTCGAGGCCTACTTCAACGAGCGCGACGGCCTGCCGCGCCCGCGCTCGGCCCCGGAGCCGCCCCAGCTGGCCACCACCACCCTCGGCCTCGACGAGGCTCGTGAGTCCGGCGCCAGCGAGCCCGACGACCCCGTCGAGGAGGTGCGTGCGACGGCCAGCGCCACGGAGGTGCTCCGGCACCGCGACGTCGCGTCGATGACGGCGGCGGAGAAGCGCCGGCTCGCGGCCATGTTCGCGACGCTCACGCTGCGACCCCCGACCCGGCGTACGGCCCGCCACCAGCGGTGGCACCGCGGCGACCTGGACGCCTCGCGCACGATGCGCGCCAGCCTGCGACGCATGGGCGAGCCCGCCGACATGGTGTGGCGCCGTCGGGGTCGACGTCCGCGCCGGGTGGTGCTGCTGGTCGACGTGTCCGGCTCGATGAGCGCGTACGCCGACGCGCTGCTGCGCCTCGCGCACCGCTTCACCGTCTCGGCGGGGTCGACCGGCGGGGGCCGGACCACCGTCGAGACGTTCACCGTCGGCACCCGGCTGACCCACGTGACCCGGGCGATGAGGTTGCGCGACCCGGACCGGGCGATCGTCGCGGCCGGCGAGACCGTCCCTGACTGGTCGGGTGGGACCCGTCTCGGGGAGACGCTGCGGATCTTCCTCGACCGCTGGGGCCAACGGGGCATGGCGCGCGGGGCCGTGGTGGTCATCTTCAGCGACGGCTGGGAGCGCGGCGACCCGACGCTCCTCGCCGCGCAGATGCAGCGGCTCCACCGCATCGCCCACCGGGTGGTGTGGGTCAACCCACACCGCGGGAAGGCGGGCTACGAACCCGTCCAGCAGGGGGTGCTGGCCGCGCTGCCCTGGTGCCAGGACTTCGTCGCCGGTCACTCGCTGGCGACGTTCCACGAGGTCGCGGAGGTGGTCGGGCGTGCGTGAAGTGCTTCCTGAGCTGTTGGCGTGGTGGCGCGCCGGCGAGACGGTCGGCGTCGGCACCGTCGTCGCGACCTTCCAGTCGGCCCCGCGCCCGCCAGGTGCCTCGATGCTCGTCGGTCCCGAGGGCGAGGCGGTCGGCTCGGTGTCGGGCGGCTGCGTGGAGGGCGCCGTCTACGAGCTGGCCCAGTCGGTGGTCGAGTCGGGCACTCCGGTCCTGGAGAGGTACGGCGTCTCCGATGACGACGCCTTCGCGGTCGGACTCACGTGCGGAGGGATCCTCGACGTCTTCGTCGAGAAGGTCTCGCGTGAGAGCTTCCCCGAGCTCGGCGAGATCGCCGACGACATCGAGTCGGGCCGGCCCGTCGCGCTGGCCACGGTCGTCGAGCACCCCGATCCCGCTGTCGTGGGTCGGCGGGTCATCGTCCGTCCCGCCGAAGCCGGAGACGGACTCACGCTCGGTAGCGCGCGCATGGACGACGCCGTGCGCGACGACGCCCTCGGACTGCTCGCGGCAGGACACAGCGCGACGTTGACCTACGGTCCCGACGGTGAGCGGCGGGGCGAGGGCATGAAGGTCTTCGTGTGGGCGTTCGCGCCCAAGCCGCGGATGCTCGTCTTCGGCGCCATCGACTTCGCCGCCGCGGTCGCGCGCGTCGGTGCCTTCCTCGGCTACCACGTCACCGTGTGCGATGCGCGACCGGTGTTCGCGACCGCCACCCGCTTCCCCGAGGCCGACGAGGTCGTCGTCGACTGGCCGCACCGCTACCTCCGCAAGCTGGTCGACGCCGGCGGCGTCGACCAGCGCACGGTCATCACGGTGCTGACCCACGACCCGAAGTTCGACGTACCCCTGCTCGAGGTGGCGCTGCGGCTGCCCGAGGTCGCCTACGTCGGCGCGATGGGCAGCCGACGTACGCACGACGACCGGATGGACCGCCTCCGCGAGGCCGGGCTGACCGACGACGAGCTGGCCAGGCTGTCGAGCCCGATCGGCCTGGACCTCGGCGCGCGTACGCCGGAGGAGACCGCAGTGTCGATCGCGGCCGAGATCATCGCTGCCCGGTGGGGCGGGTCGGGGCGCCGCCTGGCGGCGACAGGCGGGCGCATCCACCACCTCGCCGACCGATAATCGGTCGAACACGCCGATCAGATCTCTTTACAGGTGCGCCCCGACCAAGCATCGTGCCCCCTGGCGTGGACGGCGGTCCTCGCCATTCTCGAGACACCTAAGGGGCGAACTGATTTGAAGCGCAAGTCCGTACTGGCCGCAGCGGCGGCACTCGTCGTGATGGCGGCGGGGGCCGCCACGGCACCCGCGACGGCCGCCACCGCACCGGAGTCCACGACTCTGGTCAAGAAGCTGCTGAGCCCGCTCAGCCTGGCCGTCGCCGACGACGGCACCCTGTTCTACAGCCAGAACTTCGCCGGCCAGCTGCTCAGCAAGGCGCCGGGCAAGAAGCCGGTCACCCTCTTCCAGTCCACCAAGAAGGAGGAGGTCGGAGCGGTCTCCACCAACAGCCTGGGCGAGGTGCAGTTCGCGACGACCGGCAAGAAGAAGCTGCTGTGGGGCATCGGCGACTCCGGCAAGCCGGTCAAGCTGGCCGACCTCGGCGCCTACGAGGAGACCAAGAACCCCGACAAGGCCGCGACCTACGGCTTCACGAGCATCCCCGCCGCCTGCGCCTCCCAGGTGCCCGCCGACGGCCCGCCGGCCCAGTACACCGGCCTCGTCGACTCGCACCCCTACGGCTCCGCGATCGACGGCAAGACGACCTACGTCGCCGACGCCGGCGCCAACGCGGTCCTTGCGGTCAACAACGCCAAGGGCAAGATCAAGACGGTCGCGACGTTCCCCGGGGTTCCCGTCGTGGTGACCGCGGAGGTCGCGGCGTCGGTGAAGTTCCCGGCCTGCACGATCGGGCTGACCTACGTGCTCGAGGCCGTGCCGACCGACGTCGAGCTGGGCCCCGACGGCAAGCTCTACGTCTCGACGCTGACCGGCGGTCCCGAGGACGGCAGCACCGGCGCCGTCTCGAAGGTCTACAAGGTCAACCCGAGCACCGGCAAGGTGAAGCTGTTCGCGGAGAACCTCGTGAGCGCCACCGGCGTGGCCGTCGCCGACAACGGTGACGTCTACGTCGCCCAGCTCTTCGCCGGCGACATCTCGCGGATCAAGAAGGGCAAGTCGGTCGCCAAGTCCTACTACGGTGCCCCGCTCACTGCGGCGGTCGAGTGGACCGAGGACGGTCTGTACGCCTCGACCCACGCCCTGGTCGGCGCCGAGCCCGGCCAGCAGCCGGGCGGCAAGATCGTCTGGATCGGCTGACCAGCAGCACCTGACGCCGGTGGCCACGGATCTCTGCACCAGAGGTCCGTGGCCACTGCCGTCTGTTGAATCGACGGGGTAACGTGACCGCACCCACCCTGCGGGAGCGTCCGTGAAGCCCAACCTCAAGAACCTGCAGGACCGCCGGTTCGCCGCGGTCCAGGCCTGGTCGTCGTTCGTCGAGCAGGGCGACGACGCGAGCGATCTGGTGCGCCCCGAGATCCTGCGCAGCTGGCAGCTCTCGCGGCAGGCGATCACCCCCGACGTCACGCACGCGCCGCTGGCCGACGAGGGTGACACCGCCGAGGCCTGGCGGGACTCACCGCTGCAGCGGGCCGTGGCCGCCGTCGAGGACGAGCTGCGGCGTACGGCAGAGGACGGCGACCTCGTCATCGCCGTCACCGACGCCGACACCCGCATCCTGTGGACCTACGGCGGCCGGGTGATGCGCCGCAAGGCCGAGACGGTGAACTTCGTGGCCGGTGGTCGCTGGGACGAGGCCAGCGTCGGCACCAACGCGCTCGCCATCTCCAACCGTCAGGGCACCCCCTCGATGGTCTTCAGCGCCGAGCACTTCGCCTCGATCGTGCACAACTGGGTGTGCTGGGCCGCCCCCGTGCTCGATCCCTCCACCGGACGGCAGATCGGGGTCATCGACCTGTCGACGACCTGGGACCGCACCCACCCGATCGGCCTCGCGACGGCGCGGATGATGGCGCGGCTCATCGAGACCGAGATGCCGCGGTCGGGCTGGTACGCCGAACCGGTCGTCGCCCCGGCGACGCGCGGCCCGGGGCTGTCGATGACCTTGCTGGGCACCGCGGAGTCCTGGCTCGACGGTCAGCGGCTGCTGCTGAACAGGCGGCAGACCGAGATCCTCGCCCTGCTGGCGCTGCACCCCGAGGGACTGTCGCTGGAACGTCTGCACGCCCTCGTCTACGGCGACCAGGCGGTGACCCTCTCCACGCTCAAGGCCGAGGTGTCGCACCTCCGCAGCGCCCTGGGCGGCCAGCTCGCCTCACGCCCCTACCGGCTGATGCTGCCGGTCGTCACCGACGTCGACACCGTGCTCACGCTGCTGCGGGCGGGCGAGGTCGGGGCCGCCGTCGATGCCTATGGCGGCGATCTGCTGCCCGGCACGAACTCACCCGCGCTCGCCGAGCTGGCCGACTACATCGCCGTCGCCCTGCGGGAGGCCCTGCTGAGCGACCCTCAGCCGGACGCGGTGCTCAGCTACAGCGCCCACGCGCCGTACGACACCGAGGTGGTCGAGGTGTGCCTGGCCGCGCTCGGCGATCTCGCCCATCCCGCCAAGCCGCTGCTCAAGGGCCGACTCGCCGCTGCCCGCGGCTGAAGGCTCCGCCTTCCAGCGGGATCCCCGAGGACTTCCCACCCCGATCTGTCACTTCGCGACCGTTGCAACGGTTCGGAAGAGTGGGAGTACCCGCGTAGGCGGGGATTCCGACCAGGGGGCGACCGCCCGCTCAGCCCGCCAGCTCGGCCCAGGCCACCTTGCCCTCGGCCGATGCCGAGCAGCCGGTCTTGTGGGCGAGCGCCTCCACGATGGCGATCCCACGGCCGTCGAGGTCGCTGGGCAGGGCGTCGTGGCGCTCGGGCCAGGTGGGGGCGACGTCCTCGACCGCGACCCGGACGGTCTCGCCGTCGCGATGCATCGAGGCGCGGAACGGCGAGCCGCCGTGGGTGACGGCGTTGGTCGCGAGCTCGGAGACGACCAGCGCCGCGTCGCCGGTGAGGTCGCGCCGGTCCCAGTCGCGCAGCACGTCGACGGCGAAGTGGCGGGCCACGCCGACGGCCGCCGGCACCGGCATCAGGACGCCGGTCCGGGCGTCGGAGCGAGTGGCCTCGGCGGCCAGCGGCAGGGCGTAGTCGCCGGCGACGTCGACGCGGTCGTGCAGCTCGCAGAGCCTGGAGACGTCGCCCAGAGGGGCCTGGGCCACCGAGGCGCTGGGATAGGAGCAGAGCACCGAGATCGGCCGCCCGCGCGTGTAGGCGGCCCACAGGGCCTCGAGCTGGAGGGCGGCGACCACCTCGCCGCGCTCCCACAGCAGCGAGACCATCTCGCCGAACGCCCGGACCCGGCTGCCGTCGGGCAACACCTCGGCGGCGAGGCGCATGAAGCGGGCGGCATCCGGGACTCCGTCGACGAGGAAGCGCCCCATCGCCTCGGACGCATCGATCGGCAGGTAACGACCGTTGCGCTCCGCGTCGATCGCGTCGACACCGAGCGCGGCGAGCTCGTCGTCGATCGCCAGGCGGACGGCCGGGCGGGCCAGGGAGACGCACAGCTCGCCAGCGGCCAGCCCGTCGGCTACGTAGCCGGCGACCCGCCGGCCCAGGTCGGCGGTCGTGTCGTACACCGCAACCTCGTGGTCGTGCTCTGCCATCGTCTTTCCCTCGCCAACCCCGAGATCAGGCCCCATGCCCTGGTCGAGTGTGCGCCTGCTCCGGGCAAAGGGAAATAGCCGATCGGGCAATCTTCGGACGTCCGCCCCCACCGCGGCGGCGCCCAACCATGGGCCAACCTGCGCCGCCTAGCGTGACGGCCATCACAACCGTCTGCCCCGTGCGCGGGGTGAGGAGGCCGCTACATGTCCAGGATCAGCCTGCGCGTCGACCAGGAGAACGTCGCCGACGACGTCGAGCCCCGGATGCTGCTGGTGCAGTACCTGCGGGAGAAGCTCGGGAAGACCGGCACCGTGATCGGCTGCGACACCAGCAACTGCGGGGCCTGCACGGTCCTGATGAACGGGCGGTCGGTGAAGTCCTGCAACGTGCTGGCGGTCCAGGCCGACGGGGCCACGGTCGACACCATCGAGCGGCTGGCCGACGACGACGGCACCCTGCATCCCGTGCAGGAGGCGTTCCGTGAGTGTCACGGACTCCAGTGCGGGTTCTGCACGCCCGGGATGATCATGCAGTCGGTCGACCTCCTCAACGAGAATCCCGATCCGACCGAGGAGGAGGTGCGCCTCGGCCTCGAGGGCAACCTGTGTCGCTGCACCGGCTACCACAACATCGTGAAGTCGGTCCTGTACGCCGCGCAGCTGAAGAAGGACGCCCAGCAGGCTGACCGGGAAGGGGCGAACGCATGACCGCCGTCGACGACCGTCCCGCCGTCAGCCCTGAGATCGGTCGGGACCGCAGGCGCAAGGAGGACCAGCGCCTCATCACCGGCCGCACGCGCTGGACCGACAACATCTCGCTGCCGGGCATGCTGCACCTGGCCATGGTCCGCAGCCCCCACGCGCACGCGAAGATCCTCAGCATCGACGTCGAGGCCGCGGACAAGTCGCTCAACATCTACGAGGTCTTCACCGGGAAGGACCTCGCCGAGACCCAGGGCGTGAACGCCAACGCCTGGCCCATCACGACCGACCAGATCGCCCCCGCCCACGTGCCGATGCCGGTCGACCGGGTCGCCTTCGCCGGCGAGATCGTGGCGGTCGTGGTCGCCCGCACCGCCGCGGAGGCCCGCGACGCGGCCGAGCTCGTCGACGTCGAGTACGAGGTGCTGCCGGCCGCCCTCGACCTGAGGGAGGCGGCTGCTGCCGACGCCGACAACGGAGTGCTCGCGCACCCCGACCTCGGCACCAACAAGAGCGCCTTCTGGCAGCTCGACTCCGCCGGCCAGGGCTCCGGCCGGCGCGATCGACGAGGTCATCGACGAGGCGCGGGCCGACGGCATCGTCATCGAGCGGGAGTATCGCCAGCAGCGGCTGATCCCCGCGTTCATCGAGCCGCGCTCGACCGTCGTCGACCCGACCGGTGAGCAGATCACCATGTGGACCTCGACCCAGATCCCGCACATCACGCGGTTCCTGCTCGCTGCGACGACCGGGGTGCCCGAGTCGAAGATCCGCGTGGTCGCGCCCGACGTCGGAGGCGGTTTCGGCGGCAAGCTGCAGACCACGCCGGAGGAGTGGATCACCTTCGCGGTGGCCCGGCGGATCGGCAAGCCCTGCAAGTACACCGAGACCCGCTCGGAGTCGCTCGTCTCGGGCCACCACGGCCGCGACCAGTGGCAGAAGCTCACCCTCGCCGCCACCAAGGAAGGAAAGGTCACCGGCCTCAAGGTCGACCTGCTCGCCGACATGGGCGCCTACATCGGCGTCATCGGTGGCGGGATCCCCGTCCTCGGCGCGTGGATGTACAACGCGATCTACAAGTTCGACGCCTACCAGTTCAACTGCACGACCGTGCTGACCAACAAGACGTGGGTCGACGCCTACCGGGGCGCCGGCCGCCCGGAGGCGACGTACGCCATCGAGCGCCTCATGGACGAGCTCGCAGCAGAGGTCGGCAAGGACCCGCTCGAGGTTCGCGAGCTGAGCTGGATCAAGCACGAGGAGTTCCCGTTCGCCACCGTCGCGGGCATGACCTACGACTCGGGCAACTACGAGGCCGCCACGGCCAAGGCCAAGGAGATGTTCGGGTACGACGCGTTGCGCGCCGAGCAGAAGGAGCGGCGCGACCGCGGGGACCGGGTGCAGCTCGGCATCGGCATCTCCACGTTCACCGAGATGTGCGGGCTGGCCCCCAGCCGGGTGCTCGGCCAGCTCAACTACGGCGCCGGCGGCTGGGAGCACGCCACCGTCCGGATGCTGCCGACCGGCAAGGTCGAGGTGCTCACGGGCACGAGCGCCCACGGCCAGGGCCACGAGACGGCCTTCAGCCAGATCGTCGCCGACCGCCTGGGTGTGCCGTTCGAAGACGTGGAGGTCCTGCACGGTGACACCCAGGTCTCCCACAAGGGTCTGGACACCTACGGTTCGCGCTCGCTGGTGATAGGCGGCGAGGCGCTGGTGCTGGCCGCCGACAAGGTCATCGAGAAGGCCAAGCCCCTGGCGGCGCACCTGCTCGAGGCCAACGCGGAAGACCTCGAGTTCGACGAACGGCCGCTACTCCGTGCGCGGCACCGACCAGGGCATCGGCATCGCCGAGGTCGCGCTGGCGACGTTCGCGGCGCACAACTACCCGGAGGGCATGGAGCCGGGCATCGATGCGGAGTCGACGTACGACCCGGTGAACTTCTCCTTCCCGCACGGCACTCATCTGTGCGCGATGGAGGTCGACACCGAGACGGGCGCGGTGAAGATGCGCAAGTACGTCTGCTGCGACGACATCGGCAACATCATCAACCCGCTGATCGTGTCCGGTCAGGTGCACGGCGGCCTGGTGCAGGGCATCTCCCAGGCGCTCTGGGAGGAGGCGGTCCACGACGACTCCGGGACGCTGGTGTCCGGGTCGTTCGTCGACTACCTGCTGCCGACCGCGGCCGACACGATCTACTTCGACATCGACCACACGACCAGCCCGTCGACCACCAACACCCTCGGCACCAAGGGCGTCGGCGAGGCCGGCACGATCGCCTCGACGCCGGCCGTGGTGAACGCCATCGTCGACGCGATCCGTCACTTCGGGGTCAACGACATCCTGATGCCGTGCACGCCCGAGCGGGTGTGGAGGGCGATCAACGGCGCGGGTGGCGGGGGAGCTGATCCGACCGTCGGTGCGGCCATGCCGCACTTCGACGAAGGGGCGGCCGGCAACGCCGCGCCGGTGGAGCACGGAAGGAGCGGACCAGTGATCCCCGCACGATTCGACTACGTGGCTCCGACCTCGGTGGAGGACGCCCTGTCGGCGCTGGCAGAGGCGGGCGACGACGCGAAGATCATCGCCGGCGGGCAGAGCCTGCTGCCGGTGCTCCGGATGCGGCTCAACGCACCGGAGCTGGTCATCGACCTGGGCAAGATCGAGTCGCTGCGCGGCGTACGGGACGACGGCGACGCCATCGTCATCGGCGCGATGACGACCCACCACGACGTGCTCCACGACCCGCTGGTCAACGAGCACGCGGCGCTGCTGGCTCGTGCGACCGAGCACCTGGCCGACGCGCAGGTGCGCCACCGGGGCACCTTCGGCGGGGCGCTCGCCCATGCCGACCCGGCCGGCGACCTCGGCGCCGCGGCGCTCGCCCTGGAGGCCGACTTCGTCATCGCCGGCCCCGGCGGGAGCCGCATCGGTCTCGGCCGACGCCTTCTTCCAGGACCTCTTCGAGACCGCGATCGGCGACGACGAGATCCTCACCGAGGTGCGGGTGCCCAAGCACACCGGCTGGGGCGCCCACTACGAGAAGTTCGTGCGGATCGCCCACCAGTGGTCGATCGTGGCCGTCGCGGCCACGGTCAAGAGCAACGGCTCGACGATCTCCGACGCGCGGATCGGGCTCACCAACATGGGCTCCACGCCCCTGCGAGCGCGCGGGGTCGAGGCGGGGCTGGCCGGTGCGGAGGCCACCGAGAGCGGCGTACGCGCGGCGTGTGATCGCGCTGCCGAGGGCACCAACCCGCCGAGCGACCTCAACGGCGACGCCGACTACCGGCGCCACCTGGCAGGCGTGCTCACGCGTCGCGCGGTGCTGAAGGCGGCCGGGGTCTAGCTCCGTGGATCTGACACATCGCTTCACCGTCCCTGTCGGGGTCGAGGAGACCTGGGCGCACTTCAACGACATCGCGTCGGTCGCGGAGTGCTTCCCCGGCGCCCAGGTGACCTCGGCCGACGCGCGACAGCTTCGCGGGGACGGTGAAGGTCAAGCTCGGTCCGATCGCGCTCGTCTACAACGGCACCGGGACCTTCGTCGAGAAGGACGAGAGCCAGCACCGGTTCGTCGTCGACGCCAAGGGCAAGGACAAGCGCGGCAACGGCACCGCCGGCGCCAAGGTGACACTCACCATGGCGTCGGCGGCCGGCGACCCCGGCTCCACCGACGTCGAGGTCGTGACCGACCTGGCGATCACCGGGAAGCCCGCGCAGTTCGGCCGCGGCGTCATGCAGGACGTCTCCGACAAGCTGCTGGGCCAGTTCGTCTCGTGCCTGGAGGAGCGGCTCGCAGCCGGCCCCACCGCCAGCGCCGCTCCTGCCGCGACGGAGGCCGCGCCGCGGCGTCGTACCCCCCGCGGACCCCGAGGAGGCGGTGACCTCCGAGGCCACGATGGCGGCTGCCGCCGAGCCCGTGCCGCCTCCGGTGGCGCAGCCGCCGGCGCCACCAGCGGCGCCGCCGCCTCGCACGAAAGACGACTCGCTCAACCTCGGCTCCGCCGTCCTCCCCGTGCTCGCCAAGACGTACTGGAAGCAGGCGCTGATCGCGGTCGTCGTGGTCGTCGTGCTCCTCGTCCTCGTGCTCTGACTCTGCGCGTGGGCAGGGGTCTCGTCTGATCCCGTCGTGGTGGTCGAGCCGACCATCCCCAGCCCGAGGTGACCCCCCGATGAGCACCGGACCCAAGCACGCCGGAAGCGCCGGACCAAGAAAGCACTCCGGACCCAAGAACTCCGGACCCGGACCCAAGCACTCCCGGACCCAGCTGGACGCAAGGCATTCCGGAACCAGCCGCACGAAGGCACGCCGGAGGCGCCGCACGAAAGCACTCCGGAGAGCAGCGGCCGACGCGCACGCCGGACTCGCGGTGACGCTGACGGCTCTGGTCGCGCTCTGCCTGGTGCTTCCTGTCCAGCTGGCCGGCGCCGGGACGACGGGACGAGGCGCGAAGCCGCCTCGTGCCACCGCGACCGTGACCGTGACCCGAGACGAGTCAGCTCGACCGCGACCGCGACCGCGCTGCGCCGTCACGGTGACCGCAGCGTCCTCGCCCGCTCCGACCGTGACCAGGACGGTGACGGTGACCGCTCGCACCGACGTCCTCCTCGACCTCGGCCTCGACCGTGCCGACGTCGCCGCCCACGAGCCCGGCGCCGCCCTCGACCACGCCGACGTCGACCACGCCGACGTCGACCACGCCGACGGCGACCAGTCGACCGACGACGTCCCGACCGTCACCCCGACGGCGACCGCGACGGCGACGGCGACCTCGACGGCGACGGCGACCAGCGCGCCGACGGCTCCCGTCGACGGGTTCCCGACCGCCACCACGGCCGGCGTTCCCGCGGGTTGGGCGCCGGCCCGGTCCGTCACCGGCAACTACACCGTCACCACCGCCGGCGCTGTGATCCAGGACCTGCGCATCACCAACGGCGACCTCCTGGTCCGGGCGCCCAACGTGACGATCCGCCGCGTGGAGATCCTGGGGGGATCATCCACAACGAGGGCAACACCTGCTTCAACGGGCTCACGATCGAGGACACCACCATCACCAGGGCGCCTGGGCAGGTGACCCGTGACACCGACCTGTCGGCGGTCATGGTCGGTGGGTACACGGCCCGCAACGTGAGCATCACCGGCGTTCCCGAGGGCTTCCGCGTCGGCGGAGACTCGGTGGGCTGTGGCCCGGTGGTCATCGAGGACTCCTACGTGCACGTCGTCCCGCCTGACGTGTGCAACGACTGGCACGGAGACGGTCTGCAGGGCTACGACGGGCCGGCGTTGACGGTCCGCAACACCGTGCTCAAGATGACCCTGGGACCGCGCTGCGGCGCCACCTCGCCGTTCTTCTACCCCTCCGGCCAAGGCAACACCAGCGCGGACATCGACGGTCTCGATCGTCGACGGCGGCGGATATCCGTTCCGCCTGGGCACCCCGGGGACGGTGAAGAACCTGCACATCATCAACAACTCCTGGGTGTACGGACCCCTCAGCGTCGCGTGTCGCCTCGTGTCCTCCTGGCAGGCGAGCGTGTCGTCGCTCGGCGTCGCCGGCCAGCCCACTGCTGTGCGCTCACAGGCGTGCAACACCACGGACGGCTCGTGAGCAGCGGGGCCACACCCGCGTGAGATCTCGGGCTCGGGTCAGAGCCGTCCCTGACGCCGAGCCTGGCCCAACGTCTGGTCACGGCTGCTCTGTCGGGCGCCGGACAGTGGCGGGGATCAGGAGCGTGGTTCACTCGCCCGGCTCGTCGCCCCCATCCTCCGAGGAGACCCGTGATCAAGCACGCCGTCAGGGCCGGATCCGTGTGCCTGGCAGTCGCTGTCGGACTCGCCGCCTGTTCGGACTCCGACGCCGGTGGCTCGGCGTCCGACTACCCGGAGGGACCGGTGACGATGTCGGTCGGGGCCGACCCCGGGAGCGGTCTCGACCTGACGATGCGCGCGCTCGTCGACGTCCTGGAGGGCGAGAGGATCGTCACGACGCCGATGCCCGTCGAGAACCATCCGGGCGATGCCTCGGCGGTCTGGACGGCGCAGATGGTCGACGAGCACGCCGGCGACGGCGACCAGGTCTCGGTCGCGTCGCTGGTGACGATGACGAACCACGCCCGCGGGCAGTCCGGCGTACAACGTGCAGGACCTGACGATGATCGCGCGCCTGCTGACGGACTACTACGTGGTCGTGTCCGCCGCCGACTCCGAGTACGACACCCTCGGGTCCGCCGTCGATGCGGTGATCGCGGATCCCGGCTCGGTCCGGGTGGGAGCCGCGTCCGACGACCAGCTCCCGTTCGCCCTGCTCGTCGAGGCCGGGGGCGGCGACGCGTCGGCCATCGAGTTCGTGCCGTACGAGGGCGGGCCCGAGCAGAGCGCGGCCCTGAGCGCCGGCGACATCTCGCTGGCCATCTCCGGCGCCAGCGAGTTCCGGCCCATGATCGAGTCGGGCGAGCTGAGGGGACTGGCCGTGCTCAAGGACGAGCGGCTCGACGCGCTCGACGTCCCGACCGCCCCCGAGCAGGGCTACGACGTGACGCTGGCCAACTGGCGAGGCATCTACGGGCCTCCCGACATGCCGGCGTACGCCGAGCAGTATTGGGAGAAGGCCATCGCCGACGCCGTCGAGACCGACGCGTGGGCCGACGTCGCCGAGGAGAACCTGTGGGACACGACGTACCTGGCGGGCGACGAGCTCGACCGCTACCTCGAGGACACCGACGCCGAGGTGACGGAGGCCTTCGCCTCGCTGGGGACCGCGGAACGGTGAGGCGGCGAGCGGGGCTGGTCCAGCCCGCTCGCGGCGATTGGCTGACCCGCCAGCATCGTCGCCGCTAGTCTCCGGCACGTGAAGCGGGCGGTGGGCTACCTCCTGGGCTTCGCCGTGCTCACCGGACTGGTGCTCCTGCCCGCGCTGTGGTTCGGGCTGGGCACGGCCGACTCGACGTACGAGGAGACCACGATCACGTCGTACGTCGCCGAGTTCACCGTCGACGAGAACGGCGACCTGACCGCGCGCGAGGACCTCGACGTCAACTTCCCCTACGACGGGAAGCACGGCATCTTCCGCTTCTGGGACACCGTCGACCCCAGCGAGCCCCACGCCAGACGCATCCCGCGCGACATCGAGGTCACCCGGGATGCGGCCGAGGACGAGGTCACGATGCTCACGGAGAGTCGCGGCCGCTATCGGGTGGCCCGCGTCGGGCGCGAGGACGTCACGCTCGCCCCGGGCCTCCACAGCTACGCGATCGACTACCGGATCGAGGGCGTGCTGCAACCCGGCGACGGAGCCGAGCCGACCCAGCTCTACTGGAACCTCATCCCGGGCGGCTGGCGGCAACCCATCGAGGAGTCGCGGCTGGTCGTGCATCTGCCGGTCGAGCCCGGCGACGTCGAGTGCGCCGTCGGCGTCGGCCAGACCGGCGGTTGCGAGGCCGAGGTCGACGGCACGACCGTCACCGTGACGACCGGTGCGTTGCCGCCACGCACACCCGTCACGATCCGCGCCGGTCTGGACATGGACACCCCCCCGGCCGGCGACACGCGGCCGTGGACGGCGCGCTACGACCCGGTCTTCGGTCCGAGCGTCTGGTTGCTTCCGATCGTGGCGGCTCTGATCGCGCTCGCCGGCCTCCTGGGCTGGCGGGCGGCGCGCTCCGCGCACGAGCCGACGCCGCCGTTCCCGCTGATGTACGGCCCGCCCGACGGGCTCGGGCCGGCGCAGGCGGCGTACCTCTTCACCGAGGTGCCCGACCGCGAGGACTACGTCGCCACGATGCTGTACGCCGCCGAGCGCGGCGCCGTGACGATGGAGCGCAACCAGGGCGCCTGGACGCTGACCGACGCGAAGGGTCCCGTGGGCTGGGCCGGTCTCGACCCGGTCACCAACCGCGTGGCGCGGCTGCTGCCAGGGGAGGGCGGCACGTTCGTGGCGGTCCCCAGCGACGTCTCGACCGGGAAGATCCTGCAGAGCGAGCTGACGTCGTTCGCGGCCAGCACCCGCTCGTGGGCCCGTCAGGAGGGTCTGATCGTCAGCAGCGGTCTCGCCGGCTTCGGCGGCATCGCCGTGCTCGTGGCCGCGATCGTGACGGTGGTGCTCGCGCTGGTCAACCCGTTCAACATGAGCCTGACGGCGGCCATCGCCGGAGCCTTCGCGATCCTCGCGGCGGGGCTGGTCCGCCGTGGCTCGGGAACCAAGCGGACGGCGAAGGGTCGCGAGCTGTGGTCGCGCGTCGGGGGCTTCCACCGGGTGCTCTCGACGCCGTCGAGCAAGGAGCGCTTCAACTTCTCGGGACGCCAGGAGCTCTACACCGCCTACATCCCGTGGGCGATCGCTCTCGACTGCGCCGACGAGTGGGCAGCCAAGTACCGCACCGAGATGGGCGGCGAGCCGCCCGTCCCCAGCTATCTGGGCACCGGGTACGCCGGCGCCCACACCGGCAACCACGTCTCCCAGATGCTGGGCGACTTCTCCACCACCCTCGACTCCGCGATCAGCTCCTACGAGGCGACCCAGCGGTCGTCCTCGAGCAGTGGCGGAGGCGGCGGCTTCTCCGGAGGCGGCGGCGGGGGCGGCGGCGGAGGCGGATCGTGGTGAGGCTCAGCCGGTTCGCAGCAGGCGTAGAGTCAGCTCACACCAGAGAGAAGGTCTGTCATGACCACAGTCATCGTCATCGCGGTGCTGGTCGCCCTGGCCGGGTTCGCCGTCGTCGGCTTCAACAAGCTGCGCACCGCTGACGTCGGCGCCGAGGAGGCGCTGGGCGGCATCGACGTCCAGCTCACCCGTCGCGCCGACCTGATCCCGAACCTCGTCAACACGGTCAAGGGGTACGCCGCGCACGAGAAGTCGGTCTTCGAGGAGGTCACCCGCGCGCGGGCGGGCCTCCAGGCCGCGGCGCAGGGCGACGACGTCCACGCCAAGGCCGCCGCCGACGCCGCCATGCAGGGGGCGCTGGTCAACCTCAACGCGGTCGCCGAGAACTACCCCGACCTCCAGGCCAACGAGAACTTCCTCGACCTCCAGCGCCAGCTCGCCGACACCGAGAACCAGCTCTCCTTCGCCCGGCAGTACTACAACGACGCCGTCGCGAAGCTGAACACGCTCGTGCGCACCCTGCCCTGGCTGCTGTTCACCGGCATCGCGGGCGTCAAGCAGCGCGAGTTCTACGAGGCCCCCACCGGCCACGAGACCGCGCCGACCGTGCAGTTCTGAGCGCGCCGGAGGTTTCGAGACGGTCGCTAGCGCGACCTCCTCAACCACCGGAGAGGCGGCCTGCTGTGTCCGTGACCACCGGGCGGGGACCTGTGTGTGCCGGAGGTTGAGGAGGCGCCAGCGCCGTCTCGAGACCTCGGGGCGTCCGAGGACATCTCAGCGGGGCGCGCGCCGGTGCTGTCCGCGACCACCGGGGCCGGAGGTTTCGAGACGGTCGCTAGCGCGACCTCCTCAACCACCGGAGAGGCGGCCTGTTGTCCGCGACCGCCGGAGAGGGACCTGTGTGTGCCGGTGGTTCGAGGACGGCGCGCCAGCGCCGTCTCGAAACCTCTGGGGCGTCCGAGGACATTCAGCGGGGCAGGCGCCCCTCCTGTCCGCGACCACCGGGGCCGGAGGTTTCGAGACGGTCGCTAGCGCGACCTCCTCAACCACCGGAGAGGCGGCCTGCTGTCCGTGCAGTTCTGAGCGCGCCGGAGTTTCGAGACGGTCGCTAGCGCGACCTCCTCAGCCACCGGGAGACGGCTGGTCGCCGCGTGGTGGTCTCGACCGATCGCTCGCTGCTCGACCACCGTCGACGGGCGGCTCGCTAGAAGACGTTGAGCGGCCGGTACTGCACGCTGATCCGCGGGCCGGCGGTGGCGACCTTGGGGACGGCGTGCTCCCAGGTGCGCTGGCAGGAGCCGCCCATCACGAGCAGGTCGCCGTGGCCCATCGTGAACGACAGGGACGCGCCGCCGCCGCGGGGCCGCAGGGCCAGGCGTCGCGGGTCGCCGAGGGAGACGATGGCGACCATGGTGTCCTCGCGGTCACCGCGCCCGATGCGGTCGCCGTGCCAGGCCACGGAGTCGCGACCGTCGCGGTAGAAGCAGCAGCCGGCCGTCACGAACGGCTCGCCCAGCTCGTCGCGGTAGTGCCCCGTCAGCGCGTCGCGTGCGAGCTCGAGCGACGGGTGCGGCAAGGGCTCGCCGGCGCCGTAGGTGTGCACGAGCCGGGGCACGTCGACCACGCGGTCGTACATCTGGCGCCGCTCGGCCCGCCACGGCACGTCGGCGACCATCGTGGCGAAGACGTCGTCGGCGTCGGCGAGCCAGTCGCGGCGTACGTCGACCCAGGCTCCCCGGTCGAGCGGGGTGCGGGTCGTGCCGGCCAGGGAGGCGGCGTCGAGCGGCGGCGAGTCGAAGAGGGTGCCCTGGTAGTCCACCCCGTCGAGGATACCGAACACCTGTTCGAACCGCCAGGCCCGGTCAGGGTCCGGCCAGGGTCGTCCTCGGGGTGAACGGATCGACAACCCGGTAGCCCGGTGTCGGTCCCGGTTGCAAGAGTGTCGCCATGACCAGCGACCGCACCCCGGCAGCCCGCGTGGTGGACCTGACCAAGACCTACGGCAGCGGCGACGCCCTGGTGCGCGCACTGGACGGCGTGACGCTGGACCTGTACGCCGGGGAGTTCACCGCCGTCATGGGCCCCAGCGGCTCGGGGAAGTCGACGCTCATGCACTGCTGCGCGGCCCTGGACACGGCCGACAGCGGGTCGGTGCTGATCGGCGAGCAGGACCTGTCGCGGATGAACGACAAGGCCCTCACCAAGCTTCGGCGAGACGAGATCGGCTTCGTCTTCCAGTCCTACAACCTGGTGCCGACGCTGACCGCGGGGGAGAACATCGTGCTCCCCCTCTCGATCGCCGGCCGCACTCCGGACAAGGCGTGGCACGCGCAGGTGGTCGCCACCGTCAACCTCGGCGACCGGCTGCACCACAAGCCCAACGAGCTCTCGGGCGGCCAGCAGCAGCGCGTCGCGGTGGCCCGCGCCCTGGTCAGCCGCCCTCGGATCGTCTTCGCCGACGAGCCGACCGGCAACCTCGACAGCCAGTCCGGCGCCGAGGTGCTCGACCTCCTGCGCCGCAGCGTCGACGAGCACGGCCAGACGGTGGTGATGGTGACCCACGACCCCGTCGCGGCGGCGTACACCGACCGGGTGGTCTTCCTCGCCGACGGACGCGTCGTCGACGAGCTGCGCGACCCGAGCCGCGACAGCGTGCTCGAGGCCCAGACGGCCCTGGCCGCCGCGGTCCCAGGAGCCTGAGCCATGCTGCGGGTCGCCCTCAAGAGCCTGCTCGGGCGCAAGCTGCGGCTGCTGCTCAGCACGTTCGCGATCGTGCTGGGGGTCGCGTTCGTGGCCGGCTCCCTGGTCTTCTCCGACACCCTGTCGCGCAGCTTCACGGCGTTGTTCGCCTCGACGGTCGGCGACGTCGTCGTCCGCCCCGAGGGCGGCACGACCCAGCAGGGCGGCCCGTCGGCGCTCACCGTCCCGGCGTCGCTCCTTGCCGAGCTCGAGCAGGCGCGACGGCGTCGCCCGCGTCGACGGCAACGTGGCTGCGTTCGGCGTCTACGTCGTCGACCAGGACAACAAGGTCGTCGGCGGCCTCGGCCCGCCGGCGATCGGAGGCAACTGGTCCGACGCCCCGGCCGCCGGCGGGGAGGGCCTGGAGCTGGTCGACGGTGCCGCTCCCGGAGGGGCCGGACGAGGTGCTGCTCGACGAGAGCACGGCCGACCGAGCCGGCTACCGGATCGGCGACACGGTCCCCCTGATCACGCCACGGGGTGCGGCGACGATGCAGCCGACCCTGGTCGGGATCGCCGGCTTCCCCGACGGCGGCTCGCTCAACGGCGCCACCTTCGCCGCGTTCGACACCGCCACGGCCCAGGACCTCTTCCTCGACGGCGAGGACGTCTTCA
Organism: uncultured Actinomycetota bacterium; assembly: GCA_963767095.1. GTDB lineage: Bacteria > Actinomycetota > Actinomycetes > Propionibacteriales > Nocardioidaceae > Nocardioides. The sequence continues at coordinate 12,553 of CAVYCK010000006.1, read as the reverse complement.
ACGACGTGTGGGTCACCGCCGAGGACGGCGTCAGCCAGCAGGAGCTCCGAGACGCGGTCGCGCCGTTCTGCCCGACGGGATCGAGGCCGTCACCGGTGACGCGGCGGCCGACGAGTCGGCGTCCGACCTGCTCGAGGCCATCTCGTTCATCACCACGTTCCTGCTGATCTTCGCCGGCATCGCGCTGGTCGTCGGCGCGTTCCTCATCGTCAACACGTTCTCGATCCTGGTCGCCCAGCGCAGCCGCGAGCTCGCGCTGCTGCGGGCCCTCGGCGCGTCCCGCCGTCAGGTGACCAGGTCGGTGCTCCTCGAGGCGTTCGTGCTCGGGGTCCTCGGCTCGACGATCGGCCTGGGGCTCGGCGTCCTGCTGGCGATGCTGCTGCGCGTCCTGTTCGGGCAGTTCGGGCTCGACCTGTCGGGGCAGCCGCTGATCTTCTCCCCGCGGACCGTCGTGGCGGCGTACGTCGTCGGGATCGTGGTCACCATGGTGGCGGCGTTCCTGCCCGCCCGGCGTACGTCCCGGATCGCGCCGGTCCAGGCCCTGCGCGACGACGTCGCCCTGCCCGAGTCGTCGCGTGCACCGACGGCTGCTGCTGGGTGTCGCTCTCGGCGTGGTCGGCGCCGTCGCTGCTCGCGCTCGGCCTCTTCACATCGGTGCCCCGGGCCGGCTGGTTCGTCGGTGCCGGGATCCTCTCCATGCTGCTCGGCACGAGCTCGGCCAGCCCGGTCATCAGCCGGCCGTTCCTGGCGCTCGCGCGGGCCGTCTACGCCCGAGCGTTCGGCGCCGTCGGGAACCTCGCCGGCCAGAACTCGCTGCGCAACCCGCGCCGGACCACCGCCACTGCGTCCGCGCTGATGATCGGCCTCGCGCTGGCCTGCACGATGGCGATCGTCGGGGACTCGGCCAAGGCCTCGGTCGACAAGTCGGTGGCCGACAACTTCGTCGGCGACTACGTCGTCAGCAACGTCTTCGGCGGTGAGTTCAACACCGGCATCGCCGAGGAGATGGCCGCGGTCGAGGGCGTCGAGCACGTGGTGCGCGAGCGCTACCAGTTCCTCACGATCGACGGCGACGACGAAGGGCTCGCCGCGATCGACCCCGCGACCGTCGACGCCCTCGCGCTCGACGTCACCAGCGGCTCGGCGGCCGACTTCGCCGACGGCACCGTCATGCTCGCAGACGCTCGTACGCCGACGACAACGATCTGGCGGTCGGGCGACGAGGTCGAGGTCGAGGTGCCCTCGGGCACGGCGACCTGGCCGGTGACGGCGATCGTCGAGGACAACCCGGTCATCTTCTTCCCGGTGATCACGACGCTCACGACCATGACCGACGCCGGCTTCGAGCCGGCCGACAACGCGCTGATCGTCTTCGCCGAGCCCGGGGCCGCGGCCGGACTGCAGGAGCGCCTGGACGCAGGTGGTCGCGGAGCTGCCCATCGTCACCGTGAAGGACCAGGCGGCCTTCGCGGAGGAGCAGCGCGAGCCCATCGACCAGTTCGTGCTGATCATCTTCGCCCTGCTCGGCCTGGCGCTGATCATCGCGGTGCTGGGCATCGTCAACACCCTCGCGCTGTCGGTCATCGAGCGCACCCGCGAGGTCGGCCTGCTGCGGGCGATCGGGCTGAGCCGCAGCCAGCTGCGCCGGATGATCACGCTGGAGTCGGTGGTCATCTCGCTGCTCGGCGCGCTCCTCGGCACCGTGCATGGGGCTCGGTCTTCGGCATCGCGCTGATGTACTCCCTGCGCGACGAGGGCCTCGAGGTGATCAGCGTGCCCGGCGGGCAGCTGGCGGTCTTCCTGCTGCTGTCCCTGGTCATCGGCGTGCTCGCCGCCGTGTTCCCCGCGCGCCGGGCGGCCCGGCTCGACGTGCTCGAGGCCATCGCGACGGAGTGACGTCGAACCGTCGCGGCACAGCGAACCATGGCAATTCCATGACATATCGTCTAGACCACCCCTAGAGTGCGGGGCGTGGACGAAGTGGCCGCAACGCCACGGTCCCTGAAGCATGTCGCGGTCCGCGAGTACGTCCGGTCGCTTGTCGAGGGGGCTGATGCGGGTTCTCCCGCTCCCTCCGAGCGGGAGCTGGTGCAGCGGTTCGGGGTCGCTCGGATGACGGTGCGTCAGGCGATGGACGCGCTGGTCAGCGAAGGGCTGCTCGAGCGGATGCCGGGCCGGGGGACCTTCGTCGCTCGGCCGCGCCGCCACGTCGGCCGGCTGACGAGCTTCACCGAGGACATGGAGCGCCGCGGCATGCTCGCGGAGTCGCAGACGCTGCTGGCCCGCCGCGAGCAGGCCGGCCCGGGCGTCGCCAAGGCCCTCGGCATCACCCCCGGCGACGCGGTCATCCACTGGAAGCGGCTTCGGTACGCCGACAACGCGCCGATGTGCGTCGAGGACGCCTACCTCAACGAGGTGCTGCTGCCCGGGTTCCTCCAGGCCGCGATGCCCACCAGCCTGTTCGACGCGCTGGCGGCCCGGGGACTGCGGCCCACGCTGGGCCGAGGACGCGATCACCGCCGACAAGGCGAACGCCGAGGAGGCCAACCTCCTCCAGGTCCAGCCGGGCAACCCCGTCCTGGTCGTGGCGCGCCGGGCGCTGGCCGGTGAGAAGCCGGTCGAGGTCTCGCGGTCGGTCTACCGCAACGACCGGTTCACGCTCTGGGTCCAGCTCGGCCAGGAGACCTGAGCGCCCCGGCGACCCTAGCCAGGCTCAGGGCAGCTGGACCGACTTGAGCTCGTAGTACTCCGCCAGGCCGTGGCGGCCCAGCTCGCGGCCGTTCCCCGACTGCCCGTAGCCCCCGAACGGCGCGAGCGGGTTGAAGCGGGCGCCGTTGACGTCGACCTGCCCGGTGCGCAGCCGACGGGCGACGTCGAGCGCCCGGTCGGGGTCGGCGGACCACACGGCCGCCGGCGAGCCCGTACGCCGTGGCGTTGGCGATCTCGACGGCGTCGTCGACGTCGGCGTACGGCAGCACCGAGAGCACCGGCCCGAAGATCTCCTCCTGCGCGATCGTGGCGGTCGGGGCCACGTCGGCGTACACGGTCGGCCGGCAGTAGTAGCCACGCTCGTGGTCGTCCAGGCGCCCCGTGCCGCCGGTGACGAGCGTGCCGTCGCCGTCGGCGGCAGCGCCGGCGAGGTAGCCCTGCACGCGGTCCCACTGGGCGCGTGAGGCGAGCGGGCCGAGCCGGGCGCCCATCGCCTCGGCGTACCTCCCGGCGAGGGCGCGGCCTCGTCGTGCTGGTCGCGCGTGCACGAGCAGCCGGGTCCAGGCCGTGCAGGTCTGCCCGGAGTTGAGGAACGCGTTGCTCACGCTGACCTTCACGGCGCGGTCGAGGTCGGCGTCGGGAGGACGAGGCTCGCGGACTTGCCGCCCAGCTCGAGGGTCACCCGCTTCACCGTGTCGGCCGCGAGGCGCGAGACCTCACGGCCGGCGCGGGTCGAGCCGGTGAAGGACACCATGTCGACGCCCGGGTGGGCGGCGAGCGCGGCGCCCACCACCGGCCCCGTGCCCGACCACGACGTTGAGCACGCCCGGCGGCAGGCCCGCCTCGGCGAGCACCTCGGTGAGGAGCAGGGCGGCCGACGGCGCCAGCTCGCTCGGCTTGAGCACCACGGTGCACCCGGCGAGCAGGGCGGGAGCCACCTTCGCGACGACCTGGTGCAGCGGGTAGTTCCACGGCGTGATGGCGGCGACGACGCCCACCGGGTCGCGCAGCGACCAGGGAGTGGCCGATCCGCTCCTCCGGCTGCACGGGGTCGGCCAGGAAGCCGTCCAGCACCGCCAGCGGCGTGCCGACCTGGACGGCGTCGGCGATCTTGGGCGGGCAGCCCATGTCGCGGGTGATGTGCTCGGCGAACTCGACGCGACGCTCCTCGATCAAGCGCCCGCGCGCGACGCAGGACGGCCACCCGGTCGACCGCCTGCCAGGCCGGGAGGGCCGCGCGCGCGGCCGCCACGGCGGCGTCGACGTCGTCGGGACCGGCCAGCGCGAGGTCGGCGAAGGGCTCCTCGGTCGCCGGGTCGACGAGCGTGAGCGTGCCGTGGTCGACGCGGACCCACTCGCCGGCGACGAAGGCGCTGTCGTATCGGCACTGTCCTCATCGGCGCATCTCCAGAACGGTGCGGACGCCGGTGCCGGCGCGCAGGTCGGCGACGGCGTCGTTGATCTCGGCGAGCGGACGGACCCGTGGTGACCATCGAGGCCAGGTCGAGGCGGCCGGCCCGCCAGAGGTCGAGGATGCGGGGGAAGTCGACCGTGCGGGTCCGCCGAGCCGAGGTAGCAGCCGATCAGCTTCTTCTCGTAGAACGCGTGCAGGAGCGCGCGGACGTTGACGACGTCCTGGGTCGAGGGGATCCCGACCATCACCGTGGTGCCGCCGTTGCGGGTCGCCTTGAGCAGCGACTCGACGACCTCGCCGCGTCCGACGGCGTCGAACGCGAAGTCGGCGCCGCGGCCCGTCGGTGAGCTCGCGGGCGACCTTGTCGACCCGGTCGACGGCGGGGTCGAGCACGTGGGTGGCCCCGAGCCGCGTGGCCTCGCGCGCGCCGGCTCTCGAGCAGGTCGACGGCGACGACCGTCGTCGCTCCGGCCACGCGGGCAGCCTGGACGATGGAGAGCCCGACGGCGCCGAGCCCGGTGACCACGACGGACGCCCCGGACGGCACCCGGGCGGTGTTCAGGACGGCCCCGACGCCGGTCTGGACGGCGCAGCCCACGACCGCGGCGATCTCGGTGGGGACGTCGTCGGGGATCCGGATCGCGGCCTCGGCGGGGACGACGGTGCGCTCGGCGAACGCCGACAGCACGAGCCCGCGCCGGACCGGCTCGCCCTTCCAGCTCAAGCGGGTGGAGCCGTCGGGGAAGGCACCGCCGACCAGTGCCCGCGAACGTCTGGCACAGCGTGCGCTCGCCGCGGACGCACCAGTAGCAGCGCCCGCACGACGGCGCCATCGTGAGCACCACCGTGTCGCCCGGCGCTGAGGCCCGTGACGCCGGGCCCCACCTCGGCGACGACGCCGGCGGCCTCGTGGCCGAGGACGACCGGCATGCCGGTGCGCAGCGACCCGTCGAGGTAGTGCAGGTCGGAGTGGCAGACCCCGCAGTGCCGTACGTCGACCAGCACCTCGCCCGCGCGGGGCCCCTCGAGCTCCACCTCGTCGACGGTCAGCTCGGCGCCGACCTCGGTCATGATCGCGGCGCGCATGCCTGATGTTCTAGCACCGCGGCGCCGGCACCCGTTGCGGCGGGCGGGTCACGCGCGGGCGTCGAGCCGGCCCAGCGGGGCGACCTCGGTGCCCGACTCCTCGCACACCCACACCGGATCGGGTCCGCCCAGGTCGGGCTGGATGTAGAGCGGGTGCTCGGGGGCGTCGCCGCACGCCAGGCACACCGGCCACCGGCCCACGCTCTCCAAGAGGGCGTCCTGCACGTCCTGGGCGACCAGCCCGGCGACGTACACCGTGCCCTCCGGCCACTGCTCGGCCCACCACCGCCGCTGCTCCAGCGCGTCCTCGAGCGCGGAGACCGCTTCGGCGTCCGCGCGCCGCCGCGCCTGCAGGTCGGCGAGGACCGCGGCACGCGCCGCGAGGAACACCGAGTCGACCACCGATCCATCCTGCCACCGTGCCCCTAGGTGACCGCTGAAGTCAGCTCTGCTGCGTGCCCGATCACGCGCACGCCGGCTTCGTTGTCGTCATCGGGCGTCCTGGGTCTCTTGACCCGGCGATGCCACGCTCCTACCGTGTCACGCGGTTCACCATACAAACGAACCGTTCGCATTATGCACACCTCGTGATCGCACGGTGGAGCAGCATTCGGCGCTTCCTCGTGCGATCCGTCAGCAGGATCAGTCCGCGTTGCCCCCCACCGAAGGACGTGCAGCATGAGAAGCAGACGCACCAGGTTCCTCCTTCCGATCGCCGCGGCCGGCGTCATCGGTCTCGTCATCGCCTCCTTGCCGGCCCTGGCCTCCGCCGACAAGCCAGGCCCCGCCGCGAGCAAGCGCAAGCCTGCTGCCTCGATCAAGCTGCAGGACGACTTCGACCACATCGGCGCGGAGGTGCACGAGCTCACCACGAACGGGCGTACCTCGTACTACATCGACGAGGGCACCGGCGACCACCCCGTCGTCTTCATCGGCGGGGCCAGCACCAGCCTCCAAGCCTTCCAGCTCACCGAGTTCGCACGGACCACCCGCGAAGAGCTCGGCGTGCGGATCATCTCGGTCGAGCGCAACGGCCTCGGCGCGTCGAAGCTGGACCCCAGCCTGGGCTACAACGACTACAACAACGAAGTCCTCGCCGTCCTCGACCATCTCGGCGTCGATCAGTTCTCGATCCTGGCGATCTCCGGCGGCGGCGCCTACGCGGCTCACCTGGCCGCCGCGGTCCCGGACCGCGTGACATCGCTCCACGCGGCCGCGGCCGTGTCCTCCTCGTTGCCGACCCGGGCCGCGCGCGCAACTGCGACCCCACCCTCGAGCAGCGCAACGCGGAGAACATGCGCTGGAAGCGCGAACCCGATGGGCTGGTGGGGAGTGCCCGGCTCACCGGTCCTGGTGATCCCCGGGTGGCAGGCTACCGCCTACCTCGACGCGGTGCGCGCGTTCTTCATGGGCGGTCAGCTCGACGACGCCACGGCGATGAGCCTTCCCGGCATCCTCAACTTGCTCCCCGGGGCGGTTGTCGACGCAGCCATGATCACCGCGCCGACCTACCTCTACTGGGGTGGCAGCGACACCAGCGTTCCCGTGAGCGTGATGGCGCAGTGGGAGGCAGCGTTGCCGAACGTGGTCAAGGCGACGGTCTACCCGAATGAGGGCCACACCGTGCAGTACCGCCACTGGGACCAGATCCTGGCTGACATGGCCGGGTACGCCGACTACACCGTGGCCTGCGTCAACGGCCACACGAAGCTCGTCCCGAACAAGAAGGCCGACGCCGCGCTGGCGCACGGCGCCACCCTCGGACTCTGCGCCTGGGCGACTGCCAACCGAGTGAGAGCCGCGAGGTGTGGCCGGTCCTGCTCGGATCGGCCACACTTCCTGCGCGATCGCGCCCAGGACTGGCCCTAGTCTCTGACCCCATGACGAGTGGGCACCTGCTCGAGGTGGCGGTCCACCACCTGCAGGACGTGCGGGCCGCCCAGGAAGGCGGCGCCGACCGGCTCGCGCTGGTCGCACCTGGCGAGACGGTCGGGTTGTCGCCCGACGTGGCGGCGGCCTCGGCGGTGCTGCGCGCGGCCGAGCTCCCCGTGCGGGTGATGCTGCGGCTCAACGACACGACGAGCACGACGGGCGGCGAGTTCACGCGCCTGATCGGCCTGGCCGAGGAGTTCCTCTCGCTGGGGGCCGAGGGGGTCGTGTTCGGCTTCCTCGACGCCGACCTCGAGGTGGACGTCGAGACGTGCGAGGCGCTCGCCAGGGCCCTGCCAGCAGTGCCGTGGACCTTCCACCGGGCGATCGACGCCGCGCTCGACCCGCGCCGCGCCTGGCGGCAGGTCAAGCACCTGCCCGGGCTCACCGCCGTGCGGTCGGGCGGGTCGCCGCAGGGCCTCGCGCACGGGTACGACGACCTGCTGGCGCTCGCCTCCGGCGACCCCGACGTGGCGCGGCTGCTGATGCCCGCCGGCGGGCTGCTGGCCGAGCACGTGCCGTGGTTCGCCCGGGCCGGCGTCACCCAGTTCCACGTCGGCGCGCAGGTGCGGCCCGGCCACACCTACAAGTCCTACGTCGACGCGGGCTTCGTGCGCTCGTGGCGCACCCTGCTGGACTCCTCGCTGGGGGGCCGCTGGAGGGGCCGCCGGGGAGCGGCGGTCCGGTGATCCTCATCGACCCGCCGGCGGTGCCGGCCCACGGGCGGCTCTGGTCGCACCTGGTGAGCGACACGTCGTACGACGAGCTCCACGACTTCGCCGCCGCGCACGGCATCCCCGCCCGGGGCTTCGAGCGCGACCACTACGACGTGCCCGACCAGTTCTACGACCGGCTGGTCGAGGCCGGCGCTGTGCCGGTGTCCTCGCGCGAGCTGGTCGGCCGGCTGGTGCGCGCCGGTCTGCGGCGCCGCAAGTCCGAGAGCGCTCGAGCCAGCTCGGCGAGCACGTTGGCGCGCGCCCGGGCCTCCCAGGCCGCCCGCGCCGTGCGCCGTCTGGAAGAGGGTCGGCTTCGCGAGCAGGTCGCGCAGCACCAGCGCGCGGCCGACGGCGAAGTCGGCGTCGGACACGTGGGCGTACTCGCGGCGGACGCTCGCGGTGTAGTCGGCGTAGCGCTCGGCGTCCGCCGCCAGGATCGCGAGGTCGGCGTCGCTGAGCGCCCGACCGTTGGCGTCGCCCTCGTCGGGGCGGTGGTGCTCGGTCAGCCGGACCAGCCGGGCGACCTCGGGCGTCGCCGACGGTCCGCTCGGCCCACTGCGCCGATCTCTCCTCGGCGCCCGGCGCCCCGTCGTAGACCGCGTCGTGGAACCACGCCGCGAGGACCACGTGGTGCGGTCGAACTCCTCGCCCGCGGCCGCCAGCTCGTCGAGGCGGTCGAGGACCTCGGTGAGGTGCAGGGTGTCGTGGTAGCCGCGGCCGGGGTCGGCGTACGCCGCCAGCAGCTCGTCGCGCACGTCGTGACGCATCGTCGAGGGGCCAGCGGTCGGCCAGGCTCACCCGGCCAGCTCCGCCGGGAGCGGTCCCGTGTGCAGGACGACCAGCGAGGTGACCGCGCGGGTCAGGCAGACGTAGAGCCGGCGCAGCCCGGTCACCCGGTCGGGCTCGCCCGCGACGATGCCCTCGGGGTCGAGCAGCACGACGTGGTCGAACTCCAGACCCTTCGCGAGCGACGCCGGGCACGAGGTCGAGACGGGTGTCGAACTCGGTCTCCAGGGGTCGCCGCTGCCGAAGGGGCCGGTCACGTCGCGGCCGAGGACGACGTGGGGCAGGTCGGCCACCGCGCGCTCGGCCTCGGCGAGCCTCGCGTCGGGCACGATCAGCCCGACCGAGCCCTCGCGCTCCAGCGCGGCGGCGACCTCGCCGCGCCAGGTCGGCGCTCTCGACGAGGGCGAGCTCGCCGCGGCTGCGGCGTACCGAGGTGGGCGGGGCGAGCGTCGGCGGCGATGTGGGGGAGCAGCCGGGCGGCGTACTCGATGACCTCGCCGGGCACCCGGAAGCCGCGGGTGAGCTCCTCGACGTGCGCCTCCGGCTTGCCGAGGTGGCCCAGCGCCTCGGCCCACGAGCGGGTCGCCCACGGGGTGGTGGCCTGGGCCAGGTCGCCGAGGACGGTCACCGAGCCGGTCGAGGAGCGCCGGCCGACCGCCCGCAGCATCATCGGCGAGAGGTCCTGCGCCTCGTCGACGACGACGTGGCCGAGCGACGGGGTGCGCTCGACCAGGTCGGTCGCCTCGTCGACCAGCACGGCGTCGGCCAGCGACCAGGCGGTCGTGCCGGGCGAGGCCTTCGGCGGCTCGCCAGCAGCAGCGCGCCTGCTCGTCGGCGGTGAGGATGCCGTCGGCGGCCGCGCGCGAGGACGTCGGCGTCGGACAGCAGCCGGTGCACCACCCTGGCCGGGTCGACCGCCGGCCACAGCGCGTCGGCGTACTCCTTGACCGGCCGGCTGCGCGCCACGGCGTCCTGCACCCGGTCGTCGGGGGACTCGCCGGCCAGCTCCATCTGCACCAGCACCCGGTGGGCGAGCGCCTGGGGCAGCATCGCCCGCGCGGCGCCGTACCGCACCCCGCGGGTGCGCAGCTCGGCGAGGATCTCCTCGACCTCGTACGCCGCGCACCCGGAAGCGCCGGGCGCCCGCGCGGCACCACCAGCCCCTCGGTCGGGCGTGCCGACGTGCGACCACACGCGCCCGGCGCAGCACCTCGGCCATCCGCGCGTCGCCCTTGAGCGTGGCGACGCCGGCGTCGTCGTGCCGCGGATCGTCCAGCGCGCGTTGAGCGCGGCGAGCTCTTGCCGACCAGCGCCGCGATCGTGGTCTGCTCGGCCTCGACCTCGCCGAGGGCCGGCAGCACGTCGCGGATGTAGCGCAGGAAGCTCGCGTTGGGCCCGACGACCAGCACGCCCTGGCGGCGCAGCTGGTCGCGGTGGGCGTAGAGGAGGTACGCCGCGCGGTGCAGCCCGACCGCCGTCTTGCCGGTGCCCGGGGCGCCCTGCACGCAGATCGCTGCGGGCGAGGTCGGCGCGCACGATGACGTCCTGCTCGGGCTGGATGGTCGCCACGATGTCGCGCATCGGGCCGACGCGCGGCCGCTCGATCTCGGCCTCGAGGATGGCGGAGTACTCGTCGTCGGCGCCGCCGGCGGCCAGGTCCTCGTCCTCGTACGCCGTGAGCACGCCGTGCTGAAGCCGAACCGCCGCCGCAGCCCGCACGCCCATCGGCTCGCGCCTGGTGGCGCGGTAGAACGGCAGGCTGACCGGCGCCCGCCAGTCGACGACCATCGGGCTCGCCGCCTGGCGTCGGAGACGTGGCGGCGGCCGATGTGGAAGCTGTCGCCGCCCTCGCCGGTCGGTCGTAGTCGAGCCGGCCGAAGAACAGCGGCACGGTCGGGTCGTCCGGCCAGCTGGCGCATCCGCAGCTCCAAGGTGGACTGCAGGTACTCCCGGCTGACCCAGTCGGCCGGCGCCGGCCGGGTCCATCGCGCGCGGTGCGCTCGCGCATCCGGGCCAGCTGCGGCCGCGGGCGGCGCTAGGTGGCCGCGCTCGGCTGGCCAGCTCGTCCCGGTCGAGTGGTCGGAGCAGGCATGGGCTCCCGGCTGCGGAGTGGGAGGGGAGCACCTACGCGAGGACGTGGTCCGGTCGCTGTCACCCGGGTTTCCGGGCGCGGGTCAGCTGGGCCGGCGCGTCCGGACGTACCCGGCGCGTCATGGCCCAGCGGATCGTGCGCGTCGCCGCCCGGCCCATGCCGCGGACGACGGCGCGCCCGGTGACCGGCAGCCACGGCAGCCGCAGCGGACGGCGGGTCCAGCCCGGCATCGAGCCGATGGCGGCGGCGGCGAGCACGCCGTACGCCGGCCGGGCGGCGACGGGAGCGGCGGGTGCCACAGCAGGTGTCGCATGGCCTCCCGGGCGTGCGGCGTGACGCGCAGCTCGGGCCGGAACGCCTCGAGCACGTCGGCGAGCCCGGCCTCGGTCCGTCGGCGGGTCGAGCACGCCGAGCCGGCGCGGCGACCTCGCCGGTCTGGGCGACGTACTCGTCGCGGCCCGCCGGTCGAGCGGCTGGCGCCGTAGGTCTGGTGGGCCGCGCAGGAAGCTGTCGACCTCCGCGACGTGCACCCAGGCAGCAGGTGCGGGTCGGAGGCGACGTACGGCGTCCCGTCGGCGAGCGTGCCGCGGACGCGCGTGTGGATCGCGCGCACGACGTCGACCGCCTGCTGCGCGTCGCTCGGCGGTGCCGAAGGTGGTCACGGCGAGGAAGCGGCTGGTGCGGGCGAGCCGGCCCCACATGTCGCCGCGGTAGCCCGAGTGCTCGGCGACCGCCGGCATCGCGGCCGGGTGCAGGGTCTGCAGCATCACCGCGCTGATGCCGCCGACGAACATCGCCGCGTCGCCGTGGACGCGGCCGATCGGGCTGTCGGGGTCGAACCACCGCGGTCCGGGGGTCCCGTGGATGCGGTCGCGGTGCCGGACCCCGTCCGGGCCGGCGACCCGGGTGAACAGGGCTTCGCCGAGCCGTTGTCGCAGGTTTGTCACATCTTGAGTCTACGGAGTGGGAGAAGTCCCGGCGTCACCCCGCGGACTACTCGCGTCGCGTCCGCCGCGACGTTCTCTTGCTCGCCCTGGCGGAAGCTCGCCGCGCGGGCCTCGCCGGCGGCGTCGCCGGAGAACAAGCCGGCCGGTCGCCGCTCGGCTGCGAGGCGGGTCGGGCACGGCGCTCCTCGTGCTCGACGACCTCGATTCGCTGGCGAGGCAGCCCGTCGAAGTCGCGGACCTGCACCCACGTCACCAGCTCCTCGCGCACGTGGCAGCGCAGGTCCCACGCCTTGCCGCGTCGACCGCGCTGACGAGGGCCCGAATCCGGACCGGCCCGCCTCGGCCTCGGTGACCTGGAGCACCTGCCCGCCCGTCCCACGGTCCGTGGCGTCCATGATCCGGTCCAGCTCGGCGCGCATCGGCTCGAGGTCGACGCGCCAATCGACGTCCAGCTCGACCGCGCCCAGCAGCTCCGAGCCGTGCCGCGTCCAGTTCTGGAAGGGCTCTTGATGAAGTACATCGACGGCACCACCAGCCGCCGGTCGTCCCAGATCCGACGACGACGTAGGTCAGCGTGATCTCCTCGATCCGGCCCCACTCCTTCTCGACGATCGACCACGTCGTCGAGCCGGATCGCGTCGCGCGATCGCGATCTGCAGTCCGGCGATGAGGTTACCGAGCACGGTCTGGGCGGCGATCCCCGCGACGAGCCCATGCATCCCGCCGACGCGAGCAGACTCGCGCCGACCGCCCGCACCGTCTCGAAGCTGGACAGGCCGCCCCGAGCGCGACCACCACCACGGTCGCGACGGTCAACCTCCTGATGATCAGGCCCTAGCAAGACGACTGGTCGAAGAAGATGCGCAGGGGCACA
>CAVYCK010000005.1:0-114378 GCA_963767095.1 uncultured Actinomycetota bacterium | reverse complement strand
GGCGACGCCGATACGGCCCTCGCGGAAGGCCTCGACGAAGAGGGCGTGGTCGGCGCGGGCCGTGGCGGCGTACTCGATGCCGAAGTCGGTGAGCCAGGCGACGAACGCGCGGCGTCGCCCGTGCACGCTCGCCGCGATCGCCTCCTCCACCTGGAAGTCGACGAGGTCCTGCTCGCTGTCCTCGTCGGAGGCGCAGTGGATCTTGGCCGTCGCCCGGCCGAGCAGGTCGACGACGGCGGCGATCTCGTCGGGCTCGTGCAGCTCGCCCCAGTCGAGGTCGATCTCGTACGGAGAGAGCTCCGAGACGACGTACCCCACCCCGTCGATCTGCGTGTGGCCGAGCAGCGGGTCGGTGTGCACCTGCAGGGCATGCTGGCTGACCACGGTTCGGTGCCCCTCGTGCTCGAAGTACGCGTCGACGGTCTCGGAGTCGACGAAGCGGCTGACCGCGGGGATGTTGGCCTGCTTCATCGACAGCACCACGTCGTTGTCGAGCGCCTGGCTGAAGCCCTCGACGAGCAGGTTGTACGCCGGCAGCCCGGCGCTGCCGATGCCGAAGCCGGACTTCCTGACCACGTCGCGCAGCTCGTAGAACAGGTCGCGGTCGAAGCGCTTGTCGTCGGGGATGGTCTCCAGGTAGCCGTCGAAGGCGGCGAGCACCGTCGGCCCGCTCCTTGCCCTGCAGCCGGCGCACCGTGTCGTCGGCGGCGAACACGCGCACGCCGTCCTCGACGACGGTCAGGCCGTCGAGCAGGTCGGCTCGCCGCTGCAGCGCGCCAGCTTCAGCGCGAGGTGGATCGGTCCCTCGGTGTTGTCCAGGTAGAGCGCGAAGTCGTCGGCGTCGTCCTCGGTCTTGCGGTAGGCGTCGACCTGGCTGAGGTAGGCGCGGACGTAGCGGCCGATCAGGCGCCGGACCACGTCCTCGGGCAGCGCCTTCTGCCAGCCCATCAGGGCCAACGAGGCGGCGAAGCGCTGCAGGTCCCACGTGAAGTGCCCCAGGTAGGCCTCGTCGAAGTCGTTGATGTCGAAGACGAGCCGGCCGTCGGCGTTGAGGTAGGTGCCGAAGTTCTCCACGTGCAGGTCGCCGTGGATCCAGATGCGACCGCTGTCGCTCGGTGGCGAAGGGGTCCTCCGCCTTGGTCACGTCGGCGTAGAACAGGCAGGCGCTGCCGCGGTAGAACGCGTGCGGGTCGCCCGCCATCTTGCGGTACTTGCCGCGGAAGGCCCGCGGGTCGGCCCGCATCAGCGGCGCGAACGCCTCCTGGAGGCTCTCGACGATCAGCTTGCTGCGTGCGCTCGGCCTGGCCATGGGGCCCACTATGCCGATCGGGTCCCTAGGCCGGGCGACCCAGGGCGGGCGGTCGCAGCCCGTCGGAGCGCAGCTCGAGCTCGGCGAGGGCGTGCACGATGCGGGTGTCCTGGCGCCGCCAGGCGCCAGCGGGGTCGGGGCTGATCCGCGCGAGCACGTGCAGGGGCTGGTGGCTCAGCGCCCGCAGGGCGAACAGGTCGAGGTCCTCCCCCGCGTCGACGAAGCGCTGCCCCGCCGACGCGCGACGCACGAAGCGCAGCCGCAGCGGGACGTAGAACACCCCCACCACCAGGATCGGGATGGCGCCCACCGACAGGCCCAGCCACAGCGCGAGGTCCTCGACCGCGTCGACCTGGGCACGCCCGGCTGCGGCGATGCCGTCGGAGGCCTCCGCCGCCTCGTCGAACGGCGTGGCCACCTCGTCGCCGACGACCGGCAGGTCGCCGACGGCACCGCCCGCGTCACGAAGCCGCTCCGAGAGGGCGCTGGCGGACTCCTCGGTCTGCCGTCCCGGCCCGGCGAGCAGCATCGTCGTGTCATGGACCCCGACTCCCACCCAGATCCAGCCGACGATCCAGGCGACGAAGAGCAGGTCGGCGACGATCTGACGGGTGGCGCGGGCCGGCGTGGCGGCGTACATCCTCATGACGCCCATCCGATCACACGGTCGACCACGACAGCCGAGCGTCAGCGTTGCCTCGGGTGAGGATCTGGGTGGGGGTACTCAGGGGACTCAGGTACCACTGCGGGTCCGGAGGGGTACGCCGTCGGCCGATGCTTCTGCCATGACGCAGCCCACCACTCCCAAGAACACCAACGCCTTCTTCCTGCAGTCGGGCCTGGCCTTCGCCATCGCCCTGCTCGGCATGCTCTTCGCGATCTACTACATGCCCACCACTCCTTGGGTCCGCGCGTTCCTCTCGCTCGGCACCGTCTTCCTGGTCACCTCGTCCTTCTCGCTCGCCAAGTGCATCCGCGACGCCCAGGAGGAGAACCAGGTGCTCGCCCGGCTGGAGCGGATGCGCCTCGAGCAGCGCCTCGCCGAGCACGACCCCTTCAAGGCCGCCTGACCGTTCCGCCTGACCGTTCCGCCCGACAGTTCCGCCTGACCGACCCGAGCCGGGTCTGGGAGACTCCGCTTCGTGCGGCTCCCGGACCCGGCTCTCGTCGTCCTGGTCGGTGCGTCCGGCTCGGGCAAGTCCCACTGGGCAGCGTCGCGCTACCGGGCCCAGGAGCTCGTCTCGTCCGACGCACTGCGCGGGGTCGTCGGCAGCGGGGAGCACGACCTCGACGCGTCGGCGGACGCCTTCGCCGTGCTCGAGGCGGTGGTGGCGGCCCGCCTGTCCCGCCGGCTCACCACGGTGGTCGACTCCCTCGGCACGGACGTGGCGCGCCGTACGGCGTGGCTCGCGGCCGCACGGGCGGCCGGCCTGCCGGCCGTGGCGGTCGTCCTCACCACGCCTGCGGAGGTCTGCCGCCGCCGCAACTCGGCGCGCGACCGCCCGGTGCCGGCGCCGGTGCTGGCGGCGCAGCTCACCCGCGTGCCGGCGACGCTCGACGAGCTGCGCGGCGAGGGCTGGGACCAGGTCATCGAGATCGACGGCTCGTCTCCGGTTGGGGAAGAGGTCGCCCAGCGACCGTCTCGGGACCCGGCGCCGCAGGACGTCGACCGCCGTGCCTCGACGGGCGTCGAGGTGGTGCTCCAGGTGTCCCGCTTCCCGTGGGGCGAGGACCCCCTTGCCTGGCTCCGCTCGGTCGCCCTGGCTGCCGACGAGGCGGGCTTCGCCGGGCTGGCGGTGATGGACCACCTCATCCAGATCCCGCAGGTGGGACGAGCCTGGGACTCCATCCCCGAGCCGTGGGTCACCCTCGGAGCCGTGGCCGCGCTCGACACCTCGCTGCGCCTCGGGACGCTGTGCACGCCCGTGACGTTCCGGGCGGCCGGGATCACCGCCAAGGCGGCCGCGACGCTGTCGGCACTCACGGGCGGGCGGGCGTTCGTCGGGATCGGTGCGGGCTGGTTCGAGCGCGAGCACGCGGCGTACGGGCTGGCCTTCCCGCCGCCCCGCGAGCGGCTCGACGCGCTCGAGTCCGCGATCATCACCATGAGGGCGCTGTGGGCGCCCGGCACGAAGGCCGACCCGGTCTCGGGGCTGCCCGAGACGACGTCCTACCCACGGCCGCCGGAGCCGATCCAGGTCGTCGTGGGCGGCGCCGGTGAGCGCCGTACGCTCCGGATCGCGGCCCGGCTGGGCGATGCCTGCAACCTCTCGGCACGCGACCTCGACGTGCTCGACCACAAGATCGACGTCCTGCACCGACACTGCGCCGAGGTCGGCCGCGACCCGGCCGAGGTGGCCGTCACCGTGCTCGACCTCCCGGTGGTCGGCCGCGACCGCGACGACGTCTGGACCCGGGTCGAGCGGCACCGCGGTCGCACCCCTGCCGCGGCGTACGCCGCACGCACCCACGCCGGCACGGTCGCCCAGCACCGGGAGCGGTACGCCGCCCTCGCCGGCCGGGGGGTCTCGACGGTCTTCGTGTCGACCCCGGACCTCGACGGTCCCGACGACGTGCTCGCCCTGGCCGGGCTGACCTCCTGACGCGAGGGGGTCTACTTCAGCTCGGCGCTGGTCAGCCCCAGCACGCGCCGGGCGACGATGAGCTGCTGGATCTGCTGGGTGCCCTCGAAGATGTCGAGGATCTTCGAGTCCCGGGCCCACTTCTCGAGGAGCTCGGACTCGGCGTAGCCGATCGACGCGCACAGCTCGACGCACGACAGCGTGACGTCGGAGCCGACCCGGCCCGCCTTGGCCTTGGCCATCGACGCCTCCAGCGAGTTGGGCCGCCCGTTGTCGGCGAGCCAGGCTGCCTGCATGGTCAGCAGCCGGGCCGCCTCCAGGTCGGCCTCCAGCTGCAGGAACTTCGCAGCGGCCGCCGACTGGTTCTGCGCCGGCCGGTCGTAGTCGACCTCCACCCCGGCGCTCGGCCAGGAGGTCCCGGGTCAGGTCGAGCGAGGCGCGGGCGCAGCCGACGGCCATCGCCGCCACGAGCGGCCGGGTGTTGTCGAAGGTCGCCATCGCTCCTGCGAAGCCCTGCCTGACATCGACGCCGGGCGACCCGAGCAGGTTGGCCGCAGGGACCCGGCAGCCGTCGAAGCGGATGGTCGCCGTGTCGGAGGCCCGGATGCCGAGCTTGTGCTCGAGCCGTTCGACGGTCATGCCCGGGGTGCCCTTCGGCACGACGAACGACTTGATCGCGGCTCGGCCCAGCGTCTTGTCGAGCGTCGCCCACACCACCACGGCGTCGGCGCGCTCACCCGAGGTCACGTAGATCTTCTCCCCGTCGAGGACGTAGTCGTCGCCGTCGAGCCGCGCGGTCGTCGAGATGTTCGCGGAGTCGGAGCCGACTCCCGGCTCGGTGATCGCCATCGCCGCCCAGAGCCCCGCGAAGCGCGCCGCCTGCTCCTCGTCGGCCACCGAGGCGATGGCGGAGTTGCCGAGGCCCTGCCGGGGCAGCGAGAGCAGCAGCCCGGTGTCTCCCCAGCACATCTCGGCGATCGAGAGCACGGACGCGAGGTTGGTCCCGTTGCGCACCGCGCCCGCGTCGTCGTCCGCCTCGTCACGTCGGACGCCGGCGGCGCCTGCGCCCTCGCCCTGACCCGCCTCGGCCAGGCCGTCGATCATCGCGGCGAGCATGTCGAGCTCGACGGGGTAGGTGTGCTCCGCGCGGTCGTACTTGCGCGAGATCGGCCGCAGCATGTTCATCGCGACCTGGTGGGCCTGGTCGACCAGCACCCGGTGCTTCTTCGGTGTCTCGAGGTTGATGGGCATCAGACCAGCACCGCGCCTTCCATGACGCCGACGGCCCGGAGGTCGCGATACCACCGCTCCACCGGGTGCTCCTTCACGAAGCCGTGGCCACCGAGGAGCTGGACGCCGTCGAGACCGATCGTCATGCCCTTGCTCGCACAGAGCTGGCGGGCCAGCGCGACGTCGCGTGCGATGTCCTCGCCGCGTGCGGCGCGCGAGGCGGCGCGGTAGGTGAGGAGCCGCATGGCCTGCAGCTCGATCGCGATGTCGGCGACCATGAACGCCACCGACTGCCGGTGGGCGATCGGCTCGCCGAACGCCTGCCGCTCCTTGACGTAGGGCGTGACGTAGTCGAGGACCGCCTGGGCCGTCCCGACGGCGAGCGCGCACCACGCCAGCCGCGAGAGGCGAACGCACTCGGCGTACGTCGACCCGTCGGTCGCCCCGAGCAGGGCCGAGGCCGGCACCCGGACCCCGTCGAGAGTCAGCCGGGCCAGCGACGCGGCGCGAACGCCCATGGCCGGCTCGTCGGCCACGCCGAGGCCGGGGCTGCCACTCTCGACGAGAACCAGGACGGGCCGGTCATCGAGCAGCGCACCGACGACGAAGAGCTCGGCGTCCGCCCCGCGCGGGACCAGCGACTTGACCCCGTCGAGCACGAGGTCGTCGTCCGTCGCGGCGGGCAGTGGTCGACGGCGAGAGCACGTCGAAGAGCACCGCGGGCTCGTTCAACGCGAGGGCCGCAGCGGGCACGTCGTCGCCGGTGAACTCCGGCAGGTAGGTCTGCTGCTGCTCCTCGCTGCCCCAGAGCGAGAGCGCCGTGGCGACCGACCCGGGGGCCAGCATGGCCACCGCGAGACCGAGATCGCCGTGCGCGAGCGCCTCGGCGACCAGGGTGCCGGCCATCGCCGAGCGCTCCTCGGAGATGCCGCCGAGCGATCTCGGGCACACCGAGCACCGGCAGGCCCACCTCGAGGCCGGCCTTGAGCACGGCCTCGGGCGCCACGCACGCGGCATCGGCCTCGGCCGCCGCGGGTCGAACGACCTCGGACGCGAGCTCGGTGACGACGTCGACCAGGAGCTGCTCCTCTTCGGTCGGGGTCAGGTCGAAGATGCCCGATCCGCCCGCCGACGGCACCCGGACCCCGTCCGCGCGGCTGCTCCCCCGGCGCGTGAAGGACCGGCTCGCCCGGGTGGCTGTCACCAGCGTGCGGAAGCCGCTGCGCGTGACCACCTGGACGACACGCTCGGCCGGTCTGCGCAAGCCGGCCCGGTCGAGCGCGTCGCTCTGCGCGAGCCGGTTGAGACCGGCCACGAGCACCCCGATCGGATCGCGGCGCTCGGAGCGAGCCAGGCCGTGGCCGGTCGGGCGGGTCGGGTCCATGCGCACGACTGTAGGTCGGAGTTACACCTGTGGTCACCGGCGTCGGGTCGTGTCGGTCGTCACGCTCGTCGTCCCTAGGATGGCGCGCATGCCCGACGAGCCCCTCGCCCCGCATGGTTCTCTGCCCGAGGGCGGCACCGTCCGGCCGATCACCCGCTGGGGCAGCGACGTCATGCACCGTCGCAACCAGCCGGTGTCGTCGTACGACGACGAGCTGCGCAGCCTCGTCGCCGACATGGTCGCCACCATGTACGCCGCCGACGGCGTCGGCCTGGCCGCCTGTCAGGTGGGCGTCGATCTCGCCGTCTTCGTCTTCGACTGCCCCGACGAGGGTGGCCAGCACACCGTCGGTGTCGTCTGCAACCCCGTGATCACGCTGCCCGAGGGCAAGGACCGCAACCTCGACGAGAGCGACGAGGGCTGCCTCTCCTACCCGGGCGCGTTCGTCGAGTGCGCGCGCCCGGACTTCGCGACCGTCACGGGCACAGGTCTGGCGGGCGAATCGGTGGAGTTCAGCGGCGACGGTCTGCTCGCCCGCTGCCTCCAGCACGAGACCGACCACACGCTGGGCACGGTGTTCGGCGACCGCCTGCCGACCAAGGCGCGCAAGAGGCTGGCCAAGGCGCACGACAAGGCAGCCGAGGACTACCCGATCGGGTGGCCGGCCCTGTGAGGGTGCCGGCGGCCTGTGAGGATCGGTCGCGCGCAACGCGCGCTTCCAGCAGTGGCACGCGCTTCTCGACAACCGGACCAAGCGGCACCGGCTCGGCGAGTTCCTCGTGCAGGGCGTCCGGCCGATCACGGCCGCGGTCGAGCACGGCTGGACGGTCCGGGCCCTGCTCGGCGACGACCGGCCGCGGCGGTCCGGGTGGGCCAATGGCCTGTGGGAGTCGCACGAGGGCGCACTCGCGCAGGCAGAGCGCGTGGTGCTGGCCCCCGAGCTCCTCGCCGAGCTCGGCGAGCGCGAGGACCCGCCCGAGCTCGTGGCGGTCGTGGCACAGGCGTCCGACGACCTGGCGCGACTCGACGGACGCCTCGTTGGTCGTGGTCCTCGACCGGCCGACAGGACCCGGCAACGTCGGGACCGTCGCCCGCTCGGCCGACGCGTTCGGCGCCGACGCCCTGGTGGTGGCCGGACACGCTGCCGATCCCTACGACCCCCGGGCGGTGCGGGCGAGCACGGGATCGCTTGTTCGCCCTGACCGTGGTCCGCTCCGCCTCGCACCGCGAGGTGCTCGAGCAGGTCCGCTCGACCGGTCACCGGGTGCTGGGTCTCGACGAGACCGGCACCGTCGACGTCCGGGCCGCAGATCTCAGCGGGCCGCTGGCACTGGTCGTCGGCCAGGAGACGACCGGGCTGAGCACTGCCTGGCGCGAGGCCTGTGAGGGGCTCGTCTCGATCCCGATGCGCGGCTCTGCCAGCTCGCTGAACCTGGCGACGGCCGCCTCGATCGTCCTCCACGAGGCGTCGCGTCAGCGCGACTGATCCAGCTCGGCGAGCCGCGCCTCGACGACCCTGGCCCAGTGCACGATCTCCTTGTGGCGGTAGAGCTCGAGCGCCTGCTCGAGGTGCGCGCGCTCACCGTCGACATCTCCACACCTGCCCAGCGACAGCGCCACCCACCGGAGGACGTCGGCCGTCTGCCAGAGCTGGTCGGTCCGCCGCATCGTCGTCACCGCCTCGGCGCCGAACCGCACAGCCGCGGCATGGTCGCCCGCGCGTCCGGCCAGCAGGCATCGCCCTGCGGCGACAAGGCCCACCGACGCCGCGTCGTACGGCGACGTCAACGAGGCCGCCTTGTCCACGAGGCCACGCGCCACCTCGTCGGGGTCACCTCGCCACAGCTCCAAGCACGCGATCAGACCGAGGTGGGTCGAGGCGTGGCTCAGGTCGCCCAGAGCCTCCGCGCGCTCGGCCATGCCACGCAGACCGCGCAGCGCGCCGGGAACGTCGCCCATGATTCCTTGGGCGAACGACGCAAGGACGGGGGACGCCTCGTTGTCGCCACCTTCGTACTTGCGCAGGAGCTCGTCGACCAGCGCGCCGGCTCCCGGATCGGCCGATGCCGCCGCCAGGATCGCCTCCGCGGCCAGCAGCATCACGTCCTCGGCCGGCGTGCGGCTCTCGACCTCGCGAAGCAATCCCGCCTGATCCGCCAGGCCCGAGAAGGGTGCCTCGCCGTGGATGCAGCTGGCGAGGCTCCGGATCTGGGCGCTGCGCCTCTCGAAATGACCGCCGACCGCGACGACATCGTGGGCCAGGCTCCCGATGCCGCTCCAGAGACCCAGCGTCGTGTAGGCGTCGATCCGTGCGCCCAGGATCAACGACAGGGACAGGTCGTCGTCCGCCGCGCGCTGCGAGGCGACAACGTCGGCGGCGTCGAGGAGCAGGGCCGGGTCCACCGGGGCTCCCTCGTTGACCCCCTGCCACAGCCGCAGGCAGTCGAGCAGAGCCGCGTCGGATGTCGATCCTCGCTCGTCGACGAGAGCGGACAGCTCCTCGATCACCCCCTTCACCGCCTCCACCTGTGAGCTGGTGAGCAGCGTGCGGAGCAGCCGCAGGATCGAGCTGCGACGAGTTTCCCAGGGTGCCTGCGGGATGTCTGCGGCCCGGCGGAACAGGCTGGTTGCCGCTGGAGCGTCGAGCCGGTCCCGCGCCTGCTCCCCTGCCAGGGCCAGCTCATCGGCCACCCGGACGGTCAGCGCGGCGATGCGTGGTCCGGACTCGCCGAGCTCGCGCCGGTTGCGCAACGACTCCTCCAGGTGGTGGGCCACGAAGGCTGCGCGTTCGCCGCCCACCTCGTCGCCGGTGGAGGCCAGGTGGTCGGCGTACCGCTCGTGCAGCTCGGCCCGGATCGTCTTCGGCAGCGAGTCGTACGCCGCGTCGCGCACCAGGATGTGCCGGAACGCCCAGACGTCGCCGTGCGCGGTACGGCGGCGACGCAGCAGGTCGCGACGGACCATCGACCCGAGGAGCTCGCGTACGTCGCCCGGCTGTGCGTCGTCGGCGAGCACGAGCACGTCAGCCTCGGTCACCTCGAGCCCCACCACGGACAGGCGCTCCGCCAGCTTCCGCTCCGGTCCGGGCAGGCGGTCGAGCCGCGCAGCGAGCAGGGCTGCGACGGTCGGCGGCACCTCGGCCTCGGCCGAATCGCCGGTGAGCGACCAGACGCCGTCGGTGCGCACCAGGAGGCCGCGGTCGACCAGGTGGCTCGCCACCTCCTCGACGAACAGCGGGATTGCCGCCGGCCCAGACGGTGACTGCCTCGGCGACCGTCGGTGAGACCGCTCCGCCGAGCAGGTCGCCGAGCGACGCGCGATGTCTGCTCCGCCGTCAGCGGCTCGAGCCCGAAGCTCACGGAGTTCAGCGATCCGCCACCCCAGCCGGGCCGCGCGTCCAGCAGCTCGGGGCGCGCCTGGCAGACCAGCAGCAACGGCAGGTCGCGCACCTCGTCGCGCAGGTGCTCGATCAGCTGGAGCAGGGTCGGCTCGGCCCAGTGCAGGTCGTCGACCGTGACGCACCAGCGGTCGCCTCGCCGCCAGCTGCTCGACCGCGCGTTGCACCGCCCAGAAGGTCTCGTCGCGGCCGCCCTGCTCCGCGTCCTTGCCGAGCAGCGCGAGCAGGAGGTCGCCCACGCGGCGCTGGTCCGGGGCGCCCTCGAAGAGCAGGTCGACCGCGTGCCGGGTCAGCTCCGTCGACTCGTCGCCCTGGAGGTGCAGCGCCTCGCGCAGCAGCTGGACGACCGGCCAGTAGGTGATGCCCTGTCCGTAGGCCACGCAGCGCCCCGAGACGACCTGGGCGCGGTCGCCGATGTCCTTGAGGAAGTCGTCCACCAGCCGGGTCTTGCCGATGCCCGGGGCGCCGAGCACGGTGACGAGGTGTCCGCGCTGGAGCTCGACGGTGCGGTCCAGGGTGTCGACCAGCGCCCGCGACTCTCGCTCCCGGCCGACCAGCGCGCCGTCGAAGCGTCGCCGGTGACCGAGCCCGGCGTCGAGCACGCCGCAGCAGGCGGTACGCCGCGACGGGCGCCGCCTTGCCCTTGGCCGCGACGGGCGCGACCTCCTCGACCTCGACAGCGTCGCGCACCAGCTCGTAGGTCGTCGGCGCCGAGCAGCACCTCACCCGGCGGCGCGGCCTGCTCGAGGCGGGCCGCGGTGTTGACCGCGTCGCCGGTGGCGAAGGAGCCTCCCGCCCGCGCCGACCCGGCCACCACCTGGCCGGTGTTGACGCCGGTCCGCACCTGCAGCCGGACGCCGAGCTCGGCCTCCAGCTCTGTCGACAGCGGTCGGGACCGCGTCCGCAGCTCCCGGGCGGCGCGCACCGCCCGCAGGGCGTCGTCCTCGCGTACGTCCGGGATCCCGAACACCGCGAGCACCGCGTCGCCGACGAACTTCTCGACCGTGCCGCCATGGCGCTCGACCGCCGCGCGGGCGATCTCGAAGTAGCGACCCATCACGGCGCGGTAGGTCTCGGGATCGAGCTGCTCGCCCAGCGCCGTCGACCCCGTCACGTCGGTGAAGAGCAGGGTCACGGTCTTGCGCAGCTCGTGGTCCCGACCCGCCGACGCCACCGGCGCACCACACGCCGAGCAGAACCTGGACCCGCGCCGCCAGATCGGCGCCGCACTCAGAGCAGCTCAGCGGGCCCTCCCCCATGCTCGGCATGCTACGGGCGCACGAGCGAACCAGCGAGGCGGTTGACCGGCACAAGAGGTATGGGCGCACCGCCGGCACTCCTGCACGGCCGCCGCGAGGACGTGGACCAGGGCTACCTCCCCGAGCTCGGCGAGCTCCTGCGCGTGCTCGTCGTCGGTGGTGTGCCGCTCGGGCTGCTGCTCGGCGGCGCCCTGCTCAGGCTGTCGATGCTGCTGCTGCGCGTCACGTCGCCCGACACGGTCGAGGGCCTGCAGACCGACGACGGCTTCACCGTGGGCGAGGTCACCCTCGGCGGCACCTACGACCTGGTCGTGCTGGGCGGCCTGCTGGGCCTGATCGGCGCGGCGGCGTACGTGCTGGTCTCGCCGTGGCTGATCGGGCTCGCTGGTTCCGCGCGGTCACCGTCGGCGTGACGGCGGGCATGCTGGTCGGCGCGATGGTGATCCATCCCGACGGCGTCGACTTCCGCGTGCTCGAGCCGACCTGGCTGGCGATCGCGACCTTCGTGGCGGTGCCGGCGGTGTTCGCCTTCGCCCTCGTGTACGCCGTCGACGCGGTCGCCTCGCCGACGAGCTGGACCGCACGCGGGCGTGCGCAGTGGGTCGTCCCGCTGGTGACGCTGGCCGTCGCGCCGGAGGTGGCGCTCGTCGGCCTGTTCGTCGCCGTGCCGGTCGCGCTGCTGCTCCCGCTCCGTCGCGCGCTGCTCCCGCGCATCCAGGCGTCGCCGACCGCGATGCTGGCCATCCGGGCGGCGTTCCTGGTCATCCCGGTGCTCTCGCTGCTGGCCTTGCGACGAAGGCACTGGTGTAGATCACTGGTCCGTCGGGGTCGTGTGTGGTCGGGTGGCCCGTGACCGTGACGATCGCGCAGCTGCCTCTCGAGACCCTCCAGGCGCTGGCCGACGGCGACGCCGACGGGCCGTGCGGCCCTCGCCGGTGCCGCTGTCGGAGTTCCTGACCAGCGAGGAGTGCCGCAGCACCTGGGTGCGCCGGGCCCGCCAGGTCGCCGCCGACCCGGCCGAGGCTGCCTGGGTGACCGGGGTCGTCCTCGACGACGGGGTGCCCGTGGGCAAGGCCGGCTTCCACGAGGTGCCCGACGCCGACGGCACGGTCGAGGTCGGCTACGAGATCGACCCGGCACACCGCGGCCGCGGGCTGGCCAAGGCGGCGCTGGCGTTCCTCCTCGACCGGGCCCGCGAGGCGCCGGAGGTCCGCCGCGTGCTCGCGTCGGTCGGCCCGTGGAACACCGTCTCCCTCCACCTCGTGCGCTCGCGGGGCTTCGTGCGTCATCGGGGAGGAGATCGACGAGGAGGACGGCCTCGAGCTCGTGCACGCGCTCGACGTGACAGCCCGCCCGACCGGCTCCCCGACACGCGCCTGGTCGTCCTGCGCGGCAACTCCGGGTCCGGCAAGACCACCGTGGCCCGAGCCCTCCAGCGCGGCCGCGACCGCGACACCGCCTGGGTCGGGCAGGACCTCCTGCGCCGGGAGGTGCTGCGCGCTGCGCGACGAGAAGGGCTCGCCGGCCATCGACCTGATCGACCAGACCGTCCGCTTCGCCCTGGACCGCGGCCGGCACGTCGTCCTCGACGGGATCCTCGGCTCCACCACGTACGGCGCGATGCTGCGCTGCCTGCGCCGCGACCACGTCGGCAGCACGTCGGCCTACGTGTGGCACCTGCCGTTCGAGGAGACCGTCCGGCGTCACGAGACCAAGTCGGGCACCGGCTTCGGCGAGGCCGAGATGAGGGCCTGGTTCAACCCGGCTCCGCTGGTGCCGGGTCTGGACGAGACCGTTCTGGGCCCCGAGCTCTCCGTCGACGCCGCCGTCGCACGGATCCGCGAGGAGACCGGCCTCTAGTGGCCAGACAGGTTAGGCAGGACTACCGATGCGAAGGCCGACCCGGACCCCTAGCGTCGGTGCATGGTGCTCAACTGCGCCGTCCCCCCACCGGTCATTCGTCGCAGCCCTGCCGGACATCGTCCGCCGCGTGGCGTGGCTCTCGCTCGTCCCGCTGGCGCTCGTGGGCCTGCACGCGTCGCGGTCGTGCTTCACTCGCCGTCGAGTTCGACTGGTTCGCCCAGGGCTCCGACGACTGCGACAAGCGCGTCGTGCAGCCCCTGTCGCTCTGCACCGACCTGACCTTGGCGCTCGACCTGCTGAGCTTCGCGTTCCTGTTCGTCGTCGCGGTGCTGCTGCTGTCCGTCCTCCAACGCAGACCCGCCACCACGAGCGCCGGCGCTCCCGTCGTGCTGGCCGCCCTGGTGCTGGGCGCGGCTGCCGCCCCGCTCGTGCTCTTCATGGGACCCGGAGACACGGCGGACGCAGCGCAGAAGTCGCTGCTCTGCTGGGGCGGCGCCCTGGTCGGGCTCCTGTTCCTCGCGATCTGGCTCCGACCCGAGCAGGACGAGGACGGGGAGGGCTACGCGTTCCTCGCGCAGGTGTGGGCGTCCTTCCCCCCACTGCGCGTCCACGTAGCGCTCGTCGTCGCCTTCTTCCTGCTGTTCCTCGTGCTCCCCGAGTCGAGCGGCCAGGCGCTCGACTCGCTGCGGACCTGGCGCCTGGACACCTTCGGCGGGCGCTGCCGACCGCGGCTCTCGGGTTGTCCAGCTCGGTGCTCGTCGCGCTGTGCCTGCGCGAGGTCATCGCCCACATCGAAGCCGACCGACGCCTCTTCCGCCGGACCCCGGACTCCGCCGGTGACGCTCGCTCGGCGTTCGCAGGGTCAGCTGGCTCGTCGTCGGCGTCCTGGTCGCGGTGTGGCTCGCAGTGGGCCCGGGTCGGCAGCCAAGGCATCACCGCCGTCGGGCTCGTCATCATCTCCACCGCGCTCCTCGACCTCGTGCCCCGGCTCGTCACGGCCTGGCCGGAGGTCGACAGGGAGCACCGCCGCAGCCAGCTGCCGCGGCGGCCGTCCGCGAGCTCACGGACACGCGGCGGCACTGGGCTCGTTCCTCCGGCCGGGGCACAGCAGACGTGCGGATATGGCCACCGGCACGCGGCTGTCGAGCCTCGGGAGGCGCTCGTGGCCGCACCGCTGGTCATCCTGGGAGCCGCCCTGACCCTGGTCGCCTACGAGGACTTCCTGCTCGGGACCCATCCGATCGGGGTCGGGCCGACCCTCGCCCTCGCCGGACTGGCGCTGGCCGCCGGCGCCTTCGTCTCGAGGACGGAGCGGCTGCGTGCGCCCCAGCCGATCCTGCGACTGGGCGACCGGCTGGGCCGGCTGGGTGCCCGGGTCCAGGCAGCTGCATCCCCGCATTCCCGGTCCCGAGCACGTACATCCCTCCCCTTCTCGGTCCTGGTTCCCGGCCTCGCCTTCCTCGCTCGCGAGAACGAGGTGAACCTCGTGGTGATCCTGCTGGCGGCCGCCCTGCCGACGCTCGCCTACGCCGTCGCGTTGAGCTACCACCCCCAGCTCGTCACCCAGCGCTGGGCGACCGCGCTCGCGGTCTGGGGATTCGTCGCCACGGCCGTGGCCATCCACCACGATCCGGCCACGAGCGGCGCGCTCTACGGCCTCACCACCTTCGTCAACGTCGTGGTCGCGTTCCTCGCCGTCGTGACCGGCCAGCTGGTGCTCCGTTCGATCCGGACCCTGCCGCCGCAGGGCCTCGCCTGGTTCGGGCTCCGGTCCCTGCCCATCTTGTCGATCGGCCTCGTCGCGTGGATCGTCGCCGGCCTCGTGCCCACCGAAGGCCTCCACGACGTCAACGTCCACCCCCGCGCAGCCGGTCGCCGCGACGACCGGGCTTCGCACGCCCACGCTCGAGGACGCCTTCGACGCCTGGGTCAGCGCACAGCCGGAGATGCTGATCGCGGAGTCGAACGCGGTCGTGCCGATGGTGCTCGTCGCCTCGCATGGCAGCGGCATCCGCGCGGCGTACTGGACCACGCTGGTCCTCGACTGCGTGGTCGCCCGGGCGCGGCTGCCCCAGGCCGGTGCCGAGCCGTGCACGGGAGACTCTCGGTCCGAGGCGGAGATCCTCGCCGCTGGCAGGCGCATCTTCATCGCCAGCGGCGTGTCCGGGGGCTCGGTAGGGATCGCGGCGTACGCCCAGAACCTGCTGCGCAACGACGACCCGTCCGACCGGGCCTGGATGGCGACGGCGTTCGGTCGGGACCTGGCCTCGGCCACCGTGGGCTGGGGTCTCTTCCACGACCTTCCGAACCACTTCCTCGGCCTCGCGTCGGCGACCGAGCCCTGCGACGGGGCGTCATCTTCCCGTGCACCCGGCAGGACCGGGCGGGCGTCCTCGAGAGAGTCCTGGACGAGCCTGCGGAGCCGAGCCCACCCCTGGTGCGCGGCACCTGGGACCAGCGCGAAGCGGCGGACGCTGAGACGCGCAGCCGCGCGGAGGCGGTGCCGCTCCTGCTGTTCAACACCACGATGGCGGGCGGTCAGTTCGGCGCGGTCACCTCCGCCGCGAAGCTCGGCCAGTCGCGGGTGAACCTCGAGGAGACCCGAGGGCGTGCGGCCCGACGGGGAGGCCGACGCCTACCCGCTGTCCGGCTTCCTGGAGACGATCGACCTCCTGTGCAACGACCAGGACCTGAGCATCTCGACGGCCGCGATGCTCAGCGCGCGATTCCCGCTGGTCTCGCCGTCCGGGCGGGTCGAGGGGCACTGCGCGGAGCTGGAGACCACCAGTGGAGAGCCGGTCGTCCTCGACGGACAGTGCGATGAGGTCGAGGACAGATGCGCCATGACCATGGTCGACGGCGGCTACCTCGACAACTCCGGCCTGCTGACCCTGTCCAGCCTGCTCCCCGAGATCCAGCGACTGGTCGACCTCCACAACGCCGAGGCGCGGGCGGACATCGCGGTCGTGGTCCTCGACATCGACAGCGCCTACCAGGCGGCGATCGAGCAGCGCACGAACCCGGAGGCATCCAGCGAGACCTTCATCCCGCTGACGACGCTGATGGTGCGCGGTGCCGTCGAGCGGTTCGCCCGCAGCAGGATCCTGCGGACCCTTCCGAGGGCCTGCCTCAAGACGTACGCACCCGCGGCCCACCCCGGCTCCAGGCTCCCCTGGGCTGGAGCCTGAGCAAGGCGACCAGGAACGAGATGGACGAGGCGATGCGACGCAACGGCTTCGGCAAGGCGTCCAGGCGCGAGCTGAACCTCCGGGTCGTCCAGGCCTGGCTGGGCGGGCAGAGCGACCGCGCCGCCGAGCCGGCCAAGCTGCGCTCCTGCGTCGCCCCCGAGCCTGGCTCAGGCTGAGCCGGGATGACGCTCAGCGCCGCCCGGCCACGTAGCAGGCGACGGCCGACGCAGCGGCCACGTTCAGGGAGTCGATGCCGGGCGCCATCGGGATCGTGGCCCGGACGTCGGCGCTGCGCTCCCAGCGCTCGGACAGGCCGTGCCCCTCCGATCCCAGGACGAGCGCGAGCCGGTCGATCCCCCGGACGGCCTGCTCGATCGGGACGGTGTCGTCGCCCAGGGTGAGCGCAACGGTGGTGAAGCCTCGGGCGGAGAGGGTGGGCATCGCGGCGTACCAGTCGGGCAGTCGGGTCCACGGCAGCGAGAAGACCGCGCCCATCGCGACCTTCACCGAGCGGCGGTAGAGCGGGTCGGCGCAGCGGGGTGCCAGCACGACCGCGTCGAAGCCCATGGCCGCGCCGGAACGGAACACGGCGCCGACGTTGGTGTGGTCGACCAGGTCCTCCAGCACCAGCACTGAGCGTGCGTCGACCAGCACGTCACCGAGCGACGGCAGCGCGGTGCGCGCCAGCGACGCGAGCGCGCCGCGGTGCACGTGGAAGCCGGTCACCTCCTCGGCCAGCCGCTCCGACACCACGAAGCAGGGCGCATCGGAGGCGTCGAGGACGTCGGCAAGCCCGTCGAGCCAGCGCTCGGCCATCAGGAAGGACCGCGGACGGTAGCCCGCCTCCACCGCGCGCCGGACCACCTTCTCGCCCTCCGCGAGGAAGAGCCCGTGCTCGGCCTCGACGTGCTTGCGCAGCTCGACGTCGCGCAGGTCGCGATAGTCGGCCAGCCGCTCGTCGTCGGCGCGGTCGACGGCGACGAGCTCAGCCACCGGGGCGCTCGTCGTCGGCACCCTGGCGACGGGGATAGTGCTCGGGTTTGGCGACCCGCACGACGTCACCGACGACGATGATCGCGGGCGGTCGGACGTCGTCGCGGGCCAGGTCGGCGCGGAGCGCGCCGAGGGTGCTGTACGTCGCCCGCTCACCCGGCAGGGTGCCCTCCACGAGCACCGCGACCGGTGTGCCCGGAGCGCGGCCTCCCGCGACGAGGGCGTCGGCGATCGCGGACGCGTTCTCGACCGCCATCAGCAGCACCAGGGTGCCGCGCAGGCGGGCCAGCGCGTCCCACTCCACGAGCGAGTCGGGATGGCCCGGCGCCAGGTGACCCGAGACGACCGTGAACTCGTGGGCGACGCCTCGGTGCGTCACCGGGATGCCGGCCCGGGCGGGCACGGCGACCGCCGAGGAGAGCCCGGGGACCACCGTGACCGGCACGCCGGCAGCGGCGCACGCCTCGACCTCCTCGAAGCCGCGGCCGAAGACGAAGCTGTCCCCACCCTTGAAGCGCACCACCCGCAGGCCGGCTCGCGCCCGGTCGATGATCAGCTCGTTGATCTGCTCCTGGGCCGCCGCCCGACCGCGCGGCAGCTTGGCCACGTCGACCAGCTCGACGTGCGGGCCGAGCTCGTCGAGCAGCTCGCGCGGCGCGAGCCGGTCGGCGACCACGACGTCGGCGGAGGCCAGCGCGTGCCTCGCCGCCACCGTGACGAGCTCGGGATCACCCGGGCCGCCGCCGACCAGGACGACGCCCGGGCTGTGGTCCAGCGCCCCCGTCGTGCTGAGGTGGCCGTCGCGAAGGGCGGTGATGATCTCGTCACGGAGCGCCGCCGACTGGCGGGGCTCGCGGTTGCCGACCACCGCCACGGTGACGCTGCCGTGGTGGCCCGCGGCCATGGTCCATGCCGACGACTCGCGCGCGTCGTCGGCCCGGGCGCAGAAGATCCGGCGACTCTCGGCGGCCGTCGGCCACCGATGCGTTCACGACGGGGTCGTCGGTTGCGGCCACGACGTACCACGCACCGTCCACGTCGGCCTCGGCGAACCGGCGCTCGAGCCAGGTCAGCTCCGCGGCCATCCCCTCGATCGCGGGGGTGACCGCCGGCGAGACGAGGACGACGTCGGCGCCGGCCGCGAGCAGCACCGGGATGCGTCGCTGGGCGACGTGGCCACCGCCGACGACGACGACCCGGCGTCCCCGGAGCCGCAGCCCGACGGGATACGGCCGGTGCTGCTGCGCGCCCTCAGTCGATGGCATCCGGCCATTCTCCCGGTCCCTGCCGATTGCTGTGGCTAGGGTCCGGGCCATGGGCCACAGGGGGGTGCCGGCGTGGGTGCCGGCCGGGATCTACGCGCTGACCATGCTGCAGCTCGCTGTCGCCGCGTTCGTGCCGGGCATCGACCGGTTCGCCGACAAGGCCTTCGGCGCGCGGATGCTGGCCTACGCCGCGCTCATGGCGCTGGTGCCCGCGATCTGGTTCGTCGTCGAGCGCCGCCGGCGGACCGGCCAGCGCCCTCCGTACGGCGCCTTCTCGCTCGTGCTGCTGCCCTTCCTGGTCGACGTGACGGGCAACAGCCTCGACCTCTACGACTCGCTGGTGTTCTGGGACGACCTCAACCACTTCGTCAACTGGGCGCTGCTGTGCGGTGGGCTCGGGGCGATCCTGCTGTCCTCGACGCGGCCGCCGTGGGTGCTGGTGCTCGCCGTGACCGGGCTCGGCGCGACGCTCGCCATCGGCTGGGAGCTCGGCGAGTGGTACACCTTCATCCGCCAGGGCACCGAGCTCGACACGGCGTACGAGGACACCCTCGGCGACCTGACCCTCGGCACCCTCGGCTCGCTCGTCGCGGGACTGGCGCTCTGGCGCTGGGTAAGGTCGCGAGCATGAGTGTCGACCCCACCATCGAACGCCCCGTCAGCCCCGATCCCTACGACCTGCTGCCGCCGCGCCCGTCGTTCACTCTCACGAGCGCGGACGTCTCCGACGGCGAGCCGCTGAAGGACGACCAGGTCGCCGACAAGGGCAACACCTCCCCGCAGCTGTCCTGGGAGGGGGCTCCGGAGGGAACCAGGTCCTACGTCATCACCTGCTTCGACCCCGACGCCCCGACGCCGTCGGGCTTCTGGCACTGGGTGCTCGTCGACGTGCCCGCCGACGTGACCTCGCTCGACACGGGCGCCTCGGCCGGCGACCTGCCGGGTGCGGCCTTCCACGTGCGCAACGACGGCGGTGAGGCCGGTTTCATGGGCGCCGCTCCCCCTCCCAACGACCAGCCGCACCGCTACTTCTTCGTCGTGCACGCCGTCAACGCGGACACCCTCGGCGTCGACGCCTCTGCCTCCCCGGCCGTCGTCTCGTTCAACCTCGCCTTCAAGACGCTCGGCCGCGCGATCATCCACGGGACCTACCAGCACTAGCCTCGCGTTGAGATGGCCGTTCGTCATGGTTGGACGGCCGTTCGTCCGCGTTGAGATTCCTTCGGCTGTCAGGCGGCCGAATCGAACCTGACGAACGGCCATCTCACCGGACGAACGGCCATCTCAACGCTCGGAGGTTCTCGCATGCTCTACGTCGCGATCGCGACGCGGACGTTCCGGCGCTACTCCACCTACCGGGCGGCGACGCTGGCGGGGATCTTCACCAACAGCGTGTTCGGGGTCATCTACTCCTACGCCTACCTCGCCCTGTGGGACCAACAGCCTGACGCGGGTGGGTACGACGCCACCGACGCCGTGACCTACGTCTGGATCGGTCAGGCGCTGCTGATGACCGTGGCGTTGTGGGGCGGCGGAACCACCGACGACCTGGCCGAACGCATCCGGACCGGTGACGTCGCCAGCGACCTGTACCGTCCCGTCGGGCTGGTGCCGTGGTACCTCGCGGGCGACCTCGGCCGGGCGACGTACCACTTCCTCACCCG
This sequence comes from uncultured Actinomycetota bacterium, assembly GCA_963767095.1. Taxonomy (GTDB): domain Bacteria; phylum Actinomycetota; class Actinomycetes; order Propionibacteriales; family Nocardioidaceae; genus Nocardioides. Next base: position 94,244 of record CAVYCK010000005.1, on the reverse strand, counting down.
CGGCCTGGCGCCGACGCTCGTCGGGATCGCGCTCTTCGACATCGCCATGCCGGGCTCGCCCGTCGTGCTCCTCGCCTTCCTCGTCAGCCTGGTCCTCGCGGTGACGACGAGCTTCACGATCCGGTTCCTGACCGCCTGCTCCGCCTTCTGGCTGCTGGACCAGAGCGGCGTGAAGGTGCTCTCCGGCGTCCTCGCCCTCTTCTTCAGCGGCATGGTCGTGCCTCTGGTGATCTTCCCCGAGCCGCTGCGGTCGATCGCGCTCGCCCTGCCCTGGGCCTCCTACCTGCAGACACCGGCCGACATCTGGCTCGGCCAGCGCGCCGGCGTCGACGTGCTGGCCGGCCTGGGCGCGCAGGTCGCGTGGATCGCCGTCCTGCTCGTGGCCTGCCAGGCCACCCTCCGCGCGGCCACCCGCAAGGTCGTGGTCCAGGGTGGCTGAGACGCTCGAGGTGGTCCGGCAGGCACCGCGGCAGTACGCCCGGATCGCGCGGCTGTGGGTCCGCTCGAGCCTGTCCTACCGCACGTCGTTCGTGATCCTGACGCTCACGGGCATGCTGATCACCTTCCTCGACTTCGTCGGGCTCTACTTCATGCTCCGCCTGATCGGCGACCTCGACGGCTTCCAGCTCTGGGAGATCGCGCTGCTGTACGGCGCGTCCGGCATCGGCATCGGGGTGGCCGACCTGGTCATCGGCAGCGTCGAGCAGATCGGGCGGCACATCCGCACCGGCACCCTCGACGCGATGATGGTGCGGCCGGTGCCGCTGCTCGTGCAGGTGTGCGCCGACCAGTTCGCGATCCGCAGGGTGGGCCGGATCAGCCAGGCCGTGGTGATCTTCGGCTACGGCGCCTGGTACGTCGACTGGACGCCCGCGAAGGTCGTGGTCGCCGCGCTGATGATCGTCGGCGCATGCGGCATCTTCTTCGCTCTCTTCGTGGGCTTCTCCTGCATCCAGTTCTGGACGCAGGACGCCACGGAGTTCGCCAACGCCTTCACCTACGGCGGCAACACCATGACGCAGTACCCGATGACGATCTTTCCCGCCGAGGTGGTCAAGTCGCTGACCTTCGTGATCCCCGTGGCGTTCACCAACTGGTACAGCTGCCTCTACCTTCTCGACCGCGACGACCCGTTCGGCCTGCCGGGATGGTTCGCCGTCCTGCCGCCCTTCGTCGCCGCCCTCCTCTGCGTCCTCGCCGGGCTCGCCTGGCGCACCGGCGTCCGCCGCTACACCTCGACGGGAAGCTGACATGCCACTGATCGACGTCCGCGACCTCGAGCGCACCTTCCTCGTCCGGAAGCGACGCGGCGCGATGCGACGAACCCGCACCGAGGTGCGCGCCGTCCACGACCTGTCCTTCGAGATCGAGGCCGGGGAGATGGTCGGCTACATCGGTCCCAACGGCGCCGGCAAGTCGACGACCATCAAGATGCTCACCGGCATCCTCGTGCCGACCGGCGGGCACCTCCACGTGGCCGGCCTCGAGCCGAGCCGGCACCGCACCGAGCTCGCGCGCCGCATCGGCGTGGTCTTCGGCCAGCGCACGACACTGTGGTGGGACCTGCCGCTGCGCGACTCGTTCGAGCTGCTCCAGAAGATCTACGGAATCGACCCGGCGCGCTATCGCGAGAACCTCGACGAGTTCGTGACGCTCCTCGACCTCGACGACCTGATGGACACCCCGGTCCGGCAGCTCTCCCTGGGCCAGCGGATGCGCGGCGACATCACCGCGGCCCTGCTGCACGACCCCGAGGTGCTCTACCTCGACGAGCCCACGATCGGCCTCGACGTGATCAGCAAGGGGAGGCTGCGTGAGTTCCTGCGCACCCTCAACGAGCGTCGCGGCACGACGTTGCTGCTCACCACGCACGACCTCCAGGACATCGAGGCGCTGTGCCGACGCGTCATCGTCATCGACCACGGCACGGCGGTGTTCGACGGCACCCTTCCCGATCTGCACCTGCGCGGCGGCTCCGGCCGCACCCTCGTGGTGGACCTCATCGACGAGGCGCCGCCCATCGACGTGCCGGGAGCCACCGTCCGCCGCGTCGAGGGACCCCGCCAGTGGCTGTCCTTCCCCGCCGACGCCAGTGCCGCCCCGATCGTGGCTGCCGTCGCGTCGGCGTACGACGTCGCAGATCTCTCGATCCAGGAGCCGGACATCGAGGACGTCATCAGGGACCTCTACCTGACCTAGCCCGCGACGGGCCTACTCTGCAGAGGTGATCTTCGAGTTCTCCGGCCCCGTGTTCGAGTGGCGGGGCCCCGCGCCGTACTTCTACGTCGCCCTGCCCGCCGACGACGCCGACGAGATCCGCGAGATCGCGGCGGAGCTGACCTACGGCTGGGGCGTGATCCCGGTGACGGTGGAGATCGGCTACACCGAGTGGACGACGTCGCTCTTCCCGAAGGAAGGGACCTATCTCGTGCCGCTCAAGGACGCCGTCCGCAAGGCGGAGGGCATCGAGCCCGGCGCGACGGTGGAGGTCCGGGTCAGCATCGGCGAGTGAGGCCACGGCTCAGAGCGGCGCTCGCAGGGTCAGGGTGACGGGGTACGCCGTGCCGGCGATGTCGATGTCGTGGCGGCCGCTCGCGAGCCAGTCGCTCGTCACCGGCCCGTCGTGGCGGACATAGGCCAACCCGACGCACGAGCCCACCGTCTCGCCCCATGCGGCGCTGGTCACCTGCCCCACCGGACGGCCGTCGCGGCGCAACAGCTCCCCTCCCCAGACCATGGGGTCGGCGTCGTTCGACCACCAGGGAGACCAGTCGGCGTCGCGGCCCGCCCGAGGCCAGCGCGGCCCGGTGCGCCCCGAGAGCCGCCCGGCCGAGGAAGTCCTTGTCGCCGGACAATGCGGTGGCGAACAGGAGCCCGGCCTCCACGGGCGTGTAGTCGGGGGTGAGCTCCCGGCCGAACGCCCGGAAGCCCTTCTCCAGGCGCAGCGACTCGATCGCGTGGTAGCCCGCGTCGCGGGCACCGAGCTCGGCGCCGGCCGCCCGCAGGGCGTCGTGCACCTCGAGCGCGTGCTCGACCGGGATCGGTGAGCTCCCAGCCCGAGCTCTCCGACGTAGGTCATCCGCGTCGCCCGCACCGGTGCCCCGGCGACGGTGATCGCACGACTGGTCGCGAACGGGAAGGCCTCCTCGCCCAGGTCGGCCTCGGTGAGCCCCGTCAGCAGGTCGCGCGAGCGTGGGCCCATGACGCCGACCACGGAGAAGGCGTCGGTGCGGTCCTCGACGGCAGCCGTGTCGCCGACCCGGTCGAACGCGTGCCGGCCGAGCCAGTCCAGGTCTCGCACGGTCGTGGCCGAGCTGCTGACCAACCAGAACTCGTCCTCGGCGACCCTGGTCACCGTGAGGTCGGCCTCGTACGTGGCCCGCGCATTGAGGAACGGCGTGTAGACGCAGTGGTCGAGCGCGACGTCCACGTCGGCCGCGCACACCCACTGGAGCGCCTCGAGGGCACCGGGACCGCTGACGACGTACTTGGAGAACGACGTCTGGTCGAACACCGCCACCGCCTCACGAGTCGCGCGCTGCTCGGCGGCCGACCACGGCAGCCAGGCGGGCTTGGTCCAGGTGCGATCGGCCGCCTCGGCGTCGTACCCGTCCCGCTCCCCCGCCGGGACGAAGTACAGCGGTCGCTCCCACCCCATCCGGGAGCCGTTGTGCGCGCCGTGCTCGCGCGAGGCGCGCGTGCAGCGGAGACGTGCGCACGTCGCGGGCGGTGACCGGCTCGCGCATCGGCCACGGGATCTCGTAGTGCAGCCCGAGCACCTCGGCCACGCGCGAGCGCAGCCAGTCGTTGTCCCCGGCGTACGGGGCGAACCGGCGTACGTCGACGCCCACCAGATCGGACGTCGGCGACCCTTCGACCACCCACTCCGCCAGCGCGCGGCCGGCACCGCCCGCCGAGGCGATGCCGACCGAGTTGAACCCGGCGCCGACGAAGAACCCGCGCAGCCCCGGCACCTCGCCGAGCAGGAACTGGTTGTCGGGCGTGAAGCTCTCGGGACCGTTGTAGAACTTGCGGATCCCCGTCGTCTCGAGCGCCGGCACGCGGACCAGCGCCTGCTCCATCAGGATCGAGAAGTGCTCCCAGTCCTCGTCGAGCAGCTGGAACTCGAACGGGTGCGGGATCTGGTCGGGCGCGACCCACGGCTTCGCGTCGGGCTCGAAACCCCCGACGACCAGTCCGCCGACCTCCTCCTTGAAGTAGGTCCAGCCGTCGGGGTCACGCATGATCGGGAGATCCGGGTGGACGCCCGTCGATCTCCTCGGTGACGACGTAGAAGTGCTCGGCGCTGTGCAGGGAACCGTGAGCCCGAGCCCGGCGGCCAGCTCGGCCACGGCCTTGGCCCACTGGCCGGCGCAGTTGACGACCACCTCGGCCTCGACGTCGCCGGCATCGGTGCGCACGCCGGTGACGCGCGGGCCGCCGGGCCCAGCCGCGGTGGTCAGGCCGGTCACGCGCACCTTCTCGCGGACGACGACACCACGCTGCCGCGCGCCCTTGGCCAGCGACTGGGTGAGGTCGGTCGGGTTGACCTTGCCGTCGCCGGGCAGGTGGATCGCCCCACGCAGGTCGTCGACCCGCATCGGCGGCCACAGCTCCGCCGCCTCGTCGGGCGAGATGATCCGGCAGTCGAGGTCGTACGCCACGGCGTTGGCGGCCGTGCGGCGCAGCTGGACCATCCGCTCCTCGGTCCGGGCGACAACGACGCCGCCGACGTTGCGATAGCCGGTGGCGAGCCCCGTCTCGGCCTCCAGGCGGTCGTAGAGCTCGGCGGAGTACTGCACCAGCCGGGTGCCGCTCTCCGTCGCCCGCAACGGCCCGACGAGCCCGGCCGCGTGCCACGTCGTACCCCCCGACAGGCGGCCCTGCTCCAGCACCAGCACGTCGGTCCAGCCCAGCGCGGCCAGGTGGTACGCCGTCGAGCAGCCGATCACCCCTCCGCCGATGACCACCACCCGCACCCGGCTCGGCAGCCCGCTCACGAAACGCCCCCCACCCAGGTACCGACTCGCTCGGATCCCACAGAGCCGCCGAACCGGTGGTTGAGGAGGGCCGCCAGGCCCGTCTCGAAACCTCCGGCACCCCACCCGACGCACGCCGCAGCGCCACACCGGTGGTTGAGGAGGGCCGCCAGGCCCGTCTCGAAACCTCCGCCACCCCACCCGGCTCACGCCGCAGCGCCACACCGGTGGTTGAGGAGGGCCGCCAGGCCCGTCTCGAAACCTCCGCCACCCCACCCAACCCACGCCGCAGCACCACACCGGTGGTTGAGGAGGGCCGCCAGGCCCGTCTCGAAACCCCCGGCACCCCACCCAACCCACGCCGCAGCGCCACACCGGTGGTTGAGGAGGGCCGCCAGGCCCGTCTCGAAACCTCCGCCACCCCACCCGGCTCACCCGCAGCACCGCTACCGGTGGTTGAGGAGGGCCGCCAGGCCCGTCTCGAAACCCCCGGCACCCCACCCGGCCACGCCTCCGGGATCGCAGGTTTCGAGACGGCGCTAGCGCGCCTCCTCAACCAGCGACGGTCAGATCCGGCCACGCCGCCGTCGACCGCTGGCTTCGAGGAGGGCCGCCAGGCCCGTCTCGAAACCCGCCGCCACCGCACACCCGGCGCACGCCGCCGGGATCGCAGGTTTCGAGACGGCGCTGGCGCGCCTCCTCAACCAGCGACGGTCACACCCGGCGCACGCCTCCGGGATCGCAGGTTTCGAGACGGCGCTAGCGCGCCTCCTCAACCAGCGACGGTCAGATCCGACAGCGCCGTACCGGTGGTTGAGGAGGGCCGCCAGGCCCGTCTCGAAACCTCCGGCACCCCACCCGACGCACGCCCCCGGGATCGCAGGTTTCGAGACGGCGCCAGCGCGCCTCCTCAACCAGCGACGGTCAGATCCGGCGCACGCCCCCGGGATCGCAGGTTTCGAGACGGCGCTAGCGCGCCTCCTCAACCAGCGACGGTCACATCCGACAGCGCCGTACCGGTGGTTGAGGAGGGCCGCCAGGCCCGTCTCGAAACCTCCGGCACCCCACTCGACGCACGCCCCCGGGATCGCAGGTTTCGAGACGGCGCCAGCGCGCCTCCTCAACCAGCGACGGTCAGGTCCGACGCACGCCGCCGGGATCGCAGGCTTCGAGACGGCGCTGGCGCGCCTCCTCAACCAGCGACGGTCAGATCCGGCGCACGCCGCCGGGATCGCAGGTTTCGAGACGGCGCTAGCGCGCCTCCTCAACCAGCGACGGTCAGATCCAAGAGCGCCGTACCGGTGGTTGAGGAGGGCCGCCAGGCCCGTCTCGAAACCTCCGGTGTCGCTCAGCTTCAGTCACCGGCGGCGTCCTCGAGGAGTCGCTCGTAGTCGTCGGAGGTGAAGGTGCGCGCCGCCTTCTCGAGGCGGTGCATCCCCCAGTCCCAGAAGTCGAAGTCGAGCGGGCTCGACGCGGCCTGGATGAAGCCCCAGAGCGCCCAGCCGTACTGGGAGCGCAGAGCGCCGAGACGGACCCGCGCCACGTCACCTTTGGTCGGGGCGCCGTAGTAGGCCTCGGCGTAGGCCTCGAGCCTCGAGGGTGGGAACTCGCACTCCGTGGTCGTGTTGCCGAGCTCGAACGCGGCGTCGTTGTTGCCGGAGTACTCGTAGTCGATGAGCCAGACCCGCTCACCGTCGTCGATGAAGTTGCCGGCCAGCAGGTCGTTGTTGCACGGCACGGTCGACCTCGGTCGGAGGTCGACGACCCGTTTCACCTCGGCCCAGGCGTCGGCGTGGTCGTCGTAGGCGCTCGGCAGCGGGAATCCTTCCTCACCCATCGTTCGCCGGTACGCCGCCTGCCGGGCGAACATGTCGAACTCGCCGGTGAACCGGGGGCCGGCATGCAGTCGGCGGCAGGCCTCCGCGGCCCGCCTCAGCACGCCGGGATCGGCGAAGTCGTCGTTCTCGAGTGACCGGCCGGGCAGGAATCCGATCACCAGCATGCCCAGGTCGGGCCGGTAGTCGAATACCTCCGCGCCGACCCCGGCCGCGTGCGCCGCGCCGGTGTTGTCGCGCTCGGCGTCGCGGTCGATCCCGAGCAGCGCGGCGTCGCTGCCACTGCAGCGCGCAACGTAAATGCCGTCCGGCGTGACCACCTTGTAGTTGCGGTTGGTCAGCCCACCCGAGAGCTCCTCGACCAGGACCCGGCTGGACAGACGGGGGACCTGGTCGAGGAGCTTGTCCGGGGTCACCCCTCGAAGGCCTCGATGACGGCCTCGTCGATGGTGGTCTTGGGACCGGTGAACCAGTTCTTGGCGGACACCTGCCACCAGATCGTCAGGAGCAGGAGCGACGCCAGGGTGACGAGCGGCGCATAGTTGACGAACTTCCAGCTGAACTCCGTGTCGCTGAACGGGTTTCCGCCCGGGACGAACGGCATCGACAGGTAGAAGATGACGATGACGATCTCGGCGACCGCCACGATGTTCATCCACTTGTACTTGGCGCCGTTGTTCCAGGAGCCGACCTCGAACCTGTCGCCGTGCTTCCACCGCAGCCAGATCGGGATCGCGAACGCCAGGTAGAGGCCCATCACCGCGATGGACGTGACGGCGTAGAACGCGACGGGAACGATGAGCGGCGCCTCGGCAGTGCCGATGTTCACCTCGACCAGCGCGGGAAGCGTCACGGCTGCCGCGCAGATCGCCACGAACATGACCGCCATGGCCGGCACCCGGTTCGCCGTGAGCCGCTTCAGCGTGTCGGACCCCGGGATGGCTCCGTCACGGCTGAACGCGAAGGTCATCCGCGACGCCGAGGTCATGCACGAGGTCGCGCAGAAGAACTGTGCCGACGCCGAGATGAACAGCACGAGCCCGGCCCAGTTGGCGCCCATCGACTGCACGAAGATGTACGCCACGCCCCCGCCGCCCACTCCGGCGTTGTCAGGTGCGCCCGAGGCGTCGTCCGGGATGGCGAAGACCACGGTCAGCAGCAGGATGTAGCCGCCGATCACGGAGTAGAGGATCGACTGCCAGATGCCCTTGGCCGCCGCGGTGGACGCCGACGCGGTCTCCTCGGACAGGTGGGCGCAGGCGTCGAAGCCGGTGATCGTGTACTGCGTCAGCAGGAAGCCGAACGGCACGATCGCGAACCAGAAGCCGAGGGTGCCGGTCTCGCCTCCGAAGTAGCCGGAGTTGTTGAAGCGCTCGGTGAAGACGTAGCTGAACGACTGGTGCTGGTCGGGGACGAACAGCAGGATCAGCACGATCGCCGCCGCGCCGATCGACGTGCCACCACACGGACACGTTGTTCATGATCGCCATCAGGTGGCTGCTGAAGATGTTGAGCAGGGACACCAGGACCAGCACGACCATGAAGATGATGAAGACGCGGGTCAGCGAGTAGTCGGCGGCGAAGCCCTCCGACCACGTGCTGATGGTCAGGTCGATGAACGTGGCGCAGCCGTAGGAGACACCGGCGGTCACGGCGACCAGGCCGATCAGGTTGAGCCAGCCGGTGAAGAACCCGGCGGCCGGGCCGCCGAGCTTCGACGCCCACCAGTAGATGCCGCCCGAGGTCGGGTACGCCGAGACCAGCTCGGACATCGTGAAGCCGATGATCAGGATGAAGACGCCGAGGATCGGCCACGTCCACGAGATCGAGATCGGGCCGCCGTTGTTGAAGCCGGCGCCGAAGTTGGTGAAGCAGCCCGCCAGGATCGAGATGATCGAGAACGAGATGGCGAAGTTGGAGAAGCCGGACCACGAGCGATTGAGTTCCTGGCTGTACCCGAGTTTCGCGAGGTGCTTCTCGTCGTCGGACATCTTGTCGAGATCGGCCATGAATTCCTCCATGCGCAACGGGATGCGATCGATCGGAGGCTAGACCCGCTGGGATTCGTCGTCCAGAGGCACGCCGAAAAAAGGTATGAACTCCGACCATTGACACCTCTGCGAGCGCTCAAGAGACTGGCGCCGTGACCGCCGAGCCCGCCGAGCACCTCAGCGAGGCGGTGCTCCGTCCGGTCCGCGGCCATCACGCCTTCGAGGCGTGCGTCGAGCAGCTCGCGACCGCGATCCGCCTGGGTGTCTACCCGCGTCGGCAGCACGCTGCCGTCGGAGCGAGACCTGGCCGAGCGCCTGGCCGTGAGCCGCGCGACCCTGCGCGAGGCGATGGCCGCGCTGCGCCAGGCGGGGCTGGTCGAGACGACGCGCGGGCGCGGGGGCGGCACGGTCGTCACCCGGCGCGCGCGCGGCTCGTTCGCCCGCAAGGCGGCTCGGGTCTCCCCCGAGCAGCGCGTCGACTGGCTCGATGCCCTGGAGTTCCGCCGGGTCGTCGAGCCCGGCGCGGCTGCCCAGGCAGCCGCGGCCGACCTCGCCGACGACGACCTCGCCAGGCTGCGCGCAGCCCACGACACCGTGGCGACGTCGGTCGAGACCAGCCGAGCACCGTCAGGCCGACTCGCGCTTCCACCTGACGGTGGCCGCCCTCACCGGCTCGACGCGGATCATCGCGGCCGTCACGTCGGTGCAGGCCTCCCTGCACGAGATGCTGGTCTCGATCCCCGTGCTCGAGGCCAACATCAACCACTCCCACCGCCAGCACCTGCGGCTCGTCACGGCCATCACGGACGGCCGGCCGGATGCGGCGCGCCGGGTGATGGAGGAGCACTGCGACGACACGGCCGCCCTGCTGCGCGGCCTCCTCGGATGATCTGACCGGAAGGACACCATGACGGCACCGAACGACCGCTACCTCACCACGGGGCGGCTCCGCGAGCTGATCGAGGAGGGCGAGATCGACACGGTCGTCCTCGCCTTCACCGACATGCAGGGCCGGCTCCAGGGCAAGCGCCTGCACGGGCGCTACTTCCTCGACGTCGCGCTGGAGCACGGCACCGAGGGCTGCAACTACCTGCTCGCCGTCGACATCGACATGAACACCGTCGACGGCTACGAGATCTCCTCGTGGCAGCGCGGGTACGGCGACATGGAGTTCGTCCCCGACTGGGACACCGTCCGGCTGCTCCCCCACCTGCCCTGCGACGGCGATGGTCCAGTGCGACCTGGTCTGGCTCGACCACGCGCCGGTCCACGCAGTCACCGCGCACCGTGCTCAAGCAGCAGCTCGACCGGGTCGCTGAGCGCGGCATGGTGGCGCTGGCCGGCACCGAGCTCGAGTTCATCGCGTTCAACACCTCCTACGAGGACGCCCACCACCTCGGCTACCGCGACCTCGACCCCGTCAACCAGTACAACGTCGACTACTCGATCCTGGGGACGACGCGGATCGAGCCGCTGCTGCGCGAGATCCGCAACACGTCGTACGCCGCGGGCATGGACGTCGAGGGCGCGAAGGGCGAGTGCAACTTCGGGCAGCACGAGATCGGCTTCCTGTACGCCGACGCGCTGACGACCTGCGACAACCACAGCGTCTACAAGACGATGGCGAAGGAGATCGCCGCGCAGCAGGACCGCTCGATCACGTTCATGGCCAAGTTCAACGAGCGCGAGGGCAACTCCTGCCACATCCACCTGTCGCTGCGCGGTGCCGACGGGGAGGTCGTCTTCTGGGACGGCGACAAGCGGTCGGGCCTCTACGACCAGTTCGTCGCGGGGATCCTGGCCACGATGGCGGACTTCACGCTGCTCTACGCGCCGAACGTCAACTCCTACAAGCGCTTCGCCGCCGCCTCCTTCGCGCCGACCACGATCGCCTGGGGGCTCGACAACCGCACCTGTGCCGTCCGGCTCGTCGGGAAGGGCCCCAGCGCCCGCATGGAGAACCGCGTGCCGGGCGGCGACGTGAACCCCTATCTCGCCGTTGCCGCCATGCTCGCCGGTGGCCTGCACGGCATCGAGAACGAGCTGACGCTCGAGCCCGAGCTGGTCGGCAACGCCTACGCGAGTGCCGACCACGACCGGGTGCCGACGACGTTGCATGCCGCGCGCGAGCGCTTCGCCAGCTCCGATCTCGCCCGAGCTGCCTTCGGCGAGGCGGTCGTCGCCCACTACACGAACATGGCCGACGTCGAGCTGGCCGCCTTCGACGCCGCGGTGACCGACTGGGAGCTGCGGCGCAGCTTCGAGAGGATGTAGTCGCTTGACCACCCTGATCAACCCGACCACCGCCGAGGCCCTCGACGTCGAGGTGCCCGTCAGCGACCGCGGCCGAGACCGACGCCGCGATCGAGCGCGCCCAGGAGGCCTTCGGCGACGTGGCGGGCCGTGGCCCCGGGCGAGCGAGCCCGGCTGCTGCGCGCCTTCGCCGCCGTGGTCGACGCCCACATCGAGGAGCTCGCCCAGCTCGAGGTGCGCAACGCCGGCCACACGATCGGCAACGCTCGCTGGGAGGCCGGGAACGTCCGCGACTGCCTGAACTACTACAGCGCCGCGCCGGAGCGCCTCTTCGGCCGGCAGATCCCGGTCGCGGGCGGTCTCGACGTCACCTTCCACGAGCCGCTGGGCGTGGTCGTCGGTGATCGTGCCCTGGAACTTCCCGATGCCCATCGCCGGCTGGGGCTTCGCGCCGGCGCTGGCCGCCGGCAACACCGTGGTCCTCAAGCCGGCCGAGCTCACCCCGCTGACCGCCCTCCGCATCGGAGAGCTCGCGGTCGAGGCCGGGATCCCCGACGGTGTCCTCACCGTGATCCCCGGCAAGGGCTCGGTGGTCGGGCGAGCGGTTCGTGACCCACCCGCTCGTGCGGAAGGTCACGTTCACCGGCTCGACCGTCGTCGGGAAGCAGATCATGGCCGGCTGCGCCGACCAGGTGAAGCGGGTGACCCTCGAGCTCGGGGGCAAGAGCGCCAACATCGTCTTCGCCGACACCGACATCGCCGCCGCGGCCGCCGCGGCACCCGGTGCGGCCTTCGACAACACCGGCCAGGACTGCTGCGCCCGCTCGCGCATCCTCGTCGAGCGACCGGCGTACGACGAGTTCGTCGGCCGGCTCGAGCAGGCCGTCACGGCGATGCAGGTGGTCGACCCCGCGCGCGAGGAGAGCCAGATGGGGCCCTTGGTCTCCGAAGGTCAGCGCGCCTCGGTGCAGCGGTACGTCGACGGGGCGACGGTGGCCTTCACCGGCTCCGCGCCGGAGGGCCCGGGCTGGTGGATGGCGCCCACCGTCGTGGAGTCCCGGCGACACCGGCGAGGCCGTGTGGCGCGAGGAGGTCTTCGGGCCCGTCGTCGCCGTGATGCCGTTCGACGACGAGGACGAGGCGGTCGCCCTGGCCAACGACACCGAGTACGGCCTGTCGGGCTCGATCTTCACCAACGACCTGGGCCGTGGTCTCCGGGTGGCCCGCGGCGTCGAGGCGGGCAACCTCAGCGTCAACAGCCACTCCTCGGTGCGCTACTGGACGCCGTTCGGCGGCTACAAGCAGAGCGGTCTCGGCCGCGAGCTCGGCCCGGACGCGCCGAACGCGTTCACCGAGGAGAAGAACGTCTTCATCGCCCACTGAGCTCGACTGGGCTCGACACGGGAGGAGCGCACCATGGCAGGACGCCTCGACGGCAAGGTCGCCGTCGTCACCGGGGGCTGCTCGGGCATCGGTCTGGCGACCGTGCGGCAGATTCGTCGAGGAGGGCGCGCGCGTCGTCATCGGCGACATCTCCGACGACAGCGGCGCCGAGATCGTGGCCGAGCTGGGCGGCGGGACCGTCGCGACGTACGTCCACGTCGACGTCACGGCCAAGGACGAGGTCGACGCGCTGTTCAGGACGGCGAAGGACGCCTACGGCTCGGTCGACGTCGCGTTCAACAACGCCGGCATCTCACCGCCCGACGACGACTCCATCCTCGACACCGAGCTCGAGGCCTGGCGTCGGGTGCAGGAGGTCAACCTCACCAGCGTCTACCTGTGCTGCAAGGCGGCGCTGCCGTACATGCTCGAGCAGAAGAGGGGCTCGATCATCAACACCGCCTCCTTCGTGGCGGTGATGGGCGCGGCGACGTCGCAGATCTCCTACTCCGCGTCGAAGGGCGGCGTGCTGTCGATGACGCGCGAGCTCGGCGTCCAGTTCGCCCGCGACGGCGTGCGCGTCAACGCGCTCTGCCCGGGCCCTGTGAACACGCCCCTGCTGAAGGAGCTGTTCGCCAAGGACGCCGAGCGGGCCGCGCGACGTCTCGTGCACGTGCCGATGGGGCGGTTCGGCGAGCCCGAGGAGATGGCCAACGCCGTGCTCTTCCTGGCCTCGGACGAGTCCAGCTTCATGACCGCCAGCACGTTCCTGGTCGACGGAGGGATCTCCGGCGCCTACGTCACGCCGCTGTGACGACACCGGGGGGCCAGCCGGTGGGTGAGCGGACCCTCCCGCTGGTCGGGATCTCCACCTACCGCGAGGACGCCGCCTGGGGCGTGTGGAGCCAGCGCGCCGACCTGCTCCACGTGGAGTACGCCGACGCCGTGGTCCGGGCCGGCGGCGTACCCGTGCTCCTGCCACCCGCCTCGGCCGACCTCGACGCGGCGCGCGCCGCCGTCGCGGCCCTCGACGCGGCTCGTGATCGCCGGTGGCGCCGACGTCGAGCCGGCCCGCTACCGCGAGGAGCCGCACGAGCGCACCTCGTCCTGGCGACCGGATCGGGACGCCTGGGAGCTGGCCCTGCTCGCCGCGGCCGCGGAGGTCGGGCTGCCGACGCTCGGCGTCTGCCGCGGCATGCAGCTGATGGCCGTGGCGGCCGGAGGGTCGCTGGACCAGCACACCCCCGACGTGGTCGGTCACGAGCAGCACAGCCCGGGTGGCGACGTCTTCGGCATGGTCGAGGTGCGCACCGAGCCCGACTCTCTCGTCGCCCGCGTGCTCGGGCGACCAGGTCCGGGCGCACTGCCACCACCACCAGTCGGTCCGCGCCCACCCGGGCTACGTCGCGACCGCCTGGGCCGAGGACGGCACCGTCGAGGCGATGGAGAGCGACCCCGCGGCGCCACCCCCCGGTCAGGGCGCGGGCGACCGGTTCTGCCTCGCGGTGCAGTGGCACCCCGAGATGTCGCGCGACCAGCGGCTCTTCGACGCCCTGGTCTCTGCCGCGACCGCGCGGGGGCAATGACACAATCGGGAGCGTGACCCTGGAGCCGGAGACCGACGTCCTCGGGGCGCCGTACACCGTCGAGACCATCGCCCTCGCCCCCGACGCGGAGGGGGCGGTCGAGTGCAACCTGGTGCGTCTGGGGTCGGGCTCGCCGACGGGCCGCGCGGTGCTCTACGTGCACGGGTTCTGCGACTACTTCTTCCAGAAGGAGTTCGCGCAGTGGTGGGCCGACCGTGGCTACGACTTCTACGCCGTCGACCTGCGCAAGTACGGCCGGTCGCTGCGCGAGCACCAGACCCCGGCGTACGTCACCGAGGTCGCGGAGTACTTCGAGGACCTCGACGAGGTCTGGCAGCGGATCGTCGCACGCGACGGCCACGACGAGGTCCTGATCGCGGCCCACTCGACCGGAGGGCTGGTCGCGTCGCTGTGGGCCGATGCCCGCCGGCCCGGCCTGCGCGAGCTCAGCGGCGTGGTGCTCAACTCACCCTGGCTCGACATGCAGGGTCCGTTCTGGATCCGCAACGTCGGCACCGTCGCGATCCGCGGCATCGGGCGCTCGCGGCCGATGCGGGAGATCCCGCGGGTCATCAACGACTTCTACGGCCAGAGCATCCACCGCGACCACGGCGGTGAGTGGGACTTCGACCTCGCGTGGAAGCCCATGGAGTCCTTCCCCATCTACTTCGGCTGGCTGCGCGCCATCCGGCGTGCCCACTTCCAGGTGCACCGCGGCATCGACGTGGGCGTGCCCGTGCTGGTGCTCTCCTCGGGCGGCACGCGCTTCCCCAAGCAGATGTCGGAGGAGGTGCACGGCTTCGACATCGTCCTCGACGTCGAGCAGATCCGCCGGTGGGCGCCGAAGCTGGGCCGGCACGTCACGATCGCCTCGCTCGAGGGCGCCCTGCACGACGTGATCCTGTCGCGCCGCGACGTCCGCGAGCGTGCCTATGACGAGATCGACCGGTGGATGACGGCGTACGTCGAGACGGTGGACCCCCGCCCTCGGTCGGGAGCACGCGGCGATGCGCTCCCCGCTGCGCCCGCCACGAGGTAGGTTCCCGCGCAACGAACCCACTCCTCAGGAGACGCACATGTCAGCCCAACCGCCCGAGCCCCCGAGCGACCAGCCCGCTACCGGCGCCACGCCACCGCCGCCCGCTCCGCCGCCGCCCGCGGACGCCCACGACGTACGGCTCCCCGTCCTACCCGACGGCACCGTCGTACGGCACTCCCCCCGCGGGCGGCCCGTACGCCGCGGGGCCCCAGCCGGGTGGCCTGCTGGAGCGCTTCCTCGCCCGTCTGGTCGACGGCATCATCGTCGGCGTCGTCAACGTCGTCCTGGTGCTGTTCGTCGCCGCGGCGATCGACACCTACGCCGTCACCGTGCTCCTGAGCATCCTCACCGGCGCCATCAGCCTGGGCTACTTCATGGTCCTCGAGAACTCACGCGGCCAGACGTTCGGCAAGCAGATCCTCAAGCTCCAGGTCATCGGTCCCGACGGCGGGAACCCGACCTACGAGCAGTCCTTCCGCCGCAACATCTTCGTCGCGGCCAACCTGATCACCTGGATCCCGTTGCTCGGAATCATCGTGAGCCTCGCCGTGCTGGTCGGCGTGATCCTGATCGCGGTCAACATCAGCGGCGACCCGGTGAGCCGGCAGGGCTGGCACGACCGCTTCGCCGGCGGCACCCGCGTGCTCAAGCTCGCCTCGTGACCCCCTAGCTCGTCAGGAGCACGACCAGGGCGGTCACGCCCACCACCACGATGACCGCACGGAGGACGGCGGGCGGCAGGCGGCGGCCCACCCCGGCGCCGAGCTGCCCGCCGACCACCGAGCCCGCGGCGATGAGGCCGGCCACCGCCCAGTCGACCTCGGCCAGCGCGATGAAGATCACGGCTGCGACGCCGTTCACGACCAGGGCCAGCACGTTCTTGGTCGCGTTGTTCCGCTGCAGGGTGTCGAGCACCCCGATGCCGAGGATCGCCACGAGCAGCACGCCTTGGGCGGCGCCGAAGTAGCCGCCGTACACACCGGCCAGGAGCACGGCCGGCCACACCCACCAGGCGCCGTGGTCGGGCAGCCCGCCGAAGCGCTCGGCACGGGCGGCGACCCGGCGCGAGATGGCCGGGCCGGTGATCACGAGGACGACGCCGAGGCCCACCAGGACCGGCACGATGGCGTCGAACGCCGATGACGGCAGCCACAGCAGCAGGCCGGCCCCGACGGCGCCGCCGAGCAGCGAGGCGGTCCCGAGGCGGAGCAGCCGGCCGCGCTGCCCGTCGAGCTCGGCGCGGTAGCCGATCGCCCCGGACAGGCTCCCGGGCACCAGGCCGATGTTGTTCGAGACGTTGGCGGTCACCGGTGGGACCCCGAAGGCCAGGAGGGTCGGGAACGTGATCAACGTCCCCGACCCCACCACGGTGTTGATGGTGCCCGCCGCGACACCCGCCAACAGGATCGCGACGACCTCGAACGTGCTCACGCCCCGGTGTGGTCTCCCGTGGACGCGTCGCTGGAGCCGCCCGCGTTGGGCGGCGACTGGCCCGGGTTGGCGGCGGCGTTGGCCTCGGCGATCGCGGCTTCGACGGCGCGGTTGGTGCGCTCCAGCTCACGGTCGGTGCCCGACGGCTGGAGCTGCGGCTCGGCCGGGCCCATGTCGACGCGCTTGAGCGGCCCGTCGACCTTGGCGGGGATGCCGGCGACCTCGTGGATGGAGGATCCGAGCCCCTCGAGGGCCTTGGTGATCTCGGAGGGGATGACCCACACCTTGTTGGCGCTGCCCTCGGCGATCTTGGGCATCATCTGGAGGTACTGGTAGGCCAGCAGCGACTGGTCCGGCTGACCGTCGTGGATCGCCTGGAACACCGTCTGGATCGCCTGGCCCTCACCCTGGGCCCGCAGGATCTGCGACTCGCGGTCTGCCTGGGCCCGCAGGATCAGCGACTCCCGGTCACCCTCCGCGTTGAGGATCGAGGACTGCTTGGACCCCTCGGCGGTGAGGATCGCCGCCTGCCGCTGACCCTCGGCGGTCAGGATCACCGCGCGCTTCTCCCGGTCGGCGCGCATCTGCTTCTCCATCGAGTCCTTGATCGACGGCGGCGGGTCGATGCCCTTGAGCTCGACCCGGTTGACCCGGATGCCCCACTTGCCGGTGGCCTCGTCGAGGACGCCGCGCAGCCGACTGTTGATCGCGTCGCGGCTGGTGAGCGTCTCCTCGAGGTCCATGCCGCCGACGATGTTGCGCAGGGTCGTCATCGTCAGCTGCTCGACGGCCTGGATGTAGTTGGCGATCTCGTACGTCGCCGCGACCGGGTCGGTGACCTGGAAGTAGATGACGGTGTCGATCGAGACGACCAGGTTGTCCTCGGTGATCACCGGCTGCGGCGGGAAGCTCACCACCTGCTCGCGCAGGTCGATGAGGTAGCGGACCCGGTCGATGAAGGGAACCAGGATGTTCAGGCCCGCCGGCAGGGTCTCCTTGTACTTGCCGAATCGCTCCACGATGCCGGCGCGGGCCTGCGGGATGATCCGCACGGTCTTGACCAGCAGCAGGATCGCGAAGAGCACGACCAGCGCGAGCAGCACGAGGAAGATCACGTCGAGATCCATGGCGTTTCTCCTTGGTCGGGCGGTGTGAGCACGGCAGGTCAGTACGGGCCGGAGTCGAGAGTCGGCACCGGGTGGACGAAGGCGGTGGCACCGCGGATCTCGAGGACCTCGACGGTCTCGCCTGCGGCGATGGTGAGGGTGTCGTCGTAGGGCTCCGCGCTCCAGATCTCACCGGCCAGCTTCACCCGGCCCGGAGTGAGCGCCGTGATGTCCTCGGTGACCAGGGCCTGCCTGCCGACGAGCTTGCCGTGACCGAGCCTGAGCTCCGGACCGGTATGGAGGCGCTTGATCAGGTTGGGGCGCAGGAAGGCCAGCATGGCGACGGCGGAGCCCGCGGCGAGGACGACCTGGAGGGGCACGGCCAGGCCGATGACGGCAGCCAGGAAGCCGACCATGGCCCCGGCCGCCAGCATCAGCAGGATCAGGTCCATGCTCACCAGCTCGGCTGCCCCCAGCAGGACCGCGAGACCGAGCCAGGTGGCCCATGCATGCTCGCTCAGCCAGTCCATGTCCCAAGCCTATCCGGCGTCTAAACGCCGGTCGGACCTTCTCCGGGCCGTCCAGCGGTCGTCGACATGAGCGACGACGAGCGGCATCCCGAAGGTGACCGACAGGTTGCGCTCGTCGACGACCTCCTCGACCGGCCCGGCCGCGACGATCGCGCCCTCGCGCAGCAACATCGCGTGGGTGAAGCCGGGCGGGATCTCCTCGACGTGGTGCGACACCAGCACCGTCGCCGGGCTCGCGTCGTCGAGAGCCAGCACCGACAGGGTCGAGACCAGGTCCTCCCGGCCGCCCAGGTCGAGACCGGCCGCGGGCTCGTCGAGGAGCAGCAGCTCGGGGTCCGTCATCAACGCCCGGGCGATCTGCACGCGCTTGCGCTCGCCCTCCGACAGGGTCCCGAAGGTGCGCTCGGCCAGGTGGTCGGCCCCCACCTCGACCAGGAGCTCGGCCGCCCGGCCGTGGTCGAGGTCGTGGTAGTCCTCGCGCCAGCGACCGACCACGCCGTACGACGCCGACACGACCACGTCGCGGACCAGCTCGCCGCGCGGGATCCGTTCCGCAAGCGCCGCGGACGTCGAGCCCGATGCGCGGGCGCAGCTCGAACACGTCGACCGCGCCGATCATCTCGCCGAGGATCGCCACCAGGCCGGCTGTGGGGTGCAGCTGTGCGGCCGCCACCTGGATCAGCGTGGTCTTCCCTGCGCCGTTCGGACCGAGGATCACCCAGCGCTCGTCCTCCTCGACCGTCCAGGTCACGGAGTCCAGCAGGGTGGCCGTCCCCCTGCGCACCGTCACATCGGCGAGCTCGAGGACGGCGGGCATGGCGCCACCCTATCCAGGGTGACGCGGTCGACCCGCCGTTCGTCAGTAGGGTTGGCACCCGTGTCGACGGACCTGCCGGATGCCTGCCTCGTGGCCTGGTGGACGACCTCGTGGCTGCGCGGCCATGTCGTCGCCGACCAGGTTCTCGATGCCGTGCGGGACATGGGTGTGGACGGCGGCTGGCTCGAGCTGCTCGCCGAGCTGCGTCGCGCAGGGGCGACCGGGGTCGGGATCGCACTCCCCGTCGATGGCGACCCGCTGGGCCTGGGTGGACCGCCCGCGTTCAACGCCGCCGCACTCGAGGCTGGGTCGGCCCTGGTCGCCGGAGACACCGGTCTCGGCCTGGTGGCCGACGAGGTGGACGGCGTCGACCTGGTGGCGGCGGGCCGAGGCCGCACCACGGCAGGTGCCCGACATCGGCGAGGCCGACCGCGCGCTGCGGCTCGCCTTCACGACCACCGCCACCGCCCTCGCGGATCTCGACGTCGCCCGGTGGCGTCCGGAGGTCGCCGACGAGCTGATGGAGCTGGGTCGTCAGCGGGTCGATCAGCGGGTCGTTCAGCGGGTCGGTCAGCGCGCCGACCGGAGCTGCCGCAACCCCCTCCGGGGGTCCCACCGCTGTGCGCGCCGCTGGCCGTGTCGGGCGCGCGGGCAGCGCGCATCGTCGAGCTCGCGCTCGAGGACGACGGCGGCTCGGTGTCGGCGTACGAGATCAGCGCCCGCCGAGAGGCTCTGCGACCGTTCGAGCAGGCCGCCCGCCGAGCGCTGGTGGCTGCCTGTTCACCGGAGGCGTGGCCTCCCGACTAGCCACTCTCCATCTGGAAGACGCCGAGCCAGTTGCCGGCCGGGTCGGTGAAGGTGAACCGACGGCCGCCGGGGTAGGGCTCCACCGGCTCGACGATCACCCCGCCCGCCGCCTCGACCGCCGCGAAGGACGCATCGACGTCGTCGGACTCGAGCAGGATGAGGCAGCCGCCCCTGCCGCCGGGACGGCCTCCGTTGAGCCCGCCGACCTCACCGTCGCCGTGCGGATCCTTGATGCCGGCGTAGTCGGGGCCGTAGTCGTTGAACTCCCAGCCGAAGAGCCCGCCGTAGAAGGCCTTCGCCCCGGCGACCCCGTCGGCACTGCCGACGCCGAGCTCGACGTACTGGATCGTGTGGTGGTTGCTGGTCATGTCGTGGACGCTAACGCCCCCCGCCGACAGCGGCGCTAGCCTCGGAGCGTCATGACGACCCCGCCCGTTCCGAGGACCTCCGATGCGGACGAGGCACCCCGGACGCTGCTGATCACGCTGACCGGCAAAGACCGTCCCGGGGTCACCTCGGCGATCTTCCGGACGCTCGCCCGCGGCGGCGTCGAGGTGCTCGACATCGAGCAGATCGTGCTGCGGCGACGACTCGTGCTGGGTGTCCTGGTGACCGCGCCGCGCGACTGGAAGAAGCTGCGCGACGCCGTCGAGAGCACCGCTCACGACCTCGGGATGAGCGTCGAGGTGGACCGTGGCTCCGGGGACAACCGCTCGCGGCAGGACGGGCGCTCCCACGTGACGGTGATCGGCAGCCCGCTGAAGGCGACGGCGTTCGCCGCCGTGGCGGGCCGGATCGCTGACGCCGGCGCCAACATCGACCGGATCGACCGGATGGCGCGCTACCCCGTCACGGCCATCGAGCTGCACGTCTCGGGCTCCGACACCGACCACCTGCGCAGCGCGCTCTCGGTCGAGGCCGCCCGACAGGGTGTCGACATCGCCGTCCAGCCGGCCAACCTCCTGCGCCGCGCCATGCGACTCGTCGTCCTCGACGTCGACTCCACGCTGATCCAGGGCGAGGTGATCGAGATGCTGGCGGCGCACGCCGGCGTCGAGCCGGAGGTCGCGCGGATCACCACGGAGGCGATGCACGGCGAGCTCGACTTCGAGGCGTCCCTGCGGGCCCGGGTGCAGCTGCTCGCGGGGCTCGACGCAGGAGCGCTGGACAAGGTGTACGACGAGATCGTGGTGGCACCCGGGGCCCGCACCCTGGTGCGCACGCTGCGCCGACTCGGCTACCGGTTCGCCCTGGTGTCCGGCGGCTTCACCCACGTCACCGACCGGCTCGCGGAGGATCTCGGCATCCACTACGCGCGCTCCAACGAGCTCGAGATCGTCGACGGTCGCCTCACCGGCCGCCTCGTCGGGCCGATCGTCGACCGCGCCGGCAAGGCCGAGGCGCTGAGGTACTTCGCTGCCGAGGTCGGCGTCCCCGAGGCGGCCGTCATCGCGATCGGCGACGGCGCCAACGACCTCGACATGCTCAACGCCGCGGGCCTGGGGATCGCCTACAACGCCAAGCCCATCGTGCAGGAGTCGGCCGACACCACGGTCAACGTCCCGTATCTCGACACGATCCTCTACCTGCTCGGCATCTCCCGCGAGGAGATCGAGGACGCCGACGCCGAGGCCGGCTTCACCACGCCGGCTCCACCGCTCTGACGGCGGCGCGCGGGGGCGCTCAGCCGCGAGGGACGTGGAAGGCGACGAGCGTGCAGCCTCCCTGGTCGAGGTCGGCCCACTCGCCGTCGAAGTCGAAGACAGCCACCGCGGAGGTCGGGTAGCCCATGGCCATCTCGTTGGACAGGTCGCTGGTCCCGTCGTCGAGCACGGAGGCGAGGTACGCCATCGTCGGGTTGTGGCCGATGACCACCAGGCACGACACGGACGCGGCTGTGCTCCGGATCAGGTCGAGCGCCGACTCGGGGCCGGCCTCGTACAGGGGCTCGCTGTACGTCGGCGTGACCGACCAGTCAGCGCTCGACTCGATGCGGGACCAGGTCTCGCGGGTCCGGACCGCTGCCGAGACGAGGGCACCGTCGGGCGCCAGTCCGAGCTCGGCGAACCACTGGCCGGCGGCCTCGCTGTCGCGAACGCCGCGGTCGGCGAGCGCGCGCTCGAAGTCGGGCTTGTCGTAGCCCTCGGCCTTGGCATGACGCACGAGGGCGAGCCGGCGGCCCGCAGGGCCCCCCAAAGACTGCTGCACGGGCCTACTGTCCCAGCCGCTAGCCTGCCTGTCATGCAGTTGCCCGAGCCTGCCGCGTCCGGTCCTGAGGGCGGGTCGGGGTCCGCGAGGGAAAGCACCAAGGGCCCGCTCATGATCATCGGCGGCGCCGAGGACAAGCTGCGGCGGCGAACGATCCTCACGCGGTTCGTGGCCGCCAGCGGTGGTCCGGAGGCGCGCATCGCGCTGATCCCCACCGCCTCCTCGCTCGGCGACGAGGTCGTGGACGTCTACGACGCGTTGTTCCGCAAGCTCGGCGCCGCCGAGGTGGTCCCGGTGCGGCCCGAGTCTCGCGACGACGCTCACGACCCGGGGCTACGTGGAAGCCCTCGACAAGGCGACCGGCGTCTTCATGACGGGGGGCAACCAGCTCAAGCTGTCGTCGATCGTCTGCGGGACGCCGCTCGGCGACGCGATCGTCGCGGCCCGTGACCGGGGCGCGGTCGTGGCGGGGACGTCGGCAGGTGCGAGCATCCAGTCCTCGCACATGGTGGCGTTCGGCACCGGAGGCGCGACCGCCAAGCAGCGGATGACGCAGGTCGCGGCCGGGCTGGGTCTGGTCAGGTCGGCCGTGATCGACCAGCACTTCGACCAGCGCAACCGCTACGGGCGCTTGCTGATGATCGTCTCCCAGTCACCGCAGCTGCTCGGCATCGGCGTCGACGAGGACACCTGCGCGATGGTGACGAGCCATGGCGACCGCGAGGTCCTCACGGTTCTCGGCCGCGGAGCGGTCACGATCTTCGACCCCGCCAGGATGACCACCAACGCCTACGAGGCCAAGCGATCGAGCCCGCTCCTCGCGAGCGGCGTCGTGCTGCACATGCTGCCGGCCGGCGCGCAGTTCGACCTGACGGCGCGCACGCTCATCAAGCCCGAGGAGCACGTCGATCCCGAGGACGCGCAGGAGGTCCTCGAGGCCCAGCGCGATCTGCGCCACCTCGCCGCCGACATCGCCGCCGGCGACAAGTCTCCGACCGCCCTGCGCCGCCGACTCGCCCGTACTCGTCGTGCCCACTCGGACCCGCCGCCCCCGCCCCAGGACGGAGAACCCACCGCATGACCGCTTCCCCCGACCTCGCCATCGTCGAGACCCGCGTCTACCGGGGCGCGAACATCTGGTCCTACGAGAAGGCCATCCATCTGGTGGTGGACCTGGGATCGCTGGAGGAGCACCCGACCAACACCCTGCCGGGCTTCACCGACAACCTCCTCCAGATGCTGCCGGGCTTGCGGGAGCACTCGTGCTCGCGCGGGCGTCGCGGCGGCTTCGTCGAGCGGCTCAACGAGGGCACCTGGCTCGGCCACGTGGCCGAGCACACCGCGCTGGCGCTGCAGCAGGTCGTCGGTCACGACATCCGTCGTGGGAAGACCCGGCAGGTCAAGGGCGAGAAGGGTCGCTACAACGTCGTGTTCGGGTACGTCGACGAGAACGTCGCCCTGGCGGCCGCCAAGCTCGCCGTCCGCCTGGTCAACCACCTGGTCGAGGCCGATCCCGAGCTCGACTGGGACGACGAGCTCGAGAGCTTCATCAAGCGGGCCGAGCGGACCGCCTTCGGTCCGTCCACGCAGGCCATCGTCGACGAGGCGGTCTCGCGTGACATCCCGTGGATCCGGCTCAACCAGTACTCCCTCGTGCAGCTCGGCCAGGGCGTCCACGCCAAGCGGATCCGCGCGACGATGACGTCGGCGACCTCGGCCATCGCCGTCGACGTCGCCTCCGACAAGGACCTCACCACCCGGCTGCTGGGCGCCGCCGGCCTGCCGGTGCCCAAGCAGGAGTCCGTCCGTACCGTCGACCAGGCCGTCAGCGCGGCCCGGCGGATCGGCTTCCCCGTGGTGGTCAAGCCGCTCGACGGCAACCACGGCCGCGGCGTGTGCCTCGATCTGCGAGACGAAGCGGCCGTTCGGGAGGCCTTCTCGATCGCGGAGGATCAGTCCCGGCGCGGCACGGTCATCGTCGAGTCGTTCGTGACGGGCAAGGACTACCGCTGCCTGATCATCGACGGGCGGCTCGCCGCGGTCGCCGAGCGCGTGCCGGCGCACGTCGTGGGCGACGGGACCTCCACGGTGCAGCAGCTGGTCGACCTGACCAACGCCGACCCGCGGCGTGGCGTCGGCCACGAGAAGGTGCTGACCCGGATCAAGGTCGACAAGGCCGCGGAAGAGCTGCTCGAGGCCCAGGGGCACGGCCTCGACTCGGTCCCCGACACCGGCGAGATGGTCAAGCTGACGCTCACCGGCAACATGTCGACCGGCGGCATCTCGATCGACCGCACGTTCGAGGCGCACCCGGAGAACGTCGAGATCGCCGAGGAGGCGGCTCGCATGGTCGGCCTCGACATCGCCGGCATCGACTTCATCTGTCCCGACATCACCGAGCCGGTGCGCGAGACCGGCGGCGCCATCTGCGAGGTCAACGCCGCCCCTGGGTTCCGGATGCACACGCACCCGACGATCGGCGACCCGCAGTTCATCGCCAAGCCGGTCGTCGACATGCTCTTCCCGCCCGGGGCAACGTCGCGGATTCCGATCGTCGCGGTCACCGGCACCAACGGCAAGACCACGACGAGCCGGATGATCTCCCACATCTTCAAGGGGCTCGGTCGCAAGGTCGGCATGACCAGCACCGACGGCGTCGTGATCGACGAGCGGCTCCTCATCCGGGCCGACGCGTCCGGCCCGCGCTCGGCCCGCATGGTGCTGCAGAACCCACGCGTCGACTTCGCGGTCTTCGAGGTCGCGCGCGGCGGCATCCTGCGCGAGGGTCTGGGCTACGAGCGCAACGATGTGGCCGTCGTCCTCAACGTCCAGCCCGACCACCTCGGGCTGCGCGGCATCGACACCGTCGAGCAGCTCGCCGACGTCAAGGCCGTGGTCGTCGAGGCCGTGCCGCGCGACGGTCACGCCGTGCTCAACGCCGACGACCCGCTGGTGCGCCAGATGCGGCGCCGCTGCTCGGGCCAGGTCGTGTGGTTCTCGATGGCCGAGCCCGGCTCCGAGGTTCGCGACATGATCGACGCGCACTGCCGACGGGGCGGCAAGGCGCTGGTTCTCAACGCCAGCGAGCGCGGCGAGATGATCGTGGTGAAGCACGGGCCCCGCGAGATGCAGCTCGCCTGGACCCACCTGCTCCCGGCCACCTTCGCCGGCCGCGCGCGGATGAACGTGCAGAACACCCTCGCCGCCGCCGCCGCGGCGTTCGCGGCCGGCGCGCCGCTCCACGACATCCGGCAGGGCCTGCGCACGTTCTCCACCAACTACTACCTCTCCCCCGGTCGCTTGAACGAGGTCGAGGTCAACGGCATCCACGTGATCGTCGACTACTGCCACAACGCCCCGGGGATGCGTGCCCTCGGTGACTTCGTCGACCGGGTCGGCGAGACGCTGACCTCGACCCACGAGCTCGGCAAGCCGTCGCGCATCGGCGTCATCGCGACAGCCGGCGACCGGCGCGACGAGGACATGCGCGAGCTCGGCGAGGTGGCCGCGGAGCACTTCGACGTGGTGGTGGTGCGCGAGGACGCCGCCCTGCGTCGCCGCGAGCGAGGCGAGACCGCCGGTCTCGTCGAGGAAGGCGTCCGCGCCGCCATGGCCAAGGGCGCACGCTGCCGTCAGGTGGAGCTGATCCTCGACGAGATCGACGCCGTACGCCACGCGATGGCGCGCGCCAATGCGGGCGACCTCGTCGTGCTCTGCGTGGACAAGCATCCCGCCGTGATGACCGAGCTGGAGACCTGGTCGAGCTTCGCCCAGGCGGGCGCAGGGGCCAGCCTCGACGCGCCGGCGGCCGACCCCGACTACACGCCCGCGGTCCAGGACTCCCAGTAAGCGCCACCCCTAGGAGGGGCGACCGCGCGGCGCGGAGCCGCTAGTTTGGCTGGCGGTCATCTGTCGGGAGGAGCCGCTCGTGCACATTCTTCAAGTGATCAGCTCTCAGTCGAGCCACCCGCTGCTCGTCAGTGCGTGGGCGACGATCATCGACGCGACGTTCATCGACTACCTCATCCTGTTCCTCTACTTCCTGGTCGTGCTGGGCATCGGGTTCGTCGCCCGCAGCCAGGTGTCGGACTCGCTGGACTTCTTCCTCTCCGGCAGGTCGCTGCCGGCGTGGGTGACCGGTCTGGCGTTCATCTCCGCCAACCTCGGCGCCGTCGAGATCATGGGCATGTCCGCCTCGGGTGCCGAGTTCGGCATCCCGACGGTGCACTACTTCTGGGTCGGCGCCGTGCCGGCGATGCTGTTCCTCGGCGTCGTGATGATGCCGTTCTACTACGGCTCCAAGGTGCGGTCGGTCCCGGAGTTCATGCTGCGCCGGTTCGGTCCGGGCGCGCACCTGGTCAACTCGATCTCGTTCGCGGTCGCGCAGCTGCTCATCGCGGGCGTGAACCTCTACCTGCTCGGCACGATCCTGCGCGCGATGCTCGGCTGGTCGCTGTGGGTCTCGCTCATCGTCGCCGCCGTCATCGTGCTGTCCTACATCACCCTCGGCGGCCTCTCGGCGGCGATCTACAACGAGGTGCTGCAGTTCTTCGTGATCGTCGCGGGCCTGCTCCCCCTGACCCTCATCGGCCTGCACAAGATCGGCTGGTGGGACGGCCTCACCTCGAGCATCGAGAAGGCCGCCGCTGGTGGCGCCGGGCCGCCGGCCGAGCAGCAGCTGAACTCGTGGCCCGGCCAGGCCCTCTCGGGGATCGAGTCGCCGGTGATGTCGGTGATCGGCATCGTCTTCGGCCTCGGCTTCGTGCTGTCGTTCGGCTACTGGACGACCAACTTCGTCGAGGTGCAGCGGGCCATGGCGTCCGACTCGATGGCCTCGGCCCGGAAGACGCCCATCATCGGCTCCTTCCCGAAGATGTTCGTCCCGTTCATCACGATCCTGCCCGGCATGATCGGCGCGGTGCTGGTGGCCGAGGTCGTCGACCTCAAGGCGGGCGGTAGTCCCACCGGCGGCACCTCGGGCGATGCCGTCACCTACAACGACACCTTGCTCTACCTCATGCGTGACGTGCTGCCCAACGGTCTGCTGGGCCTCGCGCTCACCGGTCTGCTCGCTGCGTTCATGGCCGGCATGGCCGCGAACATCTCGGCGTTCAACACGGTCTTCTCGTACGACCTGTGGCAGACCTACTTCGTCAAGGACCGCGACGACGACTACTACCTGCGCATCGGACGCGTCGCGACGGTCGCCGCCGCCGCCATCGCCATCCTGACCGCGACGTTCGCCAGCCAGTTCTCCAACATCATGGACTACCTGCAGACGTTGTTCGGCTTCTTCAACGCGCCGCTGTTCGCCACGTTCATCCTCGGCATGTTCTGGAAGCGGATGACCGCCACCGCGGGCTGGGTCGGCCTGGTGGCCGGCACCCTCTCCGCCGTGACGGTCGCGATCCTGACCGAGGACGCCTTCGGCAGCTGGAGCACGGGGGTGATCCCGATCGGCGGGCAGGGCGCCGCGTTCCTCGCGGCCTCCGTCGCGTTCGTGGTCGACATCGCGCTGAGCATCATGGTCTCGCTGGGGACCAAGCCGAAGGCGGACGACGATCTGGTCGGCCTGGTCTACTCGGTGACGCCGAAGGAGAAGCGCACCGACCCGAAGGAGCACACCTACCCGTGGTACCGCCGCACCGTGCCTCTGGCCTGCCTGTCGCTGGCCATGGTCACCGTCTTGAACATCATCTTCTGAGGAGGAGGGCGAGATGAGCGAGCACGAGACCACCACCAGGTCGGGCCGGCGCGGGCACACCGCCGGCATCTACGACATCCGCAACATCATCGGCGCACTCATGGGCACCTACGGCATCATCCTGACCCTGATGGGACTGTTCGGCGACACCGAGGGCGACAAGACCGGCGACGTGAACGCCAACCTCTGGGCCGGGCTGGCGCTGATCGTCTTCGGCGTCATCATGATCTCCTGGGCGCGCCTGCGACCCGTGGTCGTGCCCGAGGACTTCGAGACCGAGGACGACGACCGGCCTCCCGGTCACTGAGGTCGCGCTAGGCACCGCGAGCCAGCTCCATCCCGCGACGGTCGACGCTGCGGTCCGACGACCCCAGCACGACGACGGCTCGGTGCCGCCCGTGGTCGACCCCGATGAAGCTGCGGTAGCCCGCCGTCCCCCGTTGTGCCACAGCAGGGCTCCCGTCACGTCCTGAGAGCCGCACCCACGCCAGCGCCATCTCGATGCGCCCGCTGGTGAGCGGCTGGTGCGAGAGCCGCATCGCCTCGCCGAGCGCTCCCTCGGGCGGCTCGAGCTGCGCCTGGAGGAAGAGCACCAGGTCGTCGACGGTCGACCACAGGGCGCCCGCCCCGGCCAGGGCGTCGAACGCTCCACGCCACCTGGTGCGGCTTTCCCCGCCGCGTCGTCCCGACCACGACGCGCGCGGGATCGGCCGGCACGCACCCGGTGTCGGACATGCCGAGCGGGCCGGTGATCCGCTCCCGGACCGCGGCGTCGTACGTCGTCGCGCGGTGCGTCGCGAGGGCGTGCCCGAGCAACCCGTAGCCGAGGTTGGAGTACGCCGCCCGGCCACCCGGGCGCCGCAACCGCACGTCCCGGAGGGCGGCGACCAGCGCGGGCCCGTCGATGTCGGCGTACGGGTCGCGCCGACCCTTGCCGAGCGCCTTCCGCCACAGGCCAGGAGGCAGCCGGGGCAGCCCGCTGGTGTGCGACGCCAGCGACCCGAGCGTGGCCGAGCCGGTCGGCACGGAGGCGAGCTCGGGAAGGAGGTCGGACACCGGCTGGTCGAGCGACAGCGCGCCGTCGACGACCTCTCGAGCGAGCAGCAGGCCGGTGAACACCTTCGTGACCGAGCCGATCTGGTAGATCCCCGTCGCCGGCGCTCCCGACCGCTCGACACGATCGGCGAGCACGACCGCCTCTGCAGGCGCGGCACTGCTCATCCTGCCGCCGCGCGCACCTTGACCGACAGCGTCTCGGGTGTGTCAGCGGTGCCTCCGTGCTCGGCGATCCACGCGTAGCACTCCTCGCGCTCCGCATGGCACATCAGGCCCACCACGTCGCCCGGCCGGGCCTGCTCGACCAGCGCCGCCAGGCACGCGACCTCGGTGGGGTAGGACGCGATGTCGGTGACCCCCACGCGCTCGGCACCGGCTCGCAGCAGTTGCGTCCAGCTCGTCCATCGTCCGTCCGCGCAGGTACTGCTGCTTGTGGCCGATGGCCACCACGTCACTGCCCATGGCGCCGATCTCGCCGAGCTTGTCGATCAGCTCGTCCTGACGATCGCCGACGGCGCCGAGACCGAGCAGCAGCCGCGAACCCGGGCGGCGGACGCCGTTCATGATCTCCAGCATCGCCTCGAGACCGGCCTCGTTGTGGGCGAGGTCCATGACGACCGAGAAGTCTCCGGGCAGCGAGAAGAAGTTCATCCGCCCGGGGTTGTGCTCGGCGTCCGGGCGGAAGGTGCGCAGGCCCTCGACGACGGCCTCGCGGGAGACCCCGATCGCGAGGGCGGCGGAGGCGGCGGCCAGCGTGTTCTCGACGTTGAAGCGGGACAGCCCGGCCAGGGTCATCGGCACGTCGACGAGCTCCACGAGCGGGTCGGCGTCGGCGTCGGGTCGCAGCACCGAGACCCAGCCGTCGATCACGGTGGTGGCCCGCCCACCGCCGTGGGAGAGAGTCTCGCGGATCGCCGGCGAGTCGGGGTCGCGGGAGAAGACCCACGGCTGCGCCTTGGTCGTCGTCCGCATGGCGTAGACCCGCGGGTCGTCGGCGTTGAGCACCGCCCAGCCGCCCTTCCGGGTGATGTGCGGGACCACGCCCTTGACCTCGGCCAGCTGGTCGACGGTGTCGATGCCGTGCAGTCCCAGGTGGTCGGCGGTCACGTTGGTCACGACGGACACGTCGTTGCGGGTCAGGCCGATCCCCTTCAGGAGGATGCCGCCCCTGGCCGTCTCGGTGACGGCCAGCCGGACCTGCGGGTGGGCCAGCACCCGACCGGCCCCGCTGGGTCCCGAGTAGTCGCCGGCCTCCACCAGCTCGCCGTCGACGTAGATGCCGTCGGTGTTGGACCACCCCACCAACAGCCCGCTGGTTCGGGCGATGTGGGCGATCATCCGGCTCGTCGTGGTCTTGCCGTTGGTGCCGGTCACGGCGACCACCGGGATCTTCGGCGTGATGGTGGTCGGACCCGGCCCGGGATCGGCCGCGCCGACCGAGGCGGCGGCGCGGCTGACCGCCGCGTCGACGTCCGCACCGAGGACGGCGTCCAGCACCTCCGCCACCGCGCGTCCCAGCGCCTGGGCACGCCCGCGGTGCCGCCAGGGGAAGGCGACCACGATCTGGTGGGGGTCGCTGGTCGGGCGGACCCGCACCGCGAGCCTCGACGTTCCGCTCTCCGACGCGATGGCCCGGACCAGGCGCGCCACGGCGCGCACGGTGAAACGCTGGCGGAAACCCGTCTCGGGCTCCCCTGGGCGCGCGTTGCGCAGACCGATCCGCCCGGCGAACCTGCGGGCCGACTCCGTCGACACGGCGGCGAGCCCGCTCACGTCGAGGGTCAGCTTGATCGCGGCACGAGGGAAGTAGAGGTTGGGGCCCTCCAGGACGCGCAGCTCGACGAGGGAGGTCACGTCGTCACGCTATCGAAGCACCGCCGCCCACCATGCCAAGGTGGGGTCATGACGACGCCGCGCGAGCAGCCCTGGCGGGACCGGCCCGACGACGAGGCCCCTGGCCGGGTCGTCGTCCTCACCCGCAACCCGATCGCGGAGGCGATCGGCGTGATCGCCTCGACGGCCGGCCGCGACGTGGTCGCCGTCGACGAGGACGAGGACGGACGTGGTCTGGCCGCCGTCGAGGCCCTCGGACTGCGCGAGGGCGACGCGGTGGTGCTGTGCGACCACGACGCGCCCGACGCTCCCGCCGTCCTGCGCCTGGCGCTGAACTCCCCGGCGGCGTACGTCGCGATGATGGCGAGCCGGCGTCGCTCGGTCGGCCTGGTCGCCGAGCTCACCGACGAGGGCGCCTCCGGCCTGGAGAAGCTGCGCGTGCCCGCCGGGCTCGACATCGGCGGCAAGGCGGCCGGCGAGATCGCCCTGTCAGTGGTCGCCGAGATCGTGGCGACCGCGTACGGCCGCGACGGCGGGCCGATGCGGGATCGCTGACGCGCTCGAGGTCGGTGGGCACGTCAGCGGGTTGCGGTCACGCCCCCATCGCGTGGAAGCCGCCGTCGACGTGCACGATCTCGCCGGTGGTGGCCGGGAAGAAGTCCGACAGCAGGGCGCAGACCGCCTTCGCGGTGGGCTCCTGGTCCGCGTTGTCCCAGCCGAGGGGCGCGCGGGTGCCCCACATCTCCTCGAGCTCGCCGAACCCGGGGATCGCCTTGGCAGCCAGGGTCCGCAGCGGCCCCGCGCTCACGAGGTTGACCCGGATGCCCTCAGGGCCGAGGTCACGGGCCAGGTAGCGCGAGGTGGACTCCAGGCCGGCCTTCGCGACACCCATCCAGTCGTACGCCGGCCACGCGACCGTCGCGTCGAAGGTCAACCCGACCACCGACGACCCCGGCGACATCAACGGGCGGGCCGCCACGGTCAGCGCCTTCAGGGAGTACGCCGACACCTGGACCGCCTGCGCCACGTCGGGCCACGGCCCCTCGAGGAACTTGCCGCCCAGCAGGGTCTCGGGGTTGCCGTAGGCGATCGAGTGGACCACGCCGTCGAGACCGTCGACGTGCTCGCGCACGAGATCGGGCAGTCGCGCCAGGTGGTCCTCGTCGGTGACGTCGAGCTCGAGCACCGGAGGCTCGGTCGGCAGCCGCTTCGCGATGCGCTTGGTGATGCCGAGCGCCCGGCCGAAGTTGGTGATCAGCACGGTCGCGCCCTGCTCCTGCGCCACCTTGGCAGTGGCGAAGCCGATGGAGGAGTCCATGGTCACGCCCGCGACCAGGATCCGCTTGCCCTCGAGGATGCCGCTCATGCTCAGTGCCCCATTCCTAGTCCACCGTCGACCGGGATCACGGCCCCGGTCACGTATGCCGCGCCGTCGGAGGCCAGCCAGGTGACCACCGACGCGACCTCGTCGGTCGAGGCGTAGCGCCCCAACGGCACCTGCGCCTTGATCGCGTCCTTCTGCGCGTCGGTCAGCACACCGGTCATGTCGGTCTCGACGAAACCGGGCGCGACGACGTTGGCAGTGATGCCGCGCGAGCCGAGCTCACGGGCGATCGAGCGGGCCATGCCGACGAGGCCGGCCTTCGACGCCGCGTAGTTGACCTGTCCACCCGAGCCCAGCAGACCCACGACCGAGGAGATGAAGACGATCCGGCCGCGCTTGAGCCGCAGCATCCCCTTGGACGCACGCTTCGCGAGCCGGAAGGAGCCGGTCAGGTTGGTCTCGATGACCGAGGACCAGTCCTCCTCCGACATCCGCAGGAGCAGCGTGTCCTTGGTGATGCCCGCGTTGGCCACCAGCACCTCGACCGGGCCGTGCGCGGCCTCGATCTCGGCGTACGCCGCGTCCACCTGCTCGGGGTCCGTGACGTCACACCGCACGTCGAGCGCACCCTCGGGCGCGCCCCCGTTGCGGGTGGTGACGGCGACCTTGTCGCCCTGGGCGAGGAAGGCCTCGGCGATGGCGCGGCCGATGCCGCGGTTGCCGCCGGAGACCAGGACTGAACGTGGCTCACTCACGCGTCCCGACGCTAGTGGCTACCGGGAGGTAGCCACAAAGTGTGGCGGGCCTGCGAGCGGCCGGTTCAGTCGACCGGGCCGTCGTCCTCCAGTCGGAAGCCGACCTTCATCCCGACCTGGAAGTGCTCGACGACACCGTCCTTGGCCTGGCCGCGGATCTGGGTGACCTCGAACCAGTCGATGTGCCGCAGCGTCCTGCCGGCGCGTTCGATGCCGTTGCGAATGGCGTGGTCGATGCCGTCGGGCGACGTGCCGACGATCTCGGTGACGCGATAGGTGCGGTTGCTCATGAGGTCACCCTAGAAGGGTCGTGGACCCCGCGGGCCGCCTGCGGCGTCCGACGTAGAGTGGACGGATGGCCGATCGGCGCCCGCACCACCCCGTACGGGTCACCACCGCTCCACTCAGCCGCGCCGAGGAGCTCCGAGGGCGGCAGCGCCGCTACCTGATCTCGATGGGCATCCGCACCGTGTGCTTCGTCGGCGCCGTGGTCGCGGACGGCGTGCTGCGCTGGGTGCTGGTGGCCGCTGCGGTGCTGCTCCCCTACGTCTCGGTCGTCTTCGCCAACACCCAGGGCCGCCGCGACGACGGCTACCTCCTCGACGACCCCGGCCGGCCGGATCCTCGGCCCGAGCTGCTCCCCGGTGCCGACGAGGCCCGCGACACGCCCTGAGCGCCCTGCCGACCCCGGATTGGCGTCCGCCGGGCGACCCGTTTTACGATCGAACTGGAACGAGTTCTCCCTCCCCCGTGAGAGCTCGTCCGCTGGTGCCGGGCGGCGATCCCCCCGTAAGTCGTCCGGCACCTTCGAGCCCCTACAGGTCGGAGCGCAGCGACGAGCTGTCGCTGGGCGAGAAGGTTGAGGAGCGTCGCGTCGAGCGGAGCGCAGCGACGGGCGGCGCCACGCGTCTCGAAACCTCGAGCCCCGACAGGTCGGAGCGCAGCGACGAGCTGTGCCTGGTCGGACTAGCCGCCGATGGCCGACATCGGCCGGTCGGGTTGGAGGAACGTCGGGTCGTCGATGCCGTGGCCGGCGCGCTTGCCGGCCATCGCCACGACCCAGCGGTCGGCGATCTCGTCGTCGGTCGCTCCCGCGCGCAGCGCGCCGCGGAGGTCGGACTCCTCCCGGGCGAACAGGCAGTTGCGCACCTGCCCGTCGGCGGTGAGGCGCACACGGTCGCAGTCGCCGCAGAACGGGCGGGTCACCGACGCGATGACCCCGACGGTCGCCGGACCGCCGTCGACGAGGAACAGCTCGGCGGGGGCGCTCCCGCGAGGCTCGCCGTGCGGGGTGAGCGCGAACTCGGCATCCAGGGCGGCGAAGATCTCGTCGGCGGTCACCATCGCCTCGCGGTTCCAGCCGTGCTGCGCGTCGAGCGGCATCTGCTCGATGAAGCGCAGGTCGTAGCCGTGCTCGACCGCCCAGCGGAGCAGCTCGGGCGCCTCGTGGTCATTGACGCCGCGCAGCAGCACCGCGTTGACCTTGACCGGTGTCAACCCCGCGGACTGAGCGGCCTCGAGCCCCTCGATCACGTCGTGGTAGCGGTTGCGGCGGGTGATGGTCTCGAAGGTGTCGGCCCGCAGGGTGTCGAGGCTGACGTTGACCCGGTCGAGTCCCGCCGCGGCCAGCGCGGCCGCCTGCCGCGAGAGGCCGAGCGCGTTGGTCGTGAGCGAGACCTCGAGAGACGGGTCGATCGCCTTCGTCCGGCCGACGATGTCGACCAGGCCGCGGCGTACGAGCGGCTCACCACCGGTGAAGCGCACCTCGCGGACGCCGAGCAGCCGCACCGCGATGTCGATGAGGCGCACGACCTCGTCGTCGGAGAGCACCTCGTCGGTCGGCAGCCAGTCGAGCCCCTCGGCCGGCATGCAGTAGGAGCAGCGCAGGTTGCAGCGGTCGGTGAGGGAGACGCGGAGGTCGGTCGCCACGCGGCCGAAGCGGTCCGCGAGCGATCGGCGCTCTCCCTGGACGGTCATAGAGCCGAGTCTAGGCGCCAGGGGGCTGGGGCCGCAGTCGGCGAGCGTTCCCGGACTACCCTTCCGGGGTGTCGTCGCTGCGGTTCCTGGCCAGTCGGCGGTGGGTGCTGCTCCTGCTCGTCGTGCTGGGCCTGACCTACCTCGCGTGGGTCCTGGGTCAGTGGCAGTTCAGTCGCCTCGACGATCGTCGCGAGCACAACGCGATCGTGGAGCGCAACGAAGGCTCCTCGGCGAGCCCCGTCGCGGAGGTGCTGGCCGCTGGACGACCCGCCGCCGAGGCCGACGAGTGGCGGCTGGTGACGGCCACGGGCACGTACGCCGCCGACGACACCGTGATCGTGCGCTACCGCACCCGCGACGGAGTGGCCGGCATCGACGTCGTCGTCCCGCTGGTCACCGCTGACGGCACTGCCCTGCTCGTCGACCGCGGCTGGCTGCGCACCGACAACCGCGGTCTGAGCGAGGTCGAGGTCCCGCCACCTCCGGCCGGGGTGGTCACCGTCGAGGGCTACGTGCGGCGAGACGCCACCGGCGACAGCACCGCGGTCGACGACCGGTCGACGCGGGCGATCAGCAGCGCGGAGATCGGTCCAGCGCTCGGCCGCGAGGTCTACGGCGGCTTCGTCGACCTCCGCGCCGAGGATCCACCGCCGACCGAGCCCCTGGAGCCGGCGCCGCTCCCCGACCTCGGCGAGGGGCCGCACTTCTTCTACGGCCTGCAGTGGTGGTTCTTCGGCCTGCTTGCGGTCGGCGGCTTCCTCTACCTTGCCTACGACGAGTGGCGCAAGAATGGTCGCGCTCAGAGCGACCGGAGCATCCCGCCGTCGACGGGCAGCATCACGCCGGTCAGGAACGACGCCGCTGGTGAGAGCAGGAACGCCGCGGCGCGACCGAACTCCTCCGGCTCGCCGTAGCGCCCCAGGGGGATCTGCTTGAGCGAGGCAGCCTTCGCGGCCTCGGGGTCACCGGTCGCCGCGTCGAGCTCCGCGACCCGGTCGGTGCCGACCCGCCCCGGCAGCAGCCCGTTGACCCGGATGCCGACCGGCCCGAGCTCGTCGGCCAGCGCCTTCGCCGCCATCGCCAGACCAGGGCGCAACCCGTTGGACACGGCCAGGCCCGCGATGGGCGTACGCACGCTCGAGGACAGCACCAGCGCGAGCGACCCGCCCGGCTCGAGGGCCTCCGCCACCTCTCGGCACAGCCGCACCGCGCCCAGGAACACCGAGTCGAAGGCCGCCGACCACTGTGCGTCGGTGACGTCGATGACGCGGCCCGTGGGCGGCCCGCCGACGCTGATCAGGGCGCCGTCCACGCGTCCCCAACGCTCCCGGGCGGCATGCAGCAACCGTCCGGGCGTCGCCGGGTCTGCGTTGTCGGCGACCACGCTGACGGCGTTCTCACCGAGGTCGATGAGGGCCTGCTCGAGCGAGGCCTCCGAGCGGCCCGACACCACGACGCGGGCGCCCTCGTCGACGAGCACCTGGGCGGTTGCCCGGCCGAGCCCTCGAGCGCCGCCGGTGACCAGGTAGACGCGGTCGCTGAGTCCCAGATCCATGGGCGCGAACCTACTCCGCTCAGACCGCGGCGGGCAGGAACTGCGTGCGGTACAGGTCGGCGTAGAGCCCCCCGGACGCCATCAGGTCTGCGTGGGCACCCTGCTGCACGATCCGGCCGCCTTCGAGCACGAGGATGCGGTCGGCGTTGCGCACCGTCGAGAGCCGGTGCGCGATCACGAGCGAGGTGCGGCCCTCGCAGAGCGGCGTCGAGCGCCCGCTGGACGGCGGCCTCGGATTCGCTGTCGAGGTGGGCCGTCGCCTCGTCGAGCACGACGATGCCCGGCGCCTTCAGGAGCAGCCGCGCGATGGCGAGGCGCTGCCGCTCGCCGCCGGAGAGGCGGTAGCCGCGGTCTCCCACGACGGTCTCGAGGCCGTCCGGCAGGCCCCGGATCAGCGGGGCGATCTGTGCCGCCTCGAGGGCGGCCCAGACGGCCGCGTCGTCGGCGCCGGGCCTGGCATAGAGCAGGTTGGCGCGGATGGTGTCGTGGAACATGTGCGCGTCCTGGGTGACGTAGCCGACGGCGTCCTCGAGCGACTCAAGGGTCACGTCGCGTACGTCGAGGCCGCCGACCCGGACCGATCCGGAGTGCACGTCGTAGAGCCGGGCGACCAGGTTGGTCACCGTCGTCTTTCCCGCGCCCGATGGACCCACCAGCGCCACCATCTCGCCGGGCGCCGCACGGAACGACACGTCGGCGAGCACCGGGCCACTGTCGCGCGACTCTGCTCGCGCCACGGTCTCGAGCGAGGCGAGGCTGATCTCGTCGGCGCGCGGGTAGGCGAACGCCACCCGGTCGAACTCCAGGCTGGTGGCCCCCGGGGGAATGTCCACCGCGCCGGGCTTCTCCTCGATCAGCGAGGGCAGGTCGAGCACCTCGAAGACCCGCTCGAAGCTGACCAGGGCGGTCATCACGTCGATCCGCACGTTGGAGAGCCCCTGCAACGGCCCGATCAACCGCAGGAGCAGCGTGGAGAGCGCGAGCACCGTGCCGACGGTGAGGGTCCCGTCGATCGCGAGGTGACCACCGATCCCGAAGACCAGCGCCGTCGCGAGCGCCGGCACCAGCATCATCGCCGCCGCGAAGATGCGGGTGACCAGGGAGATACGGACGCCGAGGTCGCGCACGACGGCCGCCTTGTCCGCGAACAGCGCGTCCTCCTCGTGACGGCGACCGAACAGCTTGAGCAGCATCGCGCCGCCGACGTTGAACCGCTCGGTCATGGCGTTGCCCATGTCGGCGTTGCCATCCATCTGCTGGCGCGTGAGGCCGGCCAGGCGGTTGCTCACGAAGCGCGAGGTGACCAGCAGGATGGGGAAGAGCCCGAGGCAGAGCAGCGTCACCTGCCAGCTCAGCGCGAACATCGTGATGCCGACGACGACCACCGCGATCGCGTTGGACACGGTGCTCGACAGGGCCGACGTGAACGCCCGCTGCGCGCCGATCACGTCGTTGTTGAGCCGGGAGACCAGCGCGCCGGTCTGCGTTCGGGTGAAGAACGCGAGCGACTGGCGCTGCACGCGGCCGAACACCTGGGTGCGGAGGTCGAAGATCAGTCCCTCGCCGATGCGCGAGGACAGGTAGCCCGCGATGACCGCGAGGAGCGCGGTGAACACGGCCACTGCCGGCCATGGCCAGCGCGAGCAGGGTCACCAGCCGCGCCGTCGTCCTTGAGGATGCCGTCGTCGACGATGCGCTGGACCAGCAGCGGGTTGACCACCACGAGCGAGGCATCCACCACGGTCAGGGCGAGGAAGACCGAGATCAGCCTGCGATGTGGCCTGGCGAAGCGCGCGACCCGGCGCAGCGTCTCGCGCTTGAGCCGCTCGTCGACCACGCTCGGTCGGACCGGAGGTGTCGCCAGGAGGCGCCCGCGCCCATCATGGACATCCGCGACCTCCTCTTCTCGTCTCATCCGCCAGCTCGCGGAACCTTCCATGCTGCGCGACACGCTCCGCGACGCGCTGCTCCTCGAGCGTACGGTCGACCGCCGACAGGAGCAGTGCTTTCGTGTCCCGCACGGCTCCCGCCGGAGCCGCGAGCAACGCGGCCACCAGATCGGCCACCGCGGCCTCCAGGTCACCTCGCGGGACCACCGCCGTGGCCAGCCCCAGCTGAGCGGCCTCCGGCGCGCCGACCAGGCGACCCGTCGTACAGATCTCCAGTGCTCTCGAGTAGCCAACCGCCTCGACCAGCGGCTTTGTTCCCGTCAGGTCGGGAACCAGCCCGAGCGAGGTCTCCCTCATGCTGAGCTGGGCGTCGTCGGCGAGCACCCGCAGGTCGCAGGCCAGGGCCAGCTGGAAGCCCGCGCCGATCGCGTAGCCCTGCACCGCCGCCACCGAGATGATGCGCGGGTCGCGCAGCCAGGTGAAGCCCTGCTGGTACTCGTCGACGGCGGCAGAGAACGCCGTCGACGTCCAGACCGGCCAGATCGGTGAAGTCCACCTCGCCCTCGATGCCGCCCGGCTCCAGCATCCGCCGGTCCAGGCCCGCCGAGAACGAATGGCCCTCGCCACCGAGCACGACCACGCGTACGTCGTCGGGCAGCCCCGCCCCGATCGCGGCCAGCGCGCGCCAGGTGGCCGGCGTCTGCGCGTTGCGCACCTCGGGCCGGTCGAGCATCACCGTCGCGACCGGTCCGTCGACGGCGTAGCCCAGACCGGCGTCGTCAAGCGTCGGAGTCGGGAAGCTCGGGAGTCATGCTCCCGATCCTCGCAGAGCCGGAGGTTTCGAGACGGCGCCGGCGCCTCCTCGGCCACGGCGAGTCAGGCCAGGGACACGAGGTCGGCGTAGTCCTCGTTCCAGAGGTCCTCGACGCCGTCGGGGAGGATCAGCACCCGGTCGGGCTCGAGCGCGCGGACGGCGCCCTCGTCGTGGGTGACCAGCACGATCGCGCCCTCGTAGGTGCGGATCGCCGCGAGCACCTCCTCGCGCGAGGCGGGGTCGAGGTTGTTCGTCGGCTCGTCGAGCAGCAGCACGTTGGCGCTCGAGACGACGAGGATCGCCAGCGCCAGCCGGGTCTTCTCGCCGCCGGACAGCACGCTGGCCGGCTTGCCGCGCGTCGTCGCCCGAGAACAGGAACGAGCCGAGCACCGAGCGCGCCTCGGTGTCGGTGAGCTGGGGTGCGGCGGCGTGCAGGTTCTCCAGCACGGTGCGGCCGGTGTCGAGGGTCTCGTGCTCCTGGGCGTAGTAGCCGAGCTTGAGCCCGTAGCCCGGCGTGACCTCCCCGGTGTCGGCCTGGTCGACTCCGCCCGAGGATGCGCAGCAGCGTCGTCTTGCCCGCACCGTTGAGGCCGAGGACGACCACGCGCGAGCCCTTGTCGATGGCCAGGTCGACGTCGGTGAACACCTCGAGCGAGCCGTAGGACTTCGACAGCTCCGCCGCGGTGAGCGGCGTCTTGCCGCACGGCGCGGGCGAGGGGAACTTGATCCTGGCCACCCGGTCGGCCGCGTCGCTCGGCCTCCACGCCCGACATCAGCTTCTCGGCCCGCTTCAGCATCGACTGGGCGGCCTGCGCCTTGGTGGCCTTGGCGCGCATCTTGTTGGCCTGGTCGGTCAGCGTCTTCGCCTTGTTCTCGGCGTTGAGCCGCTCGCGCTTCCGGCGCTTCTCGTCGGTCTCGCGCTGCTGGAGGTAGGCCTTCCAGCCGACGTTGTAGACGTCGATCTCGGCCCGGTTGGCGTCCAGGTGCAGCACCCGGTTGACCGTCGCCTCCAGGAGCGCGGTGTCGTGGCTGATCACGACGAGGCCGCCCTTGTGGGCGCCGAGGAACTCCCGGAGCCAGACGATGGAGTCGGCGTCGAGGTGGTTGGTCGGCTCGTCGAGCAGCAGCGTCTCGGCGCCGCTGAAGAGGATCCGGGCCAGCTCGACCCGGCGACGCTGGCCACCCGAGAGGGTTCGCAGCGGCTGGCCCAGGATCCGGTCCTCGATGCCGAGGCTGTGGGCGATCTGGGCGGCCTCCGACTCGGCGGCGTACCCACCGCCCGCGTGGAGCTCGGCGTCGGCCTGCGTGTAGCGCTTCATCGCCCGCTCGCGTACGACGGCGTCGTCGCTGCCCATCTCGACCTCGGCCTTCGCGCATCCGGCCGAGCACGTCGCCGAGCCCGCGCGCGGACAGGATCCGGTCGCGGGCGAGCTGCTCGGGGTCGCCGGTGCGCGGGTCCTGGGGCAGGTAGCCGACCGAGCCGGTCGTGGTCACGTTGCCGCCGGCAGGCAGCGCCTCGCCGGCCAGGATCTTGGTGAGCGTGGTCTTGCCGGCGCCGTTGCGGCCCGACCAGCCCGACCTTGTCGCCCGCCGCGACCCGGAACGTGACGCCCTCCATCAGCAGCCGCGCTCCCGCGCGGACCTCCAGGGCGTGGGCGGTGATCATGGCGGCGCTAGTGTACGGACGTGCGGTTCAACCCGAAGGCTCGGCTGGACACGGGACGCGTCCAGGACGCCGGCCGTGGTGGTGGCGGCATGTCCGGCGGCGGGATGCGGCTCCCGATCCCGAGCGGCAAGGCCGGCGGCGGG
Organism: uncultured Actinomycetota bacterium; assembly: GCA_963767095.1. Classification (GTDB taxonomy): domain Bacteria; phylum Actinomycetota; class Actinomycetes; order Propionibacteriales; family Nocardioidaceae; genus Nocardioides. The sequence continues at coordinate 53,563 of CAVYCK010000005.1, read as the reverse complement.
ATCGGCGGTTTCGTCATCATCCTGATCATCGTGGTGCTCGTCGCAGTGCGCCGGCGTCGACATCACCGGCGGCGGTGGTCCGACGTCGTCGGCCGGCTCGGCGTTCGACACGAGCCGGGTCGCCGGCGACTCCGACCGCTACGCCAACTGCAAGACCGGCGCGGACGCCCAGGAGGACGTCGACTGCGCCCGGATCGCCGTCGAGAACTCCCTGTTCGGCTACTGGTCCGACCGACCTGCCCCAGCAGGCCGGCACGCAGTTCCAGCCCGCGGCCATGGTCACGTTCACCGGCGGCGTCAACACCGGGTGCGGCGCCGCGACCTCGCAGGTGGGCCCGTTCTACTGCCCCGCCGACTCCAGATCTACCTCGACACGACGTTCTTCGACAGCGTGCTCGAGCAGCAGCTGGGCGGACCCGACGGCGGCTTCGTCGAGCCCTACGTGCTGGCGCACGAGTACGGCCACCACATCCAGAACCTGATGGGCACCATGGGCCAGGTCCGCACGCAGCAGGGCCCGAAGAGCGACGCCGTACGCCTCGAGCTCCAGGCCGACTGCTACGCCGGCATGTGGGCGGGCGCCGCCACCGAGACCCAGGACGCCGGTGGCCAGGCGCTGTTCCTCGAGCTCACCCGGCAGGACATCGAGGAGGCCGTCGCGGCCGCCGAGGCGGTCGGCGACGACCGGATCCAGGAGAAGACGCAGGGCCAGGTCGACCGAGGAGGCCTGGACGCACGGCTCGGCGGCCCAGCGCGTCGAGTGGTTCATCAAGGGCTACGAGCAGGGGTCGGTGCAGGCGTGCGACACCTTCGCCGCCGACGCGCTGTAGGGCTCCCCGACCGCTGGTCGAGCCGCACCGCTGCGACCGCAGACCTCAGAGCAGCTCTTCCACCTGCGGGTACAGCCGCTGGAGCGCGCGCAGGTACGGCGACGACGGCCGGGTGGGTGAACTTCCCGGCCAGCGCGCCCTCCCCCGGCGCGACCCGCGCCAGCGCCCACTCGGCCCGGCTCAAGGCGGTGTAGACCGCGACGACCTGGGCGCCGAACCGGGCCTGGTCGGGGGTGGCCAGGTCGGCGGGCAGGCCGGTCAGGTAGGCCTCCAGCAGGGGCTCGAGCTCCTCGCGCGCCGACGAGCGCGAGGTAGCCGAGGTCGCCGCCCACCGGCCCCGACCCCCAGCGTCCCCCAGTCGACGGCCACCACGGTGTCGCCGTCGACGCCGAGGAGGTTTCCGCGTCCCGGGTCGCCGTGCTGGGCGACCGGCGGGCAGCTCGTCGAGGGCGGCGAGCCGCTCGCGTCGACGCCGCCACAGGTGGTCGGCGACGTCCGCGATCGGGGTGCGGGACAGCGTGGGCCAGCCGCCGCGGCGCTCGGTACGCCGCAGCCGGTCGCGCAGCTGGTCGCGCGCCAGCCAGCCCTGGTCGCCCAGGTCGACCGCGGCGAACCGGCCCAGGCAGGCGGCCGCGAAGAGGCCGTTCGGCCCGTCGTCGGGCACCCAGTCCTGCACGAGCGTGACGCCCTCGGCGTCCTCGCTCACCGCCGTCGGTGGCGCGCGGACACCCGCGGTGGCGTCGACGAGTCCGACAGGCCACGTCGGCGGCGCGCCGCCAGTAGGCGAAGTGCCGCGGGTCGGCGAGCCCGGGCTCCTCGTGGGTGAGGTCGTGCGCGGGACGAGCCGCTTGACCACGACGAGACGCCCGCCGACCTCGGCCCGCCAGACGCCGGCCGTCGTGGGCCCGAGCCCTCCGGGCAGCGGCTGCCATCCCGGCTCGGGCTGCCACATGGCGCGGACGCTAGCGCACGTCACGGCGGCTGAGCGTGATTTGCGCGCCCGAGCACCAGCAGCGCGGCGACGCCGAGGACCACGGCGAAGGCGAGCGGGGCGAACGACTCGACGGGCACCAGCGCGAGGTGCTCGAACGGCGACAGGTCCGCAGCCAGCCGCGGCAGCCCCAGCAGCGGCCCGAAGAAGGCGACCACGACGCTCAGACCGAGCCCGCCCAGGCCAGGCCGGCCCAGCGGGGCGCGAGGCCGTGGAGGAGCGCGGCCAGCCCGCCAGCACCAGGGTCGCGGGCGGCGTACTGCAGCGTCCGCCAGGGTGTACGACGCCAGGTCGCTCGCGTCGCCGGTGGCCAGCGCGTAGCCGATGCCGAGGCCGAGTCCACCGGCCAGGAGCACGACCAGCGTGCCGAGGCCGGTCACGACGAGGTGGCCGCGCTGCCAGGCCGGCCGCGAGAGCCCGGTCGCCAGCAGCGCCTCGACCCGGCCGTCGTCCTCCTCGCCGCGGGCCCGCAGCGCAGCCGAGATGGTGAAGCCCGAGGCCACCAGCGCCGAGCATGAGCATCGCGGTGGCGTAGAAGCCGTCGACCAGGTCGCCGCTGCCCTGGCGCGAGCATCTCCCGGGTGGTCTCGCTGTCGCCCAGCAGGTCGCCCACGTCGGTCGCCCAGCGAGCCGTAGGCGAGCCCGATGCCGGCCAGCCCGAGCGACCAGCCCAGCAGGCTCGCCGCGGTGCAGTCGCCAGGCGAGACCGAGGCCGCTGCGCAGGCCGGCGGGCGCCCGGGCCGGGCCCGGACGCGACGGCGAGCACGCCGTCGCCGAAGTCGCGTCGGGCGAAGACGGCGTACGCCGATCACCGTCGAGCGCCGCCGCCGCGGCCAGGGACAGGAGGGCCGGCCACCAGCGGACGCCGCGGAAGGCGTGCATCGCCTGGTACCACCCGATCGGCGAGAGCCAGCTAGAGCGCGGGGTTGCCGACGTCGCCGACGGCGCGGAGCACGTACGAGACGCCGATGACCGCGCCGACGAGGCCGTACGTCGCCCGCGTGCTCGACGTGAGCTGCGCGGCGACCAGGGCGACGCCGGTGAAGACCCAGCCGGTGGCGGTGAGCCCGAGCCCGAGGGCGAGCGAGTCCTCGACGGCCAGGGGGAACGAGATCAGGCTGCCGGCGACCAGCAGGCCGACGAGCAGGTTGGCCAGCACGGCGGTCGAGGACGGCGGCGGTCCGGCGCGTGCCGGTCGACCGCGGCCGCGCGCACCAGCTCGTCGCGGCCGCTCTCCTCCTCGGCGCGGGTGTGCCGGCCGACGAGGAACATGCTCATCAGGCCCGACCACGATCGCCCCGAACGCGGTGGACTGCCAGGTCACCTGGCCGCCGATCGTGTTGAGCGCCCGGGCCGGTCCGGCCATCGCGATGAACGCGGCGTTCGACTCCATGCCGCCGCCGCCCGGTCGAACTCGGCCTGGGTGGTGTAGAGCCCGTCGACGCTCACCGCCTGGCTGTAGTAGAGGACGGTCGACGCCCAGGCCCACCAGAGCACCATCCACCTGTCCGGCGCAGGAGCGCGCAGGAGGTTGCGCGCGCCGGTCACCGCACGCCGGTCATGCGTCGACCTGGTCGCCGTAGTGGCGCAGGAAGAGCTCCTCGAGCGTCGGCGGCTGGCTCGTGCAGCGACCTGACGCCGGCGTCCATGCAGCGGCGCCGAGCGCCGCGTCGAGCCGCGCGGTGTCGACCTCGAACCGCACCGCGCGTCGGCTCCGTCGACCTCGAGGTCGTGCACGCCCGCCGCGCCGTCGAGGCCCTCCGGGCACGCGTGGCCAGCTCGGCGGCGATCGACGTGCGGGTCAGGTGCCGCAGCTCGGCCGAGCGTGCCCGTCTCGACCCAGCGGCCGGCCCGGATGATGCTGACGCGGTCGCAGAGCCGCTCCACCTCGGCCAGGATGTGGCTGGAGAGCAGCACCGTGCGCCCCCGGGCGCGGAAGTCGCTCCACGCAGTCCCGGAAGACCGACTCCATCAGCGGGTCGAGCCCGGAGGTCGGCTCGTCGAGGATCGAGCAGCTCGACGTCGGAGGCCAGCGCGGCCACGAGCGCCACCTTCTGCCGGTTGCCCTTGGAGTAGCTGCGGCCCTTCTTGGTCGGGTCGAGCTCGAAGCGCTCGATCAGCTCGTCGCCCGGCGTCGTCGTCGACCCCGCCGCGCAGGCGGCCGAGCAGGTCGATGACCTCGCCGCCCGTCAGGTTCGGCCACAGGTTGACGTCGCCCGGCACGTAGGCGAGCCGGCGGTGCAGCGTGGCGGCGTCGCGCCACGGGTCCCCGCCGAACAGGCGCGCCTCTCCGCCGTCCTTGCGCAGCAGGCCGAGCAGCACCCGGATGGTCGTGGACTTCCCGGCGCCGTTCGGGCCGAGGAAGCCGTGCACCTCCCCCGCGTCGACGCTCAGGTCGAGCCCGTCGAGGGCCCGGGTGGGGCCGAAGGTCTTGACGAGTCCCTGGATGTCGATGGGCGTCGCTCACGTCCATCCACTGTACGCTAACTTTCAGAAATTTCTGAATGCTTGTACACTGTGCGCCGTGACACGCGGCCCGAGGACCGCTTCATCGAGCGGATGGGCGGAGCCCTGACCGACGCCGGACTGGCCCGGCCTGCCCTCGCGCGTCTTCGCGGCCCTGCGTCGTCGACGACGACGGCCGGATGACCGCCGCCGAGCTCGCCGAGACCCTGGCGTGAGCCCGGCCTCGTGTCGAGCGCGGTGGGCTACCTGACCAGCTGGGCTTCCTGCACCGCGAGCGCGAGCGCGGCTCCCGGCGCGACGTGTACGTCGTCGACGACGACGCCTGGCTGCAGGCGATGATGCGCGAGGACCAGACGTACGCCCCCCTGATCGCCGCCCTCGACGGTGCGCTCGACGGACCTGCCTGCCGACGCGCCCGCCCGGCACCGGCTGGAGCTGATGCGCGAGTTCCTGCTCTTCGTGGGTGAGGAGATGCGCTCGATGGTGGACCGCTGGACCGCGCGGCGCGCCGCGATCGAGGCCCGCCCCGGTCGCACCTAGGACGCGACGCCAGGGGACCTAGAGCGCGTCGTGCGACGGGACCTGGACTGATTGTCGCGCTGAGTGCGCGTACCTAGCCTCGCTGTGGGACTCGTGGGGGGTCCTGCCGTGCCGCGCCGTGCGCACGGACGACGTGAACCACATGGGGGATCCATCAGCTTTGAGCGACGATCGAACCAACTGCGCGCGGGAACTCGAGCGCCCGACCGAGACACGCGGCATCAGCCGGCGGACCGTCACGCGAGGGATGGCCTGGACGGCGCCCGTGGTCCTGACGTCCGTCACCGTCCCGGCGTTCGCCGCGAGCCCGGGTGCCGTGCACTGCGCGCGCGTGCACGCGTCTCCAGGACTTTCTCGACATCAAGCCCCGTCGTCACCAGCATCGTGTTCCGGAACCAGGGCGCCGCGATCACGGGGACCGTCACCTACGCTACGACCGGCTACGGCACTGGCCTGACTCCGGAAGTCCCTGGCGCTACGGCACGAAGCACCGACAGTATTCTCATCCCGGACGACGTCCGCTCGAAATTATCAGACTACATCAAGCTCCGACCTACAACGGAAGCACGTCTTGGACCAAGGGCTGGTACGAGTCACGCCCGACCATCGCGATTTCGGCGAAGACAGGTACAGAACCTGACGTCCCTCGACCTGACACGACATCGACAACGCGTCACCGGGTGAGTGGATTGACCACGTCGATCGTCACATCCTGGGATTCACGATCATTTCCGTGTCGCACCCGCGCCTGACGACCGAATCGATCCGGACGGAGAGTGCCGAAACCGCTGGTTCCTGACCGGTGCACAGGACCACGGAACTGGCACTCCCAGGACCGCCGGGCGAAGTGTTGAGCCGCATCTCTCGAGTCCAACAGGGGTGACGTGATGCTGAATTGGCCGGAGTTCAAGTGGTCACCGTCGAGTTCCGCGCTGACGACCTCGTGCGAAAGCCAGATCGGTCAGCACATCGGCGTGGGCAACTTCTCCTCGGCTGCTGACAGCCGCCCGAACGCACCGTCAAGGGACCTGAACAGCGCCTGAACGGGGACCTGGGCTGATGGTCTCGAGTCCGTGGGCGCGCCTAGCCTCGCTGTGGGTCTCGGCGGGGGGTTGGCAGCGTCCATGCTCGGCTGCCGCCCCACCATCGACATACATCCGCCCGCATCGGGGCACAGGGGTTGGTCAGTCATGAGAACCACACGGATTCACCGAGGCTCTCAACGCGGGTCGCCGGGCACGCTCGGGGTCACCCGGCGCACGCGTGACCAGGGGGCTGGCGTGGACCGCGCCCGTGGTGCTGACGGCGGTGACCGCGCCGGCGTACGCCTCGAGTCCTCCGGCCTGTGAACAGCTCAGGGGCGCCCTGGTGGCCTCCGAGATCGGCGTCGGACACCCTGTGGTCACCGGTGTCGTCTTCGGGTCCGGGACATCGGCGACCACCGGGATCGTCACCTACGGCACGACCCGGTCCGTCATCACGACCGAGAACGGGGTGACCATCGGGACCGACGTCTCCCCGGATATGGAACGTGGGGGGTGACCGAGCCCAAGGAGATCGTGAGCCCGGACCTCCATCCGGGGAACACGGGAGCCTTGGACAGCACGCGATTCACCGCTGAGCAGAGCCCGCCCGGCACTGCCAACTACGACTACATCACGCTGCACCATCCCGGTCGCTCCGCCAGCACCGACACCTACGACGCGACGGATGAGGGCGACGCGATCGTCCTGACGATCAACTTCCCGACAACGGTCACAAACCTGTCGTTCACGCTGACGGGCATCGACGCAGAGCAACTTCAATGGATCGATCTCGTCAGCGTGTCACCGGGCGACTTCACCTTCGCATTCGCAGACGTGACGGCCCTGCAGGGCAACGGCACGCGGTTGGAGCCATTCCAAGCCATCGACCGGAGCGCGGGCCTCGACCGGGAGGACAACGCGGGTGACGTGAGGCTGACCTGGCCCGGCGCCGTCTCGGAGGTCACGGTCCTCTACCGGGCGGCAGACGAGGACAACCTAGAGCCCGACCGGTCAATGGATCGGAGTGGGCGACTTCATGCTCGGCTGCTGACCACACCACCCTCGAGACACACACCCGCCCGCTCGGCGCGGAGGAGGTACTTCTGTGAAGACGAACAGGCAGGGCCAGGAAACCCGGGCTCGCCGAGGAAACCCGGGCGGCGGCCGATCGGCACGCTCGGGGTCACCCGGCGCACGGTGACCAGGGGGCTGGCGTGGACCGCGCCCGTGGTGCTGACGGCGGTGACCGCGCCGGCGTACGCCATCGAGCCTGCCCTGCCAGCAGGGGGAGGCGCCGCTGACCAACCCGGGGTCCGACGGCCTCGTCACGGCGCTGTTGTTTCCGCCGTCCTTGGTCACGGCGTTGGTGACGTACTCAGCGGCGGACTGGGTCGACCAGACGCCGGGAGACGGGGCAGGTCCGCACCACCGCGTTTCCGGCTGGCGAGCCGTGGGACTACGTCAAGCTCCAGCATCAAGAGGGACGCCGACACCAGGGCGACACCGTCACGATGACCATCAATTTCAGCGTGCCGGTGAAGAAGCTCTCGCTCAGGATCACCGACATCGACAAGGCCACCGGCGAAGACAGCTTCACCGACGAGGTCATCGTCAGCCCGGCCACCTTCGAAGCGAGCACGGGCCCCGGATCGGGACGGGCCAGGAGGGAGGCTTCGTGGCCACCGTGGACGGAGATATCTCGTCCAACGACGGTGACGTGAGATCTGTTCTGGCCCCATGAGCTGCAGCAGGTGGAGATCATCCTCCGCGCCGCCGAGAATGGATCAGATCTCGCCGGCCAGCACATCGGCGTAGGAGAGATCGCGTTCAACAACTGCCCGTGAGCCGGCAGGTCAGAAGTCCTGCGGCTGGGTGAAGAAGCCGTCGGGGTCGTACGTCGCCCGCGCCTGGGCCGGGCTGCCCGGCGGGAACGTCGCGGTGTACTGCGCCGTCGCCAGCGCCGTGCGGCGCACGAACGCCGTGTCGCCCGCGTCGACGTCCTGCACCTGGCCGCTCAGGGCGTCGACCGAGCCCAAGCTAGAGCCTGCCCGCCCGGTCTGCGGGAGATCAGTCGCCGCGTGCCTCGAGCGCCTCGGTGAGCAGCGCGACCAGCGCCTCGAGCTGGACGTCGGTCGAGGACCCGATCTCCTCGTCGGAGCCGTCGAGGGCGCGGGCGGCCAGCCCGGCCTTGCTGTCGATCAGCTCGGCGATCTTGGTGTCGATGGTCTGCGCGGCGATGATCCGCCAGGCGGTCACCGGCTCGTCCTGCCCGATCCGGTGGACCCGGTCGATGGCCTGGGTCTGCTCGGCGTCGGTCCACGACAGCTCGGCGAGCACGACGTTGGAGGACGACCTGCAGGTTGAGGCCGACGCCGGCGGCGCGTCAGCGAGCAGACGATCACCGCGACGTCGGGGTCGTTGACGAAGGCGTCGATGTTGCGCTTCGTGCGGGCCTTGGCGGTCTGGTCGCCGCGGATCGAGGCGTACTTGATGCCGCGCTTGCGCGAAGAGCTCCTCGGCGACGTCCATGACGTCGACGTGCTTGGCGAAGAACACGACCTTGCCGACGTTGCGGGCCAGCTGGGCGGCGTAGTCGGCGGCGAGCCCGGCCTTGGCCTGGCCGATCCGGCGCATCATCGAGAAGACGTTCTCGCCGGCTCGTTCGTGTCGGCTGTCCTCGCGCTCCCAGCCGGCGACCTGGCGCACCAGGTCGTGGTCGATGCCCTCGACGGTCGACGCCCGACGGTGCGGGTCGCGAGCGCGCTGTCGTAGCGGCTTGACCAGCCGGCGGGCCAGCTCGCGCTCGGCCTCGCGGATCGAGCGGCCGACGGCGTCGTCGAGCTCGACCGGCAGGTCGGCGATGCGGCGGGCGGGGATGTCCTTGGCGACGTCGACCTTGCGGCGCCGCACGATGCCCATGCTCGATGACGCTGGAGCGGGCCGCCGGGTAGAAGCCGGCGTCGAGCGGGCGTGAGCCCGGTCTCCTCGAGGCGCCTCCATGAGCGCGGCCGCGGCTTCTTCTCGTCGATCCAGCCGAGGAACTGCCAGATGGCCCGGAAGTCCTCGATGTCGTTGATCAGCGGCGTGCCGGTCAGCGCCATCAGCAGCGGCCGGGCCGTGCGCTGCCGGATCCGGTCGGACAGCTGGAGCGACGTGCTGGGAGCGCTGCGAGGTCTTGTTCTTGATGAAGTGGGCCTCGTCGACGACCATGCCGCGGAAGCCGAGGTCGCCCAGCCAGCCGACGTGGCGGTCGAGCACCTCGTAGTTGACGACCACGATGTCGGCGAAGCCGTCGAGGTGTCGCCGTCGCCGTGGATCACCGTGGCCGGGTGCCGCGGGCGTCCAGATGCTCGGCCTCGCGGGCCCAGTTGGTCTTGACCACGTTGGGCACCACGACCAGCAGCGGGTAGGCGTCGGCGGCCTGGGCGGCCAGCAGCGCCTGGGCGGTCTTGCCGAGGCCCGGCTCGTCGGCGAGCAGGAAGGTGCGGTGGCCGGCCGCGGCCGCCGCGACCACCTGCGCCTGGTGGGGCATCAGCTCGAGCCCGTCGGCGCGCGTGCAGGCGTGCTGGTCGGGGCTCGGGCAGGTCGCATGCACGAGGACGTCGCCGCCGTACTCGAAGGACGCGGAAGCAGCGGGCCGAGCAGCTCCCAGCTGCGACAGCCGGCGGGTCCGCGGTCGGCCTGCCGCGGCGACGGAGAAGTCGGGGGCCAGGAACGGGTTGGCCAGCTGGCGGGAGACGACCGACTGCGGGACGACGCGACGCTCGCGGGCCGGGTCGAGCACGAGGCGTCTCGGCCTCGGACCTCCTCGGCGTCGGCCCTCGACGCCGGCGGCCTGCGAGCATGTCGCGCATGAGGTCGCGGGCGGCGTCGGAGACGACGGCGTCCTCGGCCAGCAGGGCCAGCAGCGAGGTGTCGCGGGCGGCGGTCTTGGCCAGGATCGTCGCGATGCCGTCGAGGCGCTTGCAGCTGCTCCGTCCCGCTAGGCCTCGGCCATGCTCGGTGTCGGCCTTGACCCGGGCCCGCTCCTCGCGGACCAGGAGGGCGATCACCTGGAACTTGGTGCGCGAGCCGACGGCGGACGCGCCCGCGCTGCGGCCTCGGCCTCCACCTCGCGCACGGCGCTCGCCAGCACCGGCATGATGCCGTCGTTGCCGCGCTGTTGGCGCGGAGCGGTCCGGGTGTTACCGGAACCGCGTTGGCCTCGTCGTGCCAAGAAGTCTCCTCAGCAGTGCCGCGCACCTGGATGCTCGACGCTGAATGAATGCGGAATGACTGGTCGACGGGCTCCCCCATCCGGCGACGAGAGTCTGCCGGGTCGACCTCAACGGCCCTGCTCGGACCGCTGCAAGCACTAGGATAGCGCGCAGGTGACCGTCCGGGCACTTTCGGGGAGACTCGGCGAGTGACGGACTGGACCGGGCCGGTCGAGGTGGCCGACCTCGAGGGCTGCGGGGCCTCGTCGGCCGCGACCTGGGTCCGCCGCCCCTTGGCTCGAGATCTCGCAGACCCGGGTGGACGACTTCGCCGACGCGGCCGACGACCGGCACTGGGCCCACAACGACCCGGGGCGAGCCGCCGCGGGCCCGTTCGGTGCCCCGATCGCGCACGCGCACCTGACGCTCGCCCTGCTGCCGTCGCTCTTCGGCGCGGCTCCAGGTCTTCAACGGGGGCGAGACGATGTTCTACGGCTACGACCGGGTCCGGGTGCCCTCGCCGGTCCTGGTGGGGGGCGGTGCGGATGCGAGCCCGACGTCGTCGCAGGTGGCCGAGGTGCCGGGCGGTCTCCAGGAGACACTCGACGTGGTGGTCGACGTACGCGACGTCGACAAGCCGGCGTGCGCGGCGCGGGCGCTCTGGCGCCACTACCCCGCCGACCTCTTCACCTAGGCGGACTCCCACCCTGAGCGGCACTTCGCGACCGTTGCAACGGTTCGGGAGGTGCAGGAGTCCCCGCTTGAGCGGGTACTCCGGCGGGTCGGCTAGCCAGCCGGCTCCACGATCTCGATCTCGGCCGCGGAGGCGTCCGCGATCGCCGCGTCCAGCTGCCGACGCCGGGGATCGGGCACCGGCAGCCAGGGTCCGACCACCGCGAGCCCGGCGAGCCGTCGGTCGGCGAGCACCTCCTGGACGGCCTGCCGGTCGCCGCCGGTCACGACGGGGCCGAGTCCGGCCAGCACCCTGGCGGCGTGGTCGGCGGCGGCCTCGTAGGCCTGCCGCGCCTGGTTGTCGCGTCGACGCGCGAACCGCTGCTGGCTCTGGCCGCCCGCCTTGGTCCGGCCCTGCACGTGCCGCTGCCCGACCTTGTGGTCGACGAGCGCTCGTCCCGGCCAGCCGGGCCACCGCGAACCCGCCCTTGCGCACCAGCAGCACGCCCCAGTCGGGCGGCGGCGCCATCGCGGCGGCGAAGCGCCTCCGCGGTCGCCGGGCCGTCGTACGCCGCGGCGAAGGGCAGCCGGGCGACGAACGTCGTACCATCGGCGGCGGTCGCCGATCAGAGCCGCCGTCTCGGGCCGAGAGCGTGGTGTCGCCGTGCCGGGCGGCGACGTTCTCGACCCAGCGCGCCGATCCGGGCGGCGGGCACGCGGACGACAGGCACCCGCTGGACGCTACCGGCCCGCTCCCGGCGGATGCTGCCGGCGGGCCGGCGGCTACCGTCCGAACACCATGGCTCTTCGTCGCCTGCTCACCATCGTCGCCCTGCTCGGGCTGTCAGCGCCTGTGGCGACGCCGCAGCCCTGCGGGACCCCGAGGCGAACCCCGGGCAGCCGCCGGACCGGCCACCGCCTCTGACGCTGCACCGCCGCACGGCGACGTCGACCTCGACGCCTGGGCGTTACTGCTACTTCGCCGAGGCCGAGGACGGGCTCCAGCAGCTCGGGTGGCTGCGCCGACGGCCCACCTCCCGACCACCCCCCGGAGCTGCGCGCCGAGGAGGCCGCCACCTTCGCGTTCCCTCTCGACGGCTGGGAGTTCAGCGCCGACTTCCAACCGGCGGGCGATCGCGCCGAGCGTTGCCGGCGCGAGTGGTCGACGCCGGTGCGGCGTGAGGGCGATCGCTACGTGATCCCGGCCGTCGTCCCGGCGGGCGCCTGGGACGTCGACGTGTTCGGGCGCGGCGGGACCGGCAACGACCTGTCCGCGACGTTCCGCTGGGTGACCACGTCCGACGGGTCCGCGGCGCCGGTCACGGGCACGGCGTACTTCGTCGGCCCGCCGAGCCTCGGGACGCCGATGACGGCACCGAGCCCGACCGTCCGCCTCAGCGGCCTGGCCGCCGAGCCCGCCGAGGCGAGCGCTCGCTTCCGGCTGACCGCCTCGGGCGGGGAGGAGCTCAGCTTCGTGCTCACGCTCGCCCCCGGCCGGTGCGAACGGGACGGCGTGATCACCTTCGTCACGCCGACCGGGCCGAGCGAGATCGACCTCACGGGAGCGCCGCCGTTCACCTACACCGTCGACGTGACCCTGGACGGCGTCACCTCGACCGGGACCGGCTCGTGGCCCGACGACCTGGTCGCCAACGGGAACGACCTCGAGCTCACCTTCGACCCGCCCATCGGGTGACGCGGGTCAGGGCTCGACCGGTCAGACGTTGAAGCCCAGCGCCCGCAGCTGCTCGCGCCCGTCGGGGGTGATCTTGTCGGGGCCCCACGGGGGCATCCAGACCCAGTTGATGGCGACGTCCTTCGCCAGTCCCTCGAGCGCCGAGTTGGTCTGGTCCTGGATCACGTCGGTGAGGGGCAGGCCGCGGAGGTCAGCGTCATGTCGAGCACCACGTTGCTCTCCTCGTCGAGATGCACGTCGTAGACCAGGCCGAGGTCGACCACGTTGATGCCGAGCTCGGGGTCGACGACGTCCTTCATCGCCTCGGTGACGTCCTCGACGGTCAGCGTCGACACGCCGCCGGTCGCTTCGGGCACGTCGGGCAGATCGCTGTTGTCGGTCATGTGGTCTCCTTATCCGTGGTGTCGAGACGGCGCTGGCGCGCCTCCTCAACCACCCGCAGTCTCCGTCGCGCTTGCGGTCGCGTCCTTCCAAGCCATCCACGAGAGCAGCGCACACTTCACGCGCGCCGGGAACCTGGCGACCCCGGCGAACGCCACCGCGTCCTCCAGCGTCTCCTCGTCCGGCTCCACCTGGCCCTTGCCCTGCATCAGCCTCAGGAACTCTCCATGCACGGCCAGGGCCTCGTCCACCGACTTACCGATCACCAGCTCCGTCATCACCGAGGCCGAGGCCTGGGAGATCGAGCAACCGACGGAGTCGTAGGACACGTCGCTCACCCGGTTGCCATCGAGGTGGACGCGGAGCGTCACCTCGTCGCCACAGGTCGGGTTCACGTGGTGCACCTCGGCCTCGAAGGGCTCGCGGAGCCCCTTGTTCTGCGGGTTCTTGTAGTGGTCCAGGATGATCTCCTGGTAGAGCGCGTCGAGCTCGGCAGACCCAGACGTAGACCCAGAAGCAGACCCAGAAGTAGACATGGTCGGTGTCAGCCCACCTTGAAGTAGCTGCGGACGAAGTTCAGCCCCTCGACGAGCGCGTCGATCTCGGCCGGGGTCGTGTAGAGGTACGACGACATCCGCGTCGAGGCCTGCACGCCGAAACGGGCGTGCGCGGGCTTGGCGCAGTGGTGGCCGGCGCGCACCGCGATGCCACGTGTGTCGAGCACCGTCGCCACGTCGTGCGGGTGGACGCCGTCGAGCTCGAAGGAGATCGCTCCCCCGCGCTGGGCGGCGTCGCGCGGGCCGAGCACCCTGACCCCGGGCACCGTCTGCAGGCCCTCGAGCGCGTACGCCGTGATCGCCTGCTCGTGCCGGTGGACGTGCTCCATGCCGACGTGGCCGAGATACTCGACGCGCGGCGCCGAGGCCGATCGCCTCGACGATCGGCGGGGTGCCGGCCTCGAACTTGTGCGGGGCCCCGGCGTAGGTCGAGCGCGCCATCGTGACGGTCTCGATCATCTCGCCGCCCCCCAGGAACGGCGGCAGCGCGTCGAGCACCTCCGCGCGACCCCAGAGCACACCGATGCCGGTCGGGCCGACGGTCTTGTGCCCGGTGAACGCCAGCAGGTCGGCGCCCGAGGCGACCACGTCGACTGGCAGCTGCGGCACGGCCTGCGAGGCGTCGAGGACCACCAGGGCGCCCACCTGGTGGGCCCGGTCGGCGATCTGACGGACCGGGTTGATCGTGCCGAGCATGTTGGAGACCCAGGTCAGGGACACGACCTTGGTGCGCTCGGTGATCAGCTCGTCGAGGTTCGACAGGTCGAGGTGGCCGTCGTCGGTCAGCCCGAACCACCGCAGGGTGGCGCCCGTGCGCTCGGTCAGCAGCTGCCACGGCACGATGTTGGAGTGGTGCTCCATCTCGGTGATGACGACCTCGTCGCCGGGACCCACCTTCGAGATCCCCGTCGGCCCAGGCGAGCGTGTTCGCGACCAGGTTGAGCGCCTCGGTGGCGTTCTTGGTGAAGATCACCTCGTCGCGCGAGGGCGCGCCGATGAACGACGCGACGCGGTCGCGCGCCGCCTCGAACGCCTGCGTCGACTCAGCACCCAGCTGGTGCATGGCGCGGGCGATGTTGGCGTTGTGGCGCTCGAGGTGGTCGACCATCGTGTCGATGACGACCTGCGGCTTCTGGGAGGTGTTGGCGCTGTCGAGGTAGACGAGGGGCACGGGGTCGCCGGCTCCCGTCTGCAGAGTGCGCGTCAGGATCGGGAAGTCCTTGCGGATGACCTCCAGGTCCGGAAGCAGGCCCTCGCCAACGAAGGGAGCCATCTCAGACCGCCGCGGCCTTGAGGTAGCGCTCGTAGCCGTCGGCCTCGAGCTGGTCGGCGAGCTCGGGCCCGCCCTCCTCGGCGATCCGGCCCGCGACGAAGACGTGCACGAAGTCGGGCTTGATGTAGCGCAGGATCCGCGTGTAGTGCGTGATCAGCAGGACGCCCTTGTCGCCGGCCTCGGCGAAGCGGTTCACACCCTCCGAGACGACCTTGAGCGCGTCGATGTCGAGGCCGGAGTCGGTCTCGTCGAGCACGGCGATCTTGGGGTCGAGCAGTCGCATCTGGGCGATCTCGTGACGCTTCTTCTCGCCACCGGAGAAGCCCTCGTTGACGTTGCGAGCAGAGAACGTCGGGTCCAGGCCGGCGGCGTCGAGGGTCGCGTTGACGTCCTTGACCCAGGTGCGCAGCTTGGGCGCCTCGCCGTCGATGGCGGTCTTGGCGGTGCGCAGGAAGTTCGCGACCGAGACGCCCGGCACCTCGACGGGGTACTGCATGGCCAGGAACAGGCCGGCGCGGGCGCGTTCGTCGACGCTCATCGCGAGGACGTCGGCCCCGTCGAGGGTCACCGACCCGCTGGTGACGGTGTACTTCGGGTGGCCGGCGATGGAGTAGGCCAACGTCGACTTGCCGGACCCGTTCGGGCCCATGATCGCGTGCGTCTCGCCGCTGTTGATCGTCAGCGTGACGCCCTTGAGGATCTCCTTGGGGCCGTCCTCGGTGTCGACCGAGACGTGCAGGTCCTTGATGTCCAGCTTGGTGCTCACTGCGGAGTCACTCCGTTCAGGGTGGTGGTGGTGTCGACGTAGACGTCGCCGTCGCGGATCTCCACCGCGAAGGTGGCGACCGGCTCGGTCGCCGGGAGGCCGATGGGCTTGCCGGTGCGCAGGTCGAAGCGCGAGCCGTGCAGCCAGCACTCGACGGTGCAGTCCGACACCTCGCCCTCGCTCAGCGCGACCGCTGCGTGGGAGCAGGTGTCCTCCACGGCGAAGACCTCGTCGCCGTGCCGTGCCAGCGCGACCTCCTGGCCACCGACGGTGACGGCGACGGCCTCGTCGTCGGGGACGTCGGCGAAGGGGCAGGCGCGCTCGAAGCTCACAGGGCACCCCGCAGATCAACGGGGCCGGTCACGTTCTTGGCCAGCTCGGCCTCGACCGTGCTGATCAGCCGCTCCTCGATGGCCGGCACGCCGACCTTGCGGATCAGGTCGTTGAAGAAGCCGTGCACGACCAGCCGGCGGGCCTCGGACTCCTCGATCCCGCGGGAGCGGAGGTAGAAGAGCTGGTTGTCGTCGAAGCGACCGGTCGCCGACGCGTGCCCGGCGCCCGCGATCTCGCCGGTCTCGATCTCCAGGTTCGGGATCGAGTCGGCCTGGCAGCCGTCGGTGAGGATGAGGTTGCGGTTCTCCTCGAAGGTCTCGATGCCCTCGGCGATCTTGCGGATGAGCACGTTGCCGACCCACACGGTGTGGGCGCCCTGCCCCTGCAGCGCGCCCTTGTAGGAGGCGTTGCTGCGGGTGCGCGGGGCGGTGTGGTCCGCGAAGAGCCGGTGCTCGAGGTGCTGTCCGGCGTCGGCGAAGTAGAGCCCGAGGAGGTCCGCCGAGCCCCCGGGGCCGGCGTACGTCACGTTGGTGTCCATCCGGACCACGTCGCCCCCGAAGCTGATCGCCGCGTGCTTGTACGACGCGTCGCGCCCCACTCGTGCCTCGGTCGTCGTCAGGTGCACTGCGTCGTCGGCCCAGTCCTGGATCGAGACGACCGTGACGTGGGCTCCGTCGCCCACCAGCACCTCGACGACCTGGGCGAGCGAGGCGCTGCCGGTGTGGTTGAGCACGACGATGGCGCGGCTGTGCGCCCCGAAGCGCAGGGCGAGGTGACCCGCCTCCGTGTTCGCGGCGTCCGCGCCGTGCAGCTCGACCAGGATCGGCTCACCGATCTCGGCGTCCGCGGGGACGTCGACGAGCAACGTCGAGGACACCTCGGCGAGCACCCGGGCGGCGTAGCGGCTGTTGGGCACCAGGCCACTGATCCCGCGCAGCGCGCGCGCCTCGTCACCCTGCACCGAGTCGACGCGGACACCGTCGGGGGTGTTCCAGGCGTACGACGTCGTGCTCCGTCCCAGCACGGCCTCGCCGTGCAGGCCGCGCAGGCGCTTGAGCGGGGTGAACCGCCAGATCTCCTCGCGCCCGGTGGGCACGACGTGGTCGGCCACGTCGAAGGACCCTTCCGGATGCAGGTGGGACTCGACCCTCGACATCTCGAGGGCGTCAGCTACGGCAGTCAACAGTTCTCTTTCTCGAATCGGGTTCGTCAGGTCGGTGAGACCGGCACCTGAGCAACCATGCGACGACGAGCGCTAGCGAGGAGGAGGGGGCGCTGTCCGGGTTAGGGCGCCCCGCGCCCTAGCCGACAGCGCCCTCCATTTGGAGCTCGATCAACCGGTTCAGCTCCAACGCGTACTCCATCGGGAGCTCCTTGGCGATCGGCTCGACGAAGCCGCGCACGATCATCGCCATCGCCTCGTCCTGCTCCATGCCGCGCGACATCAGGTAGAACAGCTGGTCCTCGGAGACCTTCGAGACGCTCGCCTCGTGGCCCATGGACACGTCGTCCTCGCGGATGTCGACGTACGGGTAGGTGTCGCTGCGGCTGATCTGGTCGACCAGCAGCGCGTCGCACAGCACGTTGGACTTCGAGCCGTGGGCGCCCTCGTTGATCTGGATCAGGCCGCGGTACGACGTCCGCCCGCCACCTCGCGCCACCGACTTGCTCAGGATCGAGCTCGAGGTGTTCGGTGCGGCGTGCACCATCTTGGCGCCGGCGTCCTGGTGCTGGCCCTCGCCGGCGAAGGCGATCGACAGCGTCTCGCCCTTGGCGTGCTCGCCCATCAGGTAGACGGCGGGGTACTTCATCGTGACCTTGGAGCCGATGTTGCCGTCGACCCACTCCATCGTCGCGCCGGCCTCGCACGTCGCCCGCTTGGTGACGAGGTTGTAGACGTTGTTCGACCAGTTCTGGATGGTGGTGTAGCGGCAGCGGCCGCCCTTCTTCACGATGATCTCCACGACGGCGGAGTGCAGGGAGTCCGAGGAGTAGATCGGCGCGGTGCAGCCCTCGACGTAGTGCACGTAGGCGTCCTCGTCGACGATGATCAGCGTCCGCTCGAACTGGCCCATGTTCTCGGTGTTGATCCGGAAGTAGGCCTGCAGCGGGATGTCGACGTGCACGCCCTTGGGGACGTAGATGAACGACCCACCCGACCAGACCGACGTGTTCAGCGCGGCGAACTTGTTGTCGCCGACCGGGATCACGGTGCCGAAGTACTCCTGGAACAGCTCCGGCTGCTCGCGCAGCGCGGTGTCGGTGTCGAGGAACAGCACACCCTGGGCCTCGAGGTCCTCACGGATCGAGTGGTAGACGACCTCCGACTCGTACTGCGCCGCGACGCCGGCCACGAGGCGCTGCTTCTCGGCCTCGGGGATGCCGAGCCGGTCGTAGGTGTTCTTGATGTCCTCGGGCAGGTCCTCCCAGCTGGTCGCCTGCTTCTCGCTGGACCGGACGAAGTACTTGATGTTGTCGAAGTCGATCGAGGAGAGGTCCGAGCCCCAGGTCGGCATCGGCTTGCGGTGGAAGAGCTTGAGGCCCTTCAGGCGCAGGTCGAGCATCCACTGCGGCTCGTTCTTCTTCGCGGAGATGTCGCGGACGACGTCCTCGTTGAGACCACGCGTCGCCGTGGCACCCGCGGTGTCGCTGTCGGACCAGCCGAACTGGTAGCGGCCGATGCCCTTCAGCTCCGGGTTGAGCTCTTCGATGGAGGTCACGTGTGCTCCGTTTCCTTGAGGACAAGATGGGTGGTGCCGGTCTCGGGATGGGGGATGCAGGTCGTGCAGACGCCGTCGCCGTGCGCGATCGTCGCCAGTCGCTGCACGTGGGTGCCGACGACCCGGCCGATCGCCTCGGTCTCCGCCTCGCAGAGCTGCGGGAACTCGTGGGCCACGTGGGACACCGGGCAGTGCTGCTGGCACAGCTGCTCACCGACCACCGGGAGCTGCCGGAGGCTGGCGGCGTAGCCACCCTCGGTGAGCACGGCCGCGAGAGCCTCGGCGGCGCTCAGGTGGGGCTGCTGGTCCATCAGCCGCGCGCAGTCGCGCTCGATGAACGCCACCCTGCGGCGGGCGAACTCCATCACGGCCTCGTCGCCGCCGGTCTCGGCGAGGAATCGCAAGGCGGCCACGGCCAGGTCGTCGTACTGCTGGTCGAACGAGTCGCGTCCAGCCTCGGTCAGGGCGAAGACCTTCGCGGGCCGGCCGCGGCCACGCGCGCCGTAGACCCGGCGCTCCCGCGCCTCGGCCGTGCCCTCGGCGACCAGGTGGTCGAGGTGGCGACGCACCGCGGCGGCAGTGAGCGACAGCCGCGTCGCGAGGTCGGCGGCAGTGGACGGCCCGTTCTCCAGGATCGACCGGGCCACACGCTCACGCGTGGGTGCGTCTCCGCCCACGGAGACCGGTGCCGGGAATTCCACAACACCAGTGTGTCGTTAATGAACGACCGGTTTCAAGTAAGGGTCACCTAACCACGGAACCCCTTGCGCCTTCCCGCGCCGGTCGGCAGCTGAACGAGCGCTCGTCCAGGGCTCAGTTCGAGGCTCAACCCTGGGTCCGTCGCCGGAAGGCACGCAGCGACAGCGGCGCGAACACCGCCGTGATGATGATCACCCAGATGATCGTGGACTGGACGGGGTACTGCAGCGGCAGCGCGACCGTCTCCGGTCTCGGGCGGCAGGGGATTGCCCCACAGCTCACGCATCGCCAGCACCAGCGACGAGAGCGGGTTCCACTCTGCGAAGGTCTGCAGCACGGGCGGCATGTTCTCGGTCGGGGCGAAGGTGTTGGCCAGGAAGGTGATCGGGAACATCGTCGCGAACATCAGCCCGTTGACCGCCTCGACCGAGCGCATCGAGGCGCCGACCAGGATGCCGACCCAGATCATGGCGAAGCCCCACGCCAGCAGCAGCAGGTAGGCCAGCACCGCGTCGGCTGCGCCGTTGTGGATGCCCCAGCCGATGGCCAGACCGGTCAGGGACATGATCACGATGCCGATGCTGGAGTGCAGAAGGCTGGAGATGCTGCGCCCGACCAGGACCGCGGCGCCGTGGATCGGGAGCGAGCGCAGCCGGTCGACGATCCCCTTGTCGAGGTCGGCGGTGAGCCCTACCGCGACGATGAACGAGGCGAAGGTGACCGTCTGTCCCATGATCCCCGCCATCAGCCACTCGCGGTAGTCGGAGGCGTCGCCGCTGATGGCGATCGAGCCACCGAAGACGAAGGCGAAGAGCAGCACGAACATGACCGGCTGGATCGTGACGTCGAGCAGCATCTCGGGCATCCGCTTGATGTGGATCAGGTTGCGCCGGGTGATCGACAGCGACTGCCGCAGGAGGCCGGTGTCGCGGATCTCGGGGCGGGCGATCCGCGCGCTGGCGGGGGTGGTCTGCGTGGTCACGGCGTCACGTCCTGGGTCTCGTCGGTCGGGTCGGTGGCGTCCTCGGCACGGTGGCCGGTCAGGTGCAGGAAGACGTCGTCGAGGCTGGGTCGCTGGAGGCCGAGGTCGTCGAGCTCGATGCCCGACCCGTCGAACGCGCCCGCGATGCGGGTCACGTCGGCCAGCCCGTTGGCCGGGGCGGTGAGCTGGCGAGCGTTCGGGTCGACGTGCACCTCGTCGACGAGCATGCGCAGGAGGCGCTCCGCCTCGAGCAGGTGACCGGCCTCGGAGACGGTCACCACGAGCGCGGCCTTGCCCGACTGGTCCTTGAGCTCGAGCGGGGTGCCCTCCGCGATCACGCGCCCGCGATCGATCACCGCGATCCGGTCGGCGAGCTGGTCGGCCTCCTCGAGGTACTGCGTGGTCAGCAGCAAGGTGGTGCCGTCCGAGACGAGCCCGCGGAGCACGTCCCAGAGCTCCACCCGGCTGCGCGGGTCGAGGCCGGTGGTCGGCTCGTCGAGGAAGAGCACCGGCGGAGTGGCGATCAGGCTGACCGCCAGGTCGAGACGTCGGCGCATGCCGCCCGAGTAGGTCTTCACCACCCGGTTGCCGGCCTCGTCGAGCGAGAACCGCTCGAGCAGGTCGTCGGTCGCCTGCCGCACGTAGGCGGGGGAAAGGCCGTAGAGCGAGCCGATCAGGCGGAGGTTCTCCCGTCCGGTCAGGAGCTCGTCGACGGTGGCCGCCTGCCCGGTCAGCCCCATGCTCTTGCGGACCAGGTCGGGCTGCTCGACGACGTCGTAGCCCGCGACTCGGGCCGTGCCGCTCGTCGGCGTGGTCAGCGTGGTCATCATCCGCACGGTCGTGGTCTTCCCGGCGCCGTTGGGGCCCAGCAGGCCCAGCACCGTGCCCTCCGGGACAGCCAGGCTGACACCGTCGACCGCGAGGGTCTCCCCGAACTTCTTGACCAGGTTGTCGGCCTCGATGGCCGGTCGTCCACTCACCCGAACGAGCGTAGGCGGTGCCGCCGACAGACCCCACCTCCTTTCTTGCTCACCCTGCGAACCCCGACGCCGACCTCTCCTACCTAGACTTGGGCGGTGCCCGCCGCTCCCGCTGTCGAGATCGACGGCCTCGTGATGCGGTACGGCGCCACCACCGCGGTCGACGGCCTGTCCCTGACCGTGGGCTCCGGGACGATCACCGCCGTCCTCGGACCCAACGGCGCCGGCAAGACGACCACGCTCGAGACGTGCGAGGGCTACCGTCGCGCGCACGCGGGCTCGGTGCGGGTCCTCGGTCTCGACCCCCGCCGCGACCGGCGGACCCTGCTCCCCCGGATCGGCGTCATGCTCCAGGAGGGCGGCGCCTGGTCGGGCGTGCGAGCCGACGAGATGCTGCGGCACATCGCCCGGCTGCACGCACATCCGCTCGACCCCGGCGCGCTCGCGCACCGGCTCGGGCTGGAGGAGTGCGGGCGGACGCCGTACCGCCGCCTCTCCGGGGGCCAGAAGCAGCGGCTCGCGCTGGCCATGGCGATCGTCGGGCGACCCGAGCTCGTCTTCGTCGACGAGCCCACCGCCGGGATGGACCCCCACGCCCGCCGGACGACCTGGGAGCTCCTCCGTGAGCTCCGCGGCGCCGGCGTGACCGTCGTCCTCACCACGCACCACATGGACGAGGCCGAGCGGCTGGCCGACGTCGTCCACATCCTCGACCGCGGGCGGCTCGTCGCCTCGGGCACGCCGGCCGAGCTGACCGCGGACGGCCGGACCCTGGAGGACGTCTTCCTCGCCCTGACGACGCGGAGCGGGGCATGACCGGCGAGGACCAGCGCTGGCGCGACGCTCACGGCTCCCCCGGCTCTCGCCTCGACCTCTCCCCCGCCCCGGGAGCGGCACCGCTGGCCCGCCAGGTGGCGGCCCAGGCGTCGATGGAGACGCGGCTGCTGCTGCGCAACGGCGAGCAGCTGCTGCTCGCCCTGGTGATCCCCGTCCTCGCCCTGGTGGCCGGTGTCGCCGGCGCCGACCGGTTGGGGCTCGACCTCGACCACGAACCGGTCGACGTGCTCACTCCCGGGGTCCTCGCGCTGGCCGTCGTCTCCACGGCGTTCACCTCCCTGGCGATCGCGACCGGCTTCGAGCGCCGCTACGGCGTCCTCAAGCGGCTCGGAGCCTCGCCGCTCCCCCGGCACGGGCTGCTCCTGGGCAAGGTCGGCGCGCTGCTGCTGGTGGAGATGCTCCAGGTCGCCCTCATCTGTGCGGTCGGTCAGGCACTCGGCTGGGATCCCGACCCCGACCTCGTGGCGGCCGCTCTGGCGCTGCTCCTCGGCACGGCCGCGTTCGCCGCCCTGGGCCTGCTCCTCGCCGGCGCCCTGCGCGCCGAGGCCACGCTCGCGGTCGCGAACCTCGTCTACCTCCTGCTCGTGGCCGCAGGCGGCCTGGTCCTTCCCACGTCGTCGTACGGCGCGCTCGAGCCGGTGCTGAACCTGTTGCCGTCCGGCGCGCTCGGCGAGTCGCTCAGGGCGGCGCTCATCGACGGTGCACTCGACGGGACCGCCCTGGTGGTGCTGCTGGTCTGGGCGGTCATCGGCGCGGTGATCACCTCGAGGACGTTCTCGTGGGAGTGACGGCGACCTGGCTCTGGCGGCTCTCCGTCGCGAACCTCGTCGCCAACGTCCTCATCGTGGTCACCGGGGGTGCCGTCCGGGTGACCGGCTCGGGCCTGGGCTGCCCGACCTGGCCCCGCTGCACCGAGGAGTCCTACCGTGCGCACGGCGCCCTCGGCATCCACGGCGCGATCGAGTTCGGCAACCGGATGCTCACGTTCGTGCTGGTGGCGATCGCGATCGCCTGCTGGGTGGCCGCCCTCGCCCTGCTGGTGCAGCGGTGGCACGGCGTACGGCCCTGGCGCGTCTTCGTGCTGGCCAGCCTCGTCGTGCTGGGCATCCCGGCTCAGGCCGTGATCGGCGGCGTCACCGTCCTCACCGACCTCAACCCGTACGTCGTCGCGCTGCACCTGCTGGTGTCGATGGTCCTCATCGCGCTCTGTGTCGTGCTGGTCGACGCCCAGCGGGGCCCGGTGCGCCCGGCCGCGCCGCCCAGGCTCGCGCGGCTCACCTGGGTCGTGCTGGCCTCCGCCTGGGTCGTGCTCTACCTCGGCACCGTCGTGACCGGCAGCGGTCCCCACTCGGGTGACCTCGACGCGCGCCGCACGGGTCTCGACCCCCAGCTGATGTCCCACGTCCACGCCATCGCGGTCTACGTGCTCGTCGCCCTCACCGTCGGGCTGGTCGTGACGGCGCACCGCGCCGGGGCCACCACGGTCCTGCGAGCCGCCCAGGTGCTGCTCGGCGTCGAGCTCCTCCAGGGGCTGGTCGGCTTCACGCAGTACTTCCTCGACCTCCCCGAGGCCCTCGTGGTCCTCCACCTCCTGGGCGCGGCTCTCGTCTCGGCCACGTCCACCGCGGTCGTGCTCTCCGCGCGCGAGCGTGGGACGGCCGACGCTCAGCCGATGAGCGGGTCGACCGCGACGGCGACGAAGAGCAGCGCGAGGTAGAGGTTCGAGACGTGGAAGAGCCGCATCGGGTCCATGAGCGCGGGGTTGTCGCCGGCGCGTGACCTGTTCCAGAGCCGGTGGGCCTCGACCAGGAACACCGCACCGAGGACCGCGGCCGCGACGACGTAGACCGCCCCGGCGCCGGCGACGGGCCAGAACAGGAACGACGTGGCGACGGTCGCCCACGTGTAGAGGACGATCTGCCGGCCGACCACGGCGGGCGGCGCGACCACCGGCAGCATCGGCACGTCGACGCCGGCGTAGTCGTCGCGGTAGCGCAGGGCCAGCGCCCACGTGTGCGGAGGCGTCCAGAAGAAGACGACCGCGAAGAGCACGACCGGCGGCCAGGCGAGCGCGCCCGTCACGGCGGTCCAGCCGATGAGCGCGGGGAAGCAGCCGGCCAGGCCGCCCCAGACGATGTTCTGGGTCGTGCGGCGCTTGAGCCACATCGTGTAGACGAGGAGGTAGAACGCCTCCGCGGCCAGGGCGAGTCCCGCCGACAGGGCGTTGACCCAGACGAGCAGGATGACCGTGGCCAGGACGCCCAGCACGACCCCGAAGATCGTCGCGGCGGTGGGCGAGACGATGTGGCGCGGCAGGGCCCGGCGCCGGGTGCGCCGCATCTGCTCGTCGATGTCACGGTCGTAGACGCAGTTCAGCGCCGAGGCCGATCCGGCCGACAGTGCCCCACCCACGACGGTGGCGACCACGAGCCCGAGCGGGGGGACGCCCCCCTGGGCGGCGAACATCACCGGCACGGTGGTCAGCAGGAGCAGCTCGATGACCCGCGGCTTGGTGAGGCCGACGTAGGCCAGCAGCACGTCACGGACTCGCGTGGGGGACGTCGTTGCCTCGGACGTCGCCCACGTCGACTCGTGACGTGCGCCGTACGACAAGGGGCGTCCTCTACTGGTGAGGTGGGTGGCTGCGGAAGTGCTGGGACGAGCCGGGACGGGGTACGGAACTCGGGATCGAGTCTAACGCCGCCGATGAGTAGGCTCGGCGACGGAGGCACCCAGAGCTCCTCGCCGCACCTACGCACTCCACCTATTGCCCACCTGTGAAGGATTGCCTGTGAGCACGATCCCCGCACGTCTTGACTGGACCGAGCTCGACGACAAGGCGGTGGACACCGTGCGCGTCCTCGCGATGGACGCCGTGCAGAAGGTCGGCAACGGTCATCCGGGAACGGCGATGAGCCTGGCCCCAGCGGCGTACCTGCTGTTCCAGAAGGTGATGCGGCACAATCCCGCCGACCCGCACTGGCCGGGCCGCGACCGCTTCGTGTTGTCCTGCGGGCACTCCTCGCTCACGCTCTACCTGCAGCTGTTCCTCGGTGGCTGGGGCCTCGAGCTCGACGACATCAAGGCGTTGCGCACGTGGGGCTCCAAGACACCGGGCCACCCCGAGTACGGCCACACCGCGGGCGTCGAGACCACCACGGGTCCGCTCGGGCAGGGCATCGGCAACGCGGTCGGCATGGCGATGGCCGCCAGGCGCGAGCGCGGGCTCCTCGACCCGAACGCCGCCGAGGGCGCCTCGCCCTTCGACCACCACATCTACGCCCTGTGCAGTGACGGGGACATCGAGGAGGGCGTCAGCGCGGAGGCGTCGGCGCTGGCCGGTGTGCAGCGGCTGGGGAACCTCACGCTCATCTACGACGCCAACCGGATCTCGATCGAGGACGACACCGACATCGCGCTGAGCGAGGACGTGGGCGCCCGCTACGAGGCCTACGGCTGGCACGTGCAGACGGTCGACTGGACCAACGACGACACGTCGTACGCCGAGGACGTCCCGGCCCTCTACGACGCGATCAAGAAGGCGGAGGCGGTCACCGACCGCCCGAGCTTCATCGTGCTGCGCACGATCATCGCGTGGCCGGCACCCAACCTGCAGAACACCGGCAAGTCGCACGGCTCCGCGCTCGGCGCCGACGAGGTCGCGGCGACCAAGAAGGTGCTCGGCTTCGACCCGGACCAGACCTTCGAGGTGCCGCCCGGCGTGCTGGAGCACACCCGTGAGGCAGTGGCGCGCGGCAAGGCCGCGCAGGCCGCCTGGGACGAGGACTTCGACCGCTGGTCGAAGAAGCCGTCGGCCGACACCGCCCTCTTCGAGCGGATGCAGAAGCGCTCGCTCCCCGACGGCTGGGACGCCGACCTGCCGACCTGGGGCGACGAGCCCAAGGGGCTCGCGACCCGCGTCGCCTCGGGCAAGGTCATCAACGCGGTGGCCGCGGCGATGCCGGAGCTGTGGGGTGGCTCGGCCGACCTCGCCGGCTCGAACAACACCACCATCGAGGGCGTCCCGTCGTTCCTGCCCAAGGACCGCTCGACCAAGATGTTCCCAGGCGACCCGTACGCCGGCCGGGTGCTGCACTTCGGCATCCGCGAGCACGCGATGGGCTCGATCATGAACGGCATCGCCGTCCACGGCGGCACCCGCGTCTTCGGGGGCACCTTCTTGACGTTCTCCGACTACATGCGACCGGCGGTGCGCCTGGCCGCGATCATGCAGCTCCCGGTCACCTACGTCTGGACCCACGACTCGATCGGCCTCGGCGAGGACGGCCCGACCCACCAGCCCATCGAGCACCTCGCGGCCCTCCGGGCGATCCCGGGCCTGGACGTCGTGCGGCCCGGTGACGCCAACGAGACCGCCGCCGTCTGGAAGACCATCCTCGAGCACAACGACCGGCCCGCCGGCCTCTGCCTGAGCCGGCAGAACCTCCCGGTCTACCCCCGCGGCACCGACGGCTTCTCCGACACCTCCAACGTGCACCGGGGCGGCTACGTCCTCATCGACGCCCCCGACCTCGACGGCCGCAGCGGCCAGCCCGACGTCGTCCTCGTGGCGACCGGGTCGGAGGTGCAGCTCGCGGTCGGGGCCCGCGAGCAGCTGGCGGCCGACGGCATCCGGGCGCGCGTGGTGTCGATGCCGTGCCGCGAGTGGTTCGACGAGCAGGAGGCGTCGTACCGCGAGACCGTGATCCCGCCGATCGTGAAGGCCCGCGTGTCCGTCGAGGCGGGCATCGCACAGGGCTGGCGCGACGTCGTCGGCGACCTCGGCCGCATCGTCTCGATCGAGACCTACGGCGCGAGCGCCGACTACGCCCGCATCTACCAGGAGTACGGCCTCACGGCGGAAGCCGTCGCCAACGCCGCCCGCGACTCCGTCGCGCTCGCCGGCGCCTGAACCACAACGAAGGAGAGCACCATGTCCGACAACCTGCAGTCACTGTCCGACGCCGGAGTCTCGATCTGGCTCGACGACCTCTCACGAGAGCGCCTCGAGACCGGCAACCTCGCCGACCTCGTGAAGAACAGCCACGTCGTGGGTGTCACGACCAACCCGTCGATCTTCGCTGCGGCGCTGGCCGACGGCGAGCGCTACGACGCCCAGGTGCACGAGCTCGCCGCGAAGGGCTCCGACGTCGACCGCACGGTCTTCTACCTGACCACGCGCGACGTCCGCGACGCGTGCGACCAGCTCAACGCCACCTTCGAGGCATCCGGCGGCGTCGACGGCCGGGTCTCGATCGAGGTCGCCCCGACGCTCGCGCACGACGAGGCCGCGACCGCCGCGTCGGCCCAGGAGCTCTCCGACGAGGTCGACCGGCCCAACGTGCTGATCAAGATCCCGGCCACCACCGAGGGTGCCCCGGCGATCACCACCACGATCGGCAACGGCATCAGCGTCAACGTCACGCTCATCTTCGGGCTGCAGCGCTACCTCGGTGTCATGGAGGCCTACGTCGCCGGGCTCGAGAAGGCGCAGGCGGCCGGCCAGGACCTGTCGAAGATCCACTCCGTCGCGTCGTTCTTCGTCTCCCGGGTCGACACCGAGATCGACAAGCGCCTCGACGACATCGGCGGCCATGACGACCTCAAGGGCAAGGCCGGCGTCGCCAACGCGCGACTGGCCTACCGCGAGTACGAGAAGTTCTTCGCCGGCGACCGCTGGGCCGCCCTCGAGGCAGCCGGGGCCAACAAGCAGCGGCCGCTGTGGGCGTCGACCGGCGTCAAGAACCCCGACTACCGCGACACGATGTACGTCGACGACCTGGTCGTCGCCAACACCGTCAACACCATGCCCGAGAAGACGCTCGACGCCGTGCGCGACCACAGCGACATCCAGGGCGACCAGGTGACCAACCACTACGACGACGCCGACCGGGTCATGGCGGCCCTCGCGGACGCCGGCATCGACTACGACGACGTCATCGACACCCTCGAGCGCGAGGGCGTCGAGAAGTTCGAGGCGTCCTGGACCGAGCTGCTCGAGACCGTGCAGGGTCAGCTCGACCAGGCCAAGGCGTAGTGACCGACTCGCCTGTCGACGCCACGACGACCGATGCGTGGGCGACCCTCGCCACGCTCGCCGACGGCTTCGCGCCCGACCTGAGGTCGTGGTTCGCCGACGACCCGGGGCGCGTCGAACGCCTGACCCACCAGGCCGGCGACCTGTACGTCGACCTGTCGAAGAACCTCGTCGACGACGACATCCTCTCCGCACTGCTGGCGCTCGCGGCCGAGGTCGGGCTGACCGAGCGCCGGGACGCGATGCTGCGCGGCGAGCCCATCAACGTCACCGAGGACCGCGCCGTGCTCCACACCGCGCTTCGGCTGCCGGCGGGCTCGCGGCTCGAGGTCGACGGCCAGGACGTCGTGGGCGACGTCCACGAGGTGCTACGGCGGGTCTACGAGTTCGCCGACCAGGTGCGGTCCGGGGCCTGGACCGGCGTGACCGGCGAACGGATCCGCACGGTCGTCAACATCGGCATCGGGGGCTCCGACCTGGGGCCGGTGATGGCGTACGAGGCGCTGGCGCCGTATCACCAGGACGGCCTGGAGTGCCGCTTCATCAGCAACATCGACCCCACCGACGCCGCGCTGACGCTGAGCGGTCTCGACCCGGCGACGACGCTCTTCATCGTGTCGAGCAAGACCTTCGGCACGCTCGAGACGCTCACCAACGCCCGGCTGTGCAAGGCCTGGCTGCTCGACGGGCTCGGCGGATCGGACGAGAGCGAGGCGGTCGCGAAGCACTTCGTCGCCGTCTCCACCGCCCTCGACAAGGTCGCGGCGTTCGGCATCGACCCCGCCAACGCCTTCGGCTTCTGGGACTGGGTGGGCGGCCGCTACTCCCTGGACTCCGCCATCGGCACCTCCCTGGTCGTGGCCATCGGCCCC
Source organism: uncultured Actinomycetota bacterium (assembly GCA_963767095.1). Classification (GTDB taxonomy): domain Bacteria; phylum Actinomycetota; class Actinomycetes; order Propionibacteriales; family Nocardioidaceae; genus Nocardioides. The sequence goes on along the minus strand of CAVYCK010000005.1, from coordinate 24,710 downwards.
GAGCGGTTCACCGAGCTGCTGGCGGGCATGCACGCGATCGACGAGCACTTCCGCACGACCGACCTCGCCCGCAACGTGCCGGCGCTGATGGGCCTGCTCAACGTCTGGTACGTCAACTTCCTCGGCGCCGAGACGCACGCGGTGCTGCCGTACGCCCAGCTGCTGCACCGGTTCCCGGCGTACCTCCAGCAGCTGACGATGGAGTCCAACGGCAAGAGCGTGCGGTGGGACGGCTCCCCGGTGACCACCGAGACCGGTGAGGTCTTCTGGGGGGAGCCCGGCACCAACGGCCAGCACGCGTTCTACCAGCTGATCCACCAAGGCACCCGGCTGATCCCCGCCGACTTCATCGCCGTCGCCGAGCCTGCGTACCCGCTCGAGGACGGCGACACCGACGTGCACGGGCTCTTCCTGGCCAACTTCTTCGCGCAGACCAAGGCGCTGGCCTTCGGCAAGACCGCCGACGAGGTGCGTGCCGAGGGCACGGCAGAGGCGATCGTCCCGGCCCGGGTCTTCGAGGGCAACCGGCCGACCACCTCGATCATGGCGCCGGCGCTGACGCCGTCGGTGCTCGGTCAGCTGATCGCGCTCTACGAGCACATCACCTTCACGCAGGGGGTCGTCTGGGGGATCGACAGCTTCGACCAGTGGGGTGTCGAGCTGGGCAAGCAGCTGGCCCAGCAGGTGGCTCCGGCGGTCGCCGGCGATCGCCACGCCCTGGCGGAGCAGGACGCGTCGACCCGGTCGCTGATCTCCTACTACCTGGAGCGCCGCAGCTGATGGCCGATCGGGATGCTCGGACCCAGCCCTCGCCACCGCGCGCCAACCCCCTCAGGGACCCTGAGGACCGGCGACTGCCTCGGATCGCCGGGCCGTGCGGCCTGGTGCTCTTCGGCGTGACGGGCGACCTCTCGCGCAAGAAGATCATGCCGGCCATCTACGACCTCGCGAACCGCGGGCTGTTGCCGCCCGGCTTCTCGCTCGTCGGGTTCGCCAGGCGGGACTGGCACGACCAGGACTTCGCCCAGATCGTGCACGACTCGGTCAAGGCCTACGCGCGCACCGAGTTCCGCGAGGAGGTCTGGCGCCAGCTCGCCGAGGGCTTCCGGTTCGTCCCCGGCGACTTCGCCGACGACGTGGCGTTCGAGAGGCTCCGCCGGACGACCGAGGAGCTCGACGAGGAGCGCGGCACCGGCGGCAACCACGCGTTCTACCTGTCCGTGCCGCCGAAGTTCTTCGGTGACGTCGTCCGTCAGCTCGACGAGCACCGGCTCGCGTCACCCGAGGACGGATCGTGGCGCCGGGTCGTCGTCGAGAAGCCGTTCGGTCACGACCTGGCCTCGGCTCGCGAGCTCAACGACGTCCTCGACGGGGTGTTCCCGCCCGAGTCGGTCTTCCGCATCGACCACTACCTCGGCAAGGAGACGGTGCAGAACATCCTGGCGATCCGGTTCGCCAACGCGATGTTCGAGCCGCTGTGGAACTCCAACTACGTCGACCACGTGCAGATCACGATGGCCGAGGACATCGGCATCGGCGGTCGCGCCGGCTACTACGACGGCATCGGCGCCGCTCGAGACGTCATCCAGAACCACCTGCTGCAGCTCCTGGCGCTCGTCGCGATGGAGGAGCCGATCTCCTTCGACGCCGCCAGCCTGGTGACCGAGAAGCTCAAGGTGCTCTCGTCGGTCCGGCTGCCCGCACGGCTCGACCTGAGCACCGCACGCGGGCAGTACGACGCCGGCTGGTCCGGCGGGACGAAGGTGCCCGGGTTCTTCGACGAGGAGGGGATCCCCGCCAACTCGACGACGGAGACCTACGCCGCCGTCACGCTTCACGTCGACACGCGGCGCTGGGCGAACGTGCCGTTCTACGTGCGCACCGGCAAGCGGCTGGGCCGCCGGGTCACCGAGGTCGCCGTCGTGTTCAAGCAGGCGCCGCACCAGCCCTTCTCGGCCACGGCGACCGAGGACCTCACCCACAACGCGCTGGTCATCCGCGTACAACCCGACGAGGGGATGACGCTGCGCTTCGGCTCGAAGGTGCCGGGCTCGGCGATGGAGATCCGCGACGTGAGCATGGACTTCGCCTACGGCGGCGCGTTCACCGAGTCCTCGCCGGAGGCCTACGAGCGGCTGATCCTCGACGTACTGCTGGGCGACCCGCCGCTCTTCCCACGGCACGCGGAGGTGGAGGCGTCCTGGCGGATCCTCGACCCGGTGCTCGAGCACTGGGCACGACGCGGCAAGCCGGACCTGTACCCGTCCGGGACCTGGGGACCCGAGAGCGCCGACAAGATGCTGGCCCGCGACGGCCGCACCTGGCGTCGGCCGTGAGGTGATGAGGCGATGAAGATCGAGCTGACCGACACCAATGCTGCGCAGATCGCCGCGGAGTTCACCCGCGCGAGGATCCGGGCGGGCAGCCCGGTCATGGGCATGGTGATGACCCTGGTGATCGTGGTCGACGAGGACGCCGCCACCGACGCGATGGAGGCTGCCAAGGAGGCGTCGCACGAGCACCCCGCGCGCGTGCTGGGCATGATCCTGGGCGACGGACGGGGATGCCGGCGCCATCTACGCCCAGGTCGGGACCGGCGGCGGCTGGGCCGGTGAGACCGCCCTGATCCGGCTCCGCGGTGAGGTGACCAAGCACCCCGAGTCGGTGGTGCTACCGCTGCTCCTGCCCGACTCCCCCGTCGCCGTCTGGTGGCCGCGCGACCATCCCGCCGATCCGGCCGACGACCCGATCGGCCGGCTGGCCGGGCGGCGCATCACCGACGCGGCGTTCGTCACCCGCGGCAAGCTGAAGGCCCTGCACGGTCAATGCATCGCCTACTCCCCCGGCAACACCGACCTGGCCTGGACCCGGCTGACTGCGTGGCGAGCGCTTCTCGCCGCAGCCCTCGACCAGCACCCGCGACCGCGTCTCGGCGGCGTCGGTGACCGCGGAGCGCATCTCCCCGTCCGCCGACCTGCTCGTCGCCTGGCTCGCCGACCGGCTCAAGGTCGACGTCTCCCGCCGGACGAGCGGCGGTCCGGGCATCACCTCCGTGGTGCTGGAGACCAAGGCCGGGCCGATCCGCATCGACCGCGCCGACGGCAGGCTGGCGACGTTCACCTCGCCCGGCAAGCCCGACCGCCCCGTGGCACTCAAGCGCAAGGAGCTGCCGCAGTTGCTCGCCGAGGAGCTGCGGCACCTCGACGAGGACGACGTGTACGCCGCCACGGCCCGGGCGCTGGTGAAGCGGGCAGCATCGTGAGCGACCCGCGGGTCGAGCGCTTCGCGGACGCCGACGCCATGGCCGACGAGGTCGCCGGGCGCCTGCTGGCCGTCCTCGCGGCCCTCCAGGCCAACGGACGTGTCCCCCACATCGGCCTGACCGGCGGCACCGTCGCCGACGTGCTCCACCGGCGTATCGCCGCGTTGTCGCCGGGCGCCGGAGTCGACTGGTCGCGCGTGGTCGTCTGGTGGGGCGACGAGCGCTTCGTGGCTCCCGACAGCGACGACCGCAACGCCCTCCAGGCCCGGCGCGCCCTGCTCGACCGCGTCGATGTCGACCCGGCGAACGTGCACGAGATGGCCTCCACGGCCGACGCGCCGAACGCGGCGGAGGGTGCGGCGGCGTACTCCGCCACCGTCCGTGACCACGGCGCCGGCGAGTTCGACGTGCTCATGCTCGGCCTCGGGCCCGACGGCCACTGCGCCTCGCTCTTCCCCGGCCATCCCGCCCTCGATGTCGACGACGTGGTGGCGACCTACGTCCTCGACTCGCCCAAGCCGCCGCCCGAGCGCATCACGCTCACCTTCGGAGCGCTCAACCGCTCGGCGGCCGTGTGGTTCCTCGCCTCAGGGGAGGGCAAGGCCGAGGCCGTCGCCGCGGCGCTCGCGCCCGGAGACCTCCACGAGACGCCGGCGCGTGGCGTCCGCGGGTCGGCCGAGACCGTCTTCTTCCTCGACGAGGACGCCGCGTCCCACCTGACCTGACCGCGAGTCGGCGCACCTGCTCACCCGCAACACCGCGAGTCGGCGCAACTGCACACCCGCAAGACCGCGAGTCGGCGCAACTGCGAAGGGTGGCGTGTACGGCGATGCCCCGTTATCCACAGGAGGCTCGCCGTCGGGTCGACGGCCGTCGATGAGTCCGGGAGCCTCATCGACGTGCTCCTTCAGTCATGGCTTGCAGCGCCGTTCCTCGACTCGTCGTTTCCGCTCCCGCTCGACCAGCCGTTCAGCGGCGCCATGGCCCGCCACGAAGGTCTCTCCCGACATGCCCTGACCGTGCTGTGTGCGAGTGGGCACCTGCGCAGGCCCATCCAAGGTGTCTACCTCACCGCCCAGGCCGGCGACTCGATTCGCCTCCGAGCGGCCAGCCTCAAGCTCGTCGCTCCCCCCGACAGCGTCGTGTGCGACCGACATGCCGGCTGGCTCGCCGGCGCCCAGATGCTGCTCGCGCCGAACGAGCACCTAGAGCTCCTGCCGCTTTCCGTGTTCCGACCATCGGGTGCGGGGCGGTTGCGCAATGGGCTGGTCGACAGCGGCGAGCGCAACCTCGTCGAGGCGGATGTGATGGAGATTCACGGAGTTCGAGCCACGACTCCGCTTCGGACGGCGTGGGATCTGGGCCGGCTCTCCAAGCGCGACCGGGCCATCGCTGGACTCGACGCAATGCTCCGCCTCGGCGACTTCACCAAGGAGGAGCTGCTGGCCGGCGTCGAGCGCTTCCGCCGCATGCGGTGGGTGACCCAGCTGAGGGCACTGGCGCCGCTGGCGGACGGGCGGGCCGAGTCGCCCGGTGAGTCGGTCCTGCGGCTGCGGTGGCTCGACACTCCGTTGCCCGCCCCGGAGCCGCAGATCGAGGTCTGGTGCTCCGGGGCCTTGGTGGCCAGGCTCGATGTCGGCAACAGGGAGCTCATGTTCGCAGCCGAGTACGACGGAGCCGAGTGGCACTCCTCGCCCGAGCAGCGCCAGCACGACGACCGGCGACGCACGCGGCTCGACGAGGACTTCGGCTGGACCATCCGGCCCGTCACGAGCCGGAACCTGTTCGGCGCCAGGCAGGACATCCGCGAGGTGCTCATGTCAGGCGCCGCTGAGGCTCGGCGGCGCCGCGGCCGCCAGATCGTCTGACCGCGACGCGGCGCAGTCTGCAGGCCTGACCAGGCTCGAGTCGGCGCAGTTGCAGGCCTGACCCGGCTCGAGTCGGCGCAGTTGCAGGCATCTACGCCGACTCGACTCGCGTCCGCCCGACTGCCTGCGCGCATCTACGCCGACTCGACCGCCTGCGTGCGCGCATCCAAGCCGACTCGACCGCCTGCTGGCGCGCATCCGAGCCGGGTCGCGCTAGGGCGACCGTTCCTCGGCGACGCGGGCCCGCACAGCAGGAGCGACCTCCTCGGCGAACGCAGGCATCGAGGCGGGGTCGCCGCCGAAGACGAACGTGTCGAAGCCCAGGGACAGCGCGAGGTCGGCGAGCTCGTCGACCCACTGCTCCACGGGACCGTCGAGCGGTCCGCCGGAGCCGGCTGCGGTCGGTCGGAGCGTGCCGTTCACGTTCAGGACCCTCCGGATCGCGGCCGGGTCGCGACCGGCGTCGACCGCCGCGTCGTCGAGCCGCGCGGTCATCTCGACGAGCGTGGAGACCTCGCCGCGGAACGACGGCACCCACCCGTCGGCGACCCGGCCGCACAGCCGGAGCGCGCGGGGGCCGTAGACGCCGAGCCAGATGCCCACGTCGTGCGCCGGGACCGGGCCCGACTGCGCGCCCGCGAGCGAGTAGTGGGCGCCGTCGAAGCGGAGGTTCCGCTCGCCGCTCCAGACCCGCCGGATCACCTCGATGGCCTCGTCCAGCGCGGCCAGCGCCTCGCCCGGCGTACGGCGCGGGCCGCCCCACGCCTCGATGGCGTCCCAGAAGGCACCGGCCCCCAGTCCGAGCTCGACGCGTCCCCCGCTGAGCAGGTCGAGCGACGCAGCCGCCTTCGCCATCAGGGCGGGCGGGCGCAGCGGCAGGCACGCGACGTCGGGGAAGACGCGGATCCGTGTGGTGCCGCCCAGCACGCGCCCATCAGCGCCCAGGTGTCGACGAAGCGACGCTGGTAGGGGTGGTCCTGGATGCCGAGCCAGTCCAGGCCCCGCGTCTCGCAGTCGCGAGCCAGCTCGACCAGTGGAGCCGAGGCGTCGGGCACGAGGAACCACCCGAAGGTCAGGTCCCGGCCCAGGTCAGGCACTCAGAAGATGATCTCGCCGGACTTGCGGCGGGAGCGGAGCAGCTGCAGCGCCTCGTCGAGGATGTCCTCGGCCTCCTTGTCGGAGCGCCGCTCCTTCACGTAGGCCAGGTGCGTCTTGTAGGGCTCGATCTTGGGAGCCGGCGGCGGGTTCTCGCTGTCGAGGGAGGCGGGCAGACCGCACTTCGGGCAGTCCCACGACTCCGGGACCTGCGGCCTCGACCGAGAACGTCACCACGGGCGTGCCCGTGCGAGCAGAAGTAGGTGACCGCCTGCCGCGGGGCCGCCTCGCCCCGCTCGGCCTCGCCCATCGGGCCCGCGCCGACCCGGCTTCCCCGGATCGCGTTTCCTCCACCAGCCACGTGCAGTCCTTCCTGAGCAGATCAGACCTGGTAGGCCAGCAGCAGCGCCGAGGGCCACGATGCAGGCGAACCAGATGACGGCGACCCCGACCGTGAGCCGGTCGAGGTTGCGCTCGGCCACGGAGGATCCGCCCAGCGAGCTGGAGATGCCACCGCCGAACATGTCCGAGAGGCCACCGCCGCGGCCTTTGTGCATGAGCACGAGCAGGATCATCAGTCCGCTCGTGATCATCAGCAGGATGGTGAAAGCGAGAGTCACGACGGAAACCATACGTCACGGTTGTGGCGGAAACCGAAGCGACCACGCTGCTGACTAGTCACCTCAAGGCGCCCCTGACATGCCGGACGCACGTTCACAGGGAGGGGAGGTCGTAGAAGCGGCAGATCCCGCCGAACTCGTCCACCTGCAGGCTGGCCCCGCCCACCAGGCACCCGTCCACATCGTCCTTGGCCATGATGCCGCCCACGTTGGCGGCCTTCACCGAGCCGCCGTAGAGGATGCGGAGGCTGTCGGCCGCTCCGTCGCCGTGCACCTCGCGGATCCGGGCGCGGATCGCCGCGCACACCTCCTGGGCGTCCTCAGGCGTGGCCACCTCACCGGTGCCGATGGCCCAGACCGGCTCGTAGGCGATCACGAGGTCGGCCACCTGGCCCGCGGTGAAGCCGGCGAGCGAGCCGTCGACCTGGGCGAGGGTGTGGGGCACGTGATCGCCGGCCTGGCGTACGTCGAGCCCCTCCCCGACGCACACGATCGGCACCATCGAGGCTGCCAACGCCTTGTGCGCCTTGGCGTTGACGGTCTCGTCGGACTCGTGGTGGTACTGCCGGCGCTCGGAGTGGCCGACGACGACGTAGGAGCACCCCAGCTTGGCGAGCATCGCCGCCGACACCTCGCCGGTGAAGGCGCCCTCGTCCTGCGCCGACACGTCCTGCGCGGCGTACTTGATCGACAGCCGGTCGCCGTCGACGAGCGTCTGCACCGAGCGGATGTCGGTGAACGGCGGGCACACGACGACCTCGACCTTGCCGTAGTCGTGGCGCTTGTCGGACAGCGTCCAGGCGAGCTTCTGGACCAGGACCACGGCCTCCTGGTGGTTGAGGTTCATCTTCCAGTTGCCCGCCATCAGCGGGACACGCGAGGTCATGAGGTCACCTTTCCAGGACGGAGACGCCGGGCAGCTCTTTGCCCTCGAGGAACTCGAGGCTGGCACCGCCGCCGGTCGAGATGTGGCCGAACGCGCCCTCGTCGAAGCCGAGCGTGCGCACCGCGGCTGCCGAGTCACCGCCTCCCACGACCGAGAGCCCGTCGATCTCCGTCAGCGCCTGTGCCACCGCGCGGGTGCCGTCGGCGAAGGCCGCGGTCTCGAAGACGCCCATCGGGCCGTTCCAGAAGACGGTGCGGGCGTCGGCCAGCGCCGCAGCGAAGGCCGCGGCCGAGTCGGGCCCGATGTCGAGGCCGAGGCTGTCTGCCGGGATGTCGGATGCCGGCACCACGACCGGCTGGGGCTCGCGGTCACCCGAGGGGAACTCGGAGTCCACCACGATGTCGGTCGGCAGCACGATCTCGACCCCGCGCTCGGTGGCCTCGTCGAGGTAGCGCCGGCAGGCGTCGAGCTGGTCGGCCTCCAGCAGGCTCTTGCCAACCTCGTGACCCTGCGCCTTCAGGAAGGTGAAGACCATGCCGCCGCCGATCAGCAGCCTGTCGGCCTTCTCGAGCAGGTTGTCGATGACGCCGAGCTTGTCGGAGACCTTCGAGCCGCCCAGCACGACGACGTAGGGACGCTCGGGGTCGACCGTCAGCCGCCGCAGTACGTCGATCTCCTTGGCCACGAGTCCGCCCATCGCCGACGGCAGCCGCATCGCGATGTCGTAGACGGAGGCCTGCTTGCGGTGCACCACACCGAACCCGTCGGAGACGAAGGCGTCGGCCAGACCCGCGAGCTGGTCGGCGAACGAGCCGCGGACGTCGTCGTCCTTGCTCGTCTCCCCGTCGTTGAAGCGGACGTTCTCCAGCACGGCGACCTGCCCGTCCTGGAGCGCCGCGACCGTGGCGTGTGCGCTCTCGCCCACGGTGTCGCTCGCGAAGGCCACCTCCTGACCGAGCAGCTCACCGAGCCGGGCGGCCACCGGCTCCAAGGTGTACGCCGGGTCCGGGGCCCCGGCGGGGCGGCCGAGGTGCGCGACGACGAGCACGCGCGCGCCCGCGTCGGCGAGCTGCTTGATGGTCGGGACACTGGCCCGCACTCGTCCGTCGTCGGTGATGGTGGACCCGTCCAAGGGCACGTTGAGATCCGACCGGACGAGCACCCGCTTGCCGCGGAGCTCGCCCAGCTCCTCGATGCTGCTCATGCGTCAGAGGCTCTCGCCGATGTAGGTGATCAGGTCGGCCAGGCGGTTGGAGTAGCCCCACTCGTTGTCGTACCAGCCCGCGACCTTGACCTGGTTGCCGATGACCTTGGTCAGCGGCGCGTCGAAGATGCAGGACGCCGGGTCGGTGACGATGTCGGAGGACACGATCGGGTCGGTGGAGTACTTGAGGAACTTGCCGTCGGCCGCGGCCTTCACGATCTCGTTGACCTCGTCGACGCTGGTCTCGCGGCCGGCCTCGAACGAGAGATCGGTCATCGAGCCGGTCGGGACGGGCACGCGCAGGGCGTAGCCGTCGAGCTTGCCCTTGAGCTCGGGCAGGACGAGGCCGATGGCCTTCGCCGCGCCGGTCGAGGTCGGCACGATGTTGAGCGCCGCCGCCCGGGCACGACGCAGGTCCTTGTGGATGTTGTCGTGCAGGTTCTGGTCAGCGGTGTAGGCGTGGATCGTCGTCATCAGGCCCTTGTTGATGCCGAGGCCGTCGTTGAGCGCCTTGGCCATCGGCGCCAGGCAGTTGGTCGTGCAGGACGCGTTGGAGATGACGGTGTGCGCGGCCGGGTCGTAGAGCTCGTGGTTGACGCCCATCACGACCGTGATGTCCTCGTTGGAGGCCGGCGCGCTGATGATGACCTTCTTCGCGCCCCCGTCGACGTGGGCCTTCGCCTTCGTCGCGTCGGTGAAGAAGCCGGTCGACTCGACCACCACGTCGGCGCCGATGTCGCCCCACTTCAGGGCGGACGGGTCGCGCTCGGCGAAGGCCTGGATCACCGTGCCGCCGACGGTGATCGACGTGTCGTCGGATGTCACGTCGGCGTCGAGCCGACCGAGGATGGTGTCGTACTTCAACAGGTGCGCGAGCACGGCGTTGTCGGTGAGGTCGTTGACGCCGACGATCTCGATGTCGGCGCCCCCGGTCGCATTCAGGGCGCGCACGGCCCGGAAGAAGTTGCGGCCGATGCGGCCGAAGCCGTTGATGCCTACGCGAACAGTCACGGTGACTCCCTTTGCTGCTGGGACAGATGGTGGGGACGAGTGCTGGGAAGGGTCGGGATTGGATCGTTCGAACACTATCGCGGTGGGTCGGGGTGACCGCCTCGACCGTCTCGCCGTACGTCCAGGTGGCCGGTCAGGCGTCGTCGGCGAGCATCTCCGGCGTGAGCGAGGCCTCGGTGTCGGGGATGCCGAGCTCCTCGGCGCGCTTGTCGGCCATGGCGAGCAGCCGCCGGATCCGGCCGGCGATGGCGTCCTTGGTGAGCACGGGGTCGTGCAGCTGACCCAGCTCCTCCAGCGACGCCTGCTTGTGGGTGAGCCTGAGCTCGCCGGCCATCTTGAGGTGGTCGGGGACCTCGTCGCCGAGGATCTCCATCGCGCGGTCGACGCGAGCGCCGGCGGCGACCGCTGCCCGGGCCGAGCGGCGGAGGTTGGCGTCGTCGAAGTTGGCCAGTCGGTTGGCGGTGGCGCGCACCTCGCGGCGCATCCGCCGCTCCTCCCAGGCCATCAGCGACTCGTGCGCGCCGAGGCGCGTGAGCAGGGCACCGATCGCGTCGCCGTCGCGGACGACGACCCTGTCGACACCGCGCACCTCGCGGGCCTTGCCCTGGATGCCGAGCCGGCGCGGCCACCCCGACGAGCGCGAGAGCCGCCTCGGGACCCGGACAGGTCACCTCCATCGACGACGAGCGACCGGGCTCGGTGAGCGACCCGTGGGCGAGAAAGGCACCGCGCCACGCGGCGACGGCGTCGCACGAGCCACCGGACACCACGGTCGGCGGCAGCCCCCGGACGGGACGGCCGCGCTGGTCGAGCAGGCCGGTCTGACGGGCCAGGGCCTCGCCGTCCTTCACGACCCTGACGATGTAGCGGCTGCCCTTGCGCAGCCCGTTGCCCTGGACCATGACCACGTCGGACGGGTGCCCGAAGACGTCGGCGATGTCCTTGCGCAGGCGTCGGGCGGCAGCACCGGTGTCGAGCTCGGCCTCGACGACGATCTTGCCGCTGACGATGTGCAGGCCCCCGGCGAACCGGAGCATGGTCGCCACCTCGGCCTTGCGACAGCAGGTCTTGGTGATCTGCGTGTTGGCGAGCTCTGCCTTCACCTGCCCCGTCATGGCCATGCGGCCGATCCTGCCACGCGCGTCAACAACCCTCGAAACCCCTGTCGCCGTAAGGGGTTGGTGGGCCCGGCTCGTGTGGGGCCCTAGGGGTCCGTGAGGTCGAAGACCTTCCTGAACGCCGTCGCCAGCTTGTCCGGGTCGTGCCGCGGCGAGCCGTCTCCCCGACCCACGTCGGCGACCTCGAGCCGGGCTCCCCACGACGCCACCGCCTGCTCCAGCGTCAGGGCGTCCTCGACGGTTGTGGGGTCGGCCAGGACGGTGTGGAGGTGCAGGTCGGGGCCGTGCTCGTGCAGGGCGGCGAGGTGGTCCTCGGGTCCGTAGCCGTGGGTCTCCCCCGCCTGCCCCTCGAGGTTGAGCACGACGAGCAGCCGCGCATCGGTCTCGACCAGGGCCTTGCTGAGCGCGGGGACGAGCAGGTGCGGGATGACGGAGGTGTACCAGGAGCCCGGGCCCAGCACGACCCAGTCGGCCTCCAGCACGGCCTCCACGGCTTCGGGGCAGGCCGTCGGGTCCGCCGGGTCGAGGTTGATGGACACGATCCGCCCGTCGGTGGTGGCCAGCTCGACCTGTCCGCGTACCGTGCGCAGGGCGCGCGGGTGCGCCGGATCGGTGCCGCGCACCTCGGCGGTGATGTCCATCGGGGTGACGGCCATCGGCAGCACGGTGCCCTCGGCGCCCAGCAGTCGGCCCACCCAGTCCAGGGCGGTGACGTGGTCGCCGAGCAGCTCCCACAAGGACACGATCAGCAGGTTGCCGACGACGTGGCCGTTCATCTCGCCGTCGCCGGCGAACCGGTGCTGGAGCACGCGCTCCCACGTCCGACCCCACTCGTCGTCTCCGCACAGCGCCGCCAGGGCCATCCGCAGGTCACCGGGAGGCAGGACGCCGAACTCGCCGCGCAGCCGACCCGACGAGCCCCCGTTGTCGGCGACCGTCACGACGGCGGTCGGGTTGACGACGACCCGGCGCAGGGCGGCCAGGCTCGCGTGCAGACCGTGACCGCCGCCCAGGGCGACGACGCGCAGATCGTGCCGTCTCACCGTCGACGGGCTCATTCGCGGCCCAGGTCACGGTGGGCGGCCTTGGCGTCGTAGCGGCGATCGACGAGTCGGCGGGTGATCTCCTCGGTCATGGCGACGCTGCGGTGCTTGCCGCCGGTGCAGCCGACGGCGACGGTCATGAAGCGCTTGCCCTCGCCGAGGTAGCCCGCCGCGACCGTCTCGAGGACGGTGAGGTACTCGTCGAGGAAGCGCGCAGCGCCGTCGCGGCCGAGGACGTACGCCGCCACCTCGGAGTCCTGGCCCGTCTGCGGGCGCAGCTCGGGGACCCAGTGCGGGTTGGGCAGGAAGCGCATGTCGGCCACGAAGTCGGCGTCGACGGGGATGCCGTACTTGAACCCGAAGCTGACCACGCTGATCTTCAGACGCGTCGCGTCGGGGGTGCCGAACGCCTCGGCGACTCGCCGGGTGAGCTGGTGGACGTTGAGGTCGCTGGTGTCGATGACCAGGTCGGCGTCGCCCCGCAGACCTTCGAGCACCTTGCGCTCACGCTGCAGTCCGTCGATCAGCCGGCCGCTGCCCTGGAGCGGGTGCGGGCGCCGCGCGGCGTCCTGGCGGCGGACGAGCACGTCGTCGGAGGCCTCGAGGAAGAGGAGCGTCGTACGCCGGCCCGTCCCGCCCTTGGCCAGGGTGGCCCGGAGGGAGTCGAAGAAGGCGCCGGAGCGTACGTCGACCACGACCGCGACGGGTTGCTGCACGCCGCGGCTCGCGTCGACCAGCTTGACGACATCGGGCAGCAAGCTGGGCGGCAGGTTGTCGACGACGTAGAAGCCGACGTCCTCCAGCTCCTTCGCCGCGGTGCTGCGGCCCGCGCCGGTCATGCCGGTGACGACGACGAGCTCGCCGGCGGTGGCGGGGGTGGCGGCCATCAGTCCTCCTCGATCAGCTCGCCGGTGGCGGTGTTGACGGCACCAGTCTGACCGCGCGAAGCCTTGGCGCGCTGCTGAACCTCGACGGCGTCCTTGATCGCGGTCGCCGTGCGGGCGCCGATGCCGGGCACCAGGGCGAGCTCGTCGACGCTGGCCGCCCGCAGCTTCTTCAGGGAGCCGAAGTGCTTCAGCAGGGTCCTGCGGCGGACCTCGCCGAGCCCTGGCACGTCGTCGAGCAGGCTCTCGACCATCGACTTCGAACGCCGGGACCGGTGGTGGGTGATCGCGAACCGGTGAGCCTCGTCGCGGACCCGCTGGAGCAGGTAGAGCCCCTCGGACGTGCGCGCCATGATGACGGGATCCTCCTGCCCCGGAAGCCAGACCTCCTCGAGGCGCTTCGCAAGGCCGCAGACCGGGATGTCGTCGATGCCGAGGGCATCGAGCGCCTTCTGGGCGGCGGCGACCTGGGGTGGGCCGCCGTCGACGACCACCAGGCCGGGGGCGTACGCGAACTTGCGCGGCCGGCCGGTCTCGGGGTCGACCAGCATCGGGCCGTTGTCGGTCGCGACCTCGGTCGACCGCGCCTGCTCGTCCAGCAGCCGCCGGAAGCGACGGGTGATCACCTCGTCCATCGACGCCACGTCGTTCTGCCCGTCGACGCCCTTGATCACGAAGCGGCGGTACTCGCTCTTGCGGGACAGCCCGTCCTCGAACACCACCATCGACGCGACCACCTCGGTGCCCTGGAGGTTGGAGATGTCGTAGCACTCGATGCGCAGCGGCACCTCGTCGAGGCCCAGGGCCTCCTGGATCTCCTCCAGCGCCCGGTTGCGGGTGGTGAGGTCGGAGGCGCGCTTGGTCTTGTGGAGCGCGAGCGCCTGGGCGGCGTTCTGGGCGACGGTCTCCTGCAGGACCCTTTTGTCGCCGCGCTGCGGGACGCGGATCGCGACCTTGCTGCCGCGCAGGTCGCCCAGCAGCAGCTCCAACGTGGACGGGTCCGGCGGGAGGGCCGGGACGAGCACCTCGCGCGGGATGGAGTCGGTGGCGTCGCCGCCGTAGAGCTGCAGCAGGAAGCCCTCGACGAGGTCGGCGGTCTCGCCGTCGTCGACCCGGTCGGCGACCCAGGCGCGCTGGCCCCGGATGCGGCCACCACGCACGTAGAAGACCTGGACGGCGACCTCGAGGGGGTCCTCCGCCAGCGCGATCACGTCCGCATCGGTGCCGTCGGTCAGCACGACCGTCTGCTTCTCGAGCGCCTTGTGCAGAGCCCCGAGGTCGTCGCGGAGCCGGGCGGCACGCTCGAAGTCCTCGGCGTCGGATGCGGCGTACATCTCCCGCTCGATGCGCTTGGTGAACGGCTTGGTGTTGCCGGCCATGAAGTCGCAGAAGTCGTCCACGATCGCGCGGTGGTCCTCGGCGCTGACGTTGCCGACGCAGGGCGCGGCGCACTTGCCGATGTAGCCGAGCAGGCAGGGCCGCCCGATCTGGCCGGACCTCTTGAAGACACCGTTGGAGCAGGAGCGCATCGGGAACACCCGGAGCAGGAGGTCCATGGTCTCCCGGATGGCCCACGCGTGGCTGTAGGGGCCGAAGTAGCGGGTGCCCTTGCGCTTGGCGCCGCGCCCGACCATCACCCGGGGGAACTCCTCCCCCACGGTGACGGCCAGCCAGGGATAGGACTTGTCGTCGCGGTACTTCACGTTGAAGCGCGGGTCGAACTCCTTGATCCAGCTGTACTCCAGCTGGAGGGCCTCGACCTCGGTCGCGACGACGGTCCAGTCGACGCTGGCGGCCGTCGTGACCATCGAGGCCGTGCGCTGGTGGAGGCCGCCGATGTCCTGGAAGTACGACGACAGCCGGGCCCGCAGGTTCTTCGCCTTGCCGACGTAGATCACCCGCCCGCGGGCGTCCCGGAACCGGTAGACGCCCGGGCCCGTGGGGATCGACCCGGGCGCCGGACGGTAGCCCAGCGACTGGCTGCGGGGCGGGTGGCCCCCCGGCGGAACAGGCACATCGTCAACCCTACGGGCGGGCACCCCCCGGGACTCGACCAGGCGTCAGTCGGCGACCCGCTTCGTCCTCGCCGACACCAGCGTGACGCCGAGGTAGCCGGGCTTCGCGACCCGGACCCGCACCGACAGCCTCTTGCCCGCGAGCGCGGGCTTGAGCCGGAGGGTGGCCGTGACGGCCTTGCGAACGACCTTGCCGTCGGCAAGCCAGCGATACGTGAACGTCGTGCCCGTCGGCCAGGTGCCGGTCCTGGCTGTGAGGCGCCTCCTGACGATGGGCTTGCCCTTGATGGTCGGCCTCGGGCCCGTCAGGACGCCTGGACCCGGGGCGGCCGACGACGGCTGCGGCGGAGTCGTCCAGATCCCGACGCCTGGTAGCACGGTCTTCGGCGCCGAGGTGACCTGGATGGGCAGCCGACCAGCGGCGTACGCCGTCGCGACCACGCTGAGCCGGCGCTCGTGATCCGCGGCGGTGGGAACGTAGGACGACGTGGTGGCTGATGGGATCGGGCTGCCGTCGAGCAGCCACTGCCAGGTGACCTCGGCCGGGCTGGGGACCGTGCCGGCCAGCACGGCGGTCACGGTCGAGCCCACCGTCGGGTCGCTGTCGAGCGCCACCTCGCCACCGACGACGAAGGGTGGCGGCGGTGTGTACGTGATCGTCACCTGCGCCGCCGTCGGATCCATCGTCTCCACCGAGATCGACACCGTGCCGCTGGGGCTGAGCCAGGTGTCGCCCGCCACCGAGGAGGTGCGCCACGAGTTGTCCCGATCGGGCAGCAGCGACACCCCGTGCCCCACGTCCCGCCAGATCTCCTCCACCACGACCCCGGGTCGGAACGCGTAGCTCTGTGCTGGAGCGCCGAGGGCGTACGCCGAACCGGCATCCTGGCCCAGCCCGTCGCGATACTCGACGTAGAACGTCTTCCCGGTGTCAGGCGGGGTCACCGCTATGGCCCGCTGGCCCTCCTCGGCGGTGCGCGGCGCCAAGGTGCCGGTCACGACGACGGGCTTGGTGGGATCGGCGATGGGCACGGTGCGGATCTCATCGGGCGCCTCGAGGCCGGCGCCGACCCGGTAGGCCGTGCTCAGGGTGGTGAGCTCGTTGACGCCGGCGACCCCGCCGCTCATCACGTTGTAGAGGTTGAGGAACGGCTGCTCGCCGATGTTGCTGTGGTCGAATCCGAAGGTGTGGCCCAGCTCGTGGGCGAGCGTCCCGCTGACGCGACCTGGCAAGCTGCGAACCATCGCGACGCCGCCACTGGAGAAGGTCGAGCCCATGCTGGCCCGACCGATCGGCGAGGAAGCCGGGCAGTCCGCCCGGTCCGGCGTCACCACGACCAACAGGTCCGCGCCGCCGATGAAGCTCGCCTGCGGGAACTGTGCCGCGGCCTCCGCTGCCATCGCGAAGAAGGAGGACTCACCGCCGAGGCTGCAGACCACGGCGTTGGTCGCCGTTGTCTCGTACGTCGCGAACCGACCCTCGTCGCACTGGGCTGTCCGGAACGTCGAAGCCGGCGATGCGGCCATCGGCCTCGTCGACCCAGAAGTCCGTCGCCAGGCCCAGTCCGGCGAGCACCTCGTCGTCGGTCAGGGAGAATCCTCCGACGTTGGTCGGGCGCGCGACGTAGACGGTGTGCTGCCCCGCGGTGGCGGCCGCCACTCCAGGCGCGGAGTCGCGGGCCTGGGCTGCCGGGGCTGTCAGCGCCGACGCCGTCACGACAGCGACCAGCGCGAGTGCCCCGGCAGCACCGGGCATCAGCCGGCGACCCGCTTCGTCCTCGCCGACACCAGCGTGAGGCTCAGGTAGCCGGGCTTGGCTGCGGTGACCCGCACCGAGACTCTCTTGCCGAGCAGCCCGGGCTTGACCTTCAACGTGGCCGAGGTGGACCCGCGCACGACCTTGCCGTTGGCCAGCCAGCGGTAGGTCAACGTCGTGCCGGCCGGCCAGGCGCCTGTGGTGGCGCGCAGTCGCTTCCCCACGACGGGCTTGCCCTGGACGGTCGGCCTCGGGCCGGTGAGCACGCTCGGGGGTGATGGCACGGTCGGCGTGGGGGACGTCGGCGTCGTCGGCCCGGGTGCGGGAGTCGGGCTCGGCGTCGACGGACTCGGCCCGGGCGACGGGCCACCCACAGGATCCGGGTCCGGGTCGGGGTCCGGGTCGGGGTCCGGGTCGGGTCGGGTCGGGTCGGGGTCCGGGTCGGGGTCCGGAGACACGACCTGGGCGGATGCCTGCGTCGACGTGGACGAGGTCGGCCCAGCCCGGCGACCGCGCCATCACCCACGCAGAGATCACCTTGCCCACCTGCGAGCCCGTGGGCGTGAACGTCCTCCCCGTCTCCCCGATGAGGGCGGCGCCGTCGGCGTACCACTGGAAGAACTCGGTCGCCTTCGGGCCGGTGTAGGAGAAGTCGTCGACGGCGACCGGCTGACCCACGACGGGCGAGGTCACCGTCAGGCTGGGAGAGCTCGACCACGTCCGGACTTGAGGCCACACCGTCATGGCTGCGGAAGTGACGCGCGTGGGTTGCTGCCCTGGCTTGTACGCCGTCACCCGGACCTTGAGCTGGTGACCGACGTCCTCGGCGGCGGGCGTGTAGAGCTCACCGGTCGCGTTCGGGATCGGAGCGTCGTTCCGCAGCCACTGCCACTCGACCTGGTCCGGGACAGGACTGAATCCCTGGTGCATCGCCTGCACCGGCGTCCCGAAGGCGGGCGTCCCGTTCATCGCGACCTGGCCGCCGCTGAACGGCGGGGGTGGCGTGTAGGTCACCGTGACCGTCGCACCGTCCTGCGGGTTCATCGACTCCGACTTTCACCGACACCGTGCCGGTGGGACTCGTCCAGGTCTCTCCCGCCACGGCGGCGGCCTTGCCGAGCGCGACACCGGGCTCAGGCTTGGCGGCGGGCAGCAAGGACACCTCGACGCCGTCGCCTGTCGTCCGGCTCTCCTCGACGACGACGCCCGGGGCGAACAAGTGCTGGGCGCTCGGCCTGCCCCCGGCGTACGCCGAGCCGGCATCCTGCCCGGTGCCGGAGCGGTACTCGACGTACACGGTCTCCCGGGTGTCGGGCGGCGTCACCGCCAGGCCACGCTGGCCGGACTCCTCCGATCGGGGCCGGAGGGTCTCTGTGACCGTCAAGGACTGGGCAGGATCGGCGACCGCGACCGTCTTCACCTCACCGGCCGCGGCGATGCCCAGGCCCACCCGGTAGGCAGTGCTCAGCGCGGTGAGGCTGAACCCGCCGAGGCTGACGCCCATGACGTTGTAGATGTTGCGGTACGTCTCAGTGCCGAGGTTGCTGTGGCCGAGCCCGAAGGTGTGTCCCATCTCGTGGGCGAGCGTGGCTCGCAGGGACGTCGTGCTCCGCCCGATCACGACGCCGCCGGAGTGGAAGCCCGGGCCGACCGGCGCGTAGCCGGCGGTCGTTGACGAGCAGCCCTGGTCCGGGGTCACGACCACGAGAATGTTGGTGCCGTCGCCGAACGGCGGGAAGCCGACGCCAGGGAAAGCCTTCCTGGCGTCGGTCACGAGACCGTCGACGTCACCGAAGGCGCACACGACCGCGGGATCGACATCGGTGCCGAACTTCGCGAACGTGCTGGCGTCCATCGTCGTCGCAGGAAGCACGAAGTCCGTGATCGCGCCGTCGGCCTCGTCCTTCCAGTACGCCGTCACCGCGCGGACCTCGTCGAGGACCTGCTGGTCCGTCATCGACGAGGCTCCGAAGTCCGGGCGGGCGATGTAGACGGTGTGGGTCACCGGAGCCTGGGCGGCCGCCACACCCGTCTGGTCGATCACCGTCGGCGCGGCATCGCGGGCATGGGCAGCGGCGACCACGAGCGTGGATGCGAGGACGGCAAGGGCGAAGACAGACCCCATGGACTGGCGATGACGGTTCAACGAGGTCCCCCTGATCGTGGCAACGGCGAACGCGACCCTAGGAGTTCCAGCCCGACGTTCCGAGGGACCTGGATCCCCAGTCTCAGGCCGCGTCACGGCGTCAGTCGGTGACCTGGTCCGTCCGCGTCGAGACCAATGTCACGCCGAGCCGGGCAACGCGACGTTGTCGCGAACCCGCCGGTCCACGGATCTTATGTGTAGTGATTTACTATGCTTACATGACGACGCGGGACCTGTACGGCCACCGGCTCACCACGGGTCGGCAGCCGGCCGCGTCCTACAACGCCGGGGTGGCCGCACTGCTCCGGCTCCACGACGGGGCCCTCGAGGCCGTCTCGCAGTCAGTCGCCCTCGACCCGACGTTCGCCCTGGGCCACGCCGCCCTCGCCCTGCTCGGCCACGAGTTCTGCGCGCCGGTCGACGTCGAGCAACGGCTCCGGGCCGCGCGCCAGCACGCGGCCCGCGCGACCGAACGCGAGCGGAGTCACGTGCACGCCGTCGACCGGCACGTCCGCGGCGACTCCGCTCCCCTGGTCGCGCACCTGCAGGCCTGGCCGTCGGACGCGCTCCTGCTGAGCGTCGCGGTGCCGACGATCGCGTTCGCGGGAGCCACGTCGGTGCCCGCGGAGGCCTGGGCCATCGTCGAGCGGGCAGCGCCGGCGTACGGCAACGACTGGTGGTACGCCGGGCTGCTCGCCTTCGTCCGCCAGGAGCAGGGGCGCTTCGACGAGGCGATGGACCTCGCCCGCTGCTCGCTGGCCGCCGAGCCGGCCGGAGGCCACGCCGCCCACGCCCGCGCGCACGCCCACTACGAGACCGGCGACCACGCCGACGGACTGGCCTGGATGGACGCGTGGATCGACGGCGACGGTCAGGTCGTCGACAAGCTCGAGCACTTCTCCTGGCACGCCGCCCTGCACGAGCTGTCCATGGGTGACCTGGCAGCGGTGGCCCGCCGCTACGAGACCCAGCTCGCCCCGCGCCCCGCCCTGGGCTGCCGCGCCGCTCGTGGACTCCGGCTCGCTGCTGTGGCGCTGGACGCTCACGCCCGGTGTCCGCGACGTGCCTCCGGTCGGCGACGTGCTGGAGGTCGTCCAGGCTGCGGACCCGACCCTGCTGACCGCCCCGAAGACGGCGTTCATGGGGATGCATGCCGCCATCGGCCTGGCCGCCGCCGAGGACGAGCCCGGGCTTCGTCGTGCTCGGCGACCACGCGCGCCGGTCGGCCGACCCGGCGATCCTCGAGGTGGTCGGCCCGCTCGCCGATGCGCTGCGCCTCCTCGTGCGCGGCCGCAGCTCGGAGGCTGCCGACGCCCTCGGCCGGCTCGATCGGGACCTGTGGCGCGTCGGCGGCAGCGACGCCCAGCGCGAGGTCGTCGAGGAGACGCGGATCGGTGCGCTCCTCCGCGCCGGCCGCTACGACGACGCCCGGCTCATCGTCGACGCCCGCCTCGACCGCCGCCGATGTCGACGGGACGAGTGGTTCAAGGACGCTACGCGAGACTGATGGAGATCTTCGCCGTCGACGGTGAGCTCGATCGCGGCCAGCGGGTTGGTGGCGGGGCCGTTGACGACCGAGCCGTCGGTGATCGAGTAGCGGCTGCCGTGGCAGTTGCAGTCGATGGTCTCGGTCACGGCCGCGACGGGGCAGCCCCGATGGGTGCAGATGTTGGTGAAGCCCTTGAACTCCCCCGCCTCGGGCTGGGTGACGACGACGCCCTCGTCGGCGAAGATCGCGCCGCTGCCCTCGGGGATGTCGGAGGTGCTGGCGAACTGTTCGCCGCCCGCGCCTCCGGCGTTGGCATCCGGCGTCGACGCGCCTGAGCCGGGGTCGTCGGCGGAGTCGGCGTCGTCGCCGCCGCAGGCGGCCAGCAGGGGAACACCCACTCCCGCGACCACGCCGCCCCTGAGTGCCAGTCGGCGGCTGACCCCGCCCGAGATCTGGTTGCTGGTGTCCGTCACGGCTCGCTCCTCAGCGTGTCGACCTGGTGGAAGGTGTGCCGGTGACCCTAGCCACCGGACCTGAGCGGACTCTGTGCCGCTGGGGCACGTCCCTGATCGGAGTACGCCGCGGAGCCCCGACCGGATTTCAGCCGGTCGCGGTCCGGGGCGACCGCCGCGTGGCGGTCGACCGCTTCGCAGCCGACCTCTTGGCAGACGTCTTCGTGGCAGCCGTCTTCGTGGCAGCTGCTTTCGTCGCGGGCAGCTGACTTCTTCGCGGCGGCCTTCCTGGGTGCGCTCCGGACGGCCCTGCCCTCCAGGAGCGGAGCGAGGAACTGCCCGGTGTAGCTGTCGGGGTCGGCCGCGACATCCTCGGGGGTGCCCTCGGCCACGACCATGCCTCCGCGCGAGCCACCCTCCGGACCCATGTCGACCAGCCAGTCGGCGGTCTTGATCACGTCGAGGTTGTGCTCGATCACCAGCACGGTGTTGCCCTGGTCGACGAGCCGGCCGAGCACCAGCAGCAGCTTGCGGATGTCCTCGAAGTGCAGCCCGGTCGTCGGCTCGTCGAGGACGTAGACCGTCCTTCCGGTCGAGCGCTTCTGGAGCTCGCTGGACAGCTTGACCCGCTGAGCCTCGCCGCCCGAGAGCGTCGTCGCCGGCTGCCCGAGCCGGACGTAGCCCAGCCCGACCTCGCACAGGGTCTTCATGTGCCGGGCGATCGCAGGCACCGCCGAGAAGAAGTCGGCCGCCTCCTCGATCGGCATGTCGAGCACCTCGGCGATGGTCTTGCCCTTGAAGTGCACCTCGAGCGTCTCGCGGTTGTAGCGCGCGCCGTGGCACACCTCGCACGGGACGTAGACATCGGGCAGGAAGTTCATCTCGATCTTGATCGTGCCGTCGCCCGAGCACGCCTCGCAGCGACCACCCTTGACGTTGAACGAGAACCGGCCCTGCTGGTAGCCGCGCATCTTGGCCTCGGGAGTGGAGGCGAAGAGCTTGCGGATGTGGTCGAAGACGCCGGTGTAGGTCGCCGGGTTGGACCTCGGCGTGCGTCCGATCGGGGACTGGTCGACGTGGATCACCTTGTCGACCTCGTCGACCCCCGTGATCTTGGTGTGCCGGCCGGGCACGGCGCGGGCGTTGTAGATCTGCTTGGCCAGCGACGTGTAGAGGATGTCGTTGACCAGGGTCGACTTCCCTGAGCCGGAGACACCCGTCACCGCGACGAACAGGCCCAGCGGGAACGAGACGTTGAGGTCGCGGAGGTTGTGCTCGCGGGCGCCGTGGACCGTGAGCTGGCGGCTCTTGGTGCGCGGGCGGCGTACGGGCGGGGTCGGGATCTCGCGGCGACCCGAGAGGTACTGCCCGGTCATCGAGTCGGCGTGGTCGAGCAGGCCCTGCACGGTGCCGCTGTGCACCACCTGGCCGCCGTGCTCGCCGGCGCCGGGTCCGATGTCGACCACCCAGTCGGCCGTGCGGATCGTGTCTTCGTCGTGCTCGACGACGATGAGGGTGTTGCCGAGGTCCTTGAGCCGGACCAGCGTCTCGATGAGCCGCTTGTTGTCGCGCTGGTGGAGGCCGATCGAGGGCTCGTCGAGGACGTAGAGGACGCCGACCAGACCGGCCCCGATCTGGGTCGCCAGCCGGATGCGCTGAGCCTCGCCCCCGGACAGCGACCCCGAGGGACGGTCGAGCGAGAGGTAGTCGAGCCCCACGTCGAGCAGGAAGTTGAGCCGCTCCTGGATCTCCTTGAGCACCCGCTCGCCGATCTGGCGCTCGCGGTTGGTCAGGTCGAGCCCCCGCAGGAACTCGGCGGTCTCGTTGATCGGCAAGGCGCAGACCTCGGCGATGTTGCGATCACCGTCGGACCGGGCAGCGTCACCGCGCGCGACACCGGCTTGAGCCGGCTCCCGGCGCAGACGGGGCACGCCACCTCCCGCATGAACCCCTCGAACCGCTCGCGGCTGGTGTCGGACTCGGCCTCGCGGTGCCGACGCTCGATGTAGGACTGGACGCCCTCGAACTCGGCGTAGTAGGCGCGCTGCCGTCCGTAGCGGTTGGTGGTGACCACGTGGACCTTGGTCGGGTGGCCGCCGAGGATCGACCGCTGGGCCTTGGCGGGGAGGTCCTCCCAGGGAGTGTTCAGGTCGAAGTCGAGCTCCTCGCCCAGCGCGTTGAGCAGCTTGAGGAAGTAGTCGGCGACGTGGGCGCTGCTCCACGGAGCGATCGCCCCCTCGCCCAGCGTGGCACCGGGATCGGGCACGACCAGCTCGGGGTCGACCTCCATGCGGGTGCCCAGGCCGTGGCACGCCGGGACACGCCCCGAACGGCGAGTTGAAGGAGAACGAGCGCGGCTCGAGATCGTCGGTCTCGATCGGGTGGTCGTTGGGGCAGGCCATCCGCTCGGAGAACTTCATCTCGCGGCCGGGGTCCCTCGGGGCCAGGTCGACGAAGTCGAAGACCACGAGCCCGCCCGCGAGCCCGAGCGCGGTCTCGACCGAGTCGGTGAGCCGCCGCTTCGAGGACGCCTTGACCGCGAGCCGGTCGACGACCACCTCGATGGTGTGCTTCTTCTGCTTGTCGAGCGTCGGTGGGTCGTCGAGCGGGTGGGTCTCACCGTTGACCCGGGCCCGGGAGAACCCCTGGGTCTGGAGCTGCCTGAACAGCTCGACGTACTCCCCCTTGCGGCCACGGATCACCGGCGCCAGGACCTGGAAGCGACGACCCTCCTCGAGGGCCATCACCCGGTCGACGATCTGCTGCGGCGTCTGCCGCTCGATCGGCGCGCCGCAGGTCGGGCAGTGCGGGCGGCCGGCGCGGGCGTAGAGCAGGCGCAGGTAGTCGTAGACCTCGGTGATCGTGCCGACGGTGGAGCGCGGATTCTTCGAGGTCGACTTCTGGTCGATCGAGACCGCGGGAGACAGCCCCTCGATGAAGTCGACGTCCGGCTTGTCCATCTGGCCCAGGAACTGCCGGGCGTACGCCGACAGCGACTCGACGTAGCGACGCTGGCCCTCGGCGAAGATCGTGTCGAAGGCGAGCGAGGACTTGCCGGAGCCGGAGAGCCCGGTGAAGACGATCAGCGCGTCGCGGGGGAGGTCGAGCGAGACGTCCTTGAGATTGTGCTCCCGGGCGCCCCGGATGATGAGCTGATCAGCCACGAGCGTCAGCCTATGCGGCGCCACCGACAGTCGCCCCATCGTGCTTGCGCCGTGTTCCCCCGGGCTCCCCCGGACGGGTGGACACGGCCTCGCCCGAATGGGTGAGGATGGTGCCCATGAGCCACATCGAGTCGCTGGACGGGTTGACCGACGCGACCCAGCGGCTGGTCCGGGCGGTCGACTCCCTGTCCGACCCGGCCCTGGCCGAGCCCTCCCTCCTCCCCGGCTGGTCACGCGGGCACGTGGTCGCCCACCTGACGCTCAACGCCGAGGCGCTCACCGGCGTGCTGACCGGCGTCAAGGAGGGCGAGGACGTCCCGATGTACGCGTCGCAGGACGCCAGGGACGCCGACATCGACGAGCTCGCCGACGCCGGGTCCGCCGATCTGCGGGAGCGCTTCCTCGCCGCCACCAGCCAGTTCCAGGACGCCGTCGTCGCCGTCCCCGAGGGCGGCTGGGTGGGTGAGTTCCGAAGGCTTCGGCTCGGGAGGACAGGTGCTCGCCCGCATCGGGATCCCCGGGATGCGCCCACCGCGAGGTCGAGATCCACCACGCCGACCTCGGCATCGGCTACGGGCCCGGGCACTGGCCCGAGCACTTCCTCGACGAGATGTTCGACCGCGTGGTCCACGACCGGTCGAGCGGACCGGGGCTGGTGCTGCGCACACCGGACGGCGAGGTGCGTGTCGGCACCGGC
>CAVYCK010000004.1:0-42818 GCA_963767095.1 uncultured Actinomycetota bacterium | reverse complement strand
ACGGGTCGTCCGGGTCGGTCCACTGCCCGTGCCGAGCTCCCACGAGCCCTTGTCGGGACCCGCCGTCGACCTGTTCCTGCACCGGGTGGAGGCCGCCGGCGGACACCCCGTGGACCTGGTGAGCCACGAGAGCGACGTACGACGCCTGCTGACCGCGACCGGTGGACTCCCGCTGCTCATCGAGCAGATGGCCGTGCAGATCGCCCTGGTCGGGTTGACCAACGTGGTGCCGACTGCCTCGCTCTCAGAAGCGGTCCAGGCGTCCTACGACCTGCTCGACGAGGAGCAGCGCCGATGCTTCCGGCGGCTGGCCCAGATGAGCACACCGGTCAGCATCGACGTACTGGCCGCCATCGTCGGTGTCGAGCGCGACGAGGCGGCCGGCCTCGCGGCCGGTCTGGCCAGGCGCAGCCTCCTCGAGGTGCTGCCCGACGGCCACCTGAGCATGCTCACACCGATCCGCCGACACGGCGCGTTCCTCACCGCCTCGACCGACGACGCGAGTGAGGCCGCGGAGGGCCTCATCCGGTGGGCCGACCAGGTGGCCCCCGTCGACCTCAACTACGGAGCCGCCGATGCGCCGTGGCTGGCTGACCTGAAGGTGATGCGCGCCGCGATCAGCGCTGCCGTGGCCGAGCCGGCGACGCGCGACCTGGGCTACGGGCTGGCCAACCGCGTCTTCTCCTCGCTCTACACCGCCATGCGCGCCCGTGAGGCCGTCGAGATCCTCGAGGAGGTCATCGTCAGCGGCGACGGCCCCGCCACGATCGGCGCCCAGGTCGCCCGTCGCGCGGGGATCGCGGCCTCGGAGGTGCGCGGCACCTACGAGGGCATGTGGCTGCTCGAGCGCTCCGACCAACACGCCGCGACAGCGCCGGACCCCGGGCTCGAGCTGGCGCGCAACGCTGCGATCCGCGCCGAGATGCACCTCGACGCCGGGGTGCTCGAGCAGTCCGAGACCGAGGCCCGGCGCGCTATCGAGCTCGACCGGACCGGCATGGTCGAGGCAGCGGCGCTGCGCACCCTGGTCGACATCCAGGTCTCACGCGGCGAGTTCGCCGAGGCGGGCGAGACCGCACAGCGCATCAACTCGATGCCCTCGGCGTCCGTCGAGAAGCTTCATCCCCCTCTCGGTGCGCACCCTGATGGCGCGGATCGCTCTCGAGCAGGGCCGTTCGGTCGAGGCCGCATCGGCGGCACGGGCCGCCGTACGCGAGGCGGAGCAGCAGGCCGAGAGCCGGATGGCACTGCTGGCCGAGGTCGTGCTCCGCCAGATCGAGCCCGACACCCGCGTCACCGACGTCGACCGCGAGAGCCTGCCCTGGGCGGTTCGCCTTCCCGTCCTCGCCCAGGACGCCCGTGACCGGTTCCTGGTCGGCGACATCGCGCGGGCAGCCGGTCTCGCAGCGGACGTCGTGGTGCTCGCCGACAGCTGCCGACTGGGGCGCGACGCCGTCGACGGACGACTCACCCTCGGTCACGCCCTGCTCGCCCAGGATGAGCCCGACCAGGCGGCGACGACGTTCCTCTACGCCCTCGAGCAGGCCGCGGGGATGCCGATGCCGCTCCGGGTCGCCGACGCCTTCGACGGCCTGGCGCTGGCCGCCGAGAGGCGCGGCAACCGGCAGTGTCGCCAGTTCGCCGCGACCGCCCGGGCCCTGCGTGGGCCGCGGCACGCGGTGCCGTGGGGATACGCCGCGCTGCACCGCGTCGAGCCCGCCCGGACGGTGCCGGACGGCTGGTTGGTCGATGGGCAGGCGACCGGTCAGGCCATCGCGGCGGTCGCCGCCGCCTTCGCCTCGCACCACGACGACGCGGCGTCGCCGCTCGACCAGCTCACCAAGGCCGAGCGTCAGGTGGCCGAGCGGGTGGCCGACGGCCTGACCAGCCGGCAGATCGCCGAGGAGCTGTTCCTGTCGCCGCGGACCGTCGACGCGCACCTCTCGCACATTTACCGCAAGCTCGACATCGGCTCGCGGTCCAAGCTCGCGGCGATGGTGGTCGACCTGAGGAGCTGCTAGCACGGTGCTCCGGAGGTTTCGAGACGGCGCTGGCGCGCCTCCTCAACCACCGGAAAGACGGCGCTGGCGGGGCGCCTCCTCAACCACCGGCATGACGACACCGGCGCGCCTCCTCAACCACCGGCATGACGACACTGGCGCGCCTCCTCTACAGGGGGACGCCGGAACGCGACCGTGCCGGTGGTTGAGGAGGTCGCGCAGCGACCGTCTCGAAACCTCCCCGGCCGGCTCGCCAGGAGTGTCGCCGTCCGGGCGTGCCGGTGGTTCGAGGAGGTCGCGCAGCGACCGTCTCGAAACCCTCCGGCCGGTCGCCGTGACTCGCCGTCCGGGCGTGCCGGTGGTTGAGGAGGTCGCGCAGCGACCGTCTCGAAACCTCCGGCCGGTCAGCGCTGGGTGTAGTCGCGGAAGCCGCGTTGGGTCTTGCGGCCGAGGTAGCCCGCGGTGACGAGGTGCTCCAGGAGTGGCGCGGGAGCGAACCCCGGCTCGCGGAACTCCAGGTAGAGCTCGCGCTGGATGGCCAGGCTGACGTCGTTGCCGACCACGTCGAGGAGCTCGAAGGGTCCCATCGGGAGTGCGCAGCCCTGCTTCATGGCGGTGTCGATGTCGTCGGCGGTCGCGTAGTGGGCCTGGAGCATCTTCACGGCGTCGTTCAGGTAGGGGAAGAGCAGGGCGTTGACGATGAAGCCCGCCCGGTCGCCGCAGGAGACCGGGACCTTGTCGATCCGCTCGCACAGCGCCCGCGTGGTCTCGGCGACCTCGTCCGACGTCGCCACCGTCGAGACCACCTCCACCAGCTTCATGACCGGGGCGGGGTTGAAGAAGTGCATGCCCACGACGTCTTCGGGCCGGCTGGTGGCGGTGGCCAGGGAGATGACAGGGAGGGAGGAGGTGGTCGTCGCGAGGATCGCGCCGGCCCCTCCATTTCCCTGCCGACAGATCTCGTCGAGATTCTCGAACAGCGTGGTCTTCACCTTGAGGTCCTCGGCGATCGCCTCGACGACGAGGTCGACTCCGGCCAGGTCGTCTAGCGACGTGGTGCCCGTGAGGTGACCGAGGATGCCGTCCTTCTCCGTCTCCGCCAGCTTGCCCCGTTGGATCGCCTTGTCCAGCGAGCGCTCGACCGTGGCCCGCACTGCGTCGACCTTGTCGTCGGTGCGGCCGACGTACAGCACGTCGTAGCCACCCTTGGCGAACACCTCGACGATGCCGCTGGCCATCGTGCCCGTGCCGACGACGCCGACCGTGCGGATGTCGTGGCGCAGCTGCGCCTTGTCGGACTCCTTGGGCGTCCGGAAGTCCGCGACCACCTGGTAGCTGTCGGGGCCCGCGTACGTGTAGAAGCCGTGGCCCGACTTCCTGCCCAGCAACCCTGCGGTCACCATCTGCTTGAGGATCGGCGCCGGTGCGTGCAGGCGGTCGCGGCCCTGCTTGTACATCGTGTCGAGGATCTCGTACGCCGTGTCGAGACCGATCAGGTCGAGCAGCGCCAGCGGACCCATGGGGTAGCCGCAGCCCAGACGCATGGCGGCGTCGATGTCCTCACGGGTGGCGTACTTGTTCTCGAACATCGACACGGCGTGGTTGAGGTAGCCGAAGAGCAGCGTGTTGGCGATGAACCCGGCCTTGTCGCCGCAGATGACGGGGTTCTTGCCGAGCCGTCCGACGAGGGTCTCCACGTCGGCCAGAACGCTCGGCTCGGTCACGACCGTGCGGACGATCTCGACGAGGTTCTGCACCGGTGCGGGGTTGAAGAAGTGGACGCCGATCACGCGGCCCGGCCGCGCGTTTGCGGTGCCGATCTCGGTGACCGACAGCGACGAGGTGTTGGTCGCCAGGATCGCGTCGGGCCGGACCACCTCGTCGAGACGCCGGAAGAGGTCCTTCTTGATCTCGAGGGACTCGATGACGGCCTCGACGACCAGGTCGGCGTGCGCGAGGGCCTTCAGGTCGGTGCTGAAGGTGATGTGGTCGAGGATGGCCTGCTGTTCGGCGTCGGTGATCTTGCCGCGGGCCACCGCCCGGCCGGTGGAGTGCTCGAGGTGCTCACGCCCGCGCTGGACGCCCGCCTCGTTCTGCTCCACCCCGATGACGGCGAAGCCGTTGCGTGCGAACACCTCCGCTATCCCGGCTCCCATGGTCCCGAGGCCGATGACGCCGATGGTCTCGAACGTGCGTGCGCTCTCGCTGGTGCTGCTCGTCATGGCGGGCATCATGTCACGCGACTAGGTCACGTCCCCCGGCCGCGTGAGGTACTTCACGGGCCCGGCGACCAGCCGTCAGGAGGTCGCGGCCAACGGCGCGGGCGCCGGGCCGAGTGCTCTGCTCATCACCACGCGCGGGCCGTGCAGGTCCATGCCCATTGCTTGCTCGTTGGCCCGCATTGCAGCCTGGAACGGCGCCGGGTCGGTGACGACCTCGAAGCCTCGGGCGGCGTAGAAGGGGGCGTTCCACGGGACGTCGGCGAACGTCGTCAGCGACAGCTCGTCGTAGCCGGCCTCTCGCGCCGCGACACAGGCGGCCTCGAGCAGGGCGGTGCCTATTCCTTGGCCCATCGTCGAGGGATGCACAGCGATCTGCTCGAGGTGGGCCGCCCCCTCCACGTGCACCACGTGGGCGAAGCCGACGGGCGGATCGCCCGCGACGAGCAACGTGCCGGGCTCAGCGGCCCTCTCGGCTCCGTCGGCCGGCGGCTTCCAGTCGACGTCGCCGAACACGGAGGTGAACAACTGGTCCGCGGCATCCTCGATGTCGGCCAGCAGCGGCAGGTCGGCGGCGCGCGCCAGTCGCACGTCCACGCCGCGGGCTCCCCCGAACTCCATGCTCCGAGACTGCCGTTCGCGACGCTCGGGGGCAACCCTCTTTTGCCGGTCTCTGGTGGGGTGACGCGCGCGGTGGCCGACCAGGAGACCGTCGTGCGGCTGGAAGGCGGAGGCAGCAAGCCGCCCGCCCACCCCACCGAGCGGCCTTCTGCGAGACCCGCTTCTAGGTTGTACGCACGTGCGTTCAAAAGGGCATATTGAACGCACGTGCGTACAACGTGGAAACGGGTCTCGCAGCGGTGACGACGCCGTGTGGACGCCTCAGTCGGTGCCGAGCAGGCGCTGCATGGCACCGAGCTCCTCACTCCACGCGTCGCGCGGCTGCCGCGCCCCGCACGAGCGGAGCAGGCGGGAGAAGTCGCCTGCCGCGCGCGAGATCCGCCGGCTCAGGGCATCGACCTCGTCGGGGCTCTGCACGGACCCGAAGTCCTCGGTAGCGGCGTAGACGCCGGTGGGAGAGACGACCGCCTCGAGGTAGGAGAACATCGGCCGCAGAGCGTGCTCCAGAACCAGCGAGTGCCGCTCGGTGCCGCCCGTGGCCGCGATGAGCACGGGCATCCCGCTCAGCGTCTCCTCGGGCAGCACGTCGAAGAAGGACTTGAAGAGCCCGCTGTAGGAGGCGTTGAACGACGGCGTCACCGCGATGAGGCCGTCGGCGTCGCGCAGGCGCGTCACTGCCTCCTCGAGCACGCCGCCGGAGAATCCGGTCAGCATCGCGTCCATGACCGAGTGGCCGAGGGGTCGCAGCTCGACTGTCTCCACGCTCGCCCCGACACCCTCGTTCTGCAGGTCGGCGACGACGGCCGCCGCGAGCCGGTCGGCGAGCAGCCGGGTCGAGGACGGCTCGCGCAGACCACCGCTCACCACGACCAGCCTGGTCACGACGCCGCGTCCTCGAGGTCGGCGGGCTGGTCGTCGGTCTGCTTCGCCGCCACCAACGACGCGTGGGTGGGCGCGTCGGGGACGTCGGTCGGCCGGCCCTCGTCCATACCCTTGCGGAGGTCGGGCAGGATCTCGCCGAGCAGGTCGAGCTGCTCGAGCACGGTCTTCAACGGCAACCCCGCGTGGTCGA
Source organism: uncultured Actinomycetota bacterium (assembly GCA_963767095.1). Taxonomy (GTDB): domain Bacteria; phylum Actinomycetota; class Actinomycetes; order Propionibacteriales; family Nocardioidaceae; genus Nocardioides. The sequence continues at coordinate 36,906 of CAVYCK010000004.1, read as the reverse complement.
CGAGGAACAGCTGCCGCTGGTAGTCGCCGGCATAGTCGCGGAAGCCAAGCGTGCGCTCGAGCACCTGCTGCGGGGAGCCCACGGTCAGCGGTGTCTGAGCGCTGAAGTCCTCGAGCGAGGGGCCGTAGCCGTAGACCGGCGCGACGTCGAAGTAGGGGCGGAAGTCCCGGATGGCGTCCTGGCTGTTGCGCCGCATGAACACCTGCCCGCCCAGCCCGACGATCGCCTGGGCGGCGGTTCCGTGGCCGTAGTGCTCGAAGCGCTGGCGATAGAACGCCACCATCCGCTCGGTGTGCGAGGCGGGCCAGAAGATGTGGTTGGCGAAGAACCCGTCACCGTGGTACGCCGCCAGCTCGGCGATCTCCGGGGTCCGGATCGAGCCGTGCCACACGAACGGTGGCACGTCGTCGAGCGGACGCGGAGCGAGAGTGAACCCTTGCAGTGGCGTGCGGAACCGGCCCTCCCAGTTGACGACGTCCTCGCGCCAGAGTCGCCGGAGCAGGTCGTACTTCTCGACCGTCAGCGGTACGGCCTCACGGATGTCCTCCCCGAACCAGGGGTAGACCGGCCCGGTGTTGCCGCGACCGAGCATCAGGTCGACGCGGCCGTCGCTGAGGTGCTGCAGCACCGAGAAGTCCTCGGCGATCTTGACGGGGTCGTTGGTGGTGATCAGCGTCGTGGAGGTCGAGAGAATGAGCCGCTCGGTGCGCGCCGCGATGTTGCCCAGCAGAGTCGTCGGCGACGACGGCACGAACGGCGGATTATGGTGCTCTCCGGTCGCGAAGACGTCGAGCCCGATCTCCTCGGCCTTCTCGGCCATCGCCACGGTGTTCTTGATGCGCTCGTGCTCGGTGGGTGCCCGGCCCGTCGTGGGATCCGGGGTCACGTCGCCGACGGTGAAGAGTCCGAACTGGACCGACGTCATGCCGCTGCCTCCGTCTTCTCGTCGAACTCGCCGTCGAGGCCCGGGGCGCCGAGCGCCCAGGGCCAGGCCGCACCGGCGCTGCCTCGTGGCCTCGACCGGACCGCTCCAGCGTACGGGCCAACCGACCGAACCCGGCGTCCGCCGGCTGTCTCGACCCACGCCGCTGGTCGAGGAAGGGCGAAGTCCTGTCTCGAAACCCCCACGCCGCTGGTTGAGGAAGGACGAAGTCCTGTCTCGAAACCCCGGAGGTCTCGAGACGGCGCTAGCGCGCCTCCTCAACCACCGGAACCGCGCCGGCTCCCACGCCGCTGGTTGAGGAAGGACGAAGTCCTGTCTCGAAACCCCCACGCCGCTGGTTGAGGAAGGACGAAGTCCTGTCTCGAAACCCCGCACGCCGCTGGTTGAGGAAGGACGAAGTCCTGTCTCGAAACCCGCGGAGGTTTCGAGACGGCGCTAGCGCGCCTCCTCAACCACCGGAACCGCGCCGGTTCCCACGCCGCTGGTTGAGGAAGGACGAAGTCCTGTCTCGAAACCCGCGGGCAGGCGCACGACCTCAGGGCCGCAAGGGCCGGATCTGCCGGGCCGCATGCTCGGGCGGATCGACGCGCGCGTCGAGCAGGCGCGCGGCGACGTCGTCGGGGAAGACCGACGAGGAGCCGGCCGTGACGTGCACGCCGAGAATCTCCTCGGTCGCGCGCAGGCGACCCTCCGCCCACAGCTCGTGCCAGAACCACGCAAGCTTGTCGGTGCAGCCGATCACCGACGACCGGACCTCCAGCTCGAGCCGGAGCGCACCTCGGCGAGATAGCGCACGTGTGCCTCCACCGTGTAGAGCGAGGAGTCGGTCGCCGCCTGGTACGCCGGCCCCATGCCCATCGCGTCCATCACCGCGTCCGTGGCGTGGCCCATGACCAGCACGTAGTAGGGCTCCGAGAGGTGTCCGTTGTAGTCGATCCAGGCCTCCTGGACCGGCTCGCGCCAGATGACCTGCGTCATGCGCGGCCGAGGGCGCGCAGCACCGCGATCACACCGCTGTCCCGCTCGGCCACCAGCTCGTCGATGCTCCGGCCGGCGGCCTCCCGCTCGCAACCGTCCACGACCGCGTCGCGCAGCTCGGGGGTCAGCTCGGCGGCGACCAGGCGGGTCCAGGGCGACTGCAGCGACGGCCCGAAGTGGTCGAGCATGTGCGCCATGCCGCCCTGGCCCCCGGCGAGGTGGAACGTCATCATCGGCCCGTGGATCGGCCAGCGCAGACCCGGGCCGTCGGTGATCGACAGGTCGATCTGCTCGACGGTGGCCTCGCCCGCCGCGACCATGTGCAACGCCTCACGCCACAGCGCCTCCTGCAGGCGGTTGGCGATGAAGCCCGGAACCTCGTGCTCCATCGTGATCACCGACTTGCCGGCGTGGCGGAAGAAGTCGGAGGTCCAGGCCACCACCTCGGGGTCGGTGAGCTTGCCGCCGACGACCTCGACGAGCGGGATGAGGTACGGCGGGTTGAAGGGATGGCCGACCACGGTGCGCCCGGGCAGGGCGCAGTCGATCTGCATCTCGCTCATGCCGTAGCCCGACGTCGACGAGGAGATCACCACGCTCTCCGGGGTCGCCGCGTCGATGTCGGCGAGCAGCTGCCGCTTCAGGTCGAGGTCCTCCGGGGCGCTCTCCTGCACGAAGTCGGCCTGCGCGCACGCCGCGGCGAGGTCCGGCTCGAAGACCAGGTTGGCCCGGTCGGCCCCGTCGGCCAGGCCGAGCTCGGTGAGCGCGGGCCACGCCGCGTCCACGAGGTGGCGCAGCCGCTCCTCGGCGCCGGCGCCGGGGTCCCACGCCACCACCCGGTAGCCCCGGCCCAGGAAGTAGGCCACCCAGCCGCCGCCGATGACGCCCGCGCCCGCGCACACGACGGTGCGGACCTCCTCCGGCGCCAGCCGCCCTCCCATCGACACGGTCAGGACCGCGCCTTCAGCTGCAGGATCTCGCGGGCGTCGTCCGGGCTGGCGACCTTCGCGCCCATCGCCTCGACGATGGTGCGGGCCTGCTCGACCAGCTGCGCGTTGGTCGCCTTCACGCCCTTGCGCAGGTAGAGGTTGTCCTCGAGACCCACGCGCACATGCCCGCCCAGCAGGACCGACTGGGCGACCCAGGGCATCTGCATGGAGCCGAGCGCGAAGGACGCCCAGACCGCGCCCTCGGGCAGCTGGGCGACCATGGCGGCCAGCGTCAGCGGGTCGGCCGGGGCGCCGTACGGGATCCCCATGCAGAGCTGGAACATCGCGGGCGAGTCGATCAGCCCCTCGGCGACCAGCTGGTTCGCGAACCACAGGTGACCGGTGTCGAAGATCTCCATCTCGACGCGGACGCCGAGCTCCTGGATCTTCTTGGCGCCGTCGCGCAGCATGTCGGGGGTGCTGACGTAGACCAGGCTGCCTTCGCCGAAGTTGAGGCTGCCGCAGTCGAGGGTGCAGATGTCGGGCAGCAGCTCCTCGACGTGCTTGAGCCGCTCGACGCCGTTCACCAGGTCGGTGCCGTCGACGAAGCTGGTGGGGTTCTGCGGGTCGAGCATCAGGTCGCCGCCCATGCCGGCCGTGGTGTTGACGACGACGTCGACGTCGGAGGCGCGGATCCGCTCGACCGCCTCGCGGTAGAAGGCGACCTCGCGCGAGCCCTTGCCCGTCTCGGGGTCTCGGACGTGCACGTGCACGATCGCCGCCCCCGCTCGCGCAGCCGCGATGCCGGCCTCGGCGATCTGCTCGGGCGTCACCGGCACGTGCTCCGAGCGGCCCACGGTGTCGCCGGCTCCGGTCAGGGCGCAGGTGATGATGACGTTGCGGTTCACGGGCGTGCCTCTCTCTCGGGGGTGGATCTGTCGGGGGGCGCTTGTCGGTCGGCGGCGTCGAGCAGGGCGTGCAGGCCGAGATAGCTGAGGTCGCGGTAGTGCCGGTCGACCCAGGCGTCGTCATAGGGCCACAGCGAGGTCTTGACGACCACCGTGCCCGTCCGCCGGTCGAGCGCCGCGAACTGGCCGCGACTCCCGTCGGCCGTCACGCGGCCGCCGTGGCCGTCGAGGGGCCACCAGTGATAGCCGAACCCGGCGTGACTCGTGATCGTGCTGGGCAGGCGGCCCGGCTCGAGGAAGGGGTACGCCGCCCGCGCAGCCGCCTCGGTCCAGGCCTCGTCGAGCAGACGACCCCCGGGCCCGGTCCCGTCGACCGCGAGCAGCGCGAGCCGGGCCCAGTCGCGGGCGGTGGCGGCCAGCGCTCCGCCGGCGAGGGCGACTCCGGCGCCGTCGACGCCGACGGCGGCGTCGGTGGCGCAGCCCAGGTCGGTCCACAACAGGGCGAGGTCGTCGGCGAAGGAACGCCCGGTCGCGCGCTCGCGCACCCAGTCGAGCACCTGGGAGTCCGCGGTGCAGTAGGCGAAGCGGGTGCCGGGCGCAACGCCGGCGCCCACCTCGCCGAGGAGCGCGCGCGAGTCGCCGCCGTCGGCGAAGCAGCCCACCAGCCGCGAGGCCAGGCTGCCGGGATCACGGTGGTCCTCCACCCACGCGACGCCCGAGGTCATGGTGAGCACGTCGACGACCCGCACGCCGGCGTACCCGGTGCCGCGCAGCTCCGGCACGTACGCGTCGACCCGGTCGGACAGGCTCAGGTCACCGGCGCGCACCGCGCGGCCGACCACGTGCGCCAACGCCGACTTCGACATCGACGCCCCGAGGAACCTCGTCGTCGGCCCCAGACCGGCGGCGTACCACTCGTGGACGACCGTCGCGCCTTGCAGCACGAGCAGTGCCGTCGTGTGCGTCTCGTCGCGCCAGCCGTCCAGGCTCCAGAGCGTCCCGGCGCCGGCGACCTGCACGTCGAGCGGCCGCAGCTCCGTCGACAGCTCGGCGGACCCCTCGGCCGGCACGACGTGGTGCGTCCATGCAGGGTTGTCCGGTGCGTCGATGAACACGAGTCCCGACAGGCGGGACCCTGCGGTGCGGGTCGGCATGGGTCCTTCGCTCAGTGCCGTGCGAGCACGGCGCTAGTCGATCCTGGGACTGTTGGCCAGCAGGTTGCGGGTGTAGTCCTCGCGAGGGTTGTCCATCACCTCGACCACCGGCCCGGCCTCGACCACGCGACCGCCCTGCAGGATCTCCACGCGGGCGGCGATCGAGCGGACCAGGGCGAGGTTGTGGGTCACGAACAGCATGCTGATGCCGCGCGACTGCCGGAGCCCTTCGAGCAGCTCCACGATCGAGCCCTGCACCGATACGTCGAGCGCGGACGTGATCTCGTCGCAGATCATCACGTCGGGCTCCGCGGCGAGCGCGCGGGCGATGGCGACGCGCTGCCGCTCGCCGCCGGAGAGCCGGCTGGCCTGGTAGCGCAGCATCCGCGGACCGAGCGCGACCTGGTCCAGCAGCTCGACGGCGCGTTCGGTCGCCTCCTTGCCCGACGCGATGCCGAAGAGCTCCATCGGCCGCTTCACGATCTGCTCGATCGTCAGCCGTGGGTTCAGCGAGAGGTACGGGTTCTGGAAGATGTACTGCATGCGCTTGCGGTTGATCGCGTCGCGCTGCCGGGCACCCTTCGCGAGCGCGTCACCCTCGAAGTTGACGATGCCCGTCCAGTCCTTGTGCAGGCCTCCGATCGACCGCGAGATCGTGGTCTTGCCGCTGCCGGACTCGCCCACCAGAGCGACCACCTCGGCCTTGGCGAGGTCGAAGGTGACGTCGTGGACCACGTGCTTCTGGCCGTAGAAGACGTTGAGGCCCTCGACGGAGAGGATGACCTCACGAGCCTTGTCCGGGTCGGCGTCCGGCACCGTGCCACGGGAGATGTCCCACGTGCCGATCTGCTCGGCGCGGATGCACCGCACGTCGTGGTTCGCCGCGACCGGGTGCAGCTCGGGCACCGCCTGCTTGCAGGCGTCGATGACGAACGAGCACCGGTCGTGGAAGCGGCAACCGGAGGGCCGGGCACCAGGTGCCGGCGTACGTCCCGGGATGCCGGTGAGCGCACGCGCCTGCGACAGGTGCGGGATCGAGTCGAGCAGGGCCCGCGTGTAGGGGTGCGACGGGTTCGCGAACATCTGGTCCCTGGGCCCCAGCTCCACGATCTGGCCGGCGTACATGACCGCGACCCGGTCGGCGATGTTGGCGACGACGGCCAGGTCGTGGGTGACGTAGAGGGCGCTGACCCCGTGGGTCTTGCAGAGCTCGGCCATGGTCTGCAGCACCATCGCCTGGGTCGTGACGTCGAGACCGGTCGTCGGCTCGTCCAGCACGAGCACCTTGGGCTTGGGCAGGAAGGCCATCGCGAGGGCCACGCGCTGCACCTGGCCGCCCGACAGCTGGTGGGCGTAGCGGCTGAGGAACTCGTCGTCGTTGGGCAGCCCCACCTCCGCGAGACCGTCGCGCGCGCCCTTCATCCGGGACTCGGCGGTGCCGATGCCGCGCAGCTCGAGCAGCTCGACGATCTGCTTGCCGATCCGGATGCTGGGGTTCAGCGCGGATGCGGGGTCCTGCGGGACGTAGGCGATCTCCTCGCCGCGCACCTGCCGCATCTCCCGCCATTGCATCGACAGCACGTCGCGGTCCTCGAGGAGCACCTTGCCCGACGAGATCACGGCTCCCGCGCGCGAGTAGCCGAGCAGGGACGTGCCGACGGTCGTCTTGCCCGAGCCCGACTCGCCGACCAGGCCGACGACCTCGCCGGGCTTCAGCACCAGGTCGATGTCGTCGACGACGTCGACGGCCTTGCCGGTGAGCATGACGCCGAGGTCCTCGACGACGAGACCGCCCGTGGGGGCCGTCTCCGGGGTCGAGGCCTGCGTGGCGGTCATCAGCTGTCCCCTCGCTGCGCGACCTGCGCGATGCCGTCGGCCATCAGGTTGGTGCCGATGCAGAAGATCGCGATGATCAGCACCGGCGCCAGGACCGCCCACGGCTGGGTGGCCAGCCCCAGGCGGTTCTCCTGGATCATCTGGCCCCAGTTGGCGGCGCCCGGGTCGGCGGAGAACCCGAGGAAGCCGAGGGAGCCGACCAGGCCGATCGAGTAGGTCAGCCGCAGGCCGGCCTCGGCCAGCAGGGGGGCGTTCATGTTGGGCAGCACCTCGGCCATGATCACCCGGGTGCGCTTCTCCCCGAGCGCCTCGGCCGCGATGACGAAGTCGCGGGACACGATGCCGAGCGCGACGCCGCGCGCGAGGCGCGCGACGCGCGGGGCGTGCGAGACACCGACGAGCACGATCAGGATCCACGCCGTCGGCTGCTCGATGGCCGTGAGCACGAGCAGGGCGAGCAGGATCTGCGGGAACGACAGGATCACGTCGTTGAAGCGCATGAGCACCTCGTCCCACCAGCCTCCGCCGTACGCCGCCACGACCCCGATCGCGATCCCGAGCACCATGCCGAGCAGCGTGCCGAACAGCGCGATGATGAGGATCGACTGGCCGCCGTACATGACGCGGCTGAGCACGTCCGAGCCGAGGTAGTCGGTGCCGAGAAGCCCGTCCGTGCTGAAGGGTGGACCAGCCACCTCGTTCTCCCCGTACGGGGCGAAGAAGGGCGCGATGATCACGAACAGCACGATCAGCAGCGTGATCGTCGAGGCCGACGACGAAGCGCTTCTGCTTCATCGCCTTCTGGAGCGTCGAGGGCTCTGCCGGCTCGATCGCGGGCGGCTCGATCGCGGGCGGGGGCGTCACTGACTCTGTGCTCATGACGAGATCGCCGTCCTCGCGCGCGGGGTCAACAGGATGGAGAGAAGGTCTGCGATCAGGTTCACCACGACGTAGACACTGGCGATGATCATGCTCAGTGCCTGCACCGTCGCGACGTCGTGGTTGCGCACGGCGTCGACGAGCTGACGGCCGATCCCCGGGTAGGAGAACAGCGTCTCCACGACCACGACGCCGCCGGCCAGGAACGCCAGCTGGAGCGCGATGACCTGGATGCCGGGCACGATCGCGTTGAGCAGCGCGTGCTTGCGCATCACGACCTTCTCAGGGATGCCCTTGAGGCGGGCCAGCTCGACGTAGTCGCTGTCGATCACCTCGAGCAGCGAGGCGCGCACGATCCGCGAGACGTACGGCGCGACCCACAGCACCAGGGTCAAGGTGGGGAGCACCATGCTCTTCGGGTCGTCCCACGGGTGCCCGCCCATGGGGGTGAGCGTGACCGCCGGGAGGACCGTGAAGACCGTGGTGGCGAACAGGGCGATCAGCAGCACCCCGATCACGAACTCGGGCAGCCCGGCCATGGCCAGCAGGATCGTCTGGATCACGGTGTCCGGACGCCTGCGGCGGTAGTGCACCGAGATCATCGCGATGCCGAACGCCAGCGGGATCATCACGCTCGCCGAGAGGAGCACCAGCACGGCCGAGTTGAGAACGCTGCCGGAGATCAGCTCGCTGACCGGCTGCTCCGGTGGCCAGGGAGGTGCCCAGGTCACCCGTGAGCAGCCCGCCGAGCCAATCCAAGTACTGCTGCACGAGCGACTGGTCGGTGCCCAGCAGTTCCTCCAGCTCGGCCACGCGGCCTGGGTTGGAGTTGTAGTCGCGGCCGAGGATCGCCCGGACCGGGTCGCCGAGCGCGGCCGTCGCCAGGAAGGTGAGGATGGAGACGAGCCACAGGGTCAAGATGGCCAGCCCGATCCGCCGGGCGAGCCACACCGCCCAGGCCGCGGCGCCGTGCTGGCGCCGCGGTGGCGCGATCTCCTCGAACGGGTCCTGCAGGGCTGTCGACAGCTCAGTCATCGTGCGGCGCCTACTCCCGTCCCGCTCCCGGCCCTTACTGGACCGAGACGTTCTGGAACTTGTAGGACCCGAGCGGGAGGTACTTGCTCGGCTCGAGGCCCTGGACGCCGGTGCCGTACCCGTCGACCTGCTGACGGAAGCCCCAGATGATCAGGCCGCCCTCGTTGTACTCGATCTCCTGCGCCTGCTGCAGCAGGTCCGTCCGCTTGGCCTCGTCGAGCTCCTTGGCCGCCGCGTTGACGAGGTCGCGGTGCTCGGCGTTGTCCCAGTGCGTCTCGTTGTACGTGCCGCCCTGGTCGGGCGGGAACGTGCCGACGACGGCCTGCGGGATGTAGTTGCGGGTGTTCCAGAAGTCCTGGGCGAAGGGGTAGGACAGGTAGTCGTCGTCGTAGAACGGCGTCTTCTTGGTGACCTTGACCTCGACGCCGGCCAGCTTGGCCTGCTCGGCGAACAGGTTGGCCGCGGCCGGAGCCACCGAGCCGATGTCGTCGCCGGTGAAGAGCTCGACCTGCAGGCCCTCCTGCGCCGGCCTCGGCGAGCAGCGACTTGGCCTGGTCGATGTCCTGCTCGCGCTGGGGCAGGTCGCTGGCGTAGGCCACGTCGAGAGGCGCGTACATGTCGTTGCCCAGCGAGCCGTAGCCGCTCAGCGTCTGGTCGATCATCTGCTGGCGGTCGACGATCAGGCGCATCGCCTGACGGACCCGGACGTCGTCGAACGGCGCGACGTCGACGCGCATCGTGAACGGGATCCAGGCGCCGGTCTCCGAGACCAGCACGCCGCCACCGGCACCCTTGATGGTGTCGATGAGGTTGTAGGGCAGGTTGTCGACCGTCTGGATCTGGCCGGCCTGCAGGGCGTTGACCTTGGCGCTGTCGTCGCTGAAGTCCTGGATGATCAGCTCGTCGACGAAGGCCGCCGTGCCCCAGTAGTCGGCGTACTTCTTGAAGGTGCTGGTCTTGCCGGGCTCGAACGAGTCGTACATGAACGCGCCGGTGCCGACCGGGTTGGCGATGTCGAAGTCGGTCGGGATGATCCCGAGGGTGTACTCCGCCAGGAGCGAGTCGAGGATGGCGTACGGCGTGTTCAGCGCCAGCTCGAGGGTGGTCTCGTCGACCACCTTGGTCGACTCGAAGTCGATGATCTGGGACAGCTGGCCGCCGGCCGAGAGCGGCGCCTTCGGGTCTGCCACGCGCTGGATGCTGAACCACGCGTCCTCGGCGGTCACGGTCTTGCCGTTGTGGAAGGTGACGCCCGGGCGGATCTTGATCGTCCATGTGGTGGCGTCGCTCGAGCCCTCGATCGACTCGGCGATGGCCGGCTCGAGCTCGTAGTTGCTGTTCCAGAACAGCAGCGGCTCGAAGAGGTTGCTCACCCGCGCGATGTCGGGATTGGTCACCGGGGCGTGCGGGTCGAGGGTGTCCTTGCTGCCACCACCGGTGGCGCCGTGGATCAGCTGGCCGCCGGATCCCTGCGGGCCGCCACCACCGCCTCCGCCGCCATCACCGCCGTCGTCGCCACCACAGGCGGCCAGCAGGCTGCTGCCGAAGGTCGCACCGGCGGCGAGGCCGGAGTACTTGAGGAGCTGGCGCCGAGAGAGCTCACGCGAGACGAGGATGCGAGGACGTTGGTTCACTTCGTGACTCCTCTGTTGCACTATCCGAACAGCGCTCTAGTGTCAGCGAACCTAGAACGGGTACGTTCCGAGGTCAATGACCTGGAAGGAGACGGACTGCAAGACCAGCGCCAGTCGGGGTCGACCCGGGTGCAGTCAGTCGAGCGGGCAGCGCTGCTCCTGCGCGCGGTGGCCGCCGCCTCGGGACCGGCCGGGTCGGCGTCCGCTCTGGCCGAGGCTGTCGGGCTGAACCGGACGACCACCTGGCGGATCCTCAGCACCCTCGAGGACCAGCACCTGGTCTCCCACGATCGCGAGACCGGCTGGTACTCCCTCGGCTTCGGCCTGCTCGACCTCGCGGGCCAGGCGGGCGGCGCCTCGCTGGCCCAGGCGTCGCGCACCGTCCTCCAGCGCGTGGCGGCGCAGACCGGTGAGACGGCGGCGCTGGCCGTCATGCGCGACGGCGGCCTGACCTATGTCGCCGAGGCCGGCGCCGGCTCGGTCGTCTCGGCAGGGTGGCAGGGCCGGCAGGTGTCGCATGCACGCGACGTCGACCGGCAAGGCGTACGTCGCCTTCTCGCCCGCCGACGAGCTCGCGACCCTCGTCGGTGTCGCCGCGCGAGGCCGGTTGCCCAAGCTACACCGACACCGACGATCACCTCCCTCGCCAGGCTCGAGGACGAGCTCGCCCGGACCAGGGCGCAGGGGTACGGCGTGTGCCGCGGCGAGTTCGAGTCCTCCGCGTGGGGGGTCTCGGCGCCGGTGCTGGACGGGTCGGGACGGCCGCTCGCGATCGTCAGCATCTGGGGCCCGAGCGAGCGCCTCACCGAGGCCCGGTTCGAGGCCCTCGGTGCCATCGCCGTCGCGGCCGCCCGGGACATCGTGGGGCGGTAGGCCTCCTCCGCGTGGACGCCTCCGGGTAGGTTGACTCCTCGTGCGGCTGGTCGTGGCGAGATGTCAGGTCGACTACGCGGGGCGGCTGACGGCGCACCTTCCGATGGCCACGCGGGTGCTGATGTTCAAGGCCGACGGGTCGGTGCTCGTGCACTCCGACGGCGGCTCGTACAAGCCGCTCAACTGGATGTCTCCGCCGTGCACGCTGCGTGAGGGCACCACCGAGGACGGCGCGGTGGAGTGGACGGTGACGTCGAAGGCCTCGTCGTCGGGCGACACCCTGCGGATCCTGATCGAGGACATCGTCCACGACTCCTCCCACGACCTCGGGGTCGACCCGGGCCTGCAGAAGGACGGTGTCGAGAAGCATCTCCAGGAGCTGCTCGCCGAGCACCCCGCCACGCTGGCCGACGGGCTCACGCTCGTCCGCCGCGAGTACCCCACCGCCATCGGCCCCGTCGACCTCCTGTGCCGCGACTCCGACCGGCCTCGCCGTCGCGATCGAGATCAAGCGCCGCGGAGAGATCGACGGCGTCGAGCAGCTGACCCGCTACCTCGACCTGCTCAACCGCGACCCGCTCCTCTCTCCCGTCCGCGGCATCTTCGCCGCCCAGGAGATCAAGCCGCAGGCCCGCGTCCTCGCCACCGACCGCGGCATCGCCTGCGCCGTCGTCGACTACGACGCGCTGCGCGGACTCGACGATCCGAGCCACCGGCTGTTCTGAGTCGGACGAGCGGATCCGCGACGTCTTGGTGGTCGAGCCGAGTCGAGACCTCGCTGCTCGACCAGCGGCGCGCACGACTGTCAGCACGCTCGACAACGAGGGGGCAGGATGGCGCACATGCTCGTCTTCCACATCGCCACGGCAGCGGACTGGGAGGACGCCCAGAGGTCCGGCGCCTACACGACGTCCACGCGCGGCCGGACGCTGGAGGAGGAGGGCTTCCTGCACGCCGCGCGGGCCGAGCAGGTCGACGGGCGTGCGCTCGGCCTACTACGCCGACGTCGACGAGCCTCTGGTGCTGCTGACGATCGACACCGACCTGCTCGACGTTCCGTGGCGTGAGGACCCGGTGGGCGACGACACGTTCCCGCACCTCTACGGCCCGCTCGAGCCGGGTGCCGTCATCGCGGTCAGGCCTCTGTGACGAGCCCGACGACGTCCTCGGCGCAGCCCCACGACAACGTCACGCCCGAGCCGCCGTGTCCGTAGCAGTGCACGACGTCGCCGACGCGCTCCACACGCACCGTCGGCCGTGCCGGACGCAGACCGACCTTGTGCCGCAGGACCCGCGCCTGCGCCACCGCCGGCACCAACGCGGCCGCGCGATCGATGATCGCGGCCGCGGTGTCGGGCGAGGGCGTCCGGCTCCACTCGCCGCGCTGCTCGGTGCCGCCGATGACGACCTCGCGCTCGCGCGGGATGACGTACGTCGGCCCGGCCGGGTCGAGCCACCACCGCTCGAGCCCGAACTGCTCGACCACGACCACCTGCCCCGCGACCGGAGTCACCGACGGGTCCTCGGCGAGATGGCGGGCGCCGAGCCCGGTGCAGTTGACCACGAGCTCGGCATGCGTGGGCAGTGCGGACAGGTTGATCCGGGTGAGCGTGCCACCGAGCGCCTCGACGCGGGCGGTCAGCCAGCGCAGGTACGTCGGCATGTCGGCCACCGGCAGCACGTGCTCCGTCGTCGCGTCGGCGGAGACGACCGAGCCCGCCAGTCGGCGTACGCCGGTGTCGGGGCCCGCCTCGGCCAGGTCCTCGAGCACGGCGCGGGTGCGGCCACCCCATCGCTCGACCAGGTCGGGCGGCTCGGCGAGATAGGGGAACCACAGGGCGGCCGCGACGACCGAGGTCGTCTCCAGCGGAAGGTCGCGCGCGACCACGTCGACCCGGTGCCCGGCCTCGAGCAGCCGGATCGCGCAGGACAGCCCGACCACCCCGGCGCCGACCACGATCACCCTCGACATGGGCCGAGTCTGCCCGAGAGTCAGGCTCCGGCGATGCGCGGCGCCGTGGGGTCGGCGTCGGCGCCGCCCTGCTCGCGGGCGACGTACTCCTCGATGTCCTCGATGTCGTCGCGGTTGCGGGTGACGACGGCGAGCAGGTCGCTCATCGTCGCGACCTCCTCGACCTGCTCCTTGATGAACCACTGCATGAACTGCTCGGAGGCGAAGTCGCTCTCGTCGCGCGCGATCCGCAGCAGTCCGTTGATCTGCTCGGTGACGCGCTTCTCCTGGGCCAGCGCGAGCTGCGACCGGGGCGACGACGTCGTCGAACGTCGACACGGGAGCCTCGACGCCGGGGATGACGACGTCGGTGTCGGTGTCGAGGAGGTACTGCACCATCATCATCGCGTGGTCGCGCTCCTCGAGCGCCTGGCCGTAGAAGAAGGCCGCCATCTGCGGCATGGTCAGCGCGTCGTAGTAGACCGCGCAGGAGAGGTACTGGTTGTGGGCGGCGAGCTCGTTGCCGATCTGGGTGTTGAGCTGGTCGGCGAAGCGGACAGCGACCACGGTGGCCTCCTGGGACTTGACGACGTCGGGGGTCAGGCGGCGATCGGCTGCTTGGACTTCTTCACCTTCTTGTCCAGCTTGACCTTCACCAACTTGCGCTTCTTGACGCTATACCCCGCGGGCAGCGTGCCTTCCTTCAGCATCCGGATCGGGCAGCGCTTGCAGCGGTCCTTCGACACGCAGCACTTCGACTTGGGTCGCTTGGCCTTGCCCACGCGCGGAAGAGTATCAGCAACGATAAGGGTTGCCTAACCTAAGCCTCCACCTCGGACGCACCGACGGGCACCTCGGTGAACCGCCAGCCGTCGGCGTCGATCTCGACCAGCAACAGGTCACGCCCCCGGTCGGCGTGGGGCCCGGTGTCCGTGACCACCAGCACGGTCTCGCCGCGGTGCAGGTCGGCCACCTCGGCGAGGTCGACCGCCGCGTCGGGCGGCTCTGCCGTGAGGGTCCGCGCCGCGTGCTCCCGGACCGCCAACCGGGCCAGCGCGACCGCCCCGAGGGAGGGGCGCGCGAGCAGGATCCGGGCCGCGCACTGCAGATCGCTCATGAGATGGAGGCTAATCGGCTTGAGCGGGACCCGCGCCCCGGCAAGGCTGCTGGGATGGACTCCCCTCGCTACGTCGTCGAGCCCGCCCCCGACGACGAGGCCTTCGCCCGCACCGACGAGACCGTCTGGTTCAACGAGGTCGGCACGGCTCCGCTCGCCGACCGGCTCCGGTCCCTGGCGTTGGGACGGTTCGCCGCCCTCGAGCAGGGGGCCGAGCAGCTGCGGAGCGACGGGCCGTCGACGTACGCCGGCGTCTACGGCGTCCGCGCCATGACGCTCTCGGTGCCCGGTGTCGATGCCGAGGTACGCCGGCTTCCTGTGGCCGGCCTGACCTGGGTCGGCGTGCATCCCGACCACCGGCGGCGCGGCGTCCTCAAGGCGATGATGCGCCATCACCTCGAGCACGTGCGTGACGCTGCCCGGTGTCCACCTCTCCGCCCTGCACGCGAGCGAGCCGTCTATCTACGGGCGGTTCGGCTACGGCCTCGCGGCGCTCGAGCTCTCGGTTGCGCTGGGGCGCGGGACGAGCCTGACCGCGCCGGGCCTCGACACCGACGCCGCTGCTCTGCGCACCGAGCTGGCGACGGCTACCGACGACGCCATGCCGGTGCGTGCGCAGCGCTGCTGGGAAAGGGCCGCCGCGCGCACGGTCGGCATGATCACCGGCGACGACGAGTTCTACGTCCTGATCTGCACCGAGACCGCTGCCGACCTCCGTGGCAAGGAGCCGATGCGGATCCTGTTCGCCCGCCGCGGGGGCGAGGACGTCGGCCTGGCCGCCTTCCGTCGCGAGCACAAGTGGGAGAAGTCGCGACCCGGCGGGGAGCTCACCGTGCTGGCTCTTGCGGGCGAGCCCGCGACCAGGCTCGCCTTGCTGCGCCGGCTCCTCGACTTCGACCTGATCGGATCGGTGAAGGTCTGGGGTCTCGGCCTCGACGACCCCCTGCAGCACTGGGTGGCGGGCCCGCGTGGGCTTGCCGACACCGCCCTCTACGACAGCACGTGGGTGCGCCTGGTCGACCTGCCCGAGGCACTGACCGCGCGGGGGTACGCCGCTCCCTGCGACCTCGTGCTCGACGTCGTCGACGACGCCGCGCCCTGGAACGCCGGCCGCTGGCACCTGCACGTAGGCGACTCGGGCGAGAGCGAGGTCGAGCGCACCGACGACGAGCCGGACCTGCGGCTCTCGGCCCAGGCGCTCGGTTCGCTCTATCTCGGCGGCGTCTCCCCTGCTCTCCTGGCGGGCGCCGGCGTGCTCGAGGAGCTGCGCCCGGCCGCAGCGACCCGACTCTGGCACGCCGTCCGCACCGACGCCCGACCTGCCGCGTCGGTCGGCTTCTGATGACGCCCGAGCGGCCCGGGCCCGGCCAGGAGTCGGTCTGGGACTACCCGCGACCCCCACGGCTCGAGCCCAGCCGCGAGGTCGTCGAGATCGAGCTCGGCGGTCGCGTCGTCGCCCGGACCACGGCGTCGTACCGCGTGCTCGAGACGAGCCACCCGCCGACCTACTACGTGCCGGCCGAGGCCTTCGAGGCCGAGCGTGCTCCAGCCGGCAGCAGGTTCGAGCTTCTGCGAGTGGAAGGGCACGGCGTCGTACGTCGACCTCGTGACCGGCGGATCGCACCGCCACGCGCGCCGGATGGACCTACCCGGCCCCGAGCCCGGGTTTCGAGCCGATCGTCGGCCACGTGGCCGTCTACCCGGCACTCGTTGACGAGTGCCGGGTCGACGGCGAGGTCGTGCACCCCCAGGCCGGCGGCTTCTACGGCGGCTGGATCACCAGTCGGGTCGTCGGCCCGTTCAAGGGCGGGCCCGGCACCGTCGGCTGGTGATGGTCCCTGCCACTGGCAGCCTCACCGGTCAGGCGAGCGGGTCGGCGACGGGTCAGCGCTCCTTCTGCTGGAGCTGGGTCTGGGTCTCGGTGCCCTCGAAGCCCACCGAGCGGTAGATCCGGATCGCCAGGTAGTCGGGATCGGCGACCATCACCAGTGTGCGCAGGCCGCGCTCCTCGAGCCCGTACGCCGCCACCCGGTGCACCAGCGTGCCGGCCAGCCCACGGCCGCGGAAGTCGGGATGCGTCTCGACGCTCTGGTAGCGACCGAGCTCGCCGTCGACCTCCACCAGCCCCATCACCGTCGCCAGGTCGTCGCCGACGAAGGCGCCCCACCAGGTGCCGTGCCCGGCCTCGCACAGGGCGCGGTCGTGCGCGGCCTTGCGGGTCACGAAGATCCGGTGCTTGTCGGGGTCGTACTCCGTGTCCACCGCCATCGCGACCTCGATGCGTTGCGCCCAGTCGTCGTCGCTGGAGAGCTGCCGGTACGTCGCGTCCTCGTTGGGTCGCGGGGGCGGGTGCACCGTGCTCGCCGTCATCACCGTGGACACGTCGAGCACCGGGCCGGCTTCGACGAGAGGAGCAAGCGCGGCCGTCTGATCGTCGACCCCGTCGACGCCGAGGGCGCGGTGCTCGCTGTCCGGGAAGTCTGCGTCGAACGCATCGAGCAGACCGGCCACCTTCTCGGCGGCGGGCGGCCGGTCCAGGAGGTAGAAGTTGCCCCAGTAGTACGTCGGGTTGGCCGGCGTGCGCACCACCAGTCGGTCCCCCCGGTCCTCGAACTCGCTTCCCGCGAGGCGCAGGATCTCCAGGTCAGTCCGGTAGGCCAGCGAGCGCACGTCCATGACCGCGAGGCTAGAGCGCTCCCGCCGCTAGAGAAAGGACGCCGTCCTGTCGCACACCGCTGGTTGAGGAAGGACGAAGTCCTGTCTCGACCCCACACCGCTGGTTGAGGAAGGACGACGTCCTGTCTCGAAACCTGCGGAGGTCTCGAGACGGCGCTAGCGCGCCTCCTCAACCACCGAATCCGAGCCGTCCCCACACCGCTGGTTGAGGAAGGACGAAGTCCTGTCTCGAAACCTGCGGCGGTTTCGAGACGGCGCTGGCGCGCCTCCTCAAGCAGTGGGGAGCCCGTGGGCCTGCCGGATCACGTCGACGATCCCGCCCATGATCTCGGTGAGACCGAAGTCCTTGGGCGTGTAGACGGCTGCGACACCTAGCTCGACCAGCGCCCGCGCGTCGCTCTCGGGGATGATGCCGCCGACGACGACGGGGACGTCGTCGAGCCCGGCCTCGTGCAGTCCGTCGAGCACGGCCGGCACCAGCTCCATGTGCGAGCCGCTGAGGATCGAGATCCCGACGCAGTGCACGTCCTCGGCGACGGCGGCCGCGACGATCTGCTCGGGAGTGAGCCGGATCCCCTGGTAGACCACTTCAAAACCGGCATCGCGGGCTCGCACGGCGACCTGCTCGGCTCCGTTGGAGTGCCCGTCGAGCCCCGGCTTGCCGACCAGCAGCCTCAGCCTGGTCCCGAGCTCGTCACCCGTGGCCCGGACCCGGTCGCGCACACCGCTCAGCTCGGCGCCCGCCTCGGCGACACCGACGGCACCGCTGACCCCGGTGGGCGCCCGGAACTCACCGAAGACCGCGCGCAGCGTCGCGGCCCACTCCCCCGTGGTCGCTCCCGCGCGGGCCGCGGCCAGCGTCGCGGCCATCAGGTTGGTGTCGGTCTTCGCATCGGCCGCGAGCCGGGCCAGGGCGTCGTCGACGCTCTGCTGGTCACGCTGCGCCTTCCACGCCTCCACGCTGGCGATCGCCGCCTGCTCCGCCTGGGGGTCCGCGGCCTGGATCGCGGCGTCGAGGTCGGCGGTCAGGGGCGAGGGCTCAGTCGTCTCATAGACGTTGACGCCGACGACCTTCTGCTCTCCCGACTCGATCCGAGCGCGACGAGCGGCGTGGGCGGAGACCAGCGCCTGCTTCATGTAGCCGGACTCGACGGCGGCGATGGCGCCGCCCATCGCCTGCACGCGATCGATCTCGGCCTTGGCGCCGGCGACGAGCTCGGCCACCTTCGCCTCGATGACGTGCGAGCCGTCGAAGATGTCGTCGTACTCCAGCAGATCGGACTCGAAGGCCAGCACCTGCTGGAGCCGCAGCGACCACTGCTGGTCCCATGGCCGCGGCAGGCCGAGGGCCTCGTTCCAGGCGGGCAGCTGGACAGCGCGGGCGCGGGCGTTCTTCGACAGCGTGACGCCGAGCATCTCGAGCACGATGCGCTGGACGTTGTTCTCCGGCTGGGCCTCGGTGAGCCCGAGCGAGTTGACCTGCACGCCGTAGCGGAACCGGCGCAGCTTCGGGTCCTCGACGGCGTACCTCTCGCGCGTGAGCTCGTCCCACAGCTCGACGAAGGCGCGCATCTTGCAGGTCTCCTCGACGAAGCGGACGCCGGCGTTGACGAAGAAGGAGATGCGGCCGACCACCGAGGGGAAGTCCTCCTCGGACACCTGGCCCGACGCCTGCACCTGGTCGAGGACGGCGATCGCGGTGCACAGCGCGTACGCCAGCTCCTGGGTCGGCGTCGCGCCGGCCTCCTGCAGGTGATAGCTGCAGATGTTGATCGGGTTCCACTTCGGGACCTCGTGGACGGTGTAGGCGATCACGTCCGCGATCAGGCGCAGCGAGTGCTCGGGCGGGAAGACGTACGTACCGCGCGAGAGGTACTCCTTGATGATGTCGTTCTGGGTCGTGCCGGACAGCCGGTGCGCGACCGCGGAGCGTTCCTCGACGCTGGCGCCGGCGCCCAGCCCGGCCTGCTCCTCGGCCACGACCTGGTACATCGCCAGCAGCCACATGGCGGTGGCGTTGATCGTCATGGAGGTGTTCATCTCCGCGAGCGGGATGTCGTCGAAGAGGGCCCGCATCTCGCCCAGGTGCGGCACGGGTACGCCGACCTTGCCGACCTCGCCGCGGCTCAACGCGTCGCCGGGGTCGTAGCCCGTCTGCGTCGGCAGGTCGAACGCCACCGACAAGCCGGTCTGGCCCTTGGCGAGGTTGCCGCGGTAGAGGGCGTTGGACGCCGTGGCCGTGGAGTGACCGGCGTACGTGCGCATCACCCACGGCTTGTCCTTGGGCTTGTCCTTGGGCGCAGACATGACCGGAGAGTAGGCCGGGTGCCGACTCCCGGTCATCGACCTGTGGGACATCCGACATGGCTGCACAGTTGATCGAGCGTCCGCCGCCGCGGGTCGCGCTCGGTCGAGACCTACATCGAGTCGCTGATCACGCTCATCACGTTGCCGGCGGGATCGGTGAACCACGCGATGGTCGGCCCGAAGTCGCGGGCGACGCCCTTGTCGTCCTGGCCGACGCCCTCGTAGCGGACGAAGTCCACTCCCCGCGCGGTCAGCTCGTCGACGACCGCGTCGACGTCGGCGGTCTGGAAGTTCAGCACGGTGTACGTCGCCGGAGCGTGGTCCTCGCCCTTGTCGTAGACGAACACCGTCTGCGACGCGGTCACCAGGCCGAAGCCGAAGTCGGACTCGTCGCTGAGCGCCAGCCCCAGCACGTCGGTGTAGAACGCCTTCGCCTTCGACAGGTCGTCGACCGAGAAGCCGCTGAACGTCTCGAGGCCCGCGAGGCCGCTCATGCTGACTCTCCCAGCTGCGCCCGCTCCGCCGCGCTGAGCTCGATGATCTGGACGGCGTTGCCGTCGGGGTCGGCCAGGGTGCCGAACAGGCTGCCGTCACGGTCCTCGACCTC
This sequence comes from uncultured Actinomycetota bacterium, assembly GCA_963767095.1. GTDB lineage: Bacteria > Actinomycetota > Actinomycetes > Propionibacteriales > Nocardioidaceae > Nocardioides. The sequence continues at coordinate 17,079 of CAVYCK010000004.1, read as the reverse complement.
GGCGATCCAGCGCGCGCCGTGCTCGTTCGCGCGCTTCTCGGCCGCACGGACGTCGACGTCGAAGTTGATCAGGAAGCGGCCGGGCTCGGTGTTCCCGTCGCCGACGTCGTCGCGCGGGTCGAGGAACAGGTAGAAGCCGTCATAGCCGAGGACGCGGTACGGGTCCATCTCCTCGTCGGAGTCGGGCGGCAGCACCGCGGCGTACCACGCGTGCAGTCGCTCGAGGTCGGTGGTTCCCAGCATCAGGGAGCTGACCGAGGGCATGTGCGTCTCCTTCCGCCGGGCTGCAGGAGGCGTCCCGGCTCTCGAGCAGGCAGACCGGGGACTCGACCCCGACTCATCGGTCGGGAGGCTTCGAGACGGTCGCAGCGCGACCTCCTCGACCACCCGCGACGGGCTCAGGCGGAGGCGGCAGCGCGTTCGACGTCGACGGCGTGGGCGAGGCGGGAGATGTGCAGGAGGCGGCGTACGGCAGGGCCGCAGCCGCGCAGCGTCAGGTGGTGCCCGGACTGGACGGCCCGACGGGTGGCCACGGCGAGCACTCGCAGCGCGGTGATGTCGACGTTGGAGACTCCGCTGAGGTCGACCACGAGGTCGGTGTCGTGGCCCTCGAGGTGCTCGTAGATCGCCGTGCGGACCTCCCACGTGCTGCGCACGTCGAAGTCACCGCTCAGCACGAGCGTCTCTCCGTCGGTCGTGATGTCCACCCTGTGCCCCGTCCTGTGTCCGGAGCCCTGAGACGCCCCGGGGTGGCCGCCCTGTCCGTACGGCCTCGGTACTCACTATGACGCTCGTCACCTTCGTTCGGTTGCGTCTGCGGCGCAACCGAATTTCGGCGTGTCGCAAGTGACGGGTGTGACGAATGGGACAAACCTGCGCGGGCCGGCGCCACTAACCTGTCGCCCATGGTCAACCTCACCCGGATCTACACCCGCACCGGCGACGGCGGACGCACCCGTCTCGGAGACATGAGCGAGACCAGCAAGACCGACTCCCGGCTGCTCGCCTATGCCGATGTCGACGAGGCCAACGCCCACCTCGGCCTGGCGATCGCCGCGGGCGCCCTCGACAGCGACGTGGTCGAGGTGCTCATCCATGTGCAGAACGACCTCTTCGACGTCGGCGCCGACTTCTGCACGCCCGTCGTCCCCGATCCGGAGTTCGCGCCGCTGCGCGTGGAGCAGGAGTACGTCGACCGGCTCGAGGGCTGGTGCGACCACTACAACGCCGACCTGCCGAAGCTGCGGTCGTTCATCCTCAGCGGCGGCACGGTCGGGGCGGCGCACCTGCACGTCGCGCGCACTGTCGTACGACGGGCCGAGCGCTCGGCCTGGGCTGCCTGGGCCGACTACGAGGACACCATGAACGTGCTGGCGATCCACTACCTCAACCGGCTCTCCGACCTGGTCTTCATCCTCGCCCGGCACGCCAACCGGGAGCGCGGCGACGTGCTCTGGGTGCCCGGCGGTGAGCGCGGCGCACCCCCTCGATGATGCCCGTCAAACTGGTGTAAGCAACTACAGTCTGCCCATGACCGCGACCGCGGCCGAACGACGGCTGATCGAGCACGTCGACCGCATCGAGGCCGAGCAGCCCCCGATCGCCCTTGAGACGGTCGACTTCACCGTGCTGCGCCCCGACGCCGTCCGGGAGCGCTTCGGGCCGACCCTCGACTACCTCGCGCGCGTCGAGCTCGAGGTCGACCGCAACGTGCTCGAGCTCAACACGATGCTCGCCGACCCGCCGGACATCGACGTCCGCTTCTACCGTGATGTCTGGCACGCCCAGGAGATCCAGCACGGCGTGATCCTCGACAGGCTCCAGACGATCATCGGCCGCCCGCCCGCCTCGCCGAACACCGAGACGGTGTCGGCCAAGATGCGCATCCTCGGCGCCATCTCGCACTTCTCGCCGGTGCAGGACATCACCCGGATGCTCTACTACCTGACCGGCATGTCGACGGAGCGCTCGGCCGTGCTGGCCTACAACAAGCTGCACGCGGGCATGCGTGACCTCGACGAGAGGGCGCTGGCCGAGACGGTCGTCGCGCCGATCCGCCGCCAGGAGCCGCCGCACTACGCGTTCTACAAGCTCTCCGCGACCAGCCTGGCCGCGAAGCTCTCCCCGTGGCAGAAGTGGCTGGTCCGCCGCGTGCGGATGCTCACCTGGGGTCCGGTCGGGGCGAACAACGCCGAGCAGAAGGCCGACTTCGGCGGGGTCCTGACCTCTCTCCGCATGCGCGACGAGCTCGATTCGTTCGGCGAGGAGATCAGCCGCGTCGAGCGCGACCTGCTGTTCGAGCGCAAGCGCGGTCTCGACGTGCCGTCGTACGTCGTCGATGCCCTGCGCGAGGCGGTCGCCCTGTACGACGCCCGCCGCACCCGCCTCCCGCACCGCTGAGCGCCTGACGCCGGATCGGGCGTCCGCCGTGCCCGGGGCCACCGGAATGCCGGCGGCGGCGCGCACCGGACGGCCAGTGGACTAGTCGCGCGGGGGCCTTGTCGCCGGCACCACCAGCGCCGAGGGCACCAGCAGCAGCGCGATCACGAGCAGCGCGTCCAGGGTGCCGACCTCGTCGGCGACGAAGCCGAGGAGCGGCGGGCCGCCGAGGAAGGCGGCGTACCCGATGGTCGAGACCACGCTGACCCGCGCCGCTGCGCGCACCGGGTCGTCGGCCGCCGCGCTCATCCCGACCGGGAAGCCCAGCGACGCGCCGAGCCCCCACAGCACGATGCCCACCAGCGCACCGGCCGGGCCGCCGAAGACGATCATCAAGATGCCGACCGCCGCCGCGGCCATCGTCGACCACAGCACCGCAGGGCGACCGTAGCGGTCGAGCAGCTGCGGCCCGACGAGTCGACCGACGGTCATCGCGGTCACGAACAGCGCGAAGCCGCTGACTCCCACCCAGTGCTCGACGTCGTAGCCGTCGACCAGCGCGAGCGCCAGCCAGTCGTTGGCCGCGCCCTCGGTCAGCGCCAGCGCGAACACCATCAGCCCGATCAGCAGGGTCCGTGGCTCCTGCCAGGCGCTCCAGGCCGAGATGTGCCCGCCCTCGGGCTCGGGCTCGACCGGCAGGAACGTGCGCGAGCCGAACCACACCAGGACGAACGCCAACCCAGCCACCGCAGCCAGATGGGCCACCATCGGCACCTCGAGCCAGATGAGCAGCGCCCCGATGCCGGCGCCGAGCACCGTGCCCAGGCTGAAGCCGGCGTGGAAGCGCGGCATGATCGTGCGCCCGTAGGTGTGCTCGACCGCCGCGCCCTCGACGTTCATCGCGACGTCCCACGTGCCGGTGCCGACGCCGTAGGCGAACAGCCCGACGGCTGCGAGCGGTACGACGCCGGCGCCGGCGCCCAGGGCGACCGTCACCAGGCCCAGCGCCGCCAGCGAGACTCCGGCCCGGACGACGCCCACGGTCCCGAAGCGGTTGATGAGCCCTCCGGTGGTGGGCAACGACAGCACCGACCCGGCCGCGATCGCCAGCAGCAGCAACCCGAGCTGACCGTTGCTCAGTCCCAGCTCCGAGCGCACCTGCGGGATCCGCGAGACCCAGGTCGCAAAGCAGAGCCCGTTGAGGATGAACACGATCGCGACCGCGTCGCGGGCCGCCCTCGCGCCGGCCACGGCCCCAGACGCGGGGGCCGTCACAAGATCATCTGGGTGCCGGGCGGCGCCGCCTCGAGCCAGGACTGGAAGCCCATGAGCGACGACGGGCTCATCGCCAGCTCGACCTCACCCTCGGGCGTCGCGCAGGTCACCACGACGTGGTCGCCGAACAACGACATCCGCTCGGCACCCTCTGGCTCGCGCTGGCCTGCGAAGGCCAGCTCGGCGCGCGGCCAGGACCGCTTCGGGCGGGGCCAGGCCGAGAAGATCCGGAACCACTCGAGCTGGTCACCGGAGTAGCGCCCGATCCCGAGAAGCCAACCGCGCCCGGTCCCTGCGGGCCGGACGCGATAGCTGAGCTCGAAGGTCCCGCCGTTGCGCGAGAGGAGGCGACGGCGAGCGACGAGGGCGATGCCGTAGAGCAGGACCAGAACCAGGGCAGCCGCGACCGCGTCCACGACCCACTGCCACAGCGGCATCCGTCCCCTACACCCGCTCTCGCTACGAAAGTAGGCACACCCTAGAGGGCGACGTCGTTGAACTCGAAATCAGGCAGCGGGTCAGGACGCCTTCTCCACCGCTCGGATCCTGGCCTCGGCCAGCCGCACGGCTTCCTGGGCCTCGTCGTGGTCCTCGCCCGCAGCCTTGGCACGCTCGAGGTCCTGGCGTGCCTTCTCCAGGTCGATGTCGTGCGACGCCTCGGCGTACTCCGCGAGCACCGAGACCCGGTTGTTGGCGACCGAGAGGAAGCCCGCGCTCACCGCGGCCACCCAGGTCTCGCCCTCGGCGGTCTGCACGTCGACCACGCCGTCGATCAGCAGGGAGAGGAGGGGTGCGTGGTTGGGCAGGATGCCGACATCGCCCTCGGTGGTGCGGGCGATGACCATGGTGGCCTCGCCCGACCACACGAGGCGGTCGGCAGCGACCACCTCGACCTGAAGGTTCTGGTCAGCCATGTCAGAGGCTCTTCTGGATCTCAGCCCACTTGGCCTCGACGTCGTCCAGGCCACCGCACATGAAGAACGCCTGCTCCGCGACGTGGTCGTACTCGCCGTCGGCGATCTTGTTGAAGGCCTCGATCGTGTCGCCGATCGGCACGGTCGAGCCCTCGATGCCGGTGAACTGCTTGGCGACGTAGGTGTTCTGCGACAGGAACCGCTGGATGCGACGGGCCCGGTGCACGATGACCTTGTCCTCCTCGGACAGCTCGTCGACACCGAGGATCGCGATGATGTCCTGCAGCTCCTTGTTCCGCTGGAGGATCTGCTTGGTCCGCACCGCGCAGTCGTAGTGGTCCTTGCCGATGTACTGCGCGTCGAGGATCCGCGACGTCGAGGTCAGCGGGTCCACCGCCGGGTAGATGCCCAGCGACGCGATGTCGCGGGACAGCTCGGTGGTCGCGTCGAGGTGGGCGAAGGTCGTCGCCGGCGCCGGGTCGGTGTAGTCGTCGGCCGGCACGTAGATCGCCTGCATCGAGGTGATCGAGTGACCACGCGTCGAGGTGATCCGCTCCTGGAGCTGGCCCATCTCGTCGGCGAGGTTGGGCTGGTAGCCCACCGCGGACGGCATCCGACCGAGCAGGGTGGAGACCTCCGAGCCCGCCTGGGTGAACCGGAAGATGTTGTCGATGAAGAGCAGCACGTCCTGCTGCTGCACGTCGCGGAAGTACTCCGCCATCGTCAACGCCGACAGCGCGACCCGCAGGCGGGTGCCCGGCGGCTCGTCCATCTGGCCGAAGACCAGGGCGGTCTGGCCGATGACGCCGGCCTCGTCCATCTCGGCGATGAGGTCGTTGCCCTCGCGGGTGCGCTCGCCGACCCCGGCGAACACCGACACACCACCGTGGTCCTTGGCGACGCGCGCGATCATCTCCTGGATCAGCACGGTCTTGCCCACGCCCGCGCCGCCGAACAGGCCGATCTTGCCGCCCTGGACGTACGGCGTCAGCAGGTCGATGACCTTGATGCCGGTCTCGAACATCTGGGTCTTCGACTCCAGCTGGTCGAACGCCGGCGCCTTGCGGTGGATGCCCCACCGCTCCTGGATGTCGAGGGTCTCACCCTCCTTCAGGTTCAGGCAGTCACCGGTGGTGTTGAAGACCTTGCCGAGCGTCACGTTGCCGACCGGCACGCTGATCGAGGCGCCGGTGTCGGTCACCTGGGCGCCGCGCACGAGGCCGTCGGTGGGCTTCATCGAGATGGCGCGGACCATGCCGTCGCCGATGTGCTGGGCGACCTCGAGGGTGATCTCGACGGTCTCGCCGCTGAGCTCGAACTTCACCTTCAGCGCGTTGTAGATCTCCGGCATCGCGTCGATCGGGAACTCGATGTCGACGACCGGCCCGGTGACCCGGGCGATCCGCCCGGTGGACCCGCCTCGGGTCTCCTTGGTCTCTTCCACGGTGGCAGTCATGTCTACTCACTCCCTGCATTGGCGTCGGCGAGGGCGTTGACGCCACCGACGATCTCGCTGATCTCTTGGGTGATCCCGGCCTGACGGGCCTGGTTCGCGATGCGCTTGTACTTCTTGATGAGCTCTTCGGCGTTGTCCGTCGCGGACTTCATCGCCTTCTGCCGGGCGGCCAGCTCGGAGGCCGCCGCCTGCAGCAGGGCGAAGAAGATCCGGCTCTGGACGTAGCGCGGAAGCAGTGAGTCGAGCACGTCGGCCGGCGACGGCTCGAACTCGTAGAGCGGCAACAGGTCGGCCTCGTCCGGGCGCTCCTCCCCCTCGACGACCTCCAGGGGCAGCAGCCGCACGGCTGTCGGCTCCTGGATCAGCATCGAGCGGAACCGCGTGTAGACCACGTGGACCTCGTCGACCGCGTCTGGCGCGTCCTCGATCGGCTCCTCCTCGCTGTTGCGGAAGGCCGAGATGAGGGTGTCGCCGATGTCGCGCGCGACGTCGTAGGTCGGCTGGTCGGAGAAGCCGGTCCAGGCTTGGTTGACCTTGCGCTGGCGGAAGCGGAAGTACGCCTCGCCCTTGCGGCCGGTGAGGTAGACGTCGACGTCCTTGCCCTCGCTCCGCAGCTTCTCGGTGAGGCGCTCGGCCTCCTTGAGCACGTTGGAGGAGTAGGCGCCCGCCAGCCCGCGGTCGCTCGTCACGATCAGCAGGGCGGCGCGCTTGGGGTCCTCGGGCTCGGTGGTCAGGGGGTGGTCGACGTTGGAGTACGTCGCCACGGCCGACACGGCCCGGGTCAGCTCACGGGCGTAGGGCGCGGCCGCCTGGGCCCGCTGCTGCGCCTTGATGATCCGCGACGCCGCGATGAGCTCCATGGCGCGGGTGATCTTCTTGGTCGACTCGACCGACTTGATCCGGGCGCGGTACTCACGCAGTGACGTCGCCATCAGCACTCACCTCCGTCCAGGATTCGAGGGGCATCGAGAGCACGGGTCAGCCCCGCTTCTGCTTGACGATCTGCTCCTGCTCGAGCTCGTCGTCGGGGAGCGCCTCGTGCTCCTCGTGGCCGGCCTTGATGGCCTGGCCCGACGAGGTCTCGAACTGGTCGAGGAACTTGTCGTACGCCGCCGCGAGCTCGGTCTCGGTGGAGTCCTCGAACTTCTGCGACTCCCGGATGCCCGCGAGGATGCCCTCGTGGCCCCGGCGCAGGTAGTCGAGGAACTCCGACTCGAAGCGCAGGATGTCCTCGGTCGGCACCTTGTCCAGGCGCCCGGAGGTGCCGGTCCACAGGGAGACCGTCATCTCCTCGACCGGATAGGGCGAGTACTGCGGCTGCTTGAGCAGGGCCATCAGGCGCTGACCGCGGTCGAGCTGCTGGCGCGAGGCCGCGTCGAGGTCGGAGGCGAACATCGCGAACGCCTCCATCGCGCGGAACTGGGCCAGGTCGACCTTGAGCGAGCCGGTGACGGCCTTCATCGCCTTGGTCATCGCGGCACCGCCGACGCGGGAGACCGACACACCGACGTCGATCGCCGGGCGCTGGTTGGCCGCGAACAGGTCGGACTGCAGGAAGATCTGCCCGTCGGTGATCGAGATGACGTTGGTCGGGATGAACGCGGAGACGTCGTTGGCCTTGGTCTCCACGATCGGCAGGCCGGTCATCGAGCCGTGGCCCTTGTCGTCGGAGAGCTTCGCGCAACGCTCCAGCAGCCGGGAGTGCAGGTAGAACACGTCGCCCGGGTAGGCCTCGCGGCCCGGCGGGCGGCGCAGCAGCAGCGACACGGCGCGGTAGGCCTCGGCCTGCTTGGTCAGGTCGTCGAAGACGATCAGGACGTGCTTGCCGTCGTACATCCAGTGCTGGCCGATGGCCGAGCCGGTGTAGGGGGCGAGGTACTTGAAGCCGGCGGAGTCCGAGGCCGGCGAGGCGACGATGGTGGTGTACTCCAGCGCGCCGGCCTCCTCGAGGGCGCCCCGCACCGACGGCGATGGTCGAGCCCTTCTGGCCGATGGCGACGTAGATGCAGCGCACCTGCTTGTCGGGGTCGCCGGTCTCCCAGTTCTGCTTCTGGTTGATGATCGTGTCGATCGCGACGGTGGTCTTGCCGGTCGCGCGGTCGCCGATGATCAGCTGGCGCTGTCCGCGACCGATCGGGGTGAGCGCGTCGATGGCCTTGATGCCGGTCGCCAGCGGCTCGTGGACCGACTTGCGGTCCATCACGCCGGCCGCCTGGAGCTCCAGCGCGCGGCGCTCGGAGGTCTCGATGGCGCCGAGGCCGTCGATGGGCTCGCCGAGCGGGTCGACCACGCGGCCGAGGTAGGCGTCGCCCACGGGGACCGACAGGATCTCGCCGGTGCGGCGAACCGCCTGGCCCTCCTCGATCTTCTCGAAGTCACCGAGCACCACGACGCCGATCTCGCGGGTGTCGAGGTTCAGCGCGATGCCGAGGGTGCCGTCCTCGAACTCGAGCAGCTCGTTGGCCATGGCCGAGGGAAGGCCGCTGACGCGGGCGATGCCGTCGGCGGTCTCCGCGACCGTGCCGACCTCTTCGCGGCCCGCGGTCTCGGGCTTGTAGTCGGACACGAAGCGCTGAAGCGCGTCCCGGATCTCGTCCGGACGGATGGACAGCTCCGTCATTTCAGTTCCTTCTCTCGTCTGACTCTGCTCTGAAGATCGGTGGTGTGAAGCAGGGGTGGTGGGCTAGCCGGCCAGTCGCCGACGCGCCTCGGCGAGGCGGTTGACGACCGAGCCGTCGATGACGTCGTCGCCGATCTCGACGCGGACGCCGCCGATCAGCTCGGGGTCGACCTGGATGTTGAGGTGCACCTCACGGCCGTACTGCCGGGTCAGCGCCGCGCCGAGCCGGGCCTTCTCGGTCTCCGAGAGAGGTGCGGCGACCACCACGGTGGCCACCCGCTGCTGCCGCACCCGCGCGGCCACTCGCTGGTACGTCGCGAGGGCGACCGCCGTCGTGCGGTAGGACCCGGCCAGAGACTGCTTGACCAGGGTGAGCGTCGACGCCAGGACCTTGCCGGCGAGCAGGCCGTCGACCAGCCCGACCCTGTCGTCGACCGACCGCGACGGGTCGGCCAGCGCGTCGCGCAGCTCGGGGCTGCCCTGCACGAGCTCGGACACCGCGAAGAGCTCGTCGACCACGCGGTCGACGTCGTCGCCGGCCGAGTGCACGATCGAGACCTCGCTGAGGTGCTCGAGGACATCGGCCAGGTCGCGCGTGGCGGTCCATCGCTGGGCAACCGCCGTCAGGGCCAGGTCGAGGGAGATCGCGTCGACCTTCTCGCCGAAGAGCTCGCGCACCAGCTGCTGCTTGGCCGGCCCTTCGATGGAGAGGTCGGTGAGGATCCGGCGCAGGCTCGCGGTCGAGCGCAGCACCACCGCCAGGCCGAACAGGTCGTCGCCGACCTGCGCCGCCTTCTCGGTGCCGACCTCGGCGATGGCGCCCTCGAGCTGCTGCTCCAGGTTCGCCAGTGCCTCGGCCGAGGGTCCTCGCAGGATCATCGGCCGGCTCCGTCACCGTCCGCGCGGGCGGCCTCGAGAGTCTCGAGGTCGGCGAGGAAGCGCTCGACGACCCGGTTCGACCGGGCGTCGTCCTCGAGGCTCTCGCCCACGATGCGACCCGCCAACGACGTGGCCAGCGAACCGACCTCCGCACGAAGCGAGGTGACCGCCTGCTGGCGCTCGGCCTCGATCTGCGCCTTGCCGTGCTCGGTGATGCGCGCCGCCTCGGTCTGCGCCTGCTCGCGCATCTCCGCGACGATCGCAGCCCCCTGCTCGCGCGCCTCCTCGCGGATGCGCGCCGCCTCGTGACGGGCCTCGCCGAGGCGCTGCTCGAGCTCGGCCAACCGGTCGTCGGCCTCCTTCTGCTTGCGCTCGGCCTCCGAGATGCCGCCCTCGATCGCGGCGGTGCGCTCGGCGTAGGTCTTCTCGAAGTTCGGCACGACGTACTTCCGGATCAGGAAGTAGAGGATGCCGAAGACGACCAGGGACAGCACGATCTCGATCGGGTGCGGGATGAGCGGGTTGAGCTCGCCCTCCGCCGCCGAGATCGCCGGCGACGCCGTGAGGTTCTGCACCATCAGGTGGGGCATGAGCAGGTCCTTCTCTCAGGTGCTCGGTCAGAGAACGAACGCGAGGGCGATACCGATGATCGCCAGCGCCTCGGCGAGCGCGAAGCCAAGGATGGCGATCGACTGCAGGCGGCTCTGGGCCTCCGGCTGACGCGCGACTCCGTTGATGTACGCGGCGAAGATCAGGCCGATGCCGACGCCCGGGCCGATGGCCGCCAGGCCGTAACCGACCATGTTCAGAGAGCCTTCCACGGCTTCTTCCTTTCGTTACTTTTCTTGGTCCCTCAGTGCTCGTCTGCGAGAGCACCTTGGATGTACATGGCGTTGAGCAGCGTGAAGACATAGGCCTGCAGGAACTGCACCAGCAGCTCGAGGAACGCGACCGCGACGAAGAGCACCCACGCCAGGATGCCGACGGGCTTGATCAGTGCGGCGCCGTGCACGAGGAGGTACTCGCCGCCCAGTGCGAAGAGGATCAGGAGCAGGTGTCCGGCGAACATGTTGGCGAAGAGACGAAGGGCCAGCGTGACCGGTCGGACCAGGATGTTGGACATGAACTCCAGCGGCACCAGCAGCAGCAGGATCGGGCCCGTGATGCCGGCCGGCACCGACTGGAGCTTGAAGTAGCCGACGAAGCCGTGCTTCTTGATGCCGACGACGTTGTAGAGGATCCAGCTCATCGCGGCGAGGCCGTAGACCATGCCGGAGCGACTCATGGTCGGGAACTGGAAGAAGGGGATGGTCGCCATCAGGTTGTTGACGAGGATGAAGCAGAAGAGCGTCAGCAGGTAGGGGACGAACCGCATGAAGTCGTGGCTGCCGATGATGTCGCGGCCCATGGAGTTGCGCACGAAGCCGTACGCCGCCTCGCCGCTGAACTGCAGCCGGCCCGGCACGAGCGAGCCCTTGCGGGCGGCCATGTAGAGGAAGCCGAACACGAAGACCGCGACCACGACCAGCTGGATCATCGGCTTGGTGACGCCGAGCTCCCAGTGCTGTCCGGCGAACTCGAGCGTGCCGCTGCTGCCACCGACCGGCGGCAGGTCGAAGTCGGCCGGGCCGGGGGCGTGGAAGCCCTCCTCCTCGGCGGCGAGGATCCCGGTCTGGGGCATCGAGTGGGCCATCGAGCTCACCGTGTCTCCTGCCTCGTGCTCGTCGTGGACATGTCGAAACGCTTGAAGGTCATGTAGATCCCGAGCACGGCCCCCAGGAGGATCCCGACCGCGACCAGGAATCCCGTCCCCAGCCACGCGTCGAGCCCGAAGCCGATCGCGCCGTAGGTGAGGACGCCGGCGACCAGATATCCGAACGCGTGCCACGGGTCGCCCTGGGGGCGGTCCTCGGCGGGCCGGGCACCGATAGGGCCGGGCGGGGGAAGCGGTCGGGCCATGGCGTTCCGGACACTAGCAGTGGAGGACTTCATCGTTCACCCCCGCCCTCGACGGGTGGACCGGGCTGGAAGGTGCCCTCGCCGACGGGCCGCTCGGGAAGGTCGTAGACCGGGATCCGGGTCCGCGCGGAGACGACGACCTGGGCGACCAGCCAGGCCAGGGTCGTGGCGATGACGGCAGCGCCGAGCCAGGTCCGGGAGGCCTGGTCGTCGACCAGCGCGGAGCGCGAGATCGCCAGGAAGACCACGGCCAGCAGCACGACCTGGAGCACGTAGGTGAGCAGAGCGACCAGCAGGGCGGCCGCGGGCATCACGCTGGCGACGAGGTTGACCAGGAACGTTCCGGAGAACAGCACGACCGCGGCGACGAAGCCGCCCACGAGCGCGGCGACGGCGGCGTTCCCACCGCTGACGACGGCGGCGAGCAGAGCCACGGCGACGACCACGAGGTCCACCGCCACCATGGTCACGACGAGCGTGCGCGTGCCGGTGACCCGGGGTGCCTGCTTCGTCGCGGTCGTCATGTCGGCGGCCCGATCTGTGGAGGTTGGTTGCCTGCAGATGGTGGGTGTCCACGCCCCTTGAGGGCGCTCGTGAAAACTATCACAAGCGATCCGACCGGCGCCAAACGGGCAGGTCAGAGGCCGGGAAGCGGCTCCTCGTGAGTGTCCTCCCGGCTCTCCTGAGCCTCGGGCGTCGCCGTCGTCAGGGCCGGCTTGTGCACGCGCGGGAGCAGGAACGTGAGGCCGATGGTGACGGCGACCATGACGGCGAAGAAGCTCCACACGGTGCGACCGGAGTAGAGGCTGAGCAGCACGATGCTCGATCCGATCAGGCCCGACCACAGCCACATCACCAGCACCGCGCGCCGGTGGGAGTGGCCGAACTCCAGCATCCGGTGATGGAGGTGCTGCTTGTCCGGTGCGAACGGCGACTTGCCGCCCTTGGTACGCCGCAGGACCGCCATGATCAGGTCTGCCAGCGGGATCATCAGGATCGACAGCGGAAGCAGGATCGGCAGCAGCACCAGGCTGCCGCCCACGCCACTGAGCTCGTCGGGGTTGAACTGTCCTGTCAGCGCGATGGTGGACGCCGCGAGCACCAGCCCGAGCAGCATCGAGCCCGAGTCGCCCATGAACAGGCGCGCCGGATGGAAGTTGTGGACCAGGAAGCCCGCGCAGACCCCGGCCAGGGCGGCGCTCAGCAGCGCGCCGGTGGTGGCCAGGGTGACGTCGTTGCGCAGGGTGAGCAGGTAGCAGAAGGCGAAGAACGCCAGCGCCCCCATCGCCACCACACCCGCCGCGAGGCCGTCGAGGCCGTCGACGAAGTTCACCGCGTTGGCGGTCGCGACCACGATGAAGACGGTGAGCAGCCCGCCCTGGGCGAGGTTCAGGGAGATGATGCCGCCATCGGTGTTCGGCACCCAGGTGTACTGCACGCCGAGGTAGACCAGCAGGCCGGCCGCGAGGCACTGGCCGCCGAACTTGGTCAGGGCGTCCAGGTCGAAGATGTCGTCGAGCACGCCGACGGCGCAGATGACGGCACCGGCCAGCAGCACCGCGCGGGCCTGCTCGAACACGTAGGGATCGGCCCCCGAGAGGAAGGGCAGCTCGCGCGCGACCAGGTACGCCGCGACCAACCCCCCGAGCATCGCCAGTCCGCCGAGGTAGGGGATCGGCTCGTCGTGCACGTCGCGGTCGCGCACCAGGGCGACGGCGTTGGTGCGCAGCGCCAGCTCACGCGCGACGACGGTCAGGAGGTACGCCGCCGCCGCGGCGACGAGGAAGACCAGGACGTACTCCCGCATCAGCCCTCGTCGAGGATGGTCGCGCCGGTGGGCTCGAGCACCTCGTTGAGCTGCTCGAGGCTCAGCGCGCCGATGCGCAGCACCCGGCCCTGCGGTCCGGTCACGTCGATGATCGTCGACGGGGCGCTGTCGGCACCCTGGGGCGACGGGCCGGCGTCGATGATCACCTCGACGGTCTCGCCGAGCATCTTCTCCGCCTGCTCGGCGTCGGTCGCGGCGGGCAGTCCGGTGAGGTTGGCCGAGGTGACGGCAAGCGGCCCGGTGCGTTCGAGCAGCTCGAGAGCGACCGGGTGGTCGGGCATCCGGATCGCGACGGTTCCGCGCGTGTCGCCGAGATCCCACTGCAGAGACGGCTGCTGCTTGCCGACGATCGTGAGCGGCCCCGGCCAGAAGTGCTCCATCAGGGTGCGTGCGTAGCCCGGCAGCGCGAGCGCGAGCGCATCCGCGGTCGCGGCCTGGCTGATCAGCACCGGCGGCGGCATGTCGCGTCCGCGACCCTTGGCCTCGAGCAGCCCGGCGACCGCATCGGGGTCGAACGCGTCGGCACCGACCCCGTAGACGGTGTCGGTCGGGAGGACGACCAGCTGCCCGCGGCGTACGGCGAGAGTGGCCGCCTCCAGGGCGGTCTCGCGTTCGTCGTCGGTGTCGGTGGGCAGACGCCTGGAACTCATAGTGGGCTCATAGTGCCAGCCGGGCCGTGGTCCAGCGGGGACGCCCAGCCAGGTCGCGGTGGTCGCGAACCTCGCGCCAACGCCCGGTGGCGGCGAGCACCCCCGGCGCCGACTCGCCCTGCACGTCGGCGTGCTCGAAGCCCACCACTCCCCCGGGCTTGAGCAGGGCCGCGGCACGCCGCTCCAGCGAGCGGATCGCGTCGAGCCCGTCGACGCCGGAGAAGAGCGCCAGGTGCGGATCGTGGTCCCGGGCCTCGGCCGCCACGGACTCCCACGCCTCGAGCGGAACGTAGGGCGGGTTGCAGACCACGACGTCGACAGTGCCGAGCAGGTCGTCGAACGCGGTCGCGAGGTCACCCTGGCGCAGCTCGACGCCGGTGCCGGCGAGGTTGCGCTCGGCCCAGGCGTGGGCCCGCGGATCGAGCTCGACGGCGTGGACGCGGGCTTCGGGCACCTCGTCCGCGAGTGCCTTCGCGATGGCGCCGGATCCCGTGCACAGGTCCACCACCTGGCAGGTGGTCAAGCCCGAGAGCACAGCGCGTGCCTGATCGACCGCCCATCCCGCCAGCAGCTCGGTCTCGGGCCGCGGCACGAAGACCCCCGGGCCGACCGCCAGCTCGACGTGCCGGAAGGCCGCCGACCCCCGTGAGGTGCTGGAGCGGCTCTCGTGCTGCGCGCCGGGTCACCAGCGCGTCGTACGCCGCCGCCTGCTCGCTCGTGAGCGCGTCGACGAGTGCGAGCCGGCCGCGGGTCGTGCCGAGGACGTGGGCGAGCAGCTCGTCGGCGTCGAAGGCCGGGGAGGCGACGCTCGCCGCCTCGAGCCGCTGGAGGGCCGCCGTCCGCACCGAGCGCCGGTCGAGCGGCTCGCTCACTCCAGGGACTCCAGGCTCGCCGCCATGTCGGCCTCCACCGCGGAGTCGAGCACCGGCTGGAGGTCGCCGTCGAGCACCTGGTCGAGGTTGTAGGCCTTGTAGCCCGTGCGGTGGTCGGAGATGCGGTTCTCGGAGTAGTTGTAGGTGCGGATCCGCTCCGAGCGGTCGACGGTGCGCACCTGGCTCCGCCTGGCCACGCTGGCTTCGGCGTCGGCGGCGTCCTGGGCGGCGGCGAGCAGGCGGGCCCGCAGGATCCGCAGCGCCTGCTCCTTGTTCTGCAGCTGTGACTTCTCGTTCTGGCAGCTCACGACGATGCCGGTCGGCAGATGGGTGATCCGGACGGCCGAGTCGGTGGTGTTGACGCTCTGCCCGCCGGGACCCGAGGACCGGAAGACGTCGATGCGCAGATCGTTCTCGTCGACGCTCACGTCGACCTGCTCGGCCTCGGGCATGACCAGCACGCCCGCGGCCGAGGTGTGGACGCGGCCCTGGGACTCGGTGACCGGCACGCGCTGGACGCGGTGCACGCCGCCCTCGAACTTGAGCAGGCCGTAGGGCGCCTCACCCGGCGCTGGGGTGCCCTTCGCCTTCACGGCGAGGGTGACGCTCTTGTAGCCGCCCAGGTCGGACTCCGTGGCGTCGAGCACCTCGGTCCGCCAGCCGCGCCGCTCGGCGTAGCGGGTGTACATCCGCAGCAGGTCACCGGCGAAGAGCGCCGACTCCTCGCCGCCCTCCCCCGACTTGACCTCGAGCAGCGCGTCCTTGGCGTCCGTGGGATCGCGCGGCACCAGCTGGCGCTGCAGGCGCTCCTCGACGGCGGCGCGACGCGTCGCGAGCTCGTCGGCCTCCGCGGCGAACGCGGGATCCTCGCCCGCGAGCTCGCGGGCAGCCGCCGACGTCGTCACCGAGCTGCAGCCACTCGCGGTACGTCGCCACGACGGCCGTCAGCTCCGCGTAGCGCTGGTTGAGCCGCTTCGCCAGCCGTTGGTCGGCGTGCGTCTCCGGCTCGGCCAGCCGCCCCTCGAGGGCGGCGTGCTCGTCGACGAGCGCGTCGACTGCCTCGAACACGCTCGGCTCCTCTCTCGTCCCTGAAGATGCCGGTGCTCGAGGGCGAGCGGAGCGGCGTGCTACTTCTTCTCGGCAGCAGCCTTCTTGGCGTAGCGAGCCTCGAAGCGGGCCACGCGACCACCGGTGTCGAGGATCTTCTGCTTGCCGGTGTAGAACGGGTGGCACTGCGAGCACACGTCGGAGTGGATGACGCCGGAGGCGACGGTGCTGCGCGTGGTGAACTGGGCGCCGCAGGTGCACGTCACCTGGGTCGTCACGTAGTCCGGGTGGATGTCCTTCTTCATGGGATTTCCTCTCCTGGTCGCCGGGTCGCCTCCCTGTGGGACGCGTGAACCGGAACCGACGGGCAATCTTGCCACCCTGGTCAACGTCGGCGCGAATCGTGGTGTCTCCTGGTCAACGTCGGCGCTCATCGTCGTGTTCCCTGCGGATCTGGGCGGTCGAGCGGCGAGCATCTCGGTGGTCGAGCAGCGAGGTCTTGATTCGCCTCGACCACCAAAACGCGATCAGTCGAGACCCCCACCACGCGGTCGATCGCCTCACCGGGTTTCGAGACAGGACTTCGTTCTTCCTCAACCAGCGGGGGCACCGGTGGTCGAGCAGCGAGGTCTCGACTCGCCCTCGACCACCAAAGAACGCGATCAGTCGAGACCACCACCACACGCGGTCGGACACCTCACCAGGCTTTCGAGACAGGACTTCGTCCTTCCTCAACCAGCGGTGGGCACCGGTGGTCGAGCAGCGAGTCTCGACCGGCTCGAGCCGACCAAGACGCGATCAGTCGAGACCACCACCACGCGGTCGGACGCCTCACCTGGGTTTCGAGACAGGACTTCGTCCTTCCTCAACCAGCGGTGCTACCGGTGGTCGAGCACGAGCGGCGCGAGCGATCAGTCGAGACCACCACCGCGCGGTCAGTCACCTCACCAGGTTTCGAGACAGGACTTCGTCCTTCCTCAACCAGCGGGCGCACCGGTGGTCGAGCAGCGAGTCTCGCCCCGGCTCGACCACCAAAACGCGATCAGTCGAGACCCCCACCCACGCGGTCGTTCGCCTCACCAGGGTTTCGAGCCAGGACTTCGTCCTTCCTCAACCAGCGGGGGGTACCGGTGGTCGAGCAGCGAGCGGAGCGAGCGATCAGTCGAGACCACCACCACGCGGTCATTGCCTCACCAGGGT
>CAVYCK010000003.1:0-133769 GCA_963767095.1 uncultured Actinomycetota bacterium | reverse complement strand
TGGTCGACCGCGTGGTCGCGCTCGTACTCGATGCCCGACCTGGTCAGGTAGTCGTGGATCTCGGGGACTCCCGCGCGGTCGCAGCCGGACACCTCGGCACCCAGGTGGCGCGCGGCGACGGCCAGGGGGGCCATGCCGCGACCCGCGACGCCGAACAGGTGGAGTCGCTCGCCGAGGAGCGGACGGGAGCTGTCCACGAGCCGCAGTGTGGCAGAGCGCCAGGCGCTCACGACATGACGAGCAACGGGGCGCAGGGGCGCATCGGGCAACTCTCCCGCGTGAGCCCTCGCACTCGGCGTCCGGATACGTGACGATCGGTCCCGTGGACGCCCGACTGTTGCGCAACGGCGCGCTCGTCCGCGCGCTGCTGTCCTTCGGAGCGGCCTACACCGCGGAGTGGTCGTTCACCGTCGCGCTCACCCTGGTGGCGTACGCCGACGGGGGCGCGTTCGCCGCGGGCCTCGTGGGGATGCTGCGACTGGTTCCCGCGGCCGTGCTGGCGCCGGTGATCGCGACGTACGCCGACCGGATGGCGCGGGAGCGGGTGCTGATGGCGTCGAGCGTGGTGCGCGGGCTCGCGACGCTGGCGGCAGGACCCGTCCTGTGGTTTGGCGGACCCACGGCGGTGGTCTATCTGCTGGCCGTGGTCTCCACGATCGCGTTCACGCCGTTCCGGGCCAGCCACTCGGCCCTGATGCCCTCGTTGTGCCGCACTCCCGACGAGCTGACCTCCGTCAACGTCGCACGCGGCGCCCTCGACTCGATCAGCGTCATCGTCGGGCCCCTGGTCGCCGCCGTCCTCGTGTCGGTCGCCGACGTCGCGTCCGTCTTCGTGTTCGCCGGCTGCTGTGCGTTGCTGTCCGCCTTGCTGCTGGTGCGGCTGCGTTACGAACGGCTGCCGATCGAGGTCCGGCCCCAGCGTCGCCTGCTGGTGGAGATCAAGGAAGGACTCGAGGCGACCCGGTCGTACGACGGGGCCTTGGTCGTGGTGGGGTTCGTGGCGCTCCAGGCGGCCATCCGTGGTGCGTTCAGCGTGTTCGTCGTGGTTCTCGCCATCGACCTGCTCAACGGCAACGACGCAGCCGTGGGTGTGCTCCAGGGCGCCGTCGGGGTCGGCGCCATCGTCGGCAGCGCCGTGTGCTCGCTGCTCGTCGGGAGCCGCCGGATGACCCGATGGCTGGCCATCGGCGTCGCGCTATGGGGGGCGCCGCTCGCCGTGATGGGCCTGGTCCCGCACTATCTCGTCGCGTTGGCGGCCGCGTGCGTGATCGGGGTCGGCAACGCGGTGGTCGACGTCACGGCGTTCACCCTCCTGGCCCGGATGGTCCCGGACGCCCTGATGGCGCGCGTCTTCGGCGTGCTCGAGAGCTTCGGGGCCTTCGCGGTCGGGATCGGCTCCCTCGCGGTGCCGCTGATGATCGCGCTGATCGGTCCGCGCGGAGCCCTCGTGGCGTTCGGCGTCGTCGCGCCGATCGTGGGAGCTCTCTGGTGGCGCCGGCTGACGGCGATCGATGCGAGGGTGGCGGTCCGGTCGGATGTCATCTCCCTGCTCCGTGAGGTGCCCATGCTCAGGCCCCTGCCGGTGCCGGCGATCGAGAGGCTCGCGCAGGCGGTCCGCCACGAGGAGGTCGCCGCGGGCGAGACCGTGTTCGAGGCCGGCGACGTGGGCGACAGGTTCTACGTCATCGCGTCAGGGACGGTCGACGTGCTGGACGAGACGACCGTGGTGCGCGCGATGGGGCCGGGGGAGGGCTTCGGCGAGATCGCCCTGATGGGCGGCACCACCCGGACGATGACGGTTCGAGCAGCCGGTCCCGTCGAGCTCTACGCGATCTCGGCAGGCGAGTTCCTCTCGGCCATCACGAGCATCGGCGAGTCGCGCAGCGCGGCGGACGCGGCCCGATCGGCGTACCTGTCCTATGCACCCGGCGCCGCCGGCGACGACCGGGACGCGGTCGCCTGACGCGCGCTCACTGCGTCCGCGCGGCTTCTGTCAACGCGTGCAGGAGGTCGTCGGTGACCGGGGTGGCTCGATCGAGACGTCGGACGGCGTAGACCGCTCGCCTCGGCGGGTCGACCAGCCTCAGCAGGCGGATGCTGCTCGGCAGGCTGGGCGCCAGGAGGCCTGGGACGAGCGCAACGGCGAGCCCCGCGGCAACCAGGCCGACCTTCCCCAACAGGTCGCCGGCCTCCAGCTCTACCCGTGGCTCGAAGCCGGCGCGGCCGGCCGCCTGCACGAGGAGCTGTTCCGAGCCGGGGTTGTCCTCTGCCCACACCTCGTCCTCGAGGGCAGCCAGTCGCACCCTTCGGCGCCGCCCTGCCAACCGGTGCGTGCGGGGGACGATCACCCCCATCTCGTCGTGCACGAGGGTCGTGCGCTCGAGCTCACGGGTCGTCGGGAGACCTGGTGGGTAGTCGGTGATGACCGCCAGGTCGAGGTCGCCGGTGAGCACCCTCTCGACGAGGTCGGCGGACACTCCCGAACGCAGCAGGCAGCGCTGATCGACCTGGCGCTCGCGGAAGCGGCGAAGGGCGCGGGGCACCAGGTCGGTGGTCGCCGAGGGGACCGCTCCGAGCGCGATGACACCGAGGTCACCGGCAGCCGAGCGGCGGACCGCCTCACGGGCTCGGCCGAGCTCGCCGACCACGAGCCGCGCGTGGGGGAGCAGCGCCCGCCCTGCCGCGGTCGGCCGAACGCCGCGGGGCAACCGCTCGAGGAGCGGCGACCCGACCTCCCGCTCCAGCGTCGCGACCTGCCGCGAGACGGCCGACTGCGAGTAGCCCAGCAGGTGCGCCGCCGTCGACAACGACCCCGCGTCGCACACGGTCACGAAGGTCCTCCACCCCGCCATCGCCATGGCCCAACTATGCGTGATGCGCATGGCTACGCGCGATCTCTGCGCTTGTCGCATGTCGTGGCTCGATCGACACTCGATGCATGGAACAGGCGGACAGTGTGGTGGTGCTCGGTCTCGGCCGGATGGGAACCGCCATGGCCAGGCGGTACGCCGACACCGGCCGGGCCGTGACCTCATGGAGCCGGAGTGGCGGCGGCTCGGTGGCGACGGCGGCCGAGGCAACGCGCTCAGGCGACCCTGTCGTGCTGGCCCTGTACGACGGCGCGGCCTGCCGGGCGGTGCTCGACGGCATGTCCGGCGCGCTCGGCGACGGGCAGCTCGTGGTCAACACGAGCACGATCGCTCCGGACGACGCCGCGCGGCTCGCCGACCTGGTCGCCGGAGCGGGGGCCCGCTACGTCCACGCGCCGGTCCTGGGCTCGGTGCCCGCCGTGCTCAGCGGGGCACTCCGGGTGCTCGCGGGCGGGAGCGTCGCCGACGTCGGTGCTGCCGCAGACGTGCTCGCCCCGCTCGCCGCGGAGGTGCGGCATGTCGGCGACCCGCGGGCCGCTGCGGCCGCCAAGCTCGTCGCCAACGCGTCGTTGGCCGGCTCGGCGCTCGCCCTGCGGCACGCCCTCGAGGGCGCCGCTCGCCTGGGCCTGTCCCTGCCCGACGCGCTCGACATCCTGGAGCTGGGCAGACTGGGCGAGCTGGTCCGCGGGTCTCGCGAGCGCCTCGAGTCCGGCCGCGCCGGCGAGGCGTTCTTCACAGCGGGCGCCATCGCCAAGGACTCAAGGCTGTTCGCCGACGCGACCGGGTCCGCGGTCCTCGCTGACCGGCTGCAGGCGCTGCTGGCCAGCGGCGAGGTCGACGTGGACGACGACTTCAGCCTGCTGGCGCTCCCGTCGACCTACCGGACGACGGTGGCCCGGTGAGTCTCGACGCCGTCCTCGCGCCCCTGCACGACTACGCGCGTGGGCACGCGACCGGCGACGCGACGTACTTCCGCCGAGCCTTCCTCCCCACAGCGCACGTGGAGGGTCTGCGCGACGGCGCGTTCGCGTCGTGGGACCTCGACACCTATTGCGGGCTGTTCGACGGGATCCCCGCGGATGACGAGCCCGACAGGAGTCGCACCGTCGACGCGGTGCACGTCATCGGCAGCGTCGCCACCGCCACCATGACGCTCCGTCACGGTGACGCGACGTTCACCGACATGTTCGTGCTGGTCCAGGTCGACAGCACGTGGCGGATCGCCAACAAGGTCTATCACCGTCACAGCCTCGAAGGCGATGTGCAGGCTCAGGCCTCGCCGGCGATGAGGAAGCTGTCGCCGTCGCCGTCGAGCCTGAGCTCGACGGTGTCGTCGAAGCCACCGCCGTCCTCGCGGGTATAGCTGACGCTGTACTGCACCGTCCCCGCGGCCGGGTCGGCGCCGATGTCGATGACCTCGGCGCCGTCGACGGAGTCCCAGAACTTCTTGTACTGCCCGAACCCGCCGCTGGCCTTCTGGAACTCCGGCGTGAGCATCTCCCACGCCGCTGCCGGGTCGGAGACCACGGTGCTCAGGTAGCTCTCGACGAACGACGTCATCGCCAGCGCCTGCTCGGCGTCCTCGCTCGAGGTCGCGCTCGCGCTCGCGCTCGAGCTCTCGGTCGGCTCCGACGACCGGGCGGACTGGCTGGTCTCTGGGTCGTCGGCTGCCGGCGGATCGTCGTCACGGCCTCCGCTGACCACCAGCGCTGTCACGAGCACCGCGGCGGCGACGAGCACCACGACCGCGAGCACCGGGAGCCGTGCGCTGCGGCGCCGGGTGGCGCGGCGGGGGGACCGTGGCCCGGGCGTGGGTGCCAGGACCGAGGTCTGGTCCATCGGCGCCACCGCCGGCACCGTCGCGGCGGCCCGCGTGCCGGCGGCAGGCGCCAGGGCCGCGTCCGGTCCTTGCCGGAGGAAGTTCTGCACGTCGCGCATCGACCAGCGGTCCTGGGGGACCTTCGCCATCGTCGCGACCATCAGCGGCCCCAGCCAGCCGGGGTGGCCGGGTCGTGGCGGGTCCTCGTTGACGATGCGGAACATCGTGCCCATCACGTTGTCCGCCACCTGGTAGGGCGGCTCGCCCTCGAGCGCGTGGTAGAGCGTGGCGCCGAGCGACCAGACGTCCGAGGCCTCCGTGGCCATCTGGCCCGACGCGACCTCCGGAGCCAGGTACGCCGGCGAGCCGGTGACGAGGCCGGTCTGGGTCAGCGACACGTCGGCTTCGGCGCGGGCGATACCGAAGTCGGTGAGCTTCACCTGCTCGCTAGCGGTGACCAGCATGTTCGACGGCTTCACGTCGCGATGGATGATCCCGGCGGCATGCGCCTCGGCCAGTGCCTCGGCCGCCTGGCCCAGCAGCCGCGCCGCCCGATCCGGCGGCAGCGGACCGTCGCGGCGTACCAGTGCCGCCAGGTTCAGGCCCTCGACGTGCTCCATCACCAGCCACTGCTCGTCGTCGTCGTCGACGAGGTCGAACACCGCGACGACGTGCGGGTGGTTGACCCGCGCCGCCAGCTTGGCCTCCCGCTCGGCGCGGGCCAGGTCGGGCTCGGTGGCCCCGGGTGACATGCCGATCCGCTTCAGCGCGACCTCGCGGCCGAGGAGCTCGTCGCGGCCGAGCCAGACCGCGCCCATCCCACCACGGCCGATCTCGCGCTCGAGGGAGTAGCGGCCGGCGATCACGTCTCGAATCTTAGGTGGGGACGCTGAGGCGCCCTACCTGCGCAGGGGTGGCCTCAGGACGCCGAACAGAAGCGCCCCGGCGACGGGCACGAGGGGGACGTACCAACGCACGGTGCCGTCGTCGGCGGCGATGCCGAGGTCGGCGAGCACGGCGAGCGCGGCGCACGTCGCGGCCATCGACAGCAGGGGCAGGATCGCCGGAGGCGACGGGCGGTCGTCGGTGGCCACCTGCTCGAACCGCCCCAGGAGGGCGACGAACGCGGCCGTCACCACACCGAGCGCGACGAACCAGAGCGGCCGCGTCAGCCACCACGTCGAGGTGAGCGGGTCGAGACGCAGCCCGGCGCCGTCGAGTGCCAGGGACACGGCGACCACGATCCCGAGCGCGGTCAGGTGCCACAGGTAGACCGTCATGATCCGGCTGTTCACGAGGATCGTCGCCATCCAGACCCGACGTCGCGCGGTGAGTCGCGCGAGGGCGGGCTCGAGAGCGAGGACGAGGCCGGCCTGCAGCAGCCCGAGGAAGCCGAGCGTGACGCGGGTGGGATAGGCGTTGTTCACGCCATGCCCGCCGACGCCGACCATCGAGACGCCGTACGGCCCGAACCGGACCAGCGCCAGCAGGCCCACGAGCCCGACGGCGGCGAGTGCGAGCCGGCGGCCGGTGCCGGCAAGAGAGCCGTCCAGCCAGGCGTAGCCGAGCTGGTGCACCGTGCCCCAGACGACGAGGTAGTTGAGGAAGCCCAGGAGGAGCACGTCGTTCGTGATGCTCAGGTAGTCGACCAGCCCACCGAGCACCAGGCCGCCGGCGACGCTGGCCCAGCCCCAGCGCTCCCACACCCTCAGGGTCAGCGGAGCGAGCGACACGACCACGACGTACGCCGCCAGGAACCAGGTCGGCACGAGCGACGCCCGGCTGGCGATGCGGAGCGTCTCGCCGCTGGCACCCAGCGCGTGGGCCACCGGCGCCACGACCGCCCAGAACACCATCAGGGGCAGCACCGGGATCGTGAGCCGGCGCAGCCTGGCCCGCAGCCAGCCGCCGTACGTCGTGCCCCCGGCGCCCGCCGAGCGCCAGGACAGCGCGTTGGCGTAGCCGCCGACGAGGAAGAACACCGGCATCACCTGGACGAGCCACGTCAGGGGGTGCGTCCACGTCGCCAGCTCGAGCAGGTCCCCGCGGCGCAGGGTCCCCGTGTCGTCGACGTACACGGCGGCGACGGTCCAGTGCCCGAGCACCACCACGAGGATCGCCGCGGCTCGGAGGAGGTCGACGACCCGGTTGCGTGAGTCGGGAGTGCTGTCGGCGAGCTGCGCGACCCTGCTCGGCAGGCCGGTAGCGATGCGTGCGGTGGACCCGGTACTAGACCCGGCAATAGACATGGGTCCACTGTCGACCGCGCATCCAGGTGCCCGCCTGAGCATCGGCACCTGGATCCGCCCTATCGCGTCGAGCCCCCCGAACCCATGCGGCAGACTGGCCGGGTGACCACCGAGACCGGGACGAACGTCCTCGACGACCTCGAGTGGCGCGGCCTGGTCGCGCACTCGACCGACCGCGACGCGCTCCGCGCGGCGCTGGGCGAGGGGAGCATCCGGTTCTACGTGGGGTTCGACCCGACGGCTCCGAGCCTGCACATGGGCAACCTGGTCCAGCTGACCACGGCCCGTCGCCTCCAGGACGCCGGCCACACGCCGTACATCCTGGTCGGCGGCGCCACGGGCATGATCGGTGACCCGAAGGAGTCGGGCGAGCGGGTGATGAACTCCGTCGAGACCGTGAAGGACTGGACCGAGCGCGTACGCCGCCAGGTCGCGCCGTTCGTCTCGCTCGAGGGCCCGAACGCCGCCACCCTGGTCAACAACTACGACTGGACCGAGCACATGTCGGTCATCGACTTCCTGCGCGACGTGGGCAAGCACTTCCCGGTCAACCGGATGCTCGCCCGCGACGTGGTGCGCAGCCGGCTCGAGGACGGCATCAGCTACACCGAGTTCAGCTACGTGCTCCTGCAGTCGATGGACTTCCTGAACCTCTACCGTGAGCACGGCGTGACGCTTCAGTTCGGCGGCTCGGACCAGTGGGGCAACATCACCGGCGGCGCCGAGCTGATCCGGCGTTCCGACGGCGGCAAGGCGCACGCTTTCGCCACCCCCCTGATCACCAAGTCCGACGGCACGAAGTACGGCAAGACCGAGGCAGGGGCCCTGTGGCTCGACCCGGAGATGATGTCGCCCTACGCCTTCTACCAGTTCTGGCTCAACGTCGACGACGCCCAGGTGGGTCACCTGCTCAAGGTCTTCACGTTCCTCTCCCGCACCGAGATCGAGGAGCTGGAGCAGCAGACGGCGGAGAAGCCGTTCCTGCGCTCGGCTCAGAAGGCGCTGGCCGAGGCCGTGACGTCGTACGTCCACGGTGCCGACGAGACCGAGCGCATCAAGGCCGCCTCGGCGGCCCTCTTCGGGGGCGGCGACCTGCGCGAGCCTGGGTGCCGCGACGCTGGCAGCGGCTCTTCGCGAGGCGGGGGCCGTCCGGGTGCCACCCGGCACGGGCATCGTCGACCTGCTGGTGGAGTCCGGCCTGGCCAAGAGCAAGGGTGAGGCCAGGCGCACGGTGTCCGAGGGCGGTGCCTACCTGAACAACCAGCGCGTCGAGGACGTCGAGTACGTGCCGACGACGGCCGACCTGATCGACGGCACCTGGCTGGTCCTACGCCGCGGCAAGCGCAGCCTTGCCGGCGTCGAGGTGGGCTGAGGTCGTGTGGGTGGGGCGAGGAGCCCGGCGGACCGACGCCCCTGAAGCCCTCCGCCTGGCTGGCTGCCGCCCGGTGCGCGACACGCGCGGGATCGGCGTCGGAAGAGCCCAAACAGCCCTCTGACCTGCACGAACGAGATTGTGCGTCGCGTCACAAGCAGGCGATTTGACCCGTGCCGTGCGCTCACCTAATGTTTCACCTCGTCGCCAGGGAGCGGCGGAGGGCAAGTCCGGTCAGGACGGGTTCTCGGCCCCCGGCGGTTGTCTCTCTCGGAGCTTCGTCCCTCTGCGCGTGCGCGGAGCGGAACGGCTCCGGAGGACCAGGTGCCCCGGCAACGTCAGCCTGAGCAGGCTGCGTTGTGGTGTGCGTGTGATGTTTGAGAACTCAACAGTGTGTTTGATAGTCGTTGAATGTTTTGTGCGTGCCTGCCCTTTTGGGGTGGGTGTGTTTGTTTTTTCTGTCAATTGATGATTCTGGCTAGCTTGATGCTGCTGTCCTTTTGGGGTGGTGGTGTTGTTTTGCTGGTTGTGAGTTTTGATTGTCGGGTTTGGATTTTCTAGGTTTTCGATGGAGAGTTTGATCCTGGCTCAGGACGAACGCTGGCGGCGTGCTTAACACATGCAAGTCGAGCGGTAAGGCTCCCTTTGGGGGGTACACGAGCGGCGAACGGGTGAGTAACACGTGAGTAATCTGCCCTTCACTCTGGGATAAGCACCGGAAACGGTGTCTAATACCGGATACGACCAACTGCTGCATGGTGTGTTGGTGGAAAGTTTTTTCGGTGGGGGATGTGCTCGCGGCCTATCAGCTTGATGGTGGGGTAATGGCCTACCATGGCGTCGACGGGTAGCCGGCCTGAGAGGGTGACCGGTCACACTGGGACTGAGACACGGCCCAGACTCCTACGGGAGGCAGCAGTGGGGAATATTGGACAATGGGCGGAAGCCTGATCCAGCAACGCCGCGTGAGGGATGACGGCCTTCGGGTTGTAAACCTCTTTCATCACCGACGAAGTCTCTGCTTTTGGGGTGGGGGTGACGGTAGGTGGAGAAGAAGCACCGGCCAACTACGTGCCAGCAGCCGCGGTAATACGTAGGGTGCGAGCGTTGTCCGGAATTATTGGGCGTAAAGGGCTCGTAGGCGGTTTGTCGCGTCGGGAGTGAAAACACCGGGCTTAACTCGGTGCTGGCTTTCGATACGGGCAGACTAGAGGTATTCAGGGGAGAACGGAATTCCTGGTGTAGCGGTGAAATGCGCAGATATCAGGAGGAACACCGGTGGCGAAGGCGGTTCTCTGGGAATGTCCTGACGCTGAGGAGCGAAAGTGTGGGGAGCGAACAGGATTAGATACCCTGGTAGTCCACACCGTAAACGTTGGGCGCTAGGTGTGGGATCCATTCCACGGGTTCCGTGCCGCAGCTAACGCATTAAGCGCCCCGCCTGGGGAGTACGGCCGCAAGGCTAAAACTCAAAGGAATTGACGGGGGCCCGCACAAGCGGCGGAGCATGCGGATTAATTCGATGCAACGCGAAGAACCTTACCTGGGTTTGACATACGCCGGAAACATCCAGAGATGGGTGCCCTTTTTGTCGGTGTACAGGTGGTGCATGGCTGTCGTCAGCTCGTGTCGTGAGATGTTGGGTTAAGTCCCGCAACGAGCGCAACCCTTGTCGCATGTTGCCAGCACGCCCTTTGGGGTGGTGGGGACTCATGCGAGACTGCCGGGGTCAACTCGGAGGAAGGTGGGGATGACGTCAAGTCATCATGCCCCTTATGTCCAGGGCTTCACGCATGCTACAATGGCCGGTACAGAGGGCTGCGATCCCGTGAGGGGGAGCGAATCCCTAAAAGCCGGTCTCAGTTCGGATTGGGGTCTGCAACTCGACCCCATGAAGTCGGAGTCGCTAGTAATCGCAGATCAGCAACGCTGCGGTGAATACGTTCCCGGGCCTTGTACACACCGCCCGTCACGTCACGAAAGTCGGCAACACCCGAAGCCGGTGGCCCAACCCTTGTGGGGGGAGCCGTCGAAGGTGGGGCTGGCGATTGGGACGAAGTCGTAACAAGGTAGCCGTACCGGAAGGTGCGGCTGGATCACCTCCTTTCTAAGGAGCTCTTACTGAACCATCGAACATGTCGTCTGCGTCCGGGTCCCGGGTTGGGTGTCGGCATCTCTGTTGTGGGGGTGTTGGTGTCGGCTGGGGGTGTGGGGGTGGGGGTGTGTCCCGCTGTTGGCGGGGTTGGTGGTCCTGGTTGTGGTGCCCGTTCGTGGTGCCGGCCGGGGGTAGCTCACTAGTGGAACGATGACTGTCTTTCCCTGTTGGGGCGTCGTTGGTGGCGTGCTGGTGGGGGGCACACTGTTGGGGTTCTGAGGCCTCACGCGCCGTGTGCTGGTCGTGGGCTGCTGCCGGTTTGGCCGGTGGTGGTGGGCGGCTGGTGTGGTGTGGGGTTTGTGGTGCCTGCTTTCTGCTGGTCTGGTGCGTGTGTGCTGGGGTGGTGGGTTGTTGGGCGTGGTGTTTGGTTTTTTTATAGTGGACGCGAGCATCTTTGTAGCAATTGCTTTGTGCAGCATCTCCTTTGATTGGGGGGGTGTGTGTTCGTGCCGTGAGTGTGCCCTGCTTGTCGTGTCGATGGCTGTTTTGGTTGTCGGTGGGTCGGGTGGGGTGTGTTTGTGGTGTGGCAAGCTATGAAGGGCACATGGTGGATGCCTTGGCATCGAGAGCCGATGAAGGACGTAGTAGCCTGCGATAAGCCCTGGGGAGTTGGCAAACGAGCTGTGATCCGGGGGTGTCCGAATGGGGAAACCTGGCTGGAGTCATGTCCAGTTACCTGCACCTGAATGTATAGGGTGTGTGGAGGGAACGCCGGGAAGTGAAACATCTCAGTACCGGTAGGAAGAGAAAACAATAGTGATTCCGAGAGTAGTGGCGAGCGAAATCGGATCAGGCTAAACCATATTCATGTGATACCCGGCAGGGGTTGTGGATGTGGGGTCGTGGGACGCGTGTGACTGCTTCTGCCGGAGTGGTGCGCAGTGAGAAACCATGCATGAAGTTGAAGTCTCCTGGAAGGGGGCGCCGTAGAGGGTGAGAGCCCCGTACGCGTAAGTGTGTGGCTGCGTTGCATGTGTTCCCAAGTAGCACGGAACTCCTGGAATTCTGTGTGAATCTGGCGGGACCACCCGTTAAGCCTAAATACTCCTCGATGACCGATAGCGGACTAGTACCGTGAGGGAAAGGTGAAAAGTACCCCTGGCGGGGAGTGAAATAGTACCTGAAACCGTGTGCCTACAATCCGTCAGAGCCGCATCTCTTCCTTGTGGGGTGATGGGGTGATGGCGTGCCTTTTGAAGAATGAGCCTGCGAGTTTGCGTTGTGTTGCGAGGTTAACCCGTGTGGGGTAGCCGTAGCGAAAGCGAGTCCTAATAGGGCGTTTGAGTAGCGCGATCAAGACCCGAAGCGGAGTGATCTATCCATGGGCAGGTTGAAGCGTCGGTAAGACGACGTGGAGGACCGAACCCACTTCAGTTGAAAATGGAGGGGATGACCTGTGGATAGGGGTGAAAGGCCAATCAAACTCCGTGATAGCTGGTTCTCCCCGAAATGCATTTAGGTGCAGCGTTGCGTGTTTCTTGCCGGAGGTAGAGCACTGGATAGCCGATGGGCCCGACCAGGTTACTGACGTTAGCCAAACTCCGAATGCCGGTAAGTGAGAGCGCAGCAGTGAGACTGCGGGGGATAAGCTCCGTAGTCGAGAGGGAAACAGCCCAGACCATCAGCTAAGGCCCCTAAGCGGTGACTAAGTGGAAAAGGATGTGGAGTCGCAGTGACAACCAGGAGGTTGGCTTGGAAGCAGCCACCCTTGAAAGAGTGCGTAATAGCTCACTGGTCAAGTGATTCCGCGCCGACAATGTAGCGGGGCTCAAGTCATCCGCCGAAGCTATGGCATTCACACGTGTAACCTAGCCCAATTGCCTGCGGGTGTTGGGTTCAGGGGTGTGGATGGGTAGGGGAGCGTCGTGTCGCCGGGGAAGTTCCGGAGTGATCCAGGGGTGGAGGCGACACGAGTGAGAATGCAGGCATGAGTAGCGAATCACGGGTGAGAAACCCGTGCGCCGAATGATCAAGGGTTCCAGGGTCAAGCTAATCTGCCCTGGGTAAGTCGGGACCTAAGGCGAGGCCGACAGGCGTAGTCGATGGACAACGGGTTGATATTCCCGTACCGGCAATGTAGCGACCCTGACGAGGTCCGTGATGCTAACCACCCAAAGCCACCGTGCAGCGCACCTTCGGGTGTGGCGGCGTGTGGTGGAGCGTGGGATCCGATCGGGTAGTAGTCAAGCGATGGGGTGACGCAGGAAGGTAGCCCAACCACGGCGATGGTTGACCGTGGCCAAGCAGGTAGGACGGGACCCAGGCAAATCCGGGTGCCTCACTTGAATGTGGAGTCTGAGATGTGATGGGGAGCCACTCTAGGTGAAGTGGGTGATCCTATGCTGTCGAGAAAAACCTCTAGCGAGCTATGCGCCGCCCGTACCCCAAACCGACTCAGGTGATCAGGTAGAGAATACCAAGGCGATCGAGCGAACCATGGTTAAGGAACTCGGCAAAATGCCCCCGTAACTTCGGGAGAAGGGGGGCCCGAACCGTCAACACCCGTGCGGTGGGAAGCGGGGAGGGCCGCAGAGACCAGGCCCAAGCGACTGTTTACTAAAAACACAGGTCCGTGCGAAGTTGTAAGACGATGTATACGGACTGACTCCTGCCCGGTGCTGGAAGGTTAAGAGGACCTGTCAGACACTTCGGTGTTGAAGCGGAGAATTTAAGCCCCAGTAAACGGCGGTGGTAACTATAACCATCCTAAGGTAGCGAAATTCCTTGTCGGGTAAGTTCCGACCTGCACGAATGGAGTAACGACTTGGGCGCTGTCTCAACCATGGACTCGGCGAAATTGCACTACGAGTAAAGATGCTCGTTACGCGCGGCAGGACGGAAAGACCCCGGGACCTTTACTATAGTTTGGTATTGGTGTTTGGTTCGGCTTGTGTAGGATAGGTGGGAGACTGTGAACCCCTCACGCCAGTGAGGGGGGAGTCAACGTTGAAATACCACTCTGGTCGTACTAGATGTCTAACCTAGGACCGTGATCCGGTTCAGGGACAGTGCCTGATGGGTAGTTTAACTGGGGCGGTTGCCTCCTAAAATGTAACGGAGGCGCTCAAAGGTTCCCTCAGCCTGGTTGGCAATCAGGTGACGAGTGTAAGTGCACAAGGGAGCTTGACTGTGAGACAGACATGTCGAGCAGGGACGAAAGTCGGAACTAGTGATCCGGCCACGGCATGTGGAAGCGTGGTCGCTCAACGGATAAAAGGTACCCCGGGGATAACAGGCTGATCTTCCCCAAGAGTCCATATCGACGGGATGGTTTGGCACCTCGATGTCGGCTCGTCGCATCCTGGGGCTGGAGTAGGTCCCAAGGGTTGGGCTGTTCGCCCATTAAAGCGGCACGCGAGCTGGGTTTAGAACGTCGTGAGACAGTTCGGTCCCTATCCGCCGCGCGCGCAGGAAACTTGAGAAAAGCTGTCCCTAGTACGAGAGGACCGGGATGGACGAACCTCTGGTGTGCCAGTTGTCCTGCCAAGGGCACCGCTGGTTAGCTACGTTCGGAAGTGATAACCGCTGAACGCATCTAAGCGGGAAGCACGTTTCAAGATAAGGTTTCCCACC
Organism: uncultured Actinomycetota bacterium; assembly: GCA_963767095.1. Taxonomy (GTDB): domain Bacteria; phylum Actinomycetota; class Actinomycetes; order Propionibacteriales; family Nocardioidaceae; genus Nocardioides. The sequence continues at coordinate 119,731 of CAVYCK010000003.1, read as the reverse complement.
CACTCGATGGGTTAAGGCCCCCCACAGACCATGGGGTTGATAGGCCGGAGGTGTACAGCAGCAATGCCCAGCCGACCGGTACTAATAGGCCGAGGGCTTGCCACACACAACAACACACGTGTGTGAACACAAGACCCTGCACCAGCGCACCCTACGAACCCATGTTCGCGTCCACTATAAAAACACCAACCACCCCCACCCCCACACGGGGTGGACAACGTGGAACAGGTGAACAGAGTTACGGCGGCCATAGCGACAGGGAAACACCCGGACCCATCCCGAACCCGGAAGTTAAGCCTGCCAGCGCCGATGGTACTGCAACCGAGAGGCTGTGGGAGAGTAGGACGCCGCCGAACATCACTTAAGAGAAGGCCCTTTCCGAGAGATCGGAAGGGGCCTTCTCGCATTTCATCTCAGGCCCGCGCTCTCGGCCCACTTCACGTCCACAGATGGCCTCGGCGAAGCTTCCTCCACAGCGGTTCGCGATCGGCGCCGACGTTGTCGGCGGTCCGCGTGAGCGTAGGCCGCGGAGGTGAAGTGCATGTCAGCACGAACGAACGAGGCGACACCGGCGAGGTCGACCCGAGCGTCACGCTCGCAGGCCGCGGTGTCCGGTGCCGATGAATGCGTCAACGAGGTGAGATTGGTGGGCCGGCTGTCCCAGGAGCCGGAGCTGCGGCAGCTGCCCAGCGGGGACACGCTGTGGACGTTCCGCGTGGTGGTGCACCGACCTGATCTGCCGTCGGCGTCTCGGGCCACGGTCGACGCACTCGACTGCGCCGTCTGGAGGGGGCGGAGTCGGCGTACGGTCGCGTCCTGGCGGGCCGGCGATGTCGTGGAGGTATCAGGAGCGGTGCGGCGGAGGTTCTATCGGGCCGGCGGCGGAGCGGTGAGCCGGGTCGAGATCGAGGTCGGGTCGGCGCGTCTCATTCGTCGTCGATCGACCTCATGAGGACACCAGTGCTCGGTTTGGGCTGGAACGACGTGGCCTTCTCCGGCAGCAGCCGGTCGTGGGTGACGATGTGGTGGACGAGGTCGAAGTCCGGGGCCGGCATCAGGATCGCCAGGTCCCGGTCGCGCCTGACCTTCCGGAGCGCTTCGTCGACCGAGTGGTGGTACCCGATCGGTTGGCTCAGCGGGCCGAGACGGGGGAGTACCTCGTCGTGGAACGCCTCGACCGCGCTCCGGTCGCCCTCGAGGGCCAGGCGGAGGGTCGCCCACGTGCGCCCGTCTGTGACGGCCAGGGCGCTCGGGCCCAGCTCGCCCAAGGCGACCTCACGGGAACCGGTCCTCAGCGAGTGGGGCCCGGCTGCGACCGCGACCGCGAGAGAGGACATCTCGACGCGGCGGAGCACTCGATGGATGGCACCGAGGAAGAGCGGGGTGTCGTCCTGGTCCACCAGCATGGCAAGACCACGATCCCAGGCGGTGCCCGGGTGAGCCTGCTGGAGCTGCAGGTACGCCGCGTAGCGGTGATGTCCGTCGGCGATCACCGGGCGAGCGCTCAGCAGGCTTTCGCAGACAGCCGTGAGGTCAGCACCCCGCACAGGCCAGACCCGGTGCCGCTGGTCTCCCCGATCGGTGAACCTGCGCAGGGGAGGCGTGTCCAGCAGCGACTTCACGATGGCCCGCACGTCGGCCGGCCCCCGGTGGACGAGCAGGATCGGCGCCGGGTTGATCCGCATCGTGAGCATCCGGTCTGCGAGATCGCGCGCGCGGTGGGGATAGATCCCCTCGTGGGGAAGCACTGCTCTGCTGTCCAGGTCAGCCGCGCGACGCGACATGTCGAGCGCGCCCACGAGGCCACGCACGGTGATGCCGCCTGCGGTGTACTCGTGCAGGTAGACCGCCGGCTCGTCGTCGCGGAGCACGCGTCCGGTGGCCTCCCAGCGTCGCAGTCGGCCCGCCACCTCCCGATAGGGTCGGCCGAAAGCTCGTGCCGCGGCTGCGTCGCCGACGCGTTGGGGGGCGAGCGTCAGGGCTCGGAAGGGCTCCAGCCTCAGGGGAGTCGCCAGGTAGGGCGGCGAGACCGCCTGGCTGGACTCCATCGAAGCATCGTAGAGGTCGGGCGAGAGCGTCCAGGCGGGGAGGCAGTGAGGTGCTGGGGTCCTGCTCGAAGCCGTTGGCAGCCGCCCATGACGTGGCGATGCTGGATCTGGACGGCGTCGTCTACGTCGGCAACGCCCCCGTCCCCCACGCGGGCGAGGCCATCGCTGCCGCTCGGGAAGGCGGCCTGCGCATCGCCTTCATCACCAACAATGCCTCGCGGACCCCCGAGAGCGTGGCGGCCAAGATCGTCAAGGCCGGTGTGCCGGCCGATGCCGACGAGGTGGTTACCTCGGCGCAGGCGGCCGCCCGTGTCCTGGTGAGCAGGTTCGGCGGCGGGGCGCCCGTCGTCGTCCTCGGGGCGGCCGGGCTCGTGCAGGCCCTCGCGGCCGTGGGGCTGGTGCCGGTGGCGGTCGACGACGCGAGCGCAGTCGCCCTGGTGACCGGGTATGGACCCGATGTGGTCTGGCGCGACGTGATGCGCGCGGCCGTGCGCGTTCGCGACGGGCTGCCCTGGGTGGCGAGCAACACCGACACGACGATCCCGACCGCCTTCGGCATCGCGCCGGGCCACGGGGTGATGGTGGGGATGCTGCGGGACTTCACCGGCGTCGATCCCGAGGTCGCGGGCAAGCCGGCGCGGCCCCTGCTCGACGAGACCATCGCCCGGACGCAGGCGCAACGACCGCTCATGGTCGGCGACCGGCTCGACACCGACATCGAGGGCGCCGTACGACTGGCGATCCCCGCGCTGCTCGTGATGACCGGGGTCACCCACCTGGCGGACCTGGTCGCGGCGACGGAACCAGCTGCGACCGACGTACATCGCGAGCGACCTGCGCGGACTGCTCGAGCCCCACCAGGCTCCGGAGCGCGGGGACGACGGCTGGCGCGCCGGTGGGTGGGTCGCGACGGCGAGCAGCGGCCGACTGGAGGTCACCGGCAACGGCGGGGCAGACGACTGGTGGCGCGCGGCGGCCTGCGCGTCGTGGGAGCGTCTCGACGACGGCCGGATCGCCGGTCGACGTGACTGGCGTCCAGGTCCCGGGAGAGGACGAGTCGGCCGGTAAGGTGCCGACATGAGCGAATCGGCTGCCCTGGACCCCGACGGGCTGGCGGACACGGGGGTGCCGGCCGTCGATGACGCGCTGTCCAGGTTGACGGCGCTCGAGGAGCTGCCCGTCGAGGAGCACCCGGCCGTCTTCGAGTCGGTCCACGGCTCGCTGCGCGGCGTCCTCGGTAGCGACGGGGCCTGAGCCGGGTCCTGCGGTGGCCCCGCGACGTCTTCGGCTCGACGCCGAGCTGGTCCGACGCGGCCTGGCGCGCTCCCGCGACCAGGCCAGCGACTTGATCCACGCCGGGCGGGTGACCGTGTCCGGTGCCCGTGCGACCAAGCCCGCGACGGGTGTCACGACCGACGCCGCCATCGTGGTGCGCGAGGACCCCGACCGTCCCGACTTCGTCTCGCGCGGCGGCCACAAGCTCGAGGGCGCGCTGCGGGTGTTCGGTCCCCAGGGGTTGGCCGTCGCGGGCCGGCGCTGCCTCGACGCGGGCGCGAGCACCGGGGGATTCACCGACGTGCTGCTGCGCCGCGATGCCGCGGAGGTGGTCGCGGTCGACGTGGGCTACGGCCAGCTGGCCTGGTCGGTCCGGCAGGACCCGCGGGTTCGAGTTCACGAGCGCACGAACGTGCGCGAGCTCGACCTCGAGACGGTGGGCGGGCCCGTGGACCTCGTGGTGGGCGACCTGTCGTTCATCTCACTGCGGCTGGTGCTCGAGCCGCTGGTCGGCGTCACGCGGGACGACGGCGACCTCGCGCTGATGGTGAAGCCGCAGTTCGAGGTGGGCAGGGACCGCGTGGGCGACGGTGGGGTCGTCCGCAGCCTCGACCTGCGCGCGGAGGCGGTGCTGGGCGTGGCGGCCGAGGCGGACCGGCTGGGATGGGGAGCCCGCGCCGTGACCACCAGCCCGCTGCCGGGGCCCTCGGGCAACGTCGAGTTCTTCCTGTGGCTGCGGCGCGGGCCGGCCGAGCTGACCGACCAGGTCGTGCACGGCGAGGTGGAGCGCTCCGCCGACTGGGGGGCGCCTGGTGAGAAGGTGGACCCGTGAGCCTCCCGCAGCAACCCGTGGACGCGCCCGTGCCGGGCGCGGACCGGCGCGTCCTGCTCGTCGCGCACACCGGCAGGGACGACGCCCGTGAGGCGGCCCGCTCGTTCTGCGTCGCCCTGACCAAGCACGGGATCCGGGTGCGGCTGCTCGCCCAGGAGGCGTCCGATCTCGGCGTCCGCGCCGAGGACTTCTCACCGACGCTGGAGATCTGCGAGCCCGACGAGCTCTCGGGCCGGGGCTGCGAGCTGGCGCTGGTCGTCGGCGGCGACGGGACGATCCTGCGCGCCGCGGAGATCACCCACGCCAGCGGCGTACCTCTGCTGGGCATCAACCTCGGTCACGTCGGCTTCCTCGCCGAGGCGGAGTACGACGACGTCGAGACGGTGATCGACGCCGTCGTGGGGCGGAGCTACACGACCGAGGACCGGCTCACCGTCGACGTGTCGGTCTACCGCGACGGCGAGCTGGTGATGAGCACCTTCGCGCTCAACGAGGCCAGCGTGGAGAAGGCGGCCCGCGAGCGGATGCTCGAGGTGGTCGTCGAGATCGATGGACGCCCGGTCTCGCGCTGGGGCTGCGACGGCGTCGTCTGTGCCACGCCGACCGGGTCCACCGCCTACAACTTCTCGGCCGGAGGGCCGATCGTGTGGCCGGACGTGGAGGCGCTGCTGATGGTGCCGATCAGCGCGCACGCACTCTTCGCGCGCCCGATGGTGGTCTCGCCGACCTCCATGCTGGCCGTCGAGGTGCTGGCGCGCACCGAGGGCGCCGGCGTCTTGTGGTGCGATGGACGGCGGGCCGTCGACCTGCCTCCGGGAGCGCGGATCGAGGTCCGGCGCGGTGCGACGCCCGTGCGGCTGGTCCGGTTGCAGGAGGAGAAGTTCGCCGACAAGCTGGTGGCGAAGTTCGGCCTGCCGGTCGAGGGCTGGCGAGGCGCCGGGGAACGACGGCGACGCGCCAACGGCAACGGCGACCGAGACGGCGCGACGTGATCGAGGAGATCCGCATCGCCGGGCTGGGCGTCATCGAGTCCTCGACCCTCGAGCTCGGGCCCGGCCTGACGGTCATCACCGGCGAGACCGGCGCGGGCAAGACGATGCTGGTCACGGCTCTGGGGCTGCTGCTCGGCGGCCGGGCGGACGCAGGGGCGGTGCGCAGCGGCTCGCGGTCGGCGCGCGTCGAGGGCGTCGTGCTCGCCCCACCCGACGGCGGCGGCTTCGCGGCGTCGGTCGAGGACGCCGGCGGCGAGGTCGAGGACGACCGCGTGCTGCTGGCCCGCACTGTCTCGGCCGAAGGACGGTCCCGCGCGTTCGTCGGTGGTGCGTCGGTGCCGGTCTCCACGCTCGCCTCGGTCACCGAGCCGCTGGTCGCGGTGCACGGCCAGTCAGACCAGCACCGCCTCCTCAGGCCGCAGGCGCAGCGCGACGCCCTCGACCGCTTCGGTGGCGTCGAGGTCGGCGAGCTCCGTGCGGCGTACGTCCGGGTCCACGCCGGCCTCGGCGAGACCGAGGACGAGCTCGCCGCGCTCACCTCCTCGGCGCGGGAGCGCGCCCGGGAGGCAGACCTGCTGCGGTTCGGTCTCGAGGAGATCGAGGCCGTCGAGCCACAGCCCCACGAAGACGTTGCCCTGGCCGGCCGAGGAGGCCCGGCTGGGCCACGCGGACGCCCTCCGCACGGCCGCGGAGCAGGCGCACGAGGCGCTCTCGAGCGAGGACGGCACCCGCGACGCGTTGGCGACGACCTCCGCCGCCCGCACGGCCCTGGACGGCGTCCGCGGCCACGACCCCGAAGCCGGTGAGCTCGCCGACCGACTCGCCGAGCTGACCTATCTGCTCTCCGACGTCGCCGCAGACGTGGCGTCCTACGCCAGCCGGATCGACACCGACCCGTCGCGGCTCGCCGCGGTGTCGGAACGCCGGGCGGCCCTGACGGCGCTGGCACGCAAGTACGGCGACACCATCGACGAGGTGCTCGCGTGGGCGGCGACCTCGGCGCAACGGCTGGGCGGACTCGACACCACCGACGACCGGATCGCCGAGCTGCAGGCGCGGCGCGGCGAGCTGCGTGCCGAGCTCGGCGCTGTCGGCGGCCGGCTGTCCGGCGGCCCGCACGCGCTGCGCCGGCGGCTGGCCGAGGCCGTCACCATCGAGCTGCACGGACTGGCGATGCCGCACGCGACGCTCGACGTCGTGGTCACGCAGCGGGAGGCCGGTGACGACGACGACCGGGTGGTCGAGGTGGGCCAACGGCGGCTGCGCTACGGCTCCAACGGCCTTGACGACGTCGAGATCCTGCTGGCGGCCAACACCGGCGCGGAGCAACGCCCGCTCTCCAAGGGCGCCTCCGGCGGAGAGCTGTCCCGGGTCATGCTCGCCCTCGAGGTGGCTCTGGCGGGCACCAGCCCGGTGCCGACGTTCGTCTTCGACGAGGTCGACGCCGGAGTCGGCGGCAAGGCGGCCATCGAGGTGGGCGCCCGGCTCGCCCGGCTCGCCCGCACCGCCCAGGTCCTGGTGGTGACGCACCTGCCCCAGGTCGCGGCGTACGCCGATCGGCACGTCGTGGTCGAGAAGTCCAGCGACGGCTCGGTCACCACGTCGGGGCTCACCGTCCTCGACGACGCCGAGCGGGTCCGCGAGCTGTCCCGGATGCTCGCCGGCGTCGAGGAGTCCGACAGCGGCATCGCTCATGCCCGCGAGCTGCTCGAGGCGGCTCGCGCAGGTCGCTGACGGTCTCGACCCGGCTCGACCGGCGGGTCTCACGGCCCGGGCGCGTCCTGCCGCGAGAGCGTCCGGTCGGCTGGGAGGATCGGGCAGGTCATGAGGTTCGCGACCCGCACCCCCCGTCCCCCCGACACGGCCCCGCCCGGACTCACCGGACCGGCCCGCGTCGACCGTCGTACCAGCGCGCTGATCCCGCGGCTGCGGCCAGGAGACATCGCCGTCCTCGACCACCTGGACCTGGACCGCGGCTCTGCGCACCAGCTCGTGGACGCCGGTGTGGTGGCCGTCGTCAACGCGCAGCCGATGATCTCCGGTCGCTACGCCAACCTCGGGCCGGAGGTGCTGGCCAAGGCCGGCGTCCAGCTGGTCGACCGCGTGGGCCCCGAGCTCCTCACCATCGTGAGGGACGGGAGCCCCTGCGGATCCACGAGGGCGTTGTCTACGTCGACGGCGAGCCGGCCGCCGCCGGTCAGGTGCTCGACGCCGAGCTGGTGGCCGCCCAGATGAGCCGAGGCGCGCGACGGGATGGCAGCCCACCTGTCGAGCTTCACGCACAACGCCAGCGAGTTCCTCCAGACGCGAGCAGGACCTGCTGCTGCACGGGCGCGGACTCCCCGGCACCCGTACGTCGCTGGCCGGGCGCCCGGCCGTCGTCGTCGTGGCCGGCCACGAGCATCGCGCCCAGCTCGCCGGAGCCCAGCCGCTACCTGCGCGAGGCACGGCCCGTCCTGATCGGGGTCGACAGGGGCGCCGACGCGCTCCTGGACGCCGGGCACACACCTGACGTCGTCGTCATCGGCACCGATGTCGAGGACGGCGACCGGGCGTCGGCCAAGGCGCTCAGGTCCGCGCAGGACGTCGTGGTGCGGGTCGAGAGCGGCGGGGCCGCGGCCGCCACCGCGAGCCTGCGTCAGCTCGGGGTGCACCCGCTCCTGCTGGAGACCGGTGCCACCACCGAGGACGCCGCCCTCGTGCTGGCCCATCGCGGCGGTGCCAGCGTCATCGTCGGGGTCGGGCTGCACGCGACGCTCGAGGAGTTCCTGGACCGCCAGCGGCTCCGGCCTGGCCAGCACGTTCCTGACCAGGTTGTCGGTCGGCCCGACCCTGGTCGACGCCGCCTCGCTGCCCGAGCTCTACTCCGGCCGGATCCGGCCACGTCACCTCCTCGCCGTGGCGTCGCGGGGCTGGTCGCCGTGGCCGCGGCCGTCGCCACCACGCCGGTGGGTCAGGACTGGGCCGACGACCTCGGCTCCGCGGTGCAGTCGGTGGTCGACGACGTCCGGGGAGAGTCCTGATGCGCCGCAACGCCCTGGTCGTCGCTGTCCCTGGTCTTCGCCGTGGCCGCCGGCATCGCGCTCGGCGCCGGTCCGCTGTCGTCGGCACGGGCGCCGGAGCGGAGCCCCGACCGCACAGCAGCCCGCCGCCCGACCGGCGCAGAGCGCCGATCCCCGGGCCGACTACGCCGACGCTCTGGCCGCGGCCGTGTCGCCCCGGCTCTACACCGGCGACGAGCTGCCGGGCGCCAGGTCGCGCTCGTCCGGCTGCCGGGTGTGCCCGACGACGCAGCTCGGGGCGCTGGTCGAGCAGGTCGGGGCGACCGGTGCGAGCGTGGTCGCGCAGTACGCCGTGCAGCCGTCGCTGCTCGACCCGGACAAGAAGTCGCTGGTCGACACGCTCGGCAGCCAGCTCGCGAACAGCTGACCGGGACGACCGTCCCGGAGGACGCCGACGGCGTACGAGCGGATCGGTGCCCTGCTCGGCGCGGTGCTGGCGACCCAGGAGCGCAAGGGCGCAGACCCGGCCGCCGACGCCGTCGACCATCGAGCAGAGCCTCGCCAGCGCCGAGCTGGTCACGCCGGTGCTGGTGGCGTCCCGGCGCGCGCCGATCGTGCTCGTGGTGGTCGGTGCGGACCCGGGTGACCCGGCCGGCCAGGTCCTGCGCGGGCTCGTCGCCGGCCTGGCCGGCACGGCTCGGAGCGTCGGTCGTCTCGGGGCCGTCGCGGCGCGGCCACGGGTGACGGGCTCCTGGCGGCCCTGCGTCCGAGGGCCCGCTGCCGGGTGTCACGACCGTCGACGGGATCGACGGCCCCGCCGGTCGGGTGACCGCTGCGCTGGCGCTGGTGCGATCCTTTACCGACCCCGGCGGCGACTTCGGAGCGGCGGGCGCCGATGGCCCCGTCCCCATGGGGTAGGCTCGAAGCCCGTGAAGGAATCGCGCGACGAAGCATGTATTCGTCACCGGAGGCGTCGCCTCCAGTCTCGGCAAGGGCCTGACGGCCTCCAGCCTCGGCAACCTCTTGAAGGCCCGTGGTCTGCGCGTGACGATGCAGAAGCTCGACCCCTACCTCAACGTCGACCCCGGGACGATGAACCCGTTCCAGCACGGCGAGGTCTTCGTCACCGACGACGGCGCCGAGACCGACCTCGACATCGGCCACTACGAGCGCTTCCTGGACACCGAGCTCAACCAGATCGCCAACGTCACGACCGGCCAGGTCTACAGCAGCGTGATCGCCAAGGAGCGCCGCGGCGACTACCTCGGCGACACGGTGCAGGTGATCCCGCACATCACCAACGAGATCAAGGACCGGATCCGCGCGATGGGCGGCCCGGGCGTCGACGTGGTCATCACCGAGATCGGTGGCACTGTCGGCGACATCGAGTCGCTGCCGTTCCTCGAGGCTGCTCGCCAGGTCCGCCACGACATCGGCCGCGACAACTGCTTCTTCCTGCACGTGTCGCTGGTGCCCTACATCGGGCCCTCCGGAGAGCTGAAGACCAAGCCCACCCAGCACTCCGTCGCGGCGCTCCGCTCGATCGGCATCCAGCCCGACGCGATCGTGTGCCGCTCCGACCGGGACATCCCGGCGAGCATCAAGCGGAAGATCTCGCTGATGTGCGACGTCGACCAGGAGGCCGTCGTCACCGCGGCCGACGCGCCGTCGATCTACGACATCCCGAAGGTCCTGCACAGCGAGGGGCTCGACGCCTACCTGGTCCGCCGGCTCGACCTGCCCTTCCGCGACGTCGACTGGACCCGGTGGGACGACCTGCTGCGGCGGGTGCACCATCCCTCCGAGGAGGTGACGATCGGGCTGGTCGGCAAGTACATCGACCTGCCCGACGCCTACCTCTCGGTCAGCGAGGCGCTGCGCGCCGGCGGCTTCGCCCACGAGGCGAAGGTCGAGATCCGCTGGATCCCCTCCGACGAGTGCGAGTCGCCGTCCGGGGCCCGACACCACCTCGAGGACGTCGACGCGATCGTCATCCCCGGCGGCTTCGGGATCCGCGGCATCGAGGGCAAGCTCGGTGCGCTCACCTACGCCCGGACGCACAAGATCCCGACCCTCGGTCTGTGCCTCGGCCTGCAGTGCATGGTGATCGAGTACGCCCGCAGCGAGGCCGGCCTCGAGAAGGCGGGCTCGACCGAGTTCGACCCCGACGTGCCCGAGCCGGTGATCGCGACCATGGAGGAGCAGAAGTCCTTCGTCGAGGGTGCCGGCGACCTGGGCGGCACGATGCGCCTGGGCCTGTACGCCGCCGAGCTGACCCCGGGCTCGCTGGCCGCGGAGACCTACGGCGCAACCCGGATCGAGGAACGGCACCGGCACCGCTACGAGGTCAACAACACCTACCGCGACCAGCTCGAGGCCGCCGGCCTGGTGTTCTCCGGGACGCACCCCGAGCTCGGGCTGGTGGAGTTCGTCGAGCTGCCCCGCGACGTACACCCCTACTACATCGCCACCCAGGCCCACCCCGAGCTCAGGTCGCGTCCCGACCCGCCCGCACCCGCTCTTCCAGGGCCTGGTCGGGGCCGCCATCGCACGGCAGCGTGAGCTGCGGTTCCCGATCGACGAGTCCGGGCTGCGGCGTCGTGACGCCGAGCAGTCGGCCGCCGCGACCGAGCCGGCCCGCTCCTAGCCGAGCGCCCTGGCCGCGAGCATCCGACGGACGGTGTCCGCGCCGGTGAGCAGGTTCTGCCGGATCGCCGGGTGGGTCCCGGGGGTCTCCGCCAGCTTGACCGCGCGGTCGTGGAACTCCTGGTCGGCGACGGCGTAGGGGAACAGCACCCGGATCAGCGCCCCCGAGGGCCAGCAGGCCGCCCGAGGCGAGGCCCGGCAGGAGCTCGAGATAGCGGTCGGTCCAGGGCTTGAGCAGCTCGGCCTGGGTCGGTCGCCAGAAGAGGCCGCCGACCTGGACGAGCGAGCCCATCGGCACGGTCTTGTCGACCATCAGCGCGGTCCAGGCCTCCTCCTTGGCAGCAGCGTCGGGTCGGGCGCCGCGGACGCTGAGCGCGCGGACCCACGCCTCTGGGTCGAGGTCGGACTTCTCGAGCGCCGTCACCGCCGCCTCGTCGTAGTCGCCGAGCTCGGCCTGCCGGGCCAGGACGCGCCAGCCCAGGTCGCGGTCGTGCTCGGCGGGCTCGCGCGAGGGTCTCGAAGTGATCGGCCGTGGTCGCCGAGGCCGCGAGCGTGCGCAGCGCCGGCATCCGGAACTCGGGGTCGATCGTCAGCCCCGCGGCGGTCGAGGCCACCTGCTCCAGCAGCGGAGCGATGCGATCGGCCGGCGCCCACTGCTCGGCCGCCTTCAACGCCATCGCGAGGAACGCCTCCACGACGATCGGGCTGCGCTCGGTCACGAGCGCTCCGGTCAGGATCCGGACGACGTCCGCCGCCGAGCACTCGCCCTTGACCAGCATGTCCCACGCCGTGGTCGAGGCCAGCGTCCGCGACAGCGGGTCGGGCAGATCGCCGGCCCGGTCGAGCAGGACGGCCATGGAGGCTGGGTCGGGGCGGACGGCGGCGAAGGTCAGGTCGTCGGCGTTCAGCAGGTGCAGGTCGGCCGCAGGCAGGGACACCTCGACCTGCGGTCCGCTCGTCTCGACCGAGGTCGTGCCGACATCGGTCAGCGTGTCGGCGGCGACCCGGTAGCTGCGGACGTCGAGGCGGTGGGGCCGCGGTGCCTCGGCGTCGGGCGAGGTGACCGTCAACGCTCCGTCGACGAGCCGGATCGTGTCGGTGCCGGACCGGTCGAGCCAGGCCGTCGTCCAGGCCGTCAGGTCACGGCCGGATGCCGCACCAACGGCGCCGATCAGGTCGTCGAGGCGGGTGTTGCCCCACGCGTGGTCGCGGAAGTAGGCCTGCAGGCCGCGCACGAACACCTCGTTGCCGACGTACGCCGAGAGCTGCTTGAGCACGCTCTGGCCCTTGGAGTAGGTGATGGCGTCGAAGTTCGCCATGGCCTGCGCGACGTCGGGAACGTCGCCGCGGATCGGGTGGGTGCCCGGGCTCATGTCGGCGCGGTAGCCCTCCACCTTCAGCGCCGCCAGGAAGCCTGCCCACGCATCGGTGTGCTCGGTGGCGCCGGCCAGCGCCCACGTCGCCGCCCACGACGCGAAGGCCTCGTTGAGCCACAGGTCGTCCCACCAGCGCATCGTCACCAGGTCGCCGAACCACATGTGGGCCATCTCGTGCATGAGCACGCTCGCCCGCGACTGGCGCTGGGCGTAGGTCGGCGGCGACCGGAAGATCACCGCGTCGGTCCAGGTGACGCAGCCCCAGTTCTCCATGGCACCGCCCATGTTGGGCACGAAGACCTGGTCGTAGCGCCGCTGGGGGAACGGGAGGTCGAACTGCGTCGCCGAACCACGCCAGCCCCTGGCGGGTCAGCTCGAACAGCTCGTCGGCGTCGCGGTCGAGGTAGCGCGCCAGCGACTGCCGCGTGTAGAGCCCGAGGTCGTAGCCGTCGACCTCGCGGCGCAGCTCGACGAACGGGCCGGCGTTGACGACGACGACGTACGTCGAGAGCGGGGGCGTGTCGGCGAAGGTCCACACCCGCGCCGGCTGCTCGGTCGACGCGGTGCCCTCGGCTGCCGGCTCCACGGTCTCCGGGCCGCTGTTGGACAGCACCGTCCAGCTCTCAGGTGCGGTGACGACGAAGCCGTGCGGCGCCTTCAGGTCCGGCTGGTCGAAGCACGCCCAGACGTAGCGGGCGGCGTCGGGCTCGAAGGAGGTCCAGACGTAGACCAGCTTGTCGGTCGGGTCGACCGAGCGCAGGATGCCGGTCGAGCTGCCCGTGTCGGCCTGCGCGGAGGCCACCACGAGCACGTTGTCGGTCGCCAGGTCGGGCAGGGGCAACCGTCCGTCGGCGGCGGTGGTGAGGTCGAGGTCGCGGCCGTTGAGGGTGGCACTGAGGATGTCGGCGACGCAGTCGACGAAGGTGGACGCCCCCGGCTCGCGACAGCTGAACGCGATCGTGGACACGCACTCGATGGTCGGGCCTTCGAGGAGACCGGTCATGTCGACGGCGATGTCGTAGCGGCGTACCGAGATGAGGGCCGCCCGGGCCTCCGCCTCGGACCTGGTCAGGCTGGCGGGTTCGCTCATGTCTCCCACCGTATCCCCGGCGGTCCGCGCACCGGACCACGCACCGGTCCAGGGGAGGATGTGGCCGTGACCGATGCCGCCACGCCGCCGGACCTGCTCGCCGACCGACCCGCCTCCTGGCCGGTGTCGGCGACCAGGTACGTCTACCAGGGCGACTGGGTGATCTCGCTCCGGGAGGACGTGGTCGGCCGCCCCGGCCAGCCGCACGACCGGTTTCGCCGGTGGACCGTCGAGCACCCGGGCGCCGTGGTCGTGCTGGCCGTCGACGATGCCGAGCGGGTGCTGTGCCTGCGGCAGTACCGCCATCCCGGTGGCCACGTGTTCGTCGAGCTGCCGGCCGGGCTCCGCGACGCGGAGGGCGAGGACCCGGTCGTGACCGCGCAGCGGGAGCTGCGGGAGGAGGCCGAGGTCGCGGCCGCCGACTGGCGGCTGTTGCTGAGCACCTATCCCTCGGCGGGACTCACCGAGGAGGTGCACGAGATCTACCTGGCCCGCGGCCTCAGCCCGGCGGGCCGGGGCGACTTCGAGCTGCAGCACGAGGAGGCGGAGATGGAGGTCTTCTGGGTCCCGATGGCCGAGCTCCTCGACGCCGTCCTCGACGGCCGGGTCCGCGAGGGTCCGCTCGTCCAGGCCGTCCTGGCGTACGACGTGCTCGCCCGTCGCGGCGCCCTCGACGGCCCCGGCGGCGTCCCCGCCCGAGCCACCTGAGCGCGGGAGTAGGGTCGCGCAGAGAGTCCGCGGCGCACCCTGGCGCCGGGTCGAGCACGCCCAGGAGGCGCACGTGAAGGTCGGCGTTCCCAAGGAAGTGAAGAACCACGAGTACCGCGTGGCGATCACGCCCGTCGGGGTCCACGAGCTCACCGAGCACGGTCACGAGGTGTTCGTCGAGAAGAGCGCGGGCATCGGCTCGCAGATCCCCGACGAGGAGTTCCTCGCCGCCGGCGCGAAGATCCTGGACTCCGCCGACGAGGTGTGGGGCGCGGCGGAGATGGTGTTGAAGGTCAAGGAGCCGGTCGCGGAGGAGTACCACCGACTGCGGGAGGGCCTCACGCTCTTCACCTACCTGCACCTCGCTGCCGACAAGCCGCTGACCGAGGAGCTGATCGCGAAGAACGTCACCGCGATCGCCTACGAGACGGTGCAGCTTCCCTCGGGCGGGCTGCCGCTGCTCTACCCGATGTCGGAGGTCGCGGGGTGCCTCGCGCCGCAGGTCGGCGCCTACTCGCTGATGAAGGCCCAGGGCGGTCGCGGCGTGCTGATGGGCGGTGTCGGCGGCGTGGCCAACGCGAAGGTGGTCATCATCGGCGCCGGGGTCTCGGGGCAGAACGCTGCCAACATCGCGCTCGGCATGGGTGCCGACGTGACGCTGCTGGACACCGACCTGGACAAGCTGCGCATGTCGTTCTGGCGGTACAACAACCGGGTGCACGGGCTGGCCTCGTCGAGGCTGGCGATCGAGCAGCAGGTGATGGAGGCCGACATGGTGATCGGCGCGGTGCTGATCCCCGGCGCCGCTGCGCCCAAGCTGGTCTCCAACGACCTCGTCTCGCGGATGAAGCCCGGGTCCGTCCTCGTCGACATCGCCGTCGACCAGGGCGGCTGCTTCGAGGACACCCACGCCACCACGCACGCCGACCCGACCTACGAGGTGCACGGCTCGGTGTTCTACTGCGTGGCCAACATGCCGGGGGCCGTGCCGAACACCTCGACCTACGCGCTGACCAACGCGACCATGCCCTACGCCGTCGCCCTGGCCGACCAGGGCTGGGCCGACGCCTGTCGCCGCGACCACAGCCTGGCACTGGGCCTGAACACCCACGACGGGCAGCTCACCAACGCCCCCGTGGCCGAGGCCGTCGGCATCGACTCCGTCGACCTCGACACGGTGCTGGCCTAGCGGGCAGGCCAGGTCGTCGGCCGGTGGAGCTGGTCCGCGCGGTCCGCACCTACCTCGACCACCTCAGCGTCGAGCGCGGGGTCGCTGCGAACACCCTGGCGTCGTACCGTCGCGACCTGCGCCGCTACCTGGAGTTCCTCGACCAGGAGGGCATCACGGAGCTGGCCGGGGTGAGCGAGGCCACGGTCTCGGCGTTCCTCGTCGGCCTCCGCGAGGGTGACGAGGCGGCCGGGCATCCGCCGCTGTCGGCGGCGTCGGCGGCGCGGACGCTGGTGGCCGTGCGGGGATTCCACCGGTTCGCCGTACGCGACCAGATGACGACCGTCGACCCCGCGGCCGGCGTGAAGCCCCCGGCTCCGGCCAAGCGACTGCCCAAGGCGCTGCCCCTTGCCGACGTCGAGGCGATCCTGGCGGCGGCCGGGGCCCCCGACACCGCCCTGGCGAAGCGCGACAAGGCCCTGCTGGAGGTGCTCTACGGCACCGGCGCACGCATCTCCGAGGCAGTCGGGCTCGATGTCGACGACCTGGACCTCACCGACGGGACGGTGCTCCTGCGGGGCAAGGGCGGGAAGCAGCGGCTGGTGCCGGTGGGGTCGTACGCCGTCGCGGCCGTCACGGCGTACCTCACCCGGTCGCGTCCGGGTCTGGTGACCGGCCGCTCGCCGGGCGGAGCACTCTTCCTCAACTCACGAGGCGGGCGGCTCTCCCGGCAGTCCGCCTGGGCGGTGCTCGTGCGCGCCGCCGAGCGGGCCGGGGTGACCGCCGACGTGTCGCCGCACACCCTGCGGCACTCCTTCGCCACCCACCTGCTCGATGGCGGCGCCGACGTCAGGGTCGTGCAGGAGCTGCTCGGGCACGCGTCGGTCACCACCACCCAGGTCTACACGCTCGTCACCGTCGACAACCTGCGGCAGGTCTTCGCGACCGCGCACCCCCGCGCCCGGTGAGCGCGGCCCCCGAGGACGCCTACGACGCCTTCTTCGCCTGGGTGGGGGAGCAGGGGCTCGCCCTCTACCCGCACCAGGAGGAGGCCGTGCTCGAGCTGATGGGCGGGTCGCACGTGATCCTGGCCACCCCGACGGGATCCGGGAAGTCGCTGGTGGCGACGGCGGCGCACTTCGCGGCACGGGGGACCGGGCGGCGGTCGTTCTACACCGCGCCGATCAAGGCGCTCGTCAACGAGAAGTTCTTCGCCCTCGTCGACGTCTTCGGCGCCGACGACGTCGGGATGCTGACCGGAGACGCGTCGGTCAACCCGGACGCGCCCATCATCGCCTGCACCGCCGAGGTGCTCGCCAACATCGCCCTGCGCGAAGGGCGCGGTGCCGACGTCGGGCTCGTGGTGATGGACGAGTTCCACTACTACGCCGAGCCCGACCGCGGCTGGGCCTGGCAGGTGCCGCTCCTCGAGCTGCTGGACGTGCAGTTCCTGCTGATGTCGGCGACCCTCGGCGACGTCACCGACCTGGCCACCGACCTGACGCGGCGTACCTCACGCGAGACCGCCGTGGTCGACGACGCCGAGCGACCGGTGCCGCTGACGTTCACCTACGCCGTCACGCACCTCGACGAGACGCTCGAGGAGATCGTGACCACGCACCAGGCGCCGGTCTACGTGGTGCACTTCACCCAGGCCGCGGCCATCGAGCACGCCGTCGCACTCGCGTCGACGCCCTGGGCGGACGGGTCGAGCGAGGCGCTCAAGACCCGGCTGTCGGGCTTCGGGTTCGGGGCCGGCTTCGGCAAGACCCTGCAGAAGCTGCTCAGGCGCGGGATCGGGGTGCACCACGCCGGCATGCTGCCGCGCTACCGGCGGCTCGTGGAGACCCTCGCGCAGGCGGGACTGCTGACGGTCATCTGCGGCACCGACACCCTCGGCGTGGGCATCAACGTGCCGATCCGCACCGTGCTGTTCAGCGGGCTCGCGAAGTTCGACGGCAACCGCCAGCGGGTGCTGCGCACGCGGGAGTTCCTGCAGATCGCCGGGCGAGCCGGACGCGCGGGCTTCGACACGCAGGGCTACGTCGTCGTGCAGGCGCCCGAGCACGTGATCGAGAACGAGAAGGCCAAGGCCAAGTCCGCGGCCAAGAACGAGGCGAACCCCAAGAAGAAGTCGAAGCCGCAGCTGCGGAAGCCCCCCGAGGGCACCGTGGTGTGGTCGGAGCAGACCTTCGACAAGCTGGTGTCGGGCACTCCCGAGCCGCTGCCGTCGCGGATGAAGGTCGACAACGCGATGCTGGTGAACGTCCTCGCCCGCGAGGAGGACGCGTTCCCGGTGCTGCGGCGGCTGCTCACCGACAACCACGAGGACCCTCGCGTCCCGACGCCGGCTGGCCAGGCGGGCGCTGCGCCTGGGCCGGTCGCTGCTGCGCTCCGGCGTCCTGACGCGGCTCGACCAGCGCGACGCCTACGGGCGGCAGTACGTCCTCACCGTCGAGCTGCCCGACGACTTCGCGCTGAACCAGCCGCTCGCCCACTTCGCCCTGGCGGCCTTCGAGCTGCTCGACCCCGAGGAGCCGACGTACACCCTCGACGTGATCTCGGTCGTCGAGGCCGTGCTCGACCAGCCCCGCCAGGTCGTCTTCGCCCAGCAGCGCGCCGCCCGCGGCGAGGCGATCGCGGAGATGAAGGCCGACGGCATCGAGTACGAGGAGCGGATGGTGCTCCTCGACGCGGTGACCTGGCCCAAGCCGCTGGAGGAGCTGCTCGAGGCGGCGTACGAGACCTACCGCGGGAGCCATCCGTGGCTGCCCGACCACGCGCTCGACCCCAAGAGCGTCGTGCGCGAGATGGTCGAGCAGGGGATGGGCTTCACCGACCTGGTCGCGCGCTACGAGCTGGCCCGGTCGGAGGGACTGGTGCTGCGCTATCTCACCGACGCCTACCGGACCCTGCGCCAGACGGTGCCCGAGTCCCACCGCACGCCCGAGCTGGAGGACCTGGTCACCTGGCTCGGGGAGACCGTCCGGCAGACCGACTCCTCGCTCCTCGACGAGTGGGAGGCCCTGCTCGACCCGGAGCACGCCGGCCCCGGCCGCGACGTGCACGCCCCGCCGCCACCGCCGCGGCCGCTCTCGCAACAGGAGCGAGCCTTCACCGTGATGATCCGCAACGCCATGTTCGCGCGCGTGCAGCTGGCCGCGCGCGACGACCTCGACGGGCTGATGCGGCTCGAGCGGGAGGCGGCCGACCGCACCGACCCGCCGCGCGAGGTCGAGATGACCCGGTCGCGCTGGGACGAGGCCCTCGAGGCCTACTACGCCGAGCACGACCGCATCGGCACCGACGCCGACGCCCGTGGCCCACGGCTGCTGGTGATCGGGCCCGAGGAGGGCATCGGGTCGTCGCCGCGCCGTACGCCAGACGATCGCCGACCCGAGGGCCATCACGACTGGGTGCTCGAGGCCGTGGTCGACGCGGCCGCGTCGGACGAGGCGGGGACCCTGGTGATCACCACCACCGCGCTGCGCCAGCTCTGACGGTGGGCCCTCCTATCCTGGCGACGTGACGCCGTCCCTCGCCCTGCTCGACGGGGTGCGCTGGAACGGCGAGCCGGTCCCGGCGACCGGGTGGCCGCGCTGCTCTCCGCGTTGGCGCTGCATCCGGCCGGGGTCTCCGACGAGCGGCTGGTCGAGGAGATCTGGGCCGACGATGCGCCCGCGAGCCCCGTCAAGGCCCTGCAGGTGCTCGTCTCGCGCGTGCGCGACCGCCTCGGGCCGGACGCGGTGACGCGCACCGCCAACGGCTACCGGCTCGGCCTCGCCCGACGACGAGGTCGACCTGCTGCGGCTGCGGCGGCTGCACCGCGAGGCCGAGCGCGCGCTGGCCGGCGGAGACCCCGCGGCCGCCGGTCTGGCGACCGAGGCGGCTGGCCCTCGCCGAGAGCGCCGTGGACCCGGGTTCGGACACCGGCCCGCGGGCCGAGGTGTTCGCCGACGTACGACGGCTCCGGCCCGCGCCTCGTCCGGACCAGAGCGCTCGCTCTCGCCGCGGCCGGGACGCCCGAGGCGCTCGCGGCCCTGGTGACCGCCCACGACGGGCAGGCCCGACGACGTCGCCGTCCTGGCCGCGCTGCTGCGTGCGGAGGCCGCGACGGCGGGTGCGGCCGGTGGCGCTGGATCGCTACGAGCGGTTCCGCGCCGACCTTGCCGACCGGCTCGGGGTCGACCCGGACCCTGCCCTCCAGCGGGTGCACCAGGAGCTCCTGGCGGCCGACTCGCCGGTGCGGACGGGCCTGCGCTACGACGCCGACGAGCTGCTCGGTCGCGACGCCGACCTGGCCGGCCTCCGCGCGGCTCTCGCGAGTCGGCCGGCTCACGACGGTGCTGGGCCCTGGGGGCATCGGCAAGACCCGGATCGCGATGGTGCTGGCGCGCGAGGCGAACCTGCCGCGCGTGCACGTCGTCGAGCTGGTCGGCGTCGCCTCCGGCGACGACCTGGTGGCCGAGGTCGGCGCCGTGCTCGGGGTGCGCGGCTCGCTGACCTCGCGCACGGCACTGACCCCGGCGCAGGAGGCCGACGTCCGCGCGCGCATCGCCCAGGAGCTCGACCAGGGCCCGACCCTGCTCGTGCTGGACAACTGCGAGCACGTGCTGGAGGCCGCGGCCTCGCTGGTCGCCTACCTGCTGGTCACGACGCGCGACCTCACCGTCCTGACGACCAGCCGCGCACCACTGCGCATCGCCGCGGAGCGAGCCGTGCCGCTGACCCTGCTGGCACCGGCCGACGCGGCCGCGCTGTTCGACCGGCGGGCGCGCGCGGTGCGCCCCGACGCCGACCTCGACGCCCGACGCCGTGGCGTCCGTGGTCGACCGGCTCGACGGTCTACCACTGGCGATCGAGATCGCCGCGGCGCGCGTGCGCACCATGTCGGTGGAGGAGATCGGCCGGCGCCTGGAGGACCGGTTCGCGCTGCTCCGCAGCCGCGACCGCGGGACTTCCCGAGCGGCACCGCACGCTCGACCGCGGTGATCGAGTGGTCGTGGGACCTGCTCGGCCGAGGACGAGCGCCGGCCCTGGCGCCGGCTGTCGGTGTTCCAGGACGGCTTCGACGCCGAGGCCGTCGAGGCGGTCCTCGGCGCCGGTGGCGCCGACCTGGTCGAGACCCTCGTGGAGCACTCGCTCGTGGTCGTGACCGAGGCCGACGGCGCCGTGCGGATGCGGATGCTGGAGACCATCAGGGAGTTCGCGGCCCTCCGACTGGCCGAGGCGGGTGGCCGCGACCAGGCGCTGCGGGCCCAGAACGCGTGGGCCGCTGCCCTGGTGACCCGCCTGCGCCCGGCGCTCAACGGGCCGGGACAGCTCGGGGCCGTCGCGGCGCTGCGGCGGGAGGAGAACAACCTCACCGACGTCCTGCGGCGCGCCCTGACGGCGTACGACGCCCCGCTGGTCGTGGCCCTCGTCGCGGCGCTCGGCCTGCTCTGGACGATGACCGGCGAGCACGCCCGCATCTTCGCGGTCGCGGACGGGGTGGAGCCGCTGCTGCTCGACTGGGACCCGCCCGACGAGGCGCTGCCCGATGCGCAGGGGGCGCTGGCCCTCTTGCTGATCCACCTGAGCTGGCTGGCCGGGCGCTCACTCGACCGGCTCAGGGACCGGTTCGCGGGCTGGGGCGTGCCCGAGGAACCGTGGGCGCGGACGGCCTACGCGATGTTCGTCGAAGCGGCCGACGACCCCGTCCCGGCGCTCGAGTCGCTCGCCGACAGCGCCACCGACCCGACCGTTCGCGAGACGGCGCTGATCTGGGCGAGCATCGCGGCGGAGAACCAGGGGGACGCTTCGGCGGCGGCCGCCTTCGCGCAACGCGGGCTGGACGCCGTCCCGGCGACGCCGTACCTCGAGGCGTCCCTGCACTCCCAGCTCGCCCAGCTCGCCATGGTGATGGGCGACCACCGGGCGGCCGCCCGGCACGCGGAGATCGCCTGGCCGGTGCTGCTCAGGCTGCACGCGTTGGACGACGCCCGGGCGCTGCGGCTCTACACCGCGATGGAGCCGCTGTTGGAGGGTGACGACGAGGCGTCCGAGCGCATCCTCGACCAGGTCGACGCGATGGGCGACCCCGGGCCGATCGGGTCGCGGATGGTGGCCCTGGCCGCGCGCGCCGAGCTGGCGCTGGTCCGCGACCGCGTCGACGAGGGTCTCGGCGCCTACGACGCCGCTGTCGAGAGCGTGCAGGCGCTGGGCGCGCGCGGACAGGCGATGGCCGTGGGGCCGTGGCTGATGCTCGCGGCGTCGGGCGCGCTCGTCGCCCACGTGCACCACGGGCGGTCGCCGCGGCACGCCGTCCGAGCCCGTGAGCTGCGTGACCTGCTCGTCGACGAGGACGCCGCAGGCGCGTCGATGTCGTACTTCGACCTCCCGCTCAACGGCGTCCTGGTGGCCGCCGTGGGCGCGTGGTCACTGCGGTTCGGCACCGGACGTCGAACGCGACGCCGGGGTGGTGCTGCTCGCCACGGCGCAGCGCTGGTCCTACAACCGCAGCCTGCCCTCCATGGCGTGGGCGCCGCTGAGGGCATTGGCCGAACGCGTGCGGCCCGACCGGCTCGACGCGCTCCTGGAGGAGTACGCCGGCCGGCCGGGCCACGACCTGGTGCCCCAGGTCCGCGAGCTGCTGGCCCGCGTCACATCTTCCGGGTGAAGCTGCGCACCGACATCGGGGCGAAGACCGCGATGACGGCGAGGCAGCCGATGAGCGCCCAGCCCACCTCTGCCGTGACCGCGCCGTCGTTGGCCAGTGAGCGCAGCGCGTTGACCACGTGGGTGACCGGGTTGATCGTGGTGAAGGCCTCGAGCCACGGCGGCAGGGTCTCGGCGGGCACGAACGCGTTGGACAGGAAGGTCAGCGGGAACATCACCATCAGGGAGTAGCCCTGCACCGCCTGCGCGCTGGAGCCAACGGTGCCGAACCAGGTGAAGATCCAGGCCATCGACCAGCCGGCCAGGATGGCCAGAACGATCGCGGCGAGGACGCCGGGCACGCCGCCGCCGGGCCTGTAGCCCATCACGATGCCGGTGGCGAAGGTCAGGGTCGCGGCGATGGCGTAGCGGATCGTGTCGGCCACCATCGGCCCCGCCAGGGGCGCGATCCGCGAGATCGGCAGCACCTTGAAGCGGTCGAACACGCCCTTGTCGATGTCCTCGCGCAGCTGGGTGCCCGTGGCCACGCAGGCGGTCAGGACGGTCTGGGCGATGAGGCCGGGGATCAGGATCGGCAGGTAGTTCTCGACGCTGCCCGAGATCGCGCCGCCGAAGATGCCGGCGAACATCGCGGTGAACAGCAGCGGCTGGATCGTGACGTCGAAGAACTGCTCGAAGTTGCGTCGCATCTTCTTGGTCGCACGCCAGGCCATCACCATCGTCTGGCTGAGGGTGTCCTGGAGCGAGACATGACGGGGCAGGGTCGCCGGGTCGATGCTGCTCGGGGGTGCGGTGAGGGTGGTCATCGTGCGATCTCCATCTCGGGCTCGGGGGTGGGCTGTCCCGGCAGTGTGCGTGTCGTGGCCGGTGAGGGCGAGGAAGACCTCGTCGAGCGACGGCTTCGAGACGGTGACCGACTCGATGGCGATGGCGTCGGCGCGCAGGGCCACGAGGACGTCGACGGCCTGGTCCCCGCCGTCGAGGCCGATGTTGATGCGCCTGGCCTCCGGGGTCGGGACGGGTGCCTCGCCGACGATCCGGCGGGCGATGTCAGCCGCGCGGGGCAGGTCAGCCGGGTCGACGACCTGGAGCTGCAGCGTCGAGCGACCGACCGAAGACTTCAGCTCGTCAGGCGTGCCCTCGGCGACCTTCGTCCCTCGGTCGATCACGGCGATCCGGTCGGCCAGCTGGTCGGCCTCGTCGAGGTACTGCGTGGTCAGCAGCACCGTGCACCCGTCGCGGACCAGCTCGCGGATCGTCTCCCACATCTGCCCGCGCGTGCGCGGGTCGAGCCCGGTGGTGGGCTCGTCGAGGAAGATCAGGGGCGGCCGCGTGATCAGGCTCGCCGCCAGGTCGAGCCGGCGCCGCATGCCGCCGGAGAAGTGCTTGATCGGCTTGTTCGCCGCCTCCTGCAGGTCGAACTGCTCGAGCAGCCGGGCGGCCGCCGCGCCGGACTCCGCGCGGCTGCGGCCCTGGAGCCGGCCGAACAGGTAGAGGTTCTCGGTCGCGGTGAGCAGCTCGTCGACGGACGCGTACTGGCCCGTCACACCGAGCAGCTGCCGGATCACGTGGGGCTCTCGTCGTACGTCGACTCCGAAGATGCGGGCCTCGCCCTGCTCCAGCGGGAGCAGGGTCGCCAGCATCTTCAAGATCGTGGTCTTGCCGGCGCCGTTGGGTCCGAGGACGCCGAAGACCTCGCCTCGGCGTACCTCCAGGTCGACGCCGTCGACGGCGCGCTGGTCGCCGAACGTCTTGACCAGGCCCTCGGCACTGATCGCCGGACCGCCGGTCGCGGGGGTGTTGGTCGTGTTCATGGCTCCGAGCCTGGGGGTGGCCGGTTTCACCGCGGCATCGCGGCGGTTTCATGGCCGCCGACGGGTCGTAGGCTCCGCTCTGTGAACGGGCTGAGCGACCTCGAGGCGCGCCTGGTCGCTGCCCTCGACGAGCAGGCCGTGGTGGACCACCTGACCGAGTTGGTCCGCCTGCCGAGCGTGACGGGGACCGCTGAGGAGTCCGAGCTGCAGCACGTCAGCGCGAGCGAGTACGCCGCGTGGGGTCTCGACGTCGACGCGTGGAAGCTCGACCTGGACGCGCTGCGGGCCGACGAGAGGTTTCCGGGCACCGAGGCCGAGCGCGTCGAGGGCTACGGCATGGTGGCGACGACCGGGCCGGGCACGCCGGCGCTGGTGCTGCAGGGTCACGTCGACGTGGTCCCGATCGGCGACGCCGACAAGTGGGACGACGACCCGTTCGGGGCCGTCGTCCGCGGCGCCGGGGCGGGCGTGCTGCACGGTCGAGGCGCGTGTGACATGAAGGCCGGGGTCGCGGCCAATGCCGCCGTCGTACGCACACTGGCAGCCGAGGGGGTGCGCCTCGCGCGGCCGCTGGCGGTGCACACGGTGGTCTCGGAGGAGGACGGCGGGCTGGGCGCGTTCGCCACCCTCGCCCGCGGCCACACCGGGGACGCCTGCGTGATCTCGGAGCCGACCGGCGGACGCCTGATCACCGCGAACGCCGGCGCGCTGACCTTCCGCGTCGAGGTCGACGGGCGGGCCGCCCACGGGTCGACCAGGCTGGCCGGCCACTCGGCGTTCGAGGCGTTCTTGCCGGTGCACGCCGCGCTGCGCGAGCTCGAGCGGGAGCGCAACGTGGCGGTCGACCCGCTCTTCGACGAGAACCCGCTGCCGTACGGCATCAGCGTCGGCATCGTGCAGGCCGGTGACTGGGCCTCGTCCGTCCCCGACCGACTGAGCGCCCAGGGCCGCTACGGCGTCGTGCTCGACGAGGACGTCGCCACGGCTCGGCTGGCGTTGGAGCGGGCGGTCGCCGAGGCGGCCGCCGCGGACCCGTGGCTGCGCGACCACCCGCCGCGTGTCGTCTGGGAGGGCGGTCAGTTCGCCTCAGGGCGCCTCTCTGCCGGCGACCCCCTCATCGCCGACACCGCAGCAGCCGCCCGCGACGTCCACGGCTCGCTGCCGGCCCCGTCCGCCGGCCCGTACGGCAGCGACCTGCGCCTGATGCTCGGCCTCGGGGGCATCCCGACCCTGCAGTACGGCCCCGGTGCCGCCGAGGACGCTCACGCTCCGCGCGAGAAGGTCTCCCTCAGCGAGACCCTCGACGTCGCCCGCACGCTCCTCGTCCTCGCCGTCCGCCGCTGCGGCATCTCCTGACGCCGAGCAGGCGCAACTTCACCGCCCACCGGACGCAAGTTCACCTCTTCGGCGGTGAAGTTGCGCCTGCTCGGCGGTGAAGTTCGCCGCTCGGCGGTGAAGTTGCTCCTGCTCGGCGGTGAAGTTGCGCCTGCTCGGCGGTGAAGTTGCGCCCGCTCGGCGGTGAAGTTGCGCCCGCTCGGCGTCAGGCGCGGAGGAGGGGGCGGGTCACGCAGGTGGGGCCCCCGGTGCCGATGGCGAACTCGGAGGCGTCGAGCACGGTGACGTCGACACCGGCGTCGCGCAGCGCGCGCTCGACGTGGGGGGCTCCGGCGAACATGATCGCCCGGCGGGGACCGGTGGCGAGGACGTTGGAGCCGAGGGCGGCGTACTCCTCGTCGGAGACGGGGATCCACGAGATTCCACGGTCGGTGAGCTCGTCGAGGAGCGGGGTCGGCGCGATCGGCTCGTAGACCACCGCCAGGTCGGGTGCCACCGGGCTGATGACCGACATGAGATGCAGCACCTCGGCCGGGCCGCGGTGCCAGGGGAGGTGGAAGGGGACCACCTGCACGCCCTCGGGCTCGAGCAGGGCCGCCAGCTGGGCGTGCGCCTCGGCGTTGGTGCGGTGGCTGCGTCCGACGGCGAGCGTGCGCTCGTCCAACCAGAACAGGTCACCCCCGTCGGCGCGTGCGTCGCCGGTGAGCCGACCCACCTCGGGGACGCCGAGCCCCGCCAGCTCCGACGCCAGCAGCGGTGGCTCGGCCGAGCGACACGGCTTGGCCTGACGCAGCACGACCATGCCGCGTCCGGTGACGAAGACGGGGTCGTAGGTGTAGCAGGCGTCGGCCAGCCCCTCGGCGGGCACCAGCACGTCGACCTGCGCTCCGGCGTCCTCGAGGGCGGTGACCAGCGCGGCGTGCTGCTCGGTCGCGAGGAGCAGATCGGGCGGGCGCTCCCACCCGGCGTCGGCGTAGTCCGCGTGCGTCGGCAGCCCGCGCACGGCCACCCGGCGCAAGGGGGCGGTCATCGAGGTCACGGCGAACGTGGCGGCGGGGGTCTGGGACACGCCTCGTATTGTCGCCGACATGACCCAGGACACACCCGGGCACGCGATCGACGTAGCGGACGACCCGGCGCAGTCGCGCTACGTGGCGTACGTCGACGGCGAGGTGGCCGGCTACTCGGAGTACGAGCTCGACGAGGGGCGCGGCCGGATCGTCATCGAGCACACCGAGGTCGACGACGCCTTCGAGGGCCGGGGAGTCGGGGGCGCCCTGGTGCGCGGAACCCTCGACGACGTACGCCGCCGGCGGCTGCGCGTGGTGCCGCGGTGCCCGTTCGTGAAGGCCTGGCTCGAGGGGCACCCGGACTACCAGGACCTGCTCCGAGATCCCGAGCAGCTGCCTGTCAGCTGTCCCCGGTGAGTGCACAGGCCTCTCCACAGGGGAGGCCAGGCTGTGCACCTGAGCGCGGCCGGTTGAACAGATTTCGAACCCGTGCCTGTGGGTGTCGCGGGTCGCCTTGAGACCCATCGGAGAGCAGGCCTAGAGTGCCGCGAACGTGCCGAGAAGTCGCCGAGTCGACATTCCCCTCCGGCGCCCATCGATCCAGCCCAGCAGAGGAGCGGCAGATGAGCCAAGGCGGGGTCCCCGGCACTCCTGTCCACGGCGGCACCTACGGCGGGCGCACACCCCGGTGCGAGCGCCCCCGAGATGCCACCCCTCGGCGTCGTCCCTCGCCCCACGTCCGGAGAGTTCAGTATGAGTGAGCCGATCCCCTTCCCGCCGGCTGCGCGCCACGAGGAGGCCGTCGCCGTGGCGACCATGACCGACGAGCAGGGCGCGGTCGTGATGGGACCGACGGGCCGCCCGATGCCCGTCATCCCCGAGCCCACCCCGCTGACGCGGCACGGCGGCGCCCGGGTCATCTCGATGTGCAACCAGAAGGGTGGGGTCGGCAAGACCACGACGACCATCAACCTGGGCGCGGCGCTGGCGGAGTACGGCCGGAAGGTGCTGCTCGTCGACTTCGACCCGCAGGGCTCGCTGTCGGTCGGACTCGGTCTCAACCCGCACGAGATGGACCTGACCATCTACGACCTGCTGATGGGGGGCGACGTCCGGCTGGACGAGGTGGTCGTGCCCAGCGGCGTCCCGGGCATGGACCTGCTGCCCTCCAACATCGACCTGTCCGCCGCCGAGGTGCAGCTGGTGCAGGAGGTCGCGCGCGAGCAGACCCTCCAGCGGGTCCTCGCGCCGGCGATCGAGCACTACGACGTCATCCTCATCGACTGCCAGCCCTCGCTCGGTCTGCTGACGGTCAACGCGCTGACGGCCTCCGACGGCGTGATCGTGCCGCTGGAGTGCGAGTACTTCGCGCTGCGAGGGGTGGCTCTGCTCAAGACCACGATCGACAAGGTCCGCGAGCGCCTGAACCCCAAGCTCTCGATCGACGGCGTGCTCGGCACCATGTTCGACGGGCGCACGCTGCACGGCCGTGAGGTCATGCAGCGTCTCGTCGAGGCCTGGGGCGACACCGTCTTCCACACCGTCATCAGGCGCACGGTGAAGTTCAGTGACTCCACCGTCGCCGGCGAGCCCATCACGTCGTACGCCTCGACCTCCGCCGGGGCCGAGTCCTACCGTCAGCTCGCGAAGGAGGTGCTGGCGCGTTGTCTCGACGAGTGAGCCTGCCCGCCGCCGACGACCTCTTCCGCCGCACCGCGCACGGGGAGGGCGCGCGCCCCGAGCGGCAGGACGGCCCGACGAGGCCGGCATCCGGGTGGTGCCGGACGACCGCGGCTACGGCCGCTACGACGAGCGCCCCGCCCCGGTCGCCGAGCCCTCCCGCGAGGAGTCCGGCCGCAAGCCGAGCGGTCGCGTCCGCCACGACGAGAAGATGACGGTCTACGTCACCTCCGCCGAGCTCCTCGAGCTCGAGCAGGACGAGGCTGCTGCTGCGCGCCGAGCACGGACTGGCGGTCGACCGCGGTCGCCTGGTGCGCGAGGCGATCGCCCTCGTCCTGGCCGACTTCGAGGCGCACGGCGACGAAAGCGTCCTGGTCCGGCGTCTGACCGAGGAATGAGCGTGAGCGTCGACACCGACGCAGGCAGGCCCGACACCGACCAGGGCACCCCGGCGTTCGAGGTCCGGCTGGACAACTTCGAGGGTCCCTTCGACCTGTTGCTGAGCCTGATCGCCAAGCACAAGCTCGACATCACCGAGATCGCGCTCTCGGTGGTCACCGACGAGTTCATCTCCCACGTGCGGGCGCTGGGCAAGGAGGGCGACCTCGACCAGGTCACCTCGTTCCTGCTCGTCGCCTCGACCCTGCTCGACCTGAAGGCGGCCCGGCTGCTTCCGCAGGGCGATGTCGAGGACGAGGAGGACCTCGCGCTGCTCGAGGCGCGTGACCTGCTCTTCGCGCGGCTGCTGCAGTACAAGGCGTTCAAGCTCGTGGCCGGCACGTTCGCAGAGCGGCTGGCCGCGGAGAGCCGTCGGTACCCCCGTGCGGTCGGGCTCGACGAGCGCTTCGCCAGCCTGCTTCCCGAGGTGCTGATCGGCATCGGCCTCGAGCAGTTCGCGGAGCTGGCGGCCAGGGCCATGGAGCCCAAGCCGGTCCAGGAGGTGGGACTGGCGCACATCCACGCCCCGGCCGTGAGCGTGCGCGAGCAGGCGGTCGTCGTCGTCGACCGGCTCCGGCGCTCAGGCACCATCACCTTCCGCGCCCTGTGCGGCGACTCGCCCGACATGCTGACCACGGTGGCCCGGTTCCTCGCGCTCCTGGAGCTGTTCCGCGAAGGAGCGGTCGGCTTCGACCAGGTCTCGCCGCTGGGCGAGCTGACCATCCGCTGGACCGGGCCGGAGGACGCCGACATCGAGATCACCGACGAGTTCGACGGCGCGCCCCCCGACGCGGAGCCCGACGCGGAGCCCGACGCGGAGCCCGAGCCACTGCAGGAGGACGATCCCACCGATGACTGAGCTCACCGACAGCCCCCAGCCCGCGGACATCCAGTCGCTCGACGTGCCGGCCGTGGCTGACCTGCGCCCGGCGCTGGAGGCGATCTTGATGGTGGCCGACGAGCCGCTCGACGAGGTCGGGCTGGCCTCAGCCGTCGGCTACCCGGTCGGCGAGGTGGTCGCGGCGCTGGCGGCACTGGCGGACGAGTACACCGAGCAGGGCCGCGGCTTCGAGCTGCGCAACGTCGCCGGTGGCTGGCGGTTCTACACCCGCGAGGAGTACGCCGCCGTCGTCGAGGCGTTCGTGCTCGACGGGCAGCAGGCGCGCCTCACCCAGGCCGCGCTGGAGACGCTGGCCGTCGTGGCCTACAAGCAGCCGGTGTCCCGGGCCCGCGTCTCGGCGATCCGCGGTGTCAACGTCGACGGGGTGATGCGCACCCTCGTGTCACGTGGACTCGTCGAGGAGGCCGGCCACGACGGCGAGCACGGCGCGACCCTCTACCGCACCACGGGCTACTTCCTCGAGCGGATCGGGGTGACCTCGATCGAGGAGCTGCCCGACCTGGCGCCCTACCTGCCCGACATGGACGACCTCGAGGACGACCTCGCCGAGGCAGTGGGTGCCGTGCCGACCGCGACGACCGGTCCTGCCGAGGAGGACGAGGCCGTGCCCGCCGACCCGCACCCCGACCAGCACAACGGCGACGGAACCGAGCCGCACGGCGGGACCGAGGTCGGGTGACCGACGCGCCGACGATCCCCGGGGGGCCACCCGACGAGGACGGGTTGGTCCGGCTGCAGAAGTATCTCGCCCAGTCCGGTGTCGCCTCCCGCCGCCGCTGCGAGGAGCTGATGCTCGCGGGCGAGGTCGAGGTCGACGGCGAGGTCATCACCCGGCTCGGCACCAAGATCGACCCCGCGACGGCGGTGGTCCGGGTGTCCGGCAAGCGCCTCCCGCCGATCTCAGCGCACGTCTACCTGGTCCTCAACAAGCCCCGGGGCGTGGTCTCGACGATGTCGGACCCCGAGGGCCGGCGTACCCTCCAGGACCTCGTCGACGACCGTCCTGAGCGGCTCTTCCACGTCGGCCGGCTCGACACCGACACCTCCGGGCTGATCATGCTCACCAACGACGGTGACTTCGCGCAGCGGATGGCACACCCGTCGTACGAGGTCGACAAGACCTACGTCGCCGAGGTCGAGGGCAGCGTGACCCGGGCGACGCTGCAGCGGCTCCGCGACGGGGTGGTCCTCGACGACGGACCGGTCACGGTGTCGGCCGCCAAGGTGCTCACCTACGGGGAGGGCCAGGCGTCGGGCCGCACCATCGTCGAGCTGGTGATCCACGAGGGACGCAACCGGATCGTGAGGAGGCTGCTCGACGAGGTCGGACACCCCGTGCGCAAGCTGACGCGCACCAGGATCGGCCCGGTCGACCTCAAGGGCCTCAAGGAAGGGCAGCTGCGCGACCTCACCCTCGACGAGCTCGGCCTGCTGCTGGACACCGCCAAGCTCTGAGCGCGGGCCACCCCTAGGCTTGCGGCATGGCTGTGCGAGCGGTGCGGGGGGCTACGCAGCTCGACGTCGACGAGCGCGAGCACCTCCTGGACCGGGTCGAGGAGATGGTGCTCGACGTGATGCGCTCCAACGGTCTCGGTGTCGACGACTTCATCTCGGTCATCTTCACCGCCACGTCCGACGTGACCTCGGAGTTCCCGGCGTACGCCGCGCGGCAGCTGGGCTTCGGCGACGTTCCCCTCCTCTGCGCCCGCGAGCTGGAGATCGAGAGCTCGATGCCCCGCGTGGTGCGGATGATGGCGCACGTCGAGACCGACCTTCCCCGCGCGGACATCACGCACTGCTACCTGCACGGGGCGGCGTCCCTGCGCACGGACCTCACCCGGGTCCGCTCGGTGCCCGACGCATGAGCGCCGACGCATGAGCGCCGACGCATGAGCGCGGGCACATGAGCGGGGGCCTGACCGGTCCGATCCTCGTCGATCGGGACCGGCCTGCTCGGCACGTCGATCGCCCTGGCCGCACGCCGGGCGGGGCTGGAGGTGCTGCTCAGCGACGTCTCGCCCGAGCACCTGCGCACCGCCTCCGGCCTGGGCGCGGGGCGGCCCGTCGCGACGGACGACACGCCACAGCTGGTCGTCGTCGCGGTGCCGCCGGACCACCTGGGAGCGGCCGTGGCCGAGGCCCTGACCGCGACGCAGGCGGTGGTGACCGACGTCGGCTCGGTGAAGTCGGCGCCGCTGCGCGAGCTGGCCGGCACGGTGGAGGCCGCCGCCCTGGCGAGGTACGTCGGCTCGCACCCGATGGCCGGCAGCGAGCGCTCCGGCCCGCTGGCGGCCAGCGCGGCGCTGTTCGACGGCCGACCGTGGGCCGTCACCCCGCACGCCGGGAGCGACCCGGCCGCCGTGGCGCTCGTCGTCGCCCTGGCCGAGATCTGCCGGTCGACCGTGGTCGAGCTCGCACCTGAGGAGCACGACCGGGCCGTGGCTCGTACCTCCCACCTCCCGCACCTGCTCGCCGTCCTCGTGGCCGGGCGGCTCGCCGAGGCTCCCGAGGCGCATCTCGCGCTCTCGGGCCAGGGCGTGCGCGACGTGACGCGGGTGGCCGGCAGCGACCCCCTGCTCTGGGAGCAGATCGTCGCCGCGAACGCGGGTGCCGTCCTCGAGCTGCTCGGCGAGGTGCGCGGCGAGCTCGACGCGCTGATCTCGGCCGTCTCGACGGGGGAGCGCGACGCCCTCCACGCCCTGCTGTCGCGCGGGGTCGCCGGCACGCTGGCCATCCCGGGCAAGCACGGCGGACCCGTGCGGGCCACCGAGTCGGTCTTCGTGTCGATCCCCGACCATCCCGGTGAGCTGGCTCGCATCTTCGCCGACGCCGGGGCGGTCGGGGTCAACATCGAGGACATCCGGATGGACCACGACCCCGGGCGCGAGACGGGTCTCCTCGAGCTGGTCGTCGCGGAGGGCTCGGCGGTCCACCTGGCCTCGTCGCTCGAGGAGCGTGGCTGGGTCACCCACGGCTGAGGAGAGCACCGCTGGTTGACGAGGCCTCGCCAGGGCCGCCTCGGATCATCCGTCGCCGGCTGAGTCGCTTCCGCAGAATCACGGTGCGGGGTGGCCCACGGGTAGTCTTGCCCCTCGTGAATTCCGCCCAGCTCGTCGTTGCGATCGACGGTCCGTCGGGCTCCGGCAAGTCCAGCACCTCGCGCGGTGTGGCGGCCCGGTTGGGACTGCGCTACCTCGACACCGGCGCCATGTTCCGGGCCATGACCTGGTGGCTGCTGCGGCACGACGTCGACGTCCACGACACCGACGCGGTGGCCGCCAGGGTGCTCGACCCGGAGATCCTGGTCGGCACCGACCCGCAGGGACCGGCGATCATGGTCGACGGCATCGACGTCGCCCTCGCGATCCGCACCGACGAGGTCAATGCCGCCGTGAGTCCGGTCAGCACCGTCCCCGCTGTGCGGGCCCGGCTTCTCGAGCTCCAGCGCGCGGTCATCGGTGAGGGTGGCATCGTCGTCGAGGGCCGCGACATCGGCTCGGTGGTGGCGCCCGACGCGCAGGTCAAGATCTTCCTGGTCGCCGACCCGTCGGCCCGCGCCGAGCGCCGCGCCGCGGAAGAGGGCGGCAGCGACGTGGCGGCCACCCAGGAGTCCCTGCTCAGCCGCGACCGGATCGACTCCGGTCGCGCGACCGCACCGCTGGTCCGCGCCGACGGCGCCGTCGAGATCGACACGACGGCGCACACCCTCGACGAGGTCGTCGACCGGGTCGTCGGCCTCGCGCATGCGGTGGAGGCGACCGCATGAGCGTCATCCGGACAGGCGAGATCCGCACGGGGCCCATCGCGCACCCTCCGCGCCTGATGCTGCGCTCGCTTCGCCCGCTCGCGCGCGCCTACACCCGGCGCAGGTACGCCGTCGCCGTCCACCACGCCGACCGGGTGCCGACGAGCGGGCCGGTCATCATGGCGGCCAACCACGTCGGCTGGCTCGACGGCCCGATGGTGACCATCCACGCGCCCCGGCCCGTCCACGCACTCACCAAGCAGGAGATGTTCGTGGGCCGCATGGACGCCTTCCTCCGTCGCGCGGGACAGATCTCGGTCGACCGCTTCAATCCCGACCCGAGGGCGATGAAGACCTGCCTGCGCGTGCTCCAGGAAGGCGGGGTGATCGGCATCTTCCCGGAGGGATCGCGTGGCGCGGGCGAGCTCGAGCTGTTCAAGGGCGGCGCGGCCTACCTCGCCCTGGTCAGCGGAGCCCCCGTGGTCCCCGTCATCCTCGTCGGCACCCGCGAGCCGGGCCAGGACAGCCACTCGCGCCCGCCGAAGGGCTCCGCGCCGGTGGAGGTCGTGTTCGGCGAGCCGTGGCAGGTCGAGGCCCAGGCGTGGCCGCGGACCAAGCAGGACGTGCTCGAGGCCAGCGCGTCCCTGCGCTCCCACATGCTCCAGACCCTCGCCGAGGCGAAGGAGCTGACCGGGCGCACCCTGCCCGGCCCGCTCCCGGCCGGCGACAGCGAGCGCGACGTCGCCGCGAGGCAGGCGACGACGTGACCGAGCACGCCGCAGAGTCCGCCGAGTCCGCCGAATCCGCCGAATCCGCCGGGTCCGCCGGGTCCGACATCGGAACGCCCGTGGCCCAGGTCCCCGTGCTGGCGGTCGTCGGTCGGCCCAACGTGGGCAAGTCCACGCTGGTCAACCGCATCCTGGGCCGGCGCGAGGCCGTGGTCGAGGATGTCCCCGGTGTGACGCGGGACCGGGTCTCCTACGACGCCAACTGGAACGGTCGGGTCTTCACCGTCGTCGACACCGGCGGCTGGGACCCCGACGCCCGCGGCCTGGCGGAGCGCATCTCCGGCCAGGCGGAGATCGCCGTCAGCCTGGCCGACGCCGTGCTGTTCGTCGTCGACGCCGCCGTGGGCATCACCGACGTCGACGAGGCCGTGGTGAAGATCCTGCGACGGTCCGGCAAGCCGGTCGTCCTGGCCGCCAACAAGGTCGACGACCAACGCGCCGAGGCCGAGGCCTACGGGCTGTGGAACCTGGGGCTCGGCGAGCCCTGGCCGGTCTCCGCGCTGCACGGCCGAGGCTCGGGCGACCTGCTCGACGCCGTGCTCGCGGCCCTGCCGGACACCCCGCCGGAGTCGTTCGAGCCGGTCGGTGGTCCGCGCCGCATCGCGATCGTGGGCAAGCCGAACGTCGGCAAGTCATCGCTCCTGAACAAGCTGGCCGGCGCCGAGCGGGTCGTGGTGGACAACGTCGCCGGCACCACCGTCGACCCGGTCGACGAGCTCGTCGAGCTCGGCGGTCGCACCTGGCGGTTCATCGACACCGCCGGCATCCGCAAGCGCGTCAAGGAGGCGTCGGGCCACGAGTACTACGCCTCGCTGCGCACCTCGACCGCCATCGACCGGGCCGAGGTCGCCGTGCTCGTGCTGGACGGCAGCGAGTCCATCTCCGAGCAGGACGTCCGGATCCTGCAGACCGTGCGCGACGCCGGCCGGGCGCTGGTCATCGCCTTCAACAAGTGGGACCTCGTCGACGAGGACCGCCGCTACTACCTCGACCGCGAGATCGAGCGCGACCTGGTGCAGGTGCAGTGGGCCCCGCGCATCAACGTCACCGCTCGCACCGGCTGGCACGTCGACCGACTGGTGCCGGCCCTCGACAAGGCCCTGGCCGGCTGGGAGACGCGGGTGACGACGGGAGCGCTGAACGCCTTCCTGGGTCGGCTGGTCGCCGAGCACCCACATCCCGTGCGCAGCGGCAAGCAGCCGAAGATCCTCTTCGGCACCCAGCCGTCGACCTCTCCGCCCACGTTCGTGCTGTTCACCTCCGGACGGCTCGACGCGTCGTACGAGCGCTTCATCGAGCGGCGGCTGCGCGAGGAGTTCGGTTTCGTCGGCACGCCGATCGTGATCACCCAGAAGCCGCGGGAGAAGCGCAAGCGCTAGGAGGGTGCTGCCGCCGCGTCGGGTACGGCGGGCTCGGCGGGCTCGGGGGACTCGGGGGCTTGGGGGTCGAGGGGCGGCGGGTTGTAGAGGTCGCCTTCGGCGGCCTCGAGCAGGGTCCGCGCGGCCGCGCGGCCGGCGACGATCATCCGGTCGAGCTGGTGGAACTCCAGCAGGCCGACCCCCATCGAGCTGGGGCTGAGCACCCAGGCACCCTGGGCGCGAGCCGCGGCGACGGCTCCGCCGCTGCCGATCATCATGGTCCGCAGGAGCGTCTCACCGAGCGCGGGCACCCGGGGCCGGCCGTCTCGCGGTCCGCCGCCGCCACCGGTGCCGATGTTGACGGCGACCACGGGCCCCTCGGCCCGGCCGGTCAGCAGGTCGACCGGCAGGTTGTCGAGCACGCCGCCGTCGATCAGCAGGCGACCGTCGTCCTGCGGCATCGGCGCGAAGAGGACCGGCAACCGGACCGAGGCGAGGGCGGCCTCGGCGAGGTTGCCGCGCTCGTGGACCTGCCGGGTCCGCGACACGAGGTCGACGCTGACCAGGCGGGCCTGCCGGGGGAGTCCCTCGAAGACCTCGTCCTCACCGAGGGCACGCGCCATGCCGGCGCGGACCCGTCGGCCCTTCGACAGTGACTGCGAGGGGAGTCCCCAGTCGCTGAACGGCTTGCGGCGTACCCACTCGAAGTAGCAGACGTCCTCCAGCTCGGCGCCGGTGTGACCGAGCGCGTGCACGGCCGCGATGATCGAGCCGATGCTCGTGCCGGCGACGCGGTCGACGTGGAAGCCGGCGTCCTCGAGCTCGCGCAGCACGCCGATGTGCGCGAAGGCGCGGGCACCGCCGCCGGCCAGCACGAGCCCGAGCGAGCGGCCCGCGAGACGGTCGGCCAGCGGACGCAACGCAGCGGCCAGGTCGCCTGGCACGACGGTCAGCTGCCAGGCGTCGACGGCCAGCCACCCAGGCGGCACGTCGTGCCGGTGTCGGGGCCGGTCCGATGAGCACCAGCTCGGGGCGGCAGGCCGGCGCCGGCACGACCGGCGTGCGGGTCGGCAGCGGTCGAGCCCACCAGGACGACCACGTCGGCCGCGCGGAGGCAGAAGTCCCGCCACCGGGTCGCGGCGGCGTCGTCACCGTTCACGGCGACCAGGACGACGCGGTCGTGGTCGCGCTCGGCGCGGTCGAGGCCGTCTGCGTCGACCGTGTCGAGCGCGACGACGCGCAGGTGCTGACCCAACCGTCGCACGAGGTGGTCCGCGACCTCTGCCGTGGCCACGCCGGGCTGCAGCCCGACCACGGCCACCACCGACGGTGGGGTGGCGCGGGGTGGTGCAGCCGGCTCGCCGGCCGTCCGCAGTCGCTCGGCCACCTGACGCAGCACGAACGCGGGACGCCGCCGGGTCCGTCGTCACCGCCTGCTCGAACGCCTCGCGCGGCAGCTCGCAGACCACCGAGTCGCGCCGGGCCCGGACGCTGGCCGATCGCGGCTCGCCGGTGAGCAGGGCGAGCTCGCCCAGGACCTCGCCAGGTCCGAGCTCGCGGACGACGCGACCGCCGACCTCGACCTCGAAGCGACCGCCGCGGACGACGAACGCCGACCCGGTCGGATCGCCCTCGCGCATCAGCCACGAGCCGGCCGGCACCGTCAGCAGTCGCGCGGCCTCCTCGAGCTGCCGACGGGCCTCTGCCGGCAGAGCGGCGACGAGCGGGACGTCGGAGAGGTCGTTCGCGAAGGCGGCGTCGGGAGTGGTCGCGCGGGGCGGAGCCGGGTCGGGGTCCGGGGAGAGGACGACGGCGGGCCGGAGGTCGACCACGTCCTCCTCGTGCGTCGTGTGGTGAGGGACCCGCAGGGCGAGGACGATCAGCGCGGTGACCACGAAGGCGCCGATCGAGAGCATCCAGCCGTCACGCAACGAGGCGACGGCCGTGTCCGGCGTCGGCTCACCGATGATCACGACGAGGATGGCGATGCCGAGCACGCCGCCGAGCTGCCGGGCGCTGGAGACCACCGCGGACGCCGTCGCGTAGCGCCCACCCGGCACGGCCGCCAGCGCTGCGCTGCCCAGCAACGGCAGGGTCGCCCCGACTCCGATGCCGCTGAGCACCTGTCCCGGCAGCCACTCGGACCAGAACGCCGGCTCGAGGCCGACCTGCTGGTGGTACCAGAGGTAGGCGCCCGCCCAGACGAGCGCCCCGGGCACGATGAACGTCCGGTAGCCGACGCCGCTCGGCCAGGGGACCGAGCCGGGCGGCGACGACGGCGGCCACCAGCGCGGCCGGCACGAGTGCGAGTCCGGCGCGCAGGACGTCGTACCCCCAGACGTACTGCAGCCACAGGATGTTGGTGAGCAGGTAGGCGTAGAACCCGACGCCCGCGACGGCGGTCGCGATCGAAGCCGACCGTGAACGACGGGATGCGCAGCAGGGCGGGGTCGAGCAACGGCGAGGGGTGTCTGCGCGAGGCTGAGCACGAAGGCGCCGAAGAGCACGGCGGAGCCGGCCAGCGCGCCGACGACCTGGGGGCTCGCCCAGCCCCAGTCGCTCGCTCTTGACGATCCCCGAGGTTGAGGAGCGCCAGCGCAGCGGCCAGCAGGGCGGCGCCGACCAGGTCGGGAACGGCCCGCCTTCCGGGCGCGCGGCTCTCGACGAGGTGGCTGCGCGAGGCCCACAGCGCGGCCACCCCGAACGGGAGGTTGACCAGGAAGGCCCAGCGCCAGTCGCCGAGCTGCACCAGCGCACCACCGATGGGCGGTCCGACACCGGCGGCGACGGCGGCAGAGGCGCCCCACAGGCCGATGGCGTGTGCCCGGCGCTCGCTCGGGGAAGGCCTCGACGACCAGCGCGAGCGACGCGGGCACGAGCAGGGCGGCACCGAGCGCCTGCAGGACCCGGGCGGCCACCAGCAGCTCGACGGAGGGGGCGGCCGCGCAGAGGGCCGACGCGACGGTGAAGAGCAGCACTCCCGACGCGAACGCGCGGCGGCGCCCGAGCAGGTCGGTCAGCCGCCCGCAGACGATCAGGAAGGCGGCGAAGACGATGTTGTAGGCGTTCAGGACCCAGGAGAGCCCGCCGATGGACGTACTCGGGAACGACTCCCGGATCGACGGGAAGGCGACGTTGACGATGGTGGCGTCGAGGAACGCGAGGAAAGCGCCGAAGCAGGCCACCAGGAGGACCCGCGACGCGGGGATCCGCGCCGGTGACGTCGACGGCAAGCCGACCCTCCCCCCAGGCGAGCGGCCGCGCGCCATCAGCGCAGTGTGGACCCGAGATGATGCGCACGCAAGCCGTTCCGTAGGCGAGCTCCTGAGCAGGCAGCGCCCGGACGGGAGTTGACGCAGTCGTCCGCTCACGGGAGGCTGGGCAGCGGTCTCGGGGGGGACCCACGTCCGAAAGTCACGCCATGGCACCCAGACTCACGCCGACGTCCGTCGGCTCGTTCGCCGCGACAACCGTGATGCTAGGCGCCGCCGCGGCGCTTCCGGCATCGATGGCCGAGGCCGGCCGTTGCCGCCTCCGACCCGCATCGAGATCGTGTCGGTCACCACCCCGCGTTCCGCGCCGGTGAACACCCCGGAGGACGCGATCCGAACGTCCTCGTGCAGACCGGCGACACCATCACGGTGACCGTCAACCTGTACGACGGCGCCCTGGCCGCGGCGTTCAACAAGGACACACGCTGCTCAAGCTCACGACCAACCGGCGGACTCGCTCTCCGCGATGGCGTCGCTGTCGCGAAGGCCGGCGAGCGACGGCCGTTCTCACGACCACGATCGCCGGCGTCGTCAACCAGGTCAGCGTGACGGTCGACGCACGGCGACCGGCAAGCGGCCTCGATGTCCTGCCCGACTCGTGGACGACCCGGACGCAGATCTTCGACGTGCTCTCCGAGCGTGCGCTCGGTGACGAGCACGACCGGCCTTCAGCAGGGCATCGGCGGCCAGGACGACTGCACGATCGCCACCAGCAGAGCCCGGTCTGCGGCATCGTGAGTCCTGCCCAACGGCGCGCCGAGCCCGCAGGTCCTGCTCGTCTCGCGGGCGCCTGCGACGCCAGCAACGCCCCCCAGGCTACGCGCCGTGCGACCCGAGCGGCTCGGTCGTGCAGACCCTCGCCGACCTCGGCGTCGGAGCCCAGGCTCTGTACGGAGTCACGCTCGCCCGCCACGATCGTGATGAAGTGCGACAAGACCCTGTGCGGCAGCGGCGGGATCCAGAGCAGGAGCTCTACTACTCGCTGGCCGGCAACGCCGCCCTCGAGCCGACCCGGCCTGCCCGGCAAGACACGATCGGCCGCGCGGGACAGCCTGCGTCGACTACGTGCAGAGCAAGCGCGACGGGTCGGGCGACACCCACCTCTACCTGCTGTTCGACCGGGACGCCCGCGTCAGCGTCGGCTGAACGTCGATCACGCCCATCGACGAGCAGGACCCGCGCGGATCGCCGGAGCGGCGTCCTCGTCCGGCTGCCCGGCCCACGTGACACCGGCGAGCGTCGCGCAGCAGCAGCGCCCTCCTCGTAGCGGTCGCCGCCCGCCCGGGCCAGCCGCGAGCCCGCGTCGAGGACGGCGACGGGCCGCCGCCAGGTCACCCTGGACCGCTCGCGCCCGGGCCTGCAGCCGCAGGGCGGTGGGCGCCGCGCCCTCGAGGCGCATCGCGTCGCTGCCGACCACGACGTCGAGCAGCTCGCGACGCCCGTCGGTGCGTCCGGCATCCAGCAGCACCTCGGCCAGCACCAGGTCGGTGGTCGGCACCTCGACGCCTCCCCCAGCTCCTCGAAGATGTCCGGGCCTCCGCAGGAGCCCGGCGACCGCCTCGTCGACGTCGCCCGCCGCGGCCAGCACGCCGGGCCTGCTCACGCAGGGCCAGGGCGACGAGCTCCTCGTCCTCCACGGCGCGGGCGATGCGGCAGCACGTCGGGCAGCAGCGGCCCGGCCTCGGCGTAGCGGCCCTGGCGCACCAGCAGCTCGGCCTGGTTGTAGAGCGCGTTGACCTCGCTGGCGGTGTCACCGATCCGCCGGAAGATCTCGGTGGCCCGCCGGTAGCTGGCGAGGGCCTCGTTCCACTCGCCCGTGGCTGAACGCCTGGACCGCCAGGTTGTTCAGGCAGTGCCCCTGCCGCGGGAGGTTGCCCAGCTCGGTGTAGGCCTGCAGCGCCAGGCGGCCGTAGGGCAGCGGCTCCTCGCGTCCCGAGCCGGCGTAGATGGCGTTGAGCATCTCGTACGCCTGGGCCAGCGCGTCCTTGTCGACGCGCCTCCTCCGCCGCCTCGGCCGCCATGCTCCGCCCAGTGCAGCGCCTCGTCGATCGCGGCCCTGGCTGAAGCGGCTGTAGGCGTAGCGGCGGGCCAGGAGCGACCGGGCCACGCTCGGCCGGGCCACCCGCGACCCCGTCGAGCTCGTGCAGCCCGCGGGAGATGCCGCCGCATCGCCTGGGTGAACCTGCGGCCGGCGGTGGTCGATCCGCGCCTCCTTCTCGATGATGCACGGCCAGTCGCACCGGCGTCCCCGCGCAGGTGCCGACGGGCCAGCGCGTAGGCCTCCGGCGGCCTCCTCGGTCAGGCCGACCAGGAACCGCGAGTCGGCCAGCTGCTCGAGCACGCTCGGCCACCTCCACCGGCGTCGACGCCCGCCAGCCCGGGGACGGACGTCCACGGCGCGGCGCGAAGAAGTCGATGGCCTCGCCGTGGGCGAACTTCGCGAGCGCGCGCTCCCCGGCCAGCACCGAGTAGCGCCAGGCCGCGGTCGTGACCGGCCGGCGTGGAAGAAGTGCAGCGAGAGCAGCTCGCACTGGCTCTCCGGCGTGGCGGACGCCTGCTCGATCGCCGTGCCCACCTGGTCGTGCAGGACCTTGCGCCGGCTGAAGGGAAGTCCCTCGTAGGCCACGTCGCGCATCAGGGCGTTGCGGAACCGCAGCCGCCCGGCTGGTCCCGCACCAGGAAGCCGGCCAGCCGGCTCATGGCTGCCCGTCGAGCACGGGCGTCGGTCCCCGAGCAGCCCGTCGAGCGCCTCCTCGTCGACCTCCGTGCCGAGCACGGCGGCGTAGCGCAGCACGAGCCGGTCGGCCGGGTCCAGCCGGTCGATCTGGCTGGTGACCAGGCCCTCGACCGACTCCGGGCAGCTCGCCGTGGACCCGCTGGCGTGCGGCCTCCTGCGACCAGCGCCTCCAGGAACAGCGGGTTGCCGCCGCCGCGCACGCGCCAGGGCGGCGAGTGCCTGGTGCGGTGAGCGGGTGGTCGTCCAGAGCCGTGCGCACGAGCTCCAGGGACGCCTCGGGGTCCAGGGGTGCAGGCCGCAGCGACACGACGGCCTCGCCCGGTCGGGCGACGAACCCGCCCTCGCTGCTCCCGTCGCGTGACGAGCACCAGCCAGGGCCGGTCGCCGAGCTCGGCGGTGAGCCGGTCCGCAGCAGGTCGGCCGAGGCGTCGTCCATCAGGTGGGCGTCCTCGACGACCAGGACCGTGGGCGTCGGCAGCAGCCGAGCCGAGCAGCTCGGCGACGACCGCCTCGAGCCGGGCCTTCCGGAACTGCTCGTCGAGCTCCGCCGTCTCCGGGCGTCGGCGGCAGCGAGACGTCCAGCGGGATCGCCGAGGAGCGGGAGCCACGGCACCAGCTGGGGCGCGTTCGCGACGACCCGGTCCGACCAGCCGCTGGGCGACGCTCGGCCGCGTCGGCTCCGGCGGCACGCCCGAGGACGTCGCGCAGCAGCGCGACGGAACGGGAAGTACGCCGTCGACGACTCGTACTCCTCGCACCGGACGGTCGACGACGCGGCACGTCGTCGGCGTCCGCGCAGCAGCTCGTCGACCAGGCGGGACTTGCCGATGCCCGGCTCGCCGACGATCTCGACGAGCCGGCCCCGCCGGGCGCGGACGTCGGCCAGCGCCGCGCGCAGGACCTCCAGCTCCTGTCCCGCCCGACGAGCGGACCGGCGAGCCGCTCCTCGTGCCGCGCGCCGACCAGGGCGCCCGACGGCCAGCGGCCCGCACGGCTCGGCGACTTGCCCTTGACCAGGAACGGCGCCAGCTCGGTGGTCGCGGAACACGGTCTGCGACCGGGCCACCACCTCGACCGTGGCCAGCGCCTGGCCCGGGCGCGGCCTTGCCCATCACCCGCGCCGCGAGGTTGATGGCGTCGCCCTTGACCGAGTAGGTACGCCGGAACGCCGGCCCGAAGTCACCGGCGAAGACGTGCCCGCGGTTGACGCCGATCCGCAGCGGCAGCGCGCCGGCCCGGTCGAGCACCAGCCGGGCGACCCGCAGCATCCGCTCCTCGTCGTGGTCGGCACTGCGCGGCGCGCCCGCCGTCGAGCATGATCTTGCCGCCGTCGCGGTTGATGTCGGTCTCGAAGAAGGTCACGTCGTGGTCGGCGCAGGCGTGCTGCACGTTGCGCACGACCTCGTCGAGGGCGTCGGCGAGCGCGTCCGGACCCTCGGTCGTCGAGCAGCTGGTCGGTGCCGGAGAACTGCACGAACGCCACGGTGATCAGCCGGTGCTCCGGTTCGCCCGCGCCGTGCGAGCAGGTGCGTCCCGGATCGGCGGCGGCAGCAGCGCCGGCCGGCGTCGAGCCGCCGGTCCGCTGGCGCGGCAGGGCTCACGCACGTCGTCGAGCGCCGGCGCCGAGCGCAGCAGCCGTCCGTCCAGGCAGCGGCGGCCCCGAGCAGCCGCGGCGGCGAGCAGCGCCGCGGTCGCGGCGCTGAGCCCGATCTGGCCGGCGGCGGCGGCCGCCTCCATGTCCGCGGTGAGGCTGGCGCCGGGTCCGCTGATGAGCAGCTCGCGGTGGAGGTCGGGGTCACCGACGAGGAAGAAGTCGAAGTCACCGCTGTGCACGCCCACCGACATGCGCAGCGTCACCGTGCCGACGACGTCGGGATCCGGCCGATGCCGGCGCAGCGTGGCCCGCATCCGGTGCGCGGCCCGGGCCGCGCGCGCCGCGTGGTCCGGCGCCCTGGAACAGCAGCAGCACGGCGTCGCCGCCCCACTTGACCAGGTCGGCGCCGTCCGCGTCGGGCCTCGGTGAGCAGCGCCGAGAACGTCGCGCTCGAGGATGTCGCTCATCTCCTCGGCGCCGACCTTGCCGTGTGCGCGCGAGCCGCTCGGTGAGCCGGGTGAAGCCGGAGATGTCGACGAACGCCAGGGTTCCCTCGACGCGCATGTGCCGGTCCCGCCGCGCCCGTCGGCGACCAGTCGAGCACCAGGTCGGGGACGTACGGCAGCAGCCCGGCTACCGGGTCGGCGGCAGTCGTCATCGTCTGCGTCCCCTCCTCCCGGCGACTGTATCCGGACGAGCCCTGACGGGGCCCGAACCGCCACTAGACTCCAGCGAGTCGAGAGCGGAGGCAGGCCATGAGGTGGCTGGTCGTGTCCGACCTGCACTACGCGCTCCGACAGTTCGACTGGGTGTGCGACGTGGCCCCCGACTTCGACCTCGTCGTCATCGCCGGCGACCTGCTCGACCTGCGCTCGGCCGTGCCGATCCCCGCCCAGAGCGTGGCGGTGACGGCCCAGATCGCGCGGATCGGACGGCGTCGCACCGCTGGTGGCCTGCTCGGGCAACCACGACCTCGATGGCCGCGACGCGGCGGGGGAGAAGGCCGCGCTGTGGCTGCAGGGAGCCCGCGCCGACGGCGTCCACGTCGACGGTGACAGCCTCGAGCTCGGCGACACGCTCGTGACCGTGTGCCCCTGGTGGGACGGCCCTGTCGGCCGCGACCTCCTCGAGCAGCGGCTGGCCGCCGAGGCCGACCGGCGCCCGGGCCTGCTGGGCGTGGGCCTACCACGCGCCGCCCGCGGGCTCACCGCTGACCTGGGACGGCCGCAAGCACTACGGCGACGACGTGCTCGCCGGGTGGATCGAGCGGTTCTCGCCCGACCTGGTGCTGACGGGCCACATCCATCAGTCGCCCTTCACCGCCGACGGCGGCTGGGCGGACCGGATCGGCGACACCTGGGTGTTCAATCCCGGCCGCCAGATCGGTCCGGTGCC
Organism: uncultured Actinomycetota bacterium; assembly: GCA_963767095.1. Taxonomy (GTDB): domain Bacteria; phylum Actinomycetota; class Actinomycetes; order Propionibacteriales; family Nocardioidaceae; genus Nocardioides. The sequence continues at coordinate 75,870 of CAVYCK010000003.1, read as the reverse complement.
CGCCCACATCGTGCTGGACCTCGGGCCGAGCGAAGCGCCACGCTGGCACTCCCTCGAGGGACCCGAGCGCGTGCAGCTCGACGTCGACCAGCTCAGCGCCTGAGCCGTGGGGTCCGCCGTTGAGCCTGTGATCCGAGGCCACGACGTCAGTACGGCGCGTCGGGCTCGCGCTCCGAGCCCGGCTCCTCGGCGGCGCCCTGGCGCTGCACCAGTGACTGCAGGACGGCGTCGACGACGCCGAGGTGGTCCTCGCGGTCGGCGTACTGGTTGCGCAGGTCGGCCAGGTAGCGGGTGACGAGATCGAGTCGCTGGGCCAGCGTGGTGGCGATGTCGAGCGCCACCTCCGGGTGGTCACGCACGAGCAGGTCGGGGTCGTCGGAGCGCAGGAACCGGCACTCGCCGACCGCGGTGACGGTCGCGGTCGCGCTGCCGTCGAGCAGGAACGCCATCTCGCCGAAGACGGCGCCGGGCTCGCTGATCTCGGAGATCTCGGCGCCGTGGGCGCTGACCCGGACCGGCCGCTGGTGAGCACCAGCAGCTCGCGGTGGTGCCGACCCTCCTCGAGGACGACGGCCCCGTCGGGATAGGCCACCTCGGGCAGTCCCCAGCGCTTCGCGTCGATCATGTCGCCTCCCGGGGCCCAGTATCCCAGCGCCGCTCCCCACCCGCGGCGAGGTGCCCAGCGCGTGACCCTCGATGCGAAACCGCCGGATCACCTGCGCTAAGGTTCACACCGCTTCGCCGCTGCGCGAGGCATCGGGCTGTGGCGCAGTTTGGTAGCGCACTTGACTGGGGGTCAAGGGGTCGCAGGTTCAAATCCTGTCAGCCCGACAAAGTGATTTCCGCAGGTCATCCCTGAAGTCGCGGGCCCGGTCACGAGTGTTGGCCGCGCCCTTCTTCTTGCCCTTACCCGCCTGTGCGCGCGCCTGACGTTGTGTGCCGTGTGCGGTTCCGCCTCATGCTTGACCATTCGGTTCCGGTTGGTCCTTGACGGTGTCCGGCGCGGTTCCGGTTCCTGGGCGACAGTCGTTCCGGTAGGTGGTTGACACTCCGGGTGTTGCGCGGTGTTCTGTCTGCTCCTTTTCGTTGCCCTAGGCGGCGAAGGGAGCGGCGTGATGTTGCGGGAGGTCGCGGTGGCCGAGCAGCGGTACCGGGCAGTGCTGGAGGTCTTGGACGGTGCCACGGTGGTGGAGGTGGCGCGTCGTTTCGGGGTCAGCCGTCAGACGGTGCATGGCTGGCTGCGCCGTTATGCCGCTGATGGTGGGGTGGCGAACCTGGAGGACCGGAGCTCGCGGCCGGGATCGTGTCCGCACCAGATGAGCCCGCAGGTCGAGGCGATGGTGTTGGCGATCCGGGACCTGCATCCGGGCTGGGGTGCGGACCGGATCCGCTACCAGCTCGAGCAGGAGCACGTGGAGCCGGTGCCGGGTCGGACCAGCATCTATCGGGCCCTGGTGCGTAACGGCCGGGTCGACCCGAAGCTGCGCCGTCGACGGCGCAGCGACTATCGGCGCTGGGAGCGGGGGCGGCCGATGGAGCTGTGGCAGATGGACGTGGTCGGTGGGATCCACCTGGCCGACGGGGTCGAGGTCAAGTGTGTGACCGGGATCGACGACAACTCCCGGTTCGTGGTGTCGGCGATGCTGGTCGCGCGGGCCACCGCCCGGCCGGTGTGTGAGGCGTTGTTGGCCGCGCTGCGTCGCCATGGCGTCCCGGAGCAGATCCTGACCGACAACGGGAAGGTGTTCACCGGTCGGTTCGGGCCGCGGGGTCGGCCAGTGAGGTGTTGTTCGACCGGATCTGCGCGGAGAACGGGATCCGAGCACCTGTTGACCGCGCCGCGGTCGCCGACCACGACGGGCAAGGTGGAGCGGCTGCATCGGACGATGCGGACCGAGTTCTTCTCCGCCGCCGACCGGCAGCACCCCACGATCGCGGCGCTGCAGCGCGCGTTGGACGAGTGGGTGCAGCACTACAACACCGAACGGCCACACCAGTCGCTGGGCATGGCACCGCCAGCGGCCCGGTTCGCGCTGGTCGGCCCACGGCCGCGGGCGGCGATGAGCAGAGCGTGGTGGACCCGCGCCCGCTGGTTGCTCTGCCAGTCGATCCGGTGGGGAGAGGGGTCGGCCGGCCGCGTCGGCGGGGGTGCAGCGGTGGGTCGATGCCGGCGGGAAGATCCGGCTGGCGGGGTTCAGCTACCGGGTGCCGGTGGTGCTGGCCGGGGAGCCGGTGCAGTGCGTGGCGGCGGGGAACCTGGTGGAGATCTTCCACCGCGAGGTGCTGGTCGCCTCCCACGTGCAACGGCGCAAGCCCGGTCCCGCCGCGGCGAAGGCGCCGATGCAGGGGATGCGGCGGGGCCGGAAGCCCACCACGGGTCCGGCGGTGACCAGGATCGCGGACAACAACGGCGCGGTGTCCTTCGCCGGCACCCTGTACCGGGCCGGCCGCGCTTGGCGTGGCCAGCAGCTGCAGGTCGCCCTCGTGGCGAACTCGGTCCAGATCACCCACCAAGGCGTCGTGGTCCGGATCCACCCGATCCGGCACGACCGGGCCAAGGAGCACGCCGCGTTCGCGTCCCCCAACGGGCACCCCCGCAGGCACAAGCAGAGTGTCAAGGACCTACCGGAACCCCTCGGTCAAACGGGTACCGGAACTTGACAGAGTTGTGCCGAATGCGCGCCGACAGCGCTGTGCGGTCCCCGTGCCGAGCGGGCAGAGGGCCACTGCAGGGGCGACGACAGCGGGAACGTGACCGCGTGCCCGTGACCACGTCCCCGCTGCGTCTCTGCTCTGACCCCGGCTAGCGGTCGGCCACGGCGTCTGACTCAACCCCCGGATATCCGGCTCCGGGAGGTGTGGACCCCAGCACCGGACCGACTAGACGGTATGGAGTGACCGCTCGGGGCGTCTGAGTGGTTGCGGGCCGGGGCCTCACTCACACATGTTCGTGGGTTACCGAGCAGGGGCTGCCTGCTCGGCCTATCCGACAGTTGTGGGAGGCCCCGGTGTTTACAGAGCGTACGAGCGTTGGGCTCGATGTGCACGCACGATCGGTCGCGGCAGCAGCGATTGACAGCGTCACGGGCGAGCTTGTCCAGGCGAAGCTGACCCCGTCACACGAGCACATCCGGTCCTGGGTCTTGGACCTGCCTGGCCCCGTGGCCGTGACCTACGAGGCCGGCCCGACGGGCTTCGATCTCTATCGGGCCCTGACCGCTGCTGGGATCCGGTGCGAGGTCGCCGCGCCGTCGAAGCTGCAGAAGCCTTCGGGGGATCGAGTGAAGACCGACGCGAAGGACGCGGTCCACCTGGCCCGGCTGCTGCGGCTCGACGAGGTCACCGCGGTCGCGATCCCCAGCGTTGACCAAGAGGCCGCCCGCGATCTGGTGCGGGCGCGGGAGGACTGTCGGGGTGACCTGATGCGTGCCCGGCACCGGCTGTCGAAACTGCTGCTGCGGCACGGGATCGTCTACTACGGCGGTCAGGCGTGGACCGGCAAGCACGACGCCTGGCTGCGACACGAGGCCGCAACCACGACTGACGAACCGGGCGACCCGGCTGGCGTTCGACTCCGACTACGAGACCGTCCTGGCGCGTCAAGGCACGCCGGGACCGGCTCGACGCCGCGATCGATGAGATGGCCGCCAACTCCGAGTTCACCCCGCTCGTGCACCGGCTGGGATGCCTGCGTGGGGTCAGCACGTTGACCGGGTTCGCCCTCGCGGTCGAGATCGGCGACTGGCACCGGTTCACCGGCAACACCATCGGCTCCTTCGTCGGACTGGTGCCCAGCGAGTACTCCTCGGGCAGCTCACGTGTCCAGGGGTCGATTACCAAGACCGGCAACACCCACGTGCGCCGGCTCCTGGTGGAGGCCGCCTGGCACCATCGTGCCCGCTACACCGTGGGCAAGACCATGCGCGACCGCTGGGAGCTCGCCCCCGCCGCGGCACGCGTTCGCGGCGACGAGGGCAACCGCCGACTCCACCAACCGCGCCGGTCCGGTCGCGGGTGGCGCGGCGTTCGTAGCGGCGTGCTGGCTCACCGGCCCGATCAGCTGCCGACAGAGTCTTGGGACCCATCCTGCTGAGCCGCACCGGCAACCGCATGGACAGGCACGCCGCCACCCGCCGCCTTCGCTCGCTCGCCGACCAGGCCGGCATCCAGCTGCCACGCATGCACCCGCACATGCTGCGCCACACCTACGTCACCACCATGCTCGACGCAGGAGTTCCGCTCCGTGACGTCCAGATCGCTGCCCGACACGCCGACCCGCGGACCACCATGCGCTACGACCGAGCCCGCAAGAACCTCGACCGACACCCCAACTACATTCTCGCCGCCTACATGGCCTCCGGAACATGAACCGGTCCGACATCGCACTTCGCGCGAGCGGCGGCATGAGCCGGCGTTGCGCTCAGCGTTCCGAGCGCATACCTCGTTGAATGCAAGGGTTGCTCGCAAAGGCGTTTGAGTCCCTCGCTAGGCGTTGGGGTCGTCGTCGGGTCGCAGGGTCGTCCCTGCCTCGATGATTCGCAGCCGCAGCGCGGCCTTGTCGGACTCGGGGAGCCAGCAGGCCTGGACGCCATCGAGGGCAATCTGCACCATGTCGTCCCAGGTGTACTTGAATGCGCGCGCGACGGCTGCGTACTCCTGGCCGAGGTTCATATCACTGAGGGCTGGATCGTCGGTATTGACCGTTGCGAGCAGGCCGGCGACGCGCATGCGGGGGTAGACATGGTCTTCAAGACGGTTGAAGCAGCGCGCGATAACCACGTTGGATGTTGGACACACGGTGATCGGGATCTGCTCGTCGACCATGCGTGCGGTGAGGGCCACATCATCGAGCACTGGAACGCCGTGGTCGATGCGGTCCAGGCCTAGGACGTCGAGGCACGCGGCGATGGCGGAGGCTGCGGAGTTCTCACCCTGGTGCCCGGTGAGACGGAAGCCTGCGGATCGGGCGAGGTCGTAGCCAGGGAGGAACGTGGTGGAGTCGATGCCGAGCTCGGTGGAGTCCATTCCGACCCCGATGACGCGCTCGGCCCCCGGGGTACCTGCTCGGCGGAGCGCGGCCAGTTCCTCGACCAGGTCGCGTCCGGCGGCGGGCCCGAAGGCTCGGTCCATGTCAGCGATGAGTAGGCAGGTACTCCGGGACTGCTCCTCGGCGGCCGCGATGCCTTCGTCGAGTCCGGCCACGATGTCGCCGAGGTCTTGCCCCGCCACCAGGTGGCGGGTGGGGGTGAAGAAGCACTCCTGGTGAACCACTCCGTGGGCAGCGCTGTCGAGAACCGCTTCGTAGGCCAGGCGCGTCCAGTCCGCGCGGGTGCACAGCGTGGACTGGACCAGCCAGAACACGTCCAGGAACCCATCGAGCGAGTCGTACCGGTACAGGTCGGTCGGGTCCTCGGTGGGCAGGGGAATCCCGTTGGCCCGTGCGAGTTCGGCGACCGTGGAGGGGCGCATGGCACCTTCGATGTGGCAATGCAGCTCCACCTTGGGCAACACGTCCAAGGCCGCAGCCTGACCCGTCATGGTTGGAGAATGGCACGGGCTTCCGTTCGATGACATCCCCCGGGCACCTTGGCCGGCCCCACACCCCTCAAGCCAGCCCGTCGGCGTCAAGCCAGTTGAACGAGGGTGTCCGGATTCGCGTGGACGGAGCGCCCAGCCCGCCGTGCATCGGGGCATGGTGTCACCGGTGCGGATCCGCCCTGTCATCGGCATGACCGGTCAGCGGCATGAGCGCGCTTCTGCTCGAAGCGGGTACTGAAGGGTGACCCTCCGAGAGGCGTGCGCCGTCGCTCTGCTGGCGCCCCTCCACACAGGTGCCGGGGCGCCCAACGGCACTACGGTGAGGATCTAGCCGACGACGCCGTACTGGAAAAGCCCTGCTAGTCCATTCCGGGGTGGAGTGGCGTGGCTTCCGGATCCCTACCGAGAGCAACGACTCGGTCCTGCCGCACGATGCGGGCCTGGAAGTCGCGTGCGTGGAAGTCACCCGCGTCGGGCTTCTTCGCGTACAGCAGGTAGTAGTAGTCGTTCGCGGCAACCTCCTCGCGATCTGCTACCTCGACGACCTCCCAGTGCGCGAACGCCCACTCCTCGGCCTCGAGAAGGCTGCCGGCTACTTGCAGCAGGTTCGCGTGCCGGTCGTAGACGTACCACGGCAGCACCGCGCTCGAGGGAGCGCTTGCTTCGTTCGGTGGTTCGGTCATCGGCGCGGTGCCTCCTTGCGTCGAAGAGTCCGGGTGGGACTCCGACTCCATGCTCGCATGTCCATGGCATTCGGCCAGGGCCCTCGACGAACCAAGAGCGCGTGCCCCCCGACCGGCCTGTCTTCGGCATGACCGAGCGGATCTCGGCAGGAGCGGTCGTCGCGCGGTGTCCCGCTGCCCGGACCTGCCGAGAGTCGGGCACTGAAAGGCCGTCCCTGCTGCTTGCGGAACTCAGGTGGTCGGCATCAGGTAGTGGTCCTCGGCGGTCAGGCGCTCACAGGTGCGTTGGGCGGCGTCGCAGGCGATCGACTCGCCAAACATGTCGCTGTCACCGTCGGTTGTGGGCAACATGGCGATGTCGCCGTACGACCACGCGAGCTGGGGGGTCCCACTGGGTCCCTGCTTGTACACCTTCGCGGGCACCGTCCACACCTCGCCAGTCCTGGTGTCGATGATCACCGCCGCGCCCACGCCCGATTCCGTGTAGGGAACCGCGAGGAGGTAGTTGCCGCTGGGGCTCAGCCAGCCGGGGTAGTCCATGTTGGGGAAGCGCTGCTCGGCCCGGCCTGGAACCCGCAGTATCAAAACGCCCTTGCTCCCCCCACGGTAGTTGTCGAAGGTGACCTCGATCCGGTCGTGCACATCTTGCGGCAAAGGCTCCAGCCAGAGTGGGGCACCATCGATCACCGAAGTCCTTGAAGTACGAACATCGTGACTGTAGTGCCCTGACCACCGCCAGGTGACCCGGTCAGCGGAGACCTGGAGGAATCTCGGAGCCGCCGGGGGGCCAAAGACCTGCGCCTGCGAGGATCGCGAGATCTCGCGGCCTGCGGCCGTGTCGTAGACGACGAGCTCGCCAAGGACACCGTTCTCGCCGCTGAAATCGTATCCCTCGAACCAGGCGGCGGTGTCGCCGTTCGGATCCCCGCCTGGGCCCCCAGGTGAGTCGCTGTCCCACGATGCGGGGCTTGCCGCCCCACGGGTGGAACCACACGTCGCCCGTCGCGGGGTCCAGGTACACCGCACCCGATCGCACCAGGGCCAGCCCCCCAGTCATGGTGGGGTAGTTGAACATGCCCGCGGCAGGCACGTTCGGCTCCCCGAGCTCCACGGGGGTCTGCTCCACGACGTCGCCGCGATGCAGCCCGTTCGCGTCGTACCAGACGGGCCCTGCGCCCTCGACCGACTTGGGCTGCTCAACGGGGCCAGTACGTCGGTCGTCATCGAGGCCAGTGACGGCCACCACCGATCCGGCGATCACCGCCGCGGTAGCGGCTGCGGCCATGGCGACGCGTCGACGTCCGCGGCGGGTGGCGCGTCGCTTGAGCTCGCCGAAGTCCGGCGACGGCGAACGGCTGGCGAGAGTGTCGACGGCCTCGCGCAGGGGGGTGAACTCAGACATGGGGTCCCTCCGTGACGAGTAGCGTGGAGAGGGCGGCCCGACCGCGGGACAGTCGTGCCTTGACCGTCCCGGTCGGCACGCCGAGGGTCTCGGCCACCTGCTCCACCGTCAGGTCGGCCAGGTGGTGCAGCGCGATCACCTCGCGCTGACCGGCCGGAAGCCTGCGTAGCGCCTGAAGCAGGACGACATGGCCATCGGTGTCACCGTCGCGAGGCTCCTCGACGAGCCGCGGAGCGAGACCGACCAGGCGCTGCGCCCGCCGCCACCGGCTGCGGGCGAGGTTGACCGCGACCGTCCGCAGCCAGGCCTCCGGGTTGTCAGCGCCGAGCAGCCGGCGGGGATGGTCGAGCCCACGCACGAACGCCTCCTGGACCACGTCCTCGGCCTCCGCCACGCTGCCCGTCACGCCGATGAGCTGCCCGAGCAGGCGCCGGTACGACGCGGCGTACAGCTCCTGGATCTCGATGTCGCTCACGCGGCATCTCCCTTCGCTTCAGAAAGACGACTCACGAGAGGGTGGGTTCGGTTGCATCCTGCCGAAGCCCATGCCGCCGAGTGCGCGCGGATCTGCCGATGTGCGACCGGGGCAATCCGTCCACTATGTCGCGCCACAGCCACGCCATCGTGGCCGCTGTTCACGGCGAGAGGGTTGATGGCCGAGAGCCAGAGCTTCGTGCTGCGGACGGCTTCCCGTTCTTCACGCACTTCATCGACTGAACGTCAGTCGTGCCGCTCGACGAACAGACGAAACGCGCGTCGCGTCCACCCATGTCGCCTGGCCGTGGAAACCGCCGGTAGATGGGTCCACTGAGAACCACAACCCGACCGCAGCCTCATGGAAGCGGGTGTACCCGATGACAAGGATCCCAGTCTGGGTTCGAATCCCGTGAGGCACTGGGCCACGGGTCAGGCGCCCGGCTGCGGGCAGATGTGCTGGTAGGGCCGGTCGCCGAAGTGGTCTGCCCACTCGGCCTCGGTGAAGTCGCGGCCGGCGACGCGACAGGCGAACTCGGCCGCGTGCTCGGGCCGGGTGTCCCACTCAAAGATCGGTCCGCCGTACTCGCCCGCGATGAGGACCGACTCGAGATCCGGGCCGAATCCCGCCAAGGTGACGCGCTCCGGTGTCGTCACGACGAGCGAGCAGCTCCCCGGTGTCACCGTCCCAGAGAGCGCCCATGGCGTCGACGCCGGACGTCAGTAGCCGGCTGCCGTCTGCTGAGTAGGTGAGCCACCGCGGCTCGGGAACTGAGGAAGCCGGATGGCCGACGATCCGCCCGGTCGAGGCGTCGAGAACCTGCAACACGCCCGGCCCGCCACTGATGGCCACGTGGCGCCCGTCGGACGAGAAGTCCAGGTCACCGGCCCGGAACCCGAGGTCGCCCTCTCGGACCACCCGGCCCGACTCGAGGTCGAGCAGGGCCCAGTGGTCAAGCTCTCCGAGCCAGAACCCTGAGGCGTTGTCGGAACCCGTGAGTGCCACGGCGCTGTGGCCGTCAGGCCCGGCGGCCACGTTGCCGACGGGCTCGTCGAGCTGGACCGGCTGACCGGCCGCTTGCAGGTCCTGGTCGAGCAGCGTGACGCGCCCGGACAGCTCGGTGACCACCAGGGCGTTGCCGTCGGCGCTGTAGTCGATCGCCGAGACGTCCGGTCCCGAGGCTCGTGCGCGGGCCGTGAGCCGTCCGTTGCGGCGTCCCAGACGCGGATCTGGCCACCGGAAGCGAGCGCGAAGTGCAGGCCGTCCGGGTGCCACGCGCCGCCTGGCTTGCGTCGGAAGTCGTCTCCGATCGGAACGGTCGCCGTTACTGTGCCGGACTGGACGTCGAAGAACGTAACGTCCTCGCCTCCGGTGTAGGCCACGAAGCGGCCACCGGGTGCAGGACTCCCGAACGACCCACCCAGGCCGTAGTAGGGAGCCTGGGCCACCCGCGCAAGAAACCGTCGCCCGCCGTCGACATCCCAGTGGCGCAGGGCGCCGTCAGCACCGGCGGTGTAGACCGTGGAGCCATCAGCGCCCAGGTCGGTGGCCTCCCCGCCCGTCGAGAGTGGCGCCCGGGCAAGGCTCTTCCCGGTTGAGACGTCCCAGACCAGCGCCTCGCGCCGGGTGAACTCCACCGTCGCCATGCGGCGTCCGTCGTCGGAGAAGCTCAGGTAGAAGGGCTGGTCGCCCTCCTCCGCCTCCATCCGCCGGAGCACGCGGCCCGTCCGCGGGTCGAGGACCGCGGCGCCGAAGCGCCAGCCCGACACTCCCAAGACGTCGCCGGACGGGCTCATCTCGGCCATCTCGGCAGAGTTCGTGCCCCAGGGCAAGGGCACCTGGACCGAGCGGCCGCTGACCACGTCGTGTCGGGTCAGGGGCTCGTCGTGAAGAACGCGTCGCCGCGAGTGGTCAGGGCCGCGCTGCTGCCGCCGGAGCGAACCCTCCGAGCGTAGACCGGTTGCTCGAGGGCGGTGAGGTCCCACACGTAGACCCACGTCGCGCCCGGGCGGGTGCCATCTCCGTGACCGAGAACGCGCCACATGAAGACCGCCAAGCGGGTTCCGTTCGGACTGAAGTCGATCCCGCTGACCTGCCAACGGGACCATCCGGCCCCGCGAGGCTGCGCCGGGAGCGGCTCCAGGGTGTTCGGGTCGAGGAGCACCACTGGATGGCGCGTGGGAGCCGCGACGATGGCAGCGAGGACCGAGCCGTCCGGGCTGTATCGCACTTTGCCGGAGAGCCAGCCCAGTCGCGCCGGATCTCCGGCCTGGAACTCGGCCAACCGTTCGCTCGATGCGAGGTCGTACAGCCGGACGCGATTCGTGGGGTCGTACGTCGCGACCGTGGTGCCGTCCGGGCTGACGTCGAAGTGGAGCACGTCCTCGCCGGACAGCTCGGTGGAGGCGATCACCTCCGGGTGCTGGCCGAGCGCCGCGAGGAGGCTGCTGCGAGTCTCCGGGGAGTCGTCCAGCCGTACGCCGGCGACCGCGAGCAGCATCGACTCGTCCAGGTCGTCGGTGATGAGCGCGGTCGCCCCGGCCCGTCGCGCGTCGGACGTGGTCTGCGCAGAAGTCGCCGCGGCGGCGTTCTCCTCGGCGCGGTCCTGCTGTTCGAAGGCCATCAGGCCGGCGCTCAGCGCCACCGCAAGGAGCACCACCGCGACCGCGAGGACCACACGCAGGCGGCGGATCAGCCGGCCTTGCGCCCGCGCGCGCACCTGCTCGGCCCGCCTGTTCGGACTGTTCAGCGCGCTCGGAGACGTCGAGGAAGTCGATCTCGGTGGCGGTGAGCCGGGTGTCCGCGCGCTCGCGCCACTGCAGCGCCTGGGTCAGCCGCACGCCGCGGTAGAGCTCGCTGTCGGGTCGTCCGAGGATGTCCCACCCGTCGGCAGCCGCGGTGAGGTGCTGACGGATGCGCTGGCCTTCCATGTCCTCGTCCAGCCAGGTCCGCAGCCGCGGCCAGGCGCGGGCGAGCGCCTCGTGGGCGATCTCGACCACCCCGGCGTCGCTGGTGACGAGTCGCGAGCCGACCAGCAGGTCGATCAGCTGCTGGTGGTCGGGCTCCGCCGAGAACAGCCGTCGCGGTAGCCGGGCGCGTACCGGCTCTCCCTGCGTGCCGGAGCTCACCAGCCTCAGCACCAGGTCGCGGAGCACCACTCGCTGCTCCGGCCCGATGCCGGCGTACACCGCCTCGGCGGACTTGCGCCACCGCGCCGCGGATCCCGCCGGACGCGGTGTAGCCCTCGACCGTGAGCGTGTTGGCCTCTCGCCGCTTCCAGGTCTCGAGCAGGGCGTGTGACATCAGGGGCAGGGCGCCGGCCGTCCCGGCGACCTCGCTGACGAGCACGTCCACCAGGCCGGGCTCGATCAGCAGGCCGGACTGCCGTGCGGGCGCCTCCACGGCCGCGCGAAGCCCGTCCTCGGTCATGGCGCCGAGGAGGTACAGGCTCCGCTCGAGGAGGCGGGCGAAGGCCGGGTACGCCGAAGCCTCCGCGAGCCGGTCGGCCCGCATCGCGACGACGAGCCGCCCGTGCTCGGACCAGCGGACGAGCCCGGCCAGGAACGCCGCTCGGGAGGCCTCGTCCGGGCTCAGCGAGAAGACTTCCTCGCACTGGTCCACGACCAGCACCGTGCGCTCCGAGGGACGCGGGAGGGTGAGGAGCGTTGCGGCGGGGTCGTTCCCGGGAGTGATGACGAAGACCCGCCTGCCCTGGAGCCGCAGCGCCGCCGCGATGCCGGCCCGGGCCAGAGAGGACTTGCCACTGCCGGACGGACCGACCACGGAGACCGCTCCGCGCTCGCGCAGGATGTCCAGGCAGGCGCGCACGGCGTCGTCGCGGCCGAAGAAGGCCTCGTGGTCGTCGAGGTCGAACGGCAGCAGTCCTCGGTAGGGGCAGGAGCCCGTCGTCGGCAACGGTCCGCCGGCCAGCAATGAGTCGTCCTGCCGGAGGATCGCCTCCTCCAGCGCCGCGAGCTCCGGCCCGGGGTCGATCCCGAGTTGTTCGGCGAGCACCCGTTTGACCCGGTGGACCGTACGCAGGGCCTCGGTCTGCCGGCCTGCCTGGTACTGGGCCAGCGCCAGCAGCTGCCAACGCCGCTCGCGCAGGGGCGCCTCCTTGACCATTGCCTCGGCCGTTCGCCAGCACCTCGAGGTGTCGGCCCAGTGCGTAGCGAGGCCTCGACGCGCAGCTCCTCCGCCTCCCGGCGCAGCTCCTCGAGGCGCTCGGCCTCGATGACGGCGAGGTCCGAGAGCTCCAGGTCCTGGAAGGGCGTACCTCGCCACAGTTCCAGGGCCTCGCCGAGGATGTATGCCGCCCGGTCCGGCTCCCCGAGCGCCAGCAGCTCCCGGCCCCGGCCGACCAGCCGCTCGAACCGACGGGCGTCCACATCGTCGGCAGGCAGCATCAGCGCGTAGCCCTGCGGGGAGGTGCGGATCACGTCGCTGCCGAGCGCCTGACGGATCCGGAAGACACAGCCCTGGAGTGACTTGTGCGCCGAGCGCGGTGGCTGCTCCCCCCACACCGCCTCGATCAGCCGGTCCTCCGACACCGGCTGACCGACGCGGATCGCCAGGGCCGTCAGGACCGCACGGTCACGGCGTCCGAAGGCGACGCCACCGTCGCTCACCACAGGCCCGAGGACACCGATGCCCATACGGCGAACTGTCCGCGCACCCGACGCGGACGTCAACGACAGAAGAACCACAGAGGAACCGGTACCGCGGCACGGGTCTCCGGGAAGAACCGTGGAGGAACCACTCGGTGTAACAAGTTCTCGACGCGGGACGAAGGACCGCGCACGATCCCAGGAGGATGGCATGAAGGTCTTGAGAATGGCAGCCGCCCTCGCGGGTGGACTGCTGATAACCGCGTTCGGGGGCGCCCCGCTGCTACCCCTGTCTTTGTCGTCGGCCGTCGGCGCCGAGGAAGCAGCACAGGTGAGAGCCGCCTCTGGATGGTCGACGATCAGCGCCGGCGGCCTCTACACCTGCGGCATTCGACCCGACAGAACCCTGTGGTGCTGGGGAGACAACAGCGTCGGGCAGCTCGGGCACGGAGACGCCAAGAGGCGAACCAGCCCTGTCCAGGTCGGCGTCGCCGCCGACTGGATCGCTCTCGCCACCGGCTTCGACCACACCTGTGCCATCGCGACCGACCATAGCCTCTGGTGCTGGGGATCGGACCGCGGCGGTCAGCTCGGCCTGGGTCCTACCGGCAAGCGGAAGTCCCCGACCCGGGTCGGTGCCGGCACTGACTGGACCACCGTCGCCGCAGGCTTCACGCACACGTGCGGTGTCCGCAGCGACCACACCTTGTGGTGCTGGGGTGGAGGCGGTTTCGCTGGGCAACTGGGCCTCGGCGACGTCACGGACCGGGACAGCCCCACCCAGGTCGGCGCTCGCACCGACTGGGCCACCGTCAGTGCCGGTGACTCCCACACCTGTGCCACGCGGACCGACCACACCCTGTGGTGCTGGGGAGACAACGCCGCCGGCCAGCTCGGCCTCGGCGACAACGAGAACCGGAGCAGCCCCGCGCAGGTCGGCAACCGTACCGACTGGGCGGAACTCAGTGCCGAGGACGGCTACCACACCTGCGCCACTCGCACCGACCACAGTCTGTGGTGTTGGGGATTCAACGGCTCGGGCCAGCTCGGGCTCGGCGACACCACGAATCGGACGACGCCGTCGCAGGTCGGCACCGCCGGCGACTGGTACGGCCTCAGCGCCGGCCACAAGCAGACCTGCGCGACCCGTGCGGACCACACTTTGTGGTGCTGGGGGCTCAACAACGCTGGACAGGTCGGAGTCGGCGACACGACTGACCGGACCGTCCCTACGCAGGTCGGCGGCGGCGTCGACTGGGCAGCGATCAGTGCCGGGGGCTCCCTTCATACATGCGCCCTCCGCGACGACCACACCCTGTGGTGCTGGGGATACAACGCCAACGGTCAGCTCGGGCTCGGCGGCCTCACGGGTCGCTTGGTGCCCGCGCAGGTCTGATGTTCTCGCTCCGATCCCGATGCCGGTCCTCGGCCCAGGCCGCGCGTCTTCGGCCTCCTCGGGGTCCAGATCTGCAAGCAGGGCTAGGCTCTCGCTTTCGCGCGCCCAGGTCCAGCAGCTGGACGCGCGAGGGTGGGCCGTCAACCACGTCGCCCGAAAGCTGAGCAGATCAATACCGTCGTGCTCGCAGCCAACGTCGACGGCCTCGCCTTCGCCCATCGATATGGCTTCGTCGGAGACCGAACGCACGAGGTCGACGGCGTCGCCGTCGTCGGCCTCACACTGCAGGAGGCCATCGCCTCTGTGCCATCCGGAAGCCATCACCGCATCGACCGCGACGGCTGCCCGGGAGCCGACGGAAACCGCAGTCGAACCGCAGTCGAACCGCAGTCGACCCCGTAGCCCCTAGGCGGTGCCCGAGGTGCGGCATTCCACCGCCAGTGAGCGGGGCGAAGCGCACTCATCTGCCGATGAGCGGTCACGCGGGTGTCCGGTTGTCCAGCCGGATCGTTGGCCTCTCAGTGCGCGCGGGAGCGACTCCACGGCGCGGCCTTTGCACCGCTACTCCGGCGGACGCACGGACGTCTAGGTGGCGCTGCTCCAAGGGCTGCCCAGGACTGCCGCAAACAGGCAGGATGAGGATTCTTCAGTTCACCAATCAAGGGGGAACCCATGTCCAGACCGCGCATCCGCGCACTCGCCGCCGTCGTCCTGGCCGGAGCCATGCTGAGCATTCCAGCGGTCGGTGCGGCCGGCAGCGAGGCCAGCACGATCAAGTTCGTCGCCATCCAGACCCAGCCGAACCACGACCCGATCATCGCCGCCACTGGTGCGATCCACGCCCAGGGCATCGACAAGGTGACCGGCGACCTCACCGACAAGTTCAAGTTCCCCGACGGCAACGTGCTCATCAAGCACAAGCCGGAGAAGGGCAGTGACACCGAGACCTTCGACCCGGTCACCTGCCTGTTCACCTTCACCGAGAAGGGCACCTGGAAGACGACCGGGGGCAGCGGGGCGTACGCCAACGTGCAAGGCAGCGGCACTTACAAGGTGGTCGGCGAGGGCTTCGGCTGCGAGGAGAACGAGGCACCCGATGCGTTCTACGTCAAGATCGTCGCGAAGGGTAACTTGACCTACTGAGCGCCGGGAAAGCGCGAGCGCGAGGTGAACCGGCGGTCGAGGCCGCCCGTCAGAAGCGCGGCTGGGCGGATGTGCCGTCGGTCGGCGGTCGAGACGCGCCTACATGGCCGTCTTCCCCGACCCGGGATTCCCAGTGACCAAGTACGCATCCATTCACCAAGCCTCCAACCGACCGACCCGGCAGGGTCGCCTCGCGGCGAGCCAGGGGTGCTGCAACGCGCACTCACATGCCGCGATCCGAGCTGTCATGCCGATGACCGGTTGTCGGCAGACCGGGTCTCTACGGGGTGGTGAACTCGACCAGGTCTTCGCAGAAGTTCCGGTCGCCGAAGTCGGAGTTACCGGTGGACGGGCGCACGATCTGGAAGGAGTCCGGCACGTCGACGTCGTCGCTGGGATCTGAGGGGGTGCCGTTGTAGTCGAGGTCGAAGGAGGTCCAGAGTGCGCCGGGGTCCTTCAGTACGAAGTTCCCGAACTGGTCGTAGAACCGGACGACGCCCTGGCCGTGCTGGGTGATGGTGATGGTGCCGTCGCCGTTGTCGACGATGGTGTGGTCGCGCCCGCTGGCGGCGACCACCTGGGTGTAGGTGCCTCCGGTATCGAGGTTGGTGGTGACCACGGAGCCGGTGACGGTCTCCACGTAGAACGGGAACGGGCTCGAACCGCGCAGGTTGCCCACGACGTTGACCTCGAACGAGCCGACGTCGATCGCGGTGACCAGGCCGTCGCAGTCGTAGGGGCCGTCGGTGAACTCGTTGGTGAAGCGGAACCGCTCGATCGGCTTGGCGTCGGCCGGGACGGTAGTGACCGCAGCGGCGGCAACGGCAGCGATGGTGGCGGCGATGGTGGCGGCTGTTCTCATGAGTCCTCCTGAGCGGGAGTGGGCGTGGGACTCAGCCCGACACCGGGCGCTTGACAAGCCACCTACTCAGAGAACCCGCTGCCTGTCTACACCGGCTCGTCCGTAGATGTCATACCCCAGATGGGGCTCCTGGGCTGGGCACGTGGATGCCCAGAACCAACATCCTCATCTGCCGCGATCCGGGCGGGTTGGGGTCGCCGTCACCGCTTCCCTGAGTAGTGGCCCTGCCCTCACAGCGCCACGAACGCGTCCAGGTTGCCCCCCACCGACCGCACCCTGGTGTTGTCGGCGCCCGGCACCCCCGCACCGACAACACCAGATCCGCCAGCCCAGGCACGAGTCATGCCGCAGCACGTCATCACCCCACGAGCACCTGGGACCAGCGCGTGATCCCGGCAGGTGCGCTCTGCCTCGGGCCGTGACCCATGTGGTCGGGGTGACCTTCGGCAGGGGCGGGGATTGCGGTGGTGAGGGGCGCCCCTAGGAATGCTTTGGGCCCACGGCATCCATCCGCTCCTGCCGATGAGCTTGCGTCGGCATGCCCAGCGAGTGGCGCTGGGCTGTCGTTCCGCCGCTACCCACTAGCCATTGACAGACCTAGGGTGGGCGAATGAAACCCATCGCCTTGGCCCTCGCTACCCTGCTGTTCGGCGCGTCAATGGTGGGCTGTGGAGGTGGTGACGGCGGTAGTGACGAGCCTGCCGTGTGCGGTTCCGTCGACGCCCTCAAGACATCGGTCGACAAGCTCAAGGACATCAAGATCGCGTCTTCTGGTGCCGTCAGTGACCTGGAGAGCGCAGTCACCGACATCCAAGCCGACCTAGGCGACGTCAAGGCCGATGCCAAGTCGGAGTTCTCGTCCCAGATCGACGCTGCTGAAAAGTCCTATGCGGCACTCAAGACCAGCGTTGACGCGGCGAAGTCAAGCGCATCGGTTGCAACGCTGCGCGCGGTTCGTACGGCGTCATCCTCCTTCGGCAGCGACGTCGACAAACTCATCACGGACATCCAAGCGACCTGCTGACCGCACCCTCATGCAGGCGGGCGATTCGCGCTCATGCTGACAAGCGTCGTTCATGTCGATGACGGCCTCGGTCATCCGCACGATCACACTGCGCCGGCGATGCAGATCCATACCGACAAGCTGAAGCCCTGCGTACTCTGACATGAGGGGCCTCCTTCGTCGTCGACGTGAGTACACCCCCAGCATCCGCCGGGGACACACGAGGACGGGAGGCCCCGCCCCTTCATCGCATCAGACCGCCATTTGGTGGTCGAGCAGGGAGCGAAGCGAGCGGTCAGTCGAGACCCCGCGTAGTGGCAGACGTGCTGGCGCCCTGTGCGGTTCCTCTGCGCCCTCTGTGCAGTTGCTGGCGCCCGCCGCGCCCGGCAGCCAGCCGCGGCCGTGGCATGGTGGGCCGATGAGCGAGCTGACCCCTTACCTGGCGCTCTCGGATGCGCGGGCGGCGATCGAGTGGTACGTCGACGTGCTGGGGGCCGTCGTGACGTACGACCCCATTGTCATGCCGGACGGCCGCATCGGCCATGCCGAGCTGGCCATCGAGGGAGCGCGGTTCATGCTCGCCGACGCGCATCCCGAGCTCCACGTGGTCGCTCCGGGTCCGGAGGGCAGCCCGGTCACGCTGCACCTCACGGTGTCCGACGTCGACGCGCTCTGCGCTCGCATCACGTCGGCCGGCGTGGCCCTCGACCGCGGTCCGGAGGACAGCGCACCTGCCGGACGGGTCGCGGTCTTCCGGGACCCGTTCGGGCACCGGTGGTTCCTCAACCAACCAACGGCCTAGTCAGCCGGCGTGGGCGGCGCGATAGCGCGCGTACAGCCTCGTGAGCAACTGCTCGAGATCGCCTGCCATCTCGTCGTCGAGGCGCGGGAAGGTGAAGGTCGCCTTGCCGGACCGACGCTTGAGCAGTGCCTCGGGCGTGCCGTCGAGCGCGTCGGGAAAGGTGTCGGCGACGAGGAGATAGAGGCTGACGTAGCTCTTGCCCCGACGTACCGCCGCAAAGTAGTCGTGTGCCCGCGCGCCGGGCCAGCGAAGGCACGGCATGCCATAGATCGTGGCGTCCTCGAGCTCGTCGCGGTAGGGGGCGAGCAGCGAGTGCAGCCGCGCCTCGATCGCGGCGAGGTCGGACATGCGCCGACCGTAGCGGTCAGCCGGGCGTGCCGTCGCGCTCGCGTCGTCGGGCGAGGCTCCGGGCCTGCCCGACGTGGATGTCGCTCACCCACTCCCAGCCGGGCCTGGCCGAGGGACCGATGCGCGGGTCGTCGGGATCGACTCCGTCACGCAGGGCGTGCACGTACGCCCGGTCCAGCTCGATGCGTGCGCGCACCTGGCCGGCTCCGCCGACGGACCCGTGACCAGGCACGACGACGTCGACGTCGTCCGCCACGGCCTCCAGCAGGCGCAGTCCGGCGAGGTAGTCCTCGACCGGGTCGTTGGTGCCCTCGAAGGCGTCGAGCATCGGGACGAAGACATCGGACAGCATGTCGCCGGCCACGAGGACCCGGCGTTCCTCGACCACCAGCGCCGCATGGCCCGGGGCGTGCGCCGGATGCTCGATGATCCGGACGCGCGGACCGTCCCACGGGACTCTGCGTGCTGCCGGCAGGAACAGCGGTGATGAGGCCGAACAGGTCCAGCGGTACGTCCGTCGACGATCTCCGGCGGCAACCCCTCGGCGGCGCGGGCCCGCCAGTCCGGTCGCGACCGCAGATCCTGCAGGAAGCTCGCGCAGCGGGCGGTGCCGTAGCGGGGCGCCTCGCCGAGCTCGGCGTGCCAGAGCACGTGATCCCAGTCAGGATGCGTCGCGAAGCCGGCGACGACCGGCTGGCCCAGCTCGCGGACAGGTCGCTCGCGAGACAGGTCATCTCGTCGACCGTGAGCCCCGGGTCGACGAGCAGCACGCCGGCCCGGCCTCGTACGACGACGGCGTTGTTCTCGAGCAGCTCGCTCTGGTGGACCAGCACTCCCTCGGCGACCTGGGTCAGCACCGCTGGCTCCTTCCGATGTGGTCTGCAACAGCTCGTCGCACATGGTGCTCTCCTTCGGGGTGAGTGGTGGTGTGTGAGTCGACAGGGCGAGTCGGTCAGCCGGCGGCGATCAGGCCCACGGCCGCGGAGCAGAACACCAGCCCGAGGCGCTGCCCGGCACCGAGCCGCTCGCTGAGCACGGCGCGGGCCAGGAGCACCGTGACGGCGGGGTAGAGCGAGGCGAGCACGGCGACCACGCCGAGGTCGGCGAGGTGGCTGGCCTCGACGAACGCGAGGGTGCCCGACACCCCGAGCAGTCCCGACGCCGCGCCCCAACCCGCAGCGCGGCTGCTGGGCTGCCACTCCTGCCGCAGCACCGTCGCGACGACGACGGTCACCAGCGCGCCGGTGACCTGGTTGAGGGCCAGTGGCAGGGTTCCGGCCGACTCGGGGATCTGACCGAGGGCCACGAAGAGCACGCCGAACCCGAGACCGCCCAGCAGGCCGTCGACGAAGGCGCCGCGGCCCGCGGCCGAGGACTCCGGGTCGTTCGCGACCTGGCGGGAGACCAGCCAGATGCCCGGCAGCGCGAGGGCGAGGCCGATCCAGACCAGGGAGACCGGGCGGTCGCCAGCGGCGAGTCCGGCCAGAACCGGGAGTACGGCAGCGCCCACAGCGGACGTCGGCGCGACGACCGCCATCCGACCCCGCGACAGCCCGCGCAGCAGGAAGATGCTGCCGGCCGCGCTGCCGAGCCCGGCGAGCAGAGCCCACCCGGCGTGGGCCAGGGTCGGCGTACCGGGAGAGGCGAGCCCGACCACCAGCATCGCCACCGCTCCGGTGACCTGACCGATGAAGACGATGGACATGGTCGGTGCCCGCCGGGCGCCGGCTCCGCCCACGAAGTCCGCCGTGCCGTACCCGACCGCCGCGAGCAGTGCCAGCGTGATCCCGATGCTCATGTCCCGTCCTCCGGTCGGTCGTGGTCGATGCCTCCAGCCTCGCCCCGGATCGGTCCTGTGCGAAGGTCCAATCGCACCGCCCTCGCAGTGGTCCACTTCGCTCCTCGGCGCGCTAGGGTCGACCCATGACCGTCGACTTCTCCGGGGTCGTGCCCGAGCTCGCGCTGGCCGTGGACAGGTCCGCCGACGTCCCGCTGGGCCAGCAGGTCCAGGAGGCCCTGCGGTCCGCGATCCGGGCCGGCCGGCTGCGCTCCGGCGAGCGGCTGCCCTCGACCCGACAGCTCGCGGACCAGCTGGGCGTGTCACGGGGCCTGGTCGTCTCGGCGTACGAACAGCTGCTCGCCGAGGGGTACGTCGTCTCCGCCGATCGGGTCGGGCACCCGGGTCGCCGACGGACTCGGTGGCGCCGCCGACGCGGACGCCACCGCTCCGGCAGAGGAGCCGCCCGCGGACCCGGTGCCGCGCATCGACTTCGGCTACGGCGTCCCCGACCTGCGTGCGTTTCCAGCCCGCGACTGGCTGTGGGCGCTGGGCGACGCCATGAACGCGTTGCCGACAGCCGACCTCGGTGACGGCACCGCCGAGGGCGACGACCACCTGCGCGCCGTGCTCGCCGGCTACCACCGACGCGTGCGTGCCGGCTGCACCGATGCCGTCGACACGATCGTCGTGGGCGGCTTCCGTCAGGGACTGACCTTCGTGCTCGGCGCCCTCGCCGCGCACGGCATCGAGCGCATCGGGCTGGAGGATCCGGGTCCTCGTGACCACGACCACATCGCGCGGCGCGCCGGCCTGCGGGTGTCGGCGGTCCGTGTCGACGCCGACGGGGTCCTGGTCGACGACCTGCGCGCCAGCGGTGCCCGCGCCGTGCTGCTGACGCCGGCTCACCAGTGCCCCACCGGAGCGGTGCTGAGCCCGGCCCGGCGCCGCGAGCTGGTGGCCTGGGCGCACGAGGTCGACGGGGTGATCCTCGAGGACGACTACGACGCGGAGTTCCGCTACGACCGGCAGCCGGTGGGCTCGCTCCAGGGCCTGGCCCCCGCCCACGTGGTGGCGCTCGGATCGGTCAGCAAGACCCTGGCACCGGCTCTCCGCATCGGCTGGGTCTTCACCCCGCCGCGCTTCCGCGACGCGATCCTGACCGAGAAGTCCCTCTCCTGCCGCGGCGTCCCGCAGCTCGACCAGGTGGCGCTGGCCCGGCTGATCGAGAGCGGCCGCTTCGACCGGCACCTGCGCAAGGTCCGCGACAGCTACCGGCAGCGGCGCGACACCCTCGTGGCCGCCGTCGAGGAGCAGGTGAGGGGCGCGTCCATCACGGGGCTGGAGGCCGGCCACCATGCCCTGCTCCGGCTGCCGGCCGGCGTCGACGAGGGGCGGATCGTCGCGCAGGCACGTGCTGAGGGAGTCGCCGTCCGAGGGCTCGGCGACTACCGGGTCACCGTCGACGACCAGGCGCCCGGCGTCGACTGGCCGCCCGCACTGGTGATCGGCTTCGGCAACGTGACCACGCGTCAGATCCGCGAGGGGATCGGTGCGCTGGGCGAGCTCGTCGCCGCGGACGGGACCTGATCGGCAGGTCGCCGCCGGTGTGCGCCGAGGGCTCGCAGGACACGTCAGCGAGCCCCGCAGCTCAGACGGACACGGTCACCGGTGACGACGCCTCGGACGCTGCTGCGTCGGTGACCGGGTCGCCTTCGACGTGGAGCTCGGGGAGCCAGCTCAGCCAGGACGGCAGGTACCAGTTCCACTCGCCGAGCAGCGCCATCGCCGCCGGGACGACGACCATCCGGATGAGCGTGGCGTCCACGAGCAGGGCCACGCCGACCCCGAAGCCCATCTGCTGGAACATGACCAGCTGACCAGCTGCGAAGCCGGCGAAGACGACGACGATGATCAGGGCCGCGCCCGTGATGATGCGCCCGGTCGCGGCGATGCCGTGGACGACGGCCTGGTTGGTGTCGCCGGTCTGTGCGTAGCGTTCCCTGATCCTGCTGAGCAGGAAGACGTGGTAGTCCATCGAGAGCGCGAAGAGCACCGAGAACAGGAAGACCGGCACCCACGCCTCGACACGCTCGACCTGCTGGAGGCCGAGCAGGTCTGCGCCGACGCCGTGCTGGAACACGAGCACGAGCAGTCCGTACGCCGCGCCGACCGAGAGCAGGTTGAGGACCACGGCGGTGGCGGACACGACGACGGAGCGGAACACGAGCGTGAGCAGGATGAAGCTGAGACCGAGGACGAAGGCGAGCACGATCGGCAGCCACCTGTTGATGACGTCGGAGTAGTCGACGTTCTCCGCGGTGGTGCCCCCGACCAGCACGTCGGCGCCGGTGCCGCCGAACGCGGCGGGGACCAGGTCGGTACGGAGTCGTTCGAGCCCGCGGCGGGCCTGGGTGTGGTCGGGATCGCCGACGAGCGGGATGCTGATGACCACGACCCGGCCGTTGCCGGAGACCTGGTGGTGGGCGGGTCCGTAGTCGGGGTCGTCGGTGACGGAGGCTTCAAGGTCCTCGATCGCGGTCACGACGTCGGCAGAGCCCACGTCGCCGGAGACGACCACCTGGGCCGGGTCGTTGGTGGAGGCACCCGGGAAGCTGCGTTCGAGCGCGAGAGCACCGGCCTTGGCGAAGGAGTCGTCAGGCAGGGAGCTGACGCCGGAGGTGCCGGTGTGGAGGCCGAGAACCGGGAAGGCGGCCGCCAGCAGGACAAGGACGCCTGCGGCCAGGAACGCTCCCGGGCGGCGAAGCACCGCTCCGACGGCCTTGGTCCAGAACGGGCTCTCGGCGGGGTGGTCGCGCCCGACGACGGGCAGCCGCAGCGCGTTGACCCGGTCACCGAGCAGAGACAGCAGCGCGGGCAACAAGGTGATCGCGGCCGCCATCGTGACGATGCCGACGATGATCGCGCCCAGCGCGAGGCTTCGCAGGATCGTGTCCGGGACCAGGAGCAGCCCGAGCAGAGCGACGACGAACGAGCTGCCGGAGAAGAGGACGGCCTTGCTGCTGGTGCCGCCGGTGGTGATGATCGCGTCGATCTTGTCCCGGCCCGCCTGTCGCTCCTCCCGGTAGCGCGACAGCACGAAGAGGCTGTAGTCGATGCCCAGCGCGAGCCCCATCGCCGTGATCATGTTGACGATGAAGAAGGACAGGGAGGTGACCTGACCGAGGACCGAGGAGATGGCGACGGTCACGATGATGGACACGATGGCGATGCTCATCGGGATGAACGCCGCCACCAGGGCGCCGAAGACGAGGATCAGCACGATCATCGCGGCGGGCAGCCCGAACTTCAGCTCGCCATTGGTGAGGTCTGACTCCGAGAGCTCGGTGAAGTCGTGGTCGAGGGTGTTGGCCCCGGTGATGGCGACCTCGAAGCCGGCCGTCGGAGTCGGCAGCGACGACCTGGTCGAGGATCTCGGACGATCCCCTCCTCTGGAGCTTCGCCCGAGGACCAGCGTCACCACGGCCGCGTGCCGGTCCTCCGAGATCCCGGACTGTCCCGCTGCATAGGGGTCGCGAACCGTCTCCGCTGCGCCGGTGTCCTGGATCGACGCCCGGACCTCACCGACGAATGCCTTGAACTCCGGGTCGTCGCTGGTGAGATCGGCCGAGTAGACGACGACCGCGTCGTCGATCCGGTCGGCCTGGGAGAAGTTGTCGGCGATCACCTGCGCGGCCCGGCTCGAGTCGGGATTCGTGGTGATGCTGCCGTCGGAGGTGAAGGCGGACCCGAGCAGGGAGCCGATGGCCACGATCGAGGCAGCCAGGATCAGTCCCCAGGCGGCCACGACCCGCCACGGGTGGATGGCGGCTGCGCGCGCAAGCCGCTGGGTGAACGACGTTCCGCTCGCGGGCGCGAGCTTCCCGTCACGGTCCTTCGAACGTGGGGCGAACATGGCGAGTTCCTCTCGTCGTGGTGGGCAGATGCTGCGGGTGGCGGCCGAGCGGCCGGCTCGGCACCGTGCTGTCTCGGGTGGGTTCCACTGTGTTCGGCGGTGCTGACGAAGCGCTGACGTCGACCTGATGGCGGCCGAAAGGGACGCTCTGCCATCGCGTCAACGGAGCGGGAGGCCGTCGGAGTCCGGGACCACCCGAACCGCGATCAGGACGCAGTCGACGAGGGCCCAGATCCCCAGCCCACCGAGGGTCACGAGCTTGGCGAGCCCTAGCCAGGTGTAGCCGAGATAGAACCTGTCGATCCCGAGCGTTCCCAACAAGGCGGAGAGAACGACGGCGACGAGCCATTGCCTGTCCGAGTACAGCCAGGGCACCTGCCTGGCCTCGAACCAGTGGTGGCCTGCCGCGTTGCGGACCCGCGTCGTCGGGGTGAGCTGCCGCGCGGACACCATGGCCCGGAGCTGCTCCAGGGTGATCGGGCCGAGGGACTCGCCGGCGCCACCGACCACGAACCGGTGGCCGCCAGGAGGTGCTGTGGGTGCGTCTTGATGCGTCACGTCGTCAGCCCGCGCTGATCGTGCCGTCGCCGGAGATCTGCGTGGTGAGCGCGGGAGTGCCGGAATAGCTGACGTCTCCGCTGCCGCTGATCCGAGCGTCGAGCCGTCGGGCGGCGTTGACCTGCGCGTTGCCGGAACCGTCGACCTGCACGTCGCTCGACTGCGAGGTCAGCCCGATGCCGAGGTAGCTCCCCGACCCGGCAACCTGGACGGTCTGTGCGGCCGTCGTGCCGGCGAGGTGGATGTCGCCGGAGCCGGAGAGCTGAACGGTGACCGCGGAGGCTGCCAGGCCGTCGAGGTCGGCGGAGCCGGACCCCGACACGGTGACGGCGAACGAGCCGTCGGCGACGACGGTGCCGCGCGCGCTGCCGGAGCCGGCCACCACGACGCCGTCGAGGGTGGGCAGGGTCAGCTCGTAGTGGATGTCACCGCTCGCGTTGTGTCCGGGACGGCTGCCGAGGACGACGGTGCCGTCCTGGAGGGTGGCGGTCAGGTAGCGGAGGGTCGTGCGGCCGGCGGTGATGGTGAGACTCGGCGTCGCACCGGATCTGATGGTCAGGTCTCCGCTGGTGCGCAGGTCGACCGCGTGGACGCCGTCGACCGGCCGCGTCTCGGTCGTGGTCGGGCCGGGGTCGGCCAAGGCCGCGTCGTCGCAGCCGGTCAGCAGGGTTGCTGCCGCGATGACGAGGCCGGTGACGGCGGCCGTCGCAGATCGGCGGTTCTGGGTGGCGCTGATGGCTCTGGTCGCTCTCGCTGCGAGGTGGTGCGCATGGTCCGGGTCCGTTCGATTCGGCGGCCCGATCGATGTGTGCGCCGCGGTAGGTCCGACCCTGTCGCGGCCAGGACGTCGCCCGCGTCGGCCGATGTGACGCCGGATGTCGTCGCTCGCGGACGGGATTCGTCAACTTTCGGATGACACGGCCGTCACCGCATGGGCCTAGTCTCGCAAGGGTGAGCCCACGACGAGCGTGGCCCGGTCGACAGGTGCTGACGTCCGACCTCGTCCTCGCCGCCGCCGCCGTGGCTCCTCGAGATCGCGATCGAGCTGCACTCGGTCGACATGGGCTGGTCGCTGCCGATGCTGGCGCTGCGGATCCCTGTGATCGTCGCCGTGCTCGCTGCTCCGACGCCGGCTGCCGCTGCTGGCCCTGGGCCTGGCGGTGGCCGACGTCGTGGTGCAGGGTCAGCTGTCTGCGGCAGCTGCCCATCGCTGCCTACGCCATGACGGCCTACCATCCGCGCTGGTCGGTCCGGATCCCGGCGCTGGTGGTTGCATCGGGTGTCGTCCTCGCGGTGATCAGCGACGACTGGCCCCTGCACAGTGCGGTGATCGTCACCTGTTGCTTCGTGCTGTGGCCGGCGACCCTCGGCGCCTATGTCCCGGCGCGCGCCCAGCTGATCCGGGCCACGACGGAGCGGGCCGAGCGCGCGGAGCGCGCCGAGCAGCTGCAGGCCCGTCGCGCGGTCTTCGAGGAGCGGGTCCGGATCGCCGGGGAGATGCACGACGTGGTGGGCCACCGGGTCAGCCTGATGGTGCTGCAGGCCGGCGCGGCCGAGATGGCCGCCGAGGACTCCACCAAGGTGCGCCAGCTCGCCGACCAGATGCAGGCGGCGGGACGGCAGGCTCTGGAGGAGCTGCGCCAGCTCGTCGGCCTGCTGCGCACCGACGAGCGCGATCGACGAGGCTCCGCTCGCGCCGCAGCCGACCCTTGCCGACCTGCCCGGCCTGATCGAGGAGTCGCACCGGGCGGGCATGGACGTCACCCTTCAGCCGAGTGGCCAGGTTCGCGTCGTGTCCGAGGTGATCGAGCGCACCGCCTACCGCGTCGTGCAGGAGGCGCTCACCAATGCCGGCAGGCACGCTCCGGGCGGGCAGGTCCGCGTCACCCTCGACTACCGCCCGGACGCGCTGGCGGTGTCCGTGGTGAGCCGGCCCGGCACGCGCGCCGCCAACCCCGTCCCGGGGACCGGTCACGGCCTCATCGGGCTCCGGGAGCGCGCCAAGGCAGCCGGAGGCCACCTGCGAGCGGACCCGCGGCTCGATGGGAGCTTCGATGTCGAGGCCGTGCTGCCGACATGAGCATCCGCGTCCTGATCGTCGACGACGAGGAGCTGGTCCGGTTCGGGCTCAGGACGATCCTGGACAGCAGTGACGACGTCGAGGTGGTCGGCGAGGCGGCCGACGGCGTCCAGGCCTGCGCGGCAGCAGCCACCCTGCACCCCGACGTCGTCCTGATGGACATCCGGATGCCGCGCATGGACGGCCTCGAGGCGACCCGGCGCATCCTCGCCACCCCCGACCCGCCGGCCGTGGCCATCCTCACGACGTTCCATCTCGACGAGTACGTCTTCCCCGCGCTCGAGGCCGGCGCAAGCGGCTTCCTGCTCAAGGACACGCCGCCCCGCGAGATCCTTGCCGCCGTGCGGGCCGTCGCCGCCGGCACCGAGATGCTGTCGCCCGCGGTGACTCGTCAGCTGATCACCGACTACGTCGCCGGCCACTCGCGGCCGCGACGCGACGCAGCCCGCGAGCGCCTCAGCGTCCTGTCCGACCGTGAGCTCGAGGTCCTGGTTCTCATCGGTCGCGGACAGTCGAACGCAGAGGCAGCACGGACGTTGTTCGTCAGCGAGACCACCATCAAGACCTACGTCTCGCGGCTGCTCACCAAGCTCGACATCACCAACCGCACCCAGGCCGCCATCCTCGGCCACGAAGCCGGCCTGTTCGACCACCACGACCAGTGACGTCACGGACCGGTTCGCTGAGAGGCGATCCAGGCGGCGAGGACGTGGTCAGGGTGATCGGACAGGTGGTCGCGCGCCAGCGCGTCGAGCAGGTCGGCGTCCTCTCCCAGATGAGCCGTGGCAGATGGCGACGAGCTGTCGATCCCTCGTGGTGGCGGCGTGCTGAGCAGCGCGGGTGAGGAAGCCGGCCGAGGCAGCCGTGCGTCCCGCAGACGAGCGCAGCTGCCACGAGCAGCGCTGGTGAGTCTGTCGTTCTCGCTCTGTCGAGGACCTCGCCCGGGGCTGTGGCGTCGCCGCCGATCAGCCGGAGGAGCAAGACCTCGATGTCTGCGGGCATGGGGTCAGCCTCCTCGTGAGCGCTGACGATCCCCTGACGGCGACGTGACGCGGCTCCGCGTCGGGCGGGCATACGCTCGACAGGTGCTCACGGTGGCGGTGCTCGGTCCTCTCGAGGTCAGCCGCGACGGCCGGCGCGTCCCGGTCCCGAGCGGAAAGGCATCGGAGCTCGTGGTGCGCCTCGCGCTCGAGGCAGGCGCACCTGTGCCGGCGGACCGCCTCGTCGACGACCTGTGGGGAGCCGGCGGCGGCAGCGCCCGTCGCAACACGCTGCAGTCGAAGGTCGCCATGCTGCGCCGGGCGCTTCGGTGATCCGTCCGTGATCGAGCCGTGACGGCGGCTACGCGCTGGCCGTCGAGCCGTCCGACGTCGACGCGCTCGCCGCGCTGGGCGCGGTAGCCACTGCGTCGCGCCTGCTCGACGCCGGCGACGACCGCGCTGCCGCCGACCTCTGCGCGGCGACCCTGGCGCTGTACCGCGGCGACGTGCTGCAAGCTGCTGGCGACGGCGAGTGGGTCACCACGCAGCGCACACGACTCGACGAGGCGAGGACACGCTGCTCGAGATCCAGTTCACCGCGCGGTTGCGGCTGGGCGACGTCGCCGACGTGGTGGGGGACCTGGAGACAGCGGTGGCGGCGTACCCGTTCCAGGAGAGCCTGTGGGAGCTGCTGATCACCGCGTTGTACCGGGCCGGCCGCCAGGCCGACGCCCTGGCGACGTACCAGCGGGTGAAGAGCCAGCTGGCAGACGAGCTCGGTCTGGACCCGCGACCTTCGCTGCAGGACCTCGAGCAACGGATCCTGCGCCAGGACGCCCGCTCGACGGCGCTCCCGCCACGTGGACAGCGCCGGCGCCGCGCCGCCGGCCGGCAACCTGCCGGCGATGACTGCCGAGCTCGTCGGTCGTGAGACGGAGGTGGCTGCCTCTCCGACCTGCTCGCCAGTGAGCGCCTCGTGGAGATCGTGGGACCGGGCGGCATCGGGAAGACGGCGGTCGCGATCGCTGTCGGCCGCGGGCAGGACGCGTGACGTCTGGTTGGCCAGGCTCGAGACCGCAGTCACGGCCAACGACGTGGTCGACGCCCTGATCGGCGCGGTCGACGGTCCCGGCGGGGAAGCGGCTCTCCTCGAGCGGCTCAAGACCTCCTCCGCCCTGGTCATCCTCGACAACTGCGAGCACGTCGTCGACGCCGCCGCCTCCTTGGCCGTTCGCCTCCTCGACGACGCGCCCGGGCTGCGGATCCTGTGCACCAGCCAGGTCCGCTCGACATCGACGGCGAGATCGTCTACGAGCTCGCACCCCTGGCCCTCTCCGACGCCGTCGAGCTGTTCACCCGCCGCGCCACCGCCCAGCGCCTGAGCCGACCCGCGAAGCTGGATGACGCCAGCGTGCTGGACCTGTGCCGCTCGCTCGACGGACTGCCGCTGGCCATCGAGCTCGCCGCGGCGCGGACCAGGACGCTGTCCGTCGACGAGATCAACCGGCGTCTCGTCGATCGTTTCGTGGTGCTGAGCGATCCCGCCAGTCGCAGACCGGAACGCCGCCGGTCACTCAGGTCAACCATCGCGATGGAGCTACGACCTGCTGTTCCCCGACGACAAGCGCGGCCTGTGGGCACTCGCCACCTTCGCCGGCGGGGCGCCGCTGCCGGCGGTGGAGTTCGTTCTCGAAGCGCTCGACGTCCCCCCGGCCGCAGCGATCGACGTCGTGAGCCGGTTGGCGAGCCGGTCCCTGGTGATCGTCGACGACGAAGCCGCACCGCCGCCCCCGGCGACCCCGCCATCCCGGGGCAGCCGATGCGCTCGGCTCGCTATCGGCTTCTCGACAGCATCCGGGCGTTCTCGCTGGAAGCCTTGGCCGAGGCCGGGCTCGTCGACCGCGCCCTTGCCGCCCACGCCGCATGGTTCGCGGACCATGCGCGGGCGTCGACGGAAGGGGTTCGCAGCCGGCACCAGGCACAGCACCTGTCCTTCGCCCGGACCGAGCGCGCCAACATCGACGCGGCGCTGGCGTGGAGCGCCGTGCACGATCCGCTGCTCGCGCTCGACATCGGCAACGGGTTCGGCTGGGCCTGGGTCGTCCTCGGGGACAGCAGAGGCGCCGAACGGATCCTGAGCGCCCTCCAGGCGGCAGACGACGCGGCGCAGCCCCGGGATCGGGCGACGGCACTCCTGCTCGCGGCGTGGATCGAAGCCTCCACAGGAAGCCTCGAGCGCGCCCGCGGACACGTCGCGGTGGCTGCCGACGTCGCCGAAGCGGCGCGCGACATCGAGCTGCAGGCGCGCTGCTGCTACTACCTGGCCTACGTCGTGTCCCATCAGGGCGAGTTCCGACGAGCGATGGAGCTCACCGCACGCAGCAGCGCCCTGTACGACGGGTTGGACCGGCCGTGGGACCAGGCGGCGACCTGGCTCTTCGCGGGGAGGGCGGCGATCTCCGCAGGCGACGTGGAGCGAAGCGTGGAGGGCGCAGAACAGGTTGAGCACTGGTTGCGACTGATCGATGACCCGTGGCTGCACGTACGTGGCGACGCCATGCTGGGAGACCTCGCCAGGCTCGAGCATCGGTCTGACGACGCTGTGCGGCTCATCGGCCGCGCAGCTGAACGATCGCGGCTGCTCGGCTTCCAGCAGACCGAGGCCTACCAGCTGATGAGCCTGGGGCGTGCGCACTGCCACAACGGCGACTACGACAGCGGGCATCTCCACCTTGGAGGTCGCGATCGACAAGGCCCACGCCACCGGCGACGTGCGGCTGGCAGCGCTGGCCCGGGTGAATCTGGGTCGGGCCCTGCGCGCGACCGGCCAGGACTCGGCGGCTCGGACGGTCCTCGAGGCCGCGGCCGCCTGGCACCGCGACGCGGGCGGAGGAGAGCAGTCCGCGCTCGGCGACTGCCTGCTGGCCGCGATGGATGCCGCGGAGCAGGTTCCCGGTGCCGACCAGCGCCTGGAGGTGATCCTCGACGAGGCCAGGCAGGACGACGCCGCTGCCGTCGAGGTCTTCGCCCGGGATGCGCTCGCGCGCCGGGCTGCCGGGCTGGGCGACGCAGGCACGGCGAGGGCCCAGATCGAGGCGGCCGACCAGCGCATGCAGGCAGCACGCCACCTGATCACCGAGCTCGACAGGACCGACGCGCTATGGGTGCAGAACCACCTCTGAGGAGCGACGGGTCGAGATCGTCGGGAGACACGGGCTACGGGGATCGGATGGCGGCACCGTCGGGCCTGCGGTGTCGCTCGCCTCGATCGCTGCTTCCCCGAGGTCCGCGGCCCGCCGGGCCCGGCTGCCCCGTTCGTTCAGCACCAGGAACGCCAGCAGACCGCTCATCACGATCCGCGATGCCCGCGACCTGCCACGGCCGGACTCTCTCGCCCAGCAGCAGGAACGACCACACGACGGCCAGCGCAGGCTGGGCCACCTGCGCGATCCCGATCGTGCCGATCTGGATCGTCCGTTGCGCGAAGACCAGGAGGCCGTGAGCCGCCACCCCGGTGAGGAAGGTGAGAACGAGCGTGTACGCCCAGCCCCTCGCGCTCATCTCGAACACGTCGCCGTTGGCCACCGCCAACGGCAGCACGGCGACGGCCGCGATGGGGCTGATGGTGGCCATGAAGGTGGCGACATCCATGTCGCGGCGGAAGTGTCGCGTGGAGACGACGTAGCCGACCCACAGCAGCATGGCCACCAGCCCGAAGACGTTCCCCCGCACCGAGGCATCCCCGTTGGGCGGAGCGTTCAGGAGAACGATCGCTGCACCGCCGAAGGCCAGGAGAGCGAAGACCAGCGCGCGTGGATCGTTGTACTCGTTGAAGAGCCGGGCACCGATCGGCACGATCAGGAACGGCGAGAGTGAGCCGATCAAGGCGGCGTTGGCCACGCTGTTGTTCGTGGCCCCGACGAAGAACGTCGCCAGGTTCACCCCGAAGAAGACGCCGGGGATGAATGCCTGCCGGACGTGGCGCAGGGTGACCCGCCTGCCGGTGAGACGGAGGTAGACGTTCCAGACGACGCTGACCACTGCCAGTCGCCAGAAGGCGACCAGGACACCTGGAGACTCGGCGCTCTTCACCAGCGTGGAGCTGAGGGAGAAGGCGACGACCAGCCCCACGACGGCGAGAGCTCCCCACGCTCGCGGACTCAGCGCTCGGCGGTCCTTCGACGCAAGCGTCTCCATGAGGGGCAACGACCTCGGCAGTCCGACGGTGGGGGCGACATCCGCGCCTCCTGGCCCGAGGGTATCGAGGTAACGCCGGCGAGGACGCTGACGCCCACCGTCCGCTGCCGTCAGCGCATCATCAGCGGCCGCGACCACGCTGAGGTCCAGCGCCGATGATGCGCGACGAGCACCACCTGCTCGACCACCGCCGACACGAGGAGCCGACGACCATGACCGAATCCCGAGCCTCCCACCCCACCTTCACCCGCACCTGGCTGCTGTGGACGGCCGGCTTCGTGGCCTTCCCGCTCGCCGGGTTGGCCGGCACCGCGGTGGCCGGCCGCGTCGATGGCCCCGTCGCCGCGTTGATCGGCGGCGTCGTCTCCGGGCTCGCTCTCGGCGCAGGGCAGGTGGTGGCGAGCCGCCGTCGTCTCGATCCTCGCCGGTGGATCCCGGCGACCGGGGCAGGCATGGGGGTCGGGTTGCTCGTGGGCGCTGCCGTCGTCGACTACGGCACGTCCCTCGCCGACCTGGCCCTGATGGGTGCCCTCACCGGTCTGGCCCTCGGTCCCGCGCAGGCGCTCGCCCTTCCGCGGAGTGCCCGCCACCGCTGGGCCTGGGCAGCCGCGATGCCCGCGTTGTGGGCGCTGGGCTGGACCGTCACGACGCTCGGCCAGATCCATGTCGACCAGCAGTTCACGATCTTCGGCGCCTACGGTGCCGTCACGTTCTCCGCTCTGTCCGGCCTGTTGCTCCACGGCTGCTTCCCTACAAGGCAGCTGCTGAGGACCCGGCAGGCCTGACTCGGATCGAGGCGACGGCATGACTCGGCTGGAGCACGTGATCTTCGGGACCGGCGCGATCGGCCTGGCGACGTACGAGGCCCTGCGACGGCGCGGCGAGAGCGTCCGGCTCGTCAATCGCTCCGGCCACGCAGCGGTTCCCGACGACGTCGAGGTCGTGGGCGGTGACGCCCGGGATCCGGGCTTCTGCACCAGAGCTGCCAGCGGCGCCCGCGTCGTGTACCAGACCCTCAACCCGCCGTACACGGAGTGGACCGCACAGTTCCCCGCCCTCCAGGCCGGCGTGCTGGCGGCTGCCGAGGCCACCGGCGCCCGCCTGGTCAGCATGGAGAACGTGTACATGTACGGGCGACCCGCCGGCCGTCCACTCACCGAGGACCGCGCGTACGACGCCCATACGACGAAGGGCCAGCTCCGGGGGCGGATGGCACGCGAGCTCCTCGCAGCCCACCACGACGGGCGTGTCGAGGTCGCCATCGGCCGCGCCTCGGACTACTTCGGCCCGCGCGGTGGCGCCCAGTCCAACCTGGGTGACCGCGTGTTCACCGCCGCCCTGGCGGGCAGGACGGCCAGCGTCCTCGGAGACCTCGACCAGCCCCACACCTACAGCTACATCCCCGACATCGGCGAGGGCCTCGCCGTCCTCGGTGAGCATCCCGATGCCCCCGGAGAGGTGTGGCACCTGCCCAACGACCCGGACACGCGCACCACCCGGCAGCTCGTCGACGTCGTCTACCGTCAGGCCGGTCGTCCCGGTGCTCGGGTCCGGGCGCTGCCGCCGCTGATGCTGCGCGGCGTCGGCCTGTTCAACGCGACCGTGCGGGAGCTTCTCGAGATGCAGTACCAGTTCGAGGAGCCCTTCGTGGTGGACAGCAGCAAGATGTCCAGCAAGCTCGGGACGATGGCCACGCCGTACGAGCAAGCCATCGCCGACACCCTCGCGACCTACCGCGACGACCAGGAGGGCTCGTAGCGAGCCGCTCGCGACCCAGCGGCGTAGCGTCTCTCTCACCAATCCAGAGAAGGCAGCACGATGTCACCCAGGGCGCCTGGAACAACCGTGGCCGATGCCATGGTCGGCCGTACTGTCCTCGTCACCGGAGGCAGCGGCGGGATCGGCAAGGCCACGGCACTCGGGTTGGCGGCGATGGGCGCCCGCGTCGCCATCACCGGTCGGGACCGCGTCCGCACCGACGCCGCAGCAAGGGAGCTCCGTGCGTCCCACGGTGGCGAGGGGCTGTGGTTCGTCGCCGACCTGTCCTCACAGGCAGAGGTACGGCGTCTCGCCGGCGACGTCCTGCTCGCCCTGCCCCGCATCGACGTGCTGATCAACAACGCCGGGGGCTACTGGAACACCCGGCGGATCACCGTCGACGGTCTCGAGCAGACGTTCGCTGTCAATCACCTGGCCCCCTTCCTGCTCACCGGACTGCTCCTCGGGCGCGTGAGACAGAGCGCTCCCGCTCGGGTAGTGACCGTCGCGTCCCACGCACAGGCGCAGGGGCGCATCGACTTCGAGGACCTGCAAGGCCAGCGGTCGTACTCGGGTGCCAGGGCCTACAACCAGTCCAAGCTCGCCAACGTCTTGTTCACCTACGAGCTGGCCAGGCGCATGGACATGACCGGTGTCACGGCCAACGCGCTGCACCCAGGAGTGGTCAACACCTCGTTCGGCGCCGATGACCCGGCCACCGTGCAGAAGTGGCTCGTGCCGATCCTCCGGCCGTTCATGAAGTCCCCCGCCAGGGGAGCCGCCACGTCCATCCACCTGGCCTCAGCCCCCGGTCTCGACGAAGTGACGGGTCGGTACTTCGCGAATCGCGCCACCAAGCGGTCCTCGCGGCTCAGCTACGACACGGCGGTCGCTGATCGGTTGTGGCGGGTGAGCGCTCGCTTGGTCGGCCTCGAGGACTCGTTCGCCGACGCCAAGCAGCCTCGCCCGGGAGCCTGACTCCCGCGCGAGGCTGTCGTGCGCTGGCTGCTGCAGTGTCTCGACGAGTCTCGGCTAGCTCATCGGGACCGTCCTGTCGTCGGCACCGGGACGCGCTCCTCCTCTGGCGTGAGGCCGAGCTCGAGCTCGTCGAGGTCGGTCGCGTCTCCGTCCAGGTGGATGCGGGGGAGGAGTCGGTCGAGCCAGCTGGGCAGCCACCAGTTGCGGTCGCCGAGCAGCTCCATGGTTGCCGGGACGAGAACCATGCGGACGAGGGTGGCGTCGATGAGGACCGCGGCCGCAAGACCGATGCCGAACATCTTGGCCATCACGTCGTGACCGAGCACGAAGGAGATGAACACCGTGACCATGATCGCGGCCCCGGCCGTGATCACGCGTGCCGACTTGGCGAGGCCGTCGGCAACGGCTAGACCGTTGTCTCCGGTCCGGTCGTACTCCTCCTTGATCCGGGAGAGGAGGAAGACCTCGTAGTCCATGGAGAGCCCGAACAGGATCGCGAAGATCCCGATCGGCAGCTGGATGGGCACCGGAATGGCTTCCGGGATGCCGACCAGGTCTCCGAGCCAGCCCCCGCGGACGGCGAGAGCGAGGACGCCGAAGGCGGCTGCCGTGGCCAGCAGGTTCATGACGACCGCCTTCAGGGGCACGAGGACCGAGCGGAAGACCATCATCAGCAACACGAACGACGTCAGCAGGACGCCGCCGAAGAACAGCGGCAGCCTGGATGCGACGCCCTGCGTCGTGTCGACGTTGGCCGGCACCACACCTCCGACCCCCACGGTGAGTCCGGTGCTGACGGTGGCGGCCGGAATGGCCTCGTCGCGGAGCAGCTGCACGAGCTCCTGCGTCGCCGCGTCCTGAGGTGCGGTGGTGGCGGTCAGCGTCAGCAGAGCGGTGTCACCCTCGGGGTTCAGGGTCGCGGGACTGATGTAGGCCACGCCGTCCACAGTCGCAAGTGCGGCTCCGAGCGAGTCGGCGGAGGCGAGCAGGTCGCCGTCCGACGCGCCCTGGACGGTGAGCAGCATGGGTGCTGCGTACCCGGGGCCGAAGCCCTCGGCGACCAGGTCGTAGGCCTGACGTGTGGTCAGGGTCGGTGAGTCGTTGCCGGAGTCCGGGAAGCCGAAGCGGATGCCCAGGAACGGCGCCGCCAGGGCCACCAGCACAGTCAGCGAGCCGATGGCTGCCCACCACGGGCGGCGCTGGATGAATCGGCTCCACCGGTACCAGCGCGACGCGTCGTACGAACGGACGCTCCTGCTCACGAACGGCACGTGCAAGCGCTCGATGTTGCGGCCGGCGAAGCCGAGGATGGCCGGGAGCAGCGTCATCGTCGCCCCCATCACCACGAGCACGGCGAGCACCACGGTGAACGCGAACCCGTTCATGGCCGGCTGGCCCATCAGCAGGATGCCGAGCATGGAGAGCACCACGGTCAGGCCGGCGAAGAGCACCGCCCGCCCGGCGGTCGCCATGGCGGTCTGCGTCGCCCCTCGGGGATCCTGGCCGTCGGCAAGGCTGCTGCGGAACCGGGTGACGATCAGCAGCGCGTAGTCGATGCCGACGCCGAGACCGACCATGGCTGCGGTGTACGGCGCCCACTCCGGCACGTCCACGAAGCGTCGCAGCACCTCGCCGAGAGCCATCGCGACGCCGAGGCCGAAGAGCGCCGTGACGAGGGGCAGGCCCATGGCGACCACCGAGCCGAACGTGATCAGCAGGATGATGGCTGCGGCGATCAGGCCGATGCCTTCGGATCCTGCGGCAACCGTCTGGGACTTGGTGGCAACCGCGCCGCCGACCTCGATCTGCAGCGTCCCGTCACCGGCCGCGAGGATGGGCGCGACCAGCGCAGAGGCCTCGTCGGCAGTGAACTCGTCCGCCGTCTTGTCGAGCGCCACGTCGGCGTAGGCGATCGTGGCGTCCGCCGAGACCTGGCGGGCCCCCTCGGCGCTGAAGGGGCTCGTGACGCTCACGACGTGTGGCGCGCCGGCGACATCGGCGAGCAGTTCCTCGACCTGGGTCTGCACGTCCGGGGCGGTGACGCCCGCCGGGGCGTGCACGACGACCTGGATCGTGTCGCCCGACTTCTGGGGGAACCGATCCTTGAGCGTGTTCGAGACCTGCTGCGACTCCGAGCCGGGTTGGAGGTAGTCCTGCTTGAACTCCCCTCCGAACGCCCCTGCCAGCGCGAACGATCCGAGGAGGGTGGCGATCCAGGCCAGGACGACCAGACGGCGGTGCCGGAAGCACCGATCAGCGAGACGTACCAACATCGTGACTCCTCCATCGTGCATCGAGACATCGCCGCCGGGTCGAGGACGTCGCCTATTGCTCCTGACGTCCGACGCTAGGTAGCCCGGGCCCTGGCGACGATGGGGCTGGCAGTAGTCCTGGTGGTGCTAGCCCCATGAGTCGCGCGGGTCAGCACGACCTCGCCGCGCGCCGCCGTGGCCTACTGTCGTAGGAGTGGCGCTGCGCCTGGTCGTCGCCGACGACAACTTCCTGGTCCGTGAGGGCCTGTCCGCGCTCCTGGCCGAGATCGAGGCGATCGAGGTGGTGTCGATGGCGAGTGACACCTCCACGCTCATCCGGGCCGTGGACGAGACGTTGCCGGACGCGGTGCTGACCGACATCCGGATGCCTCCGGCGTACGGCAACGAAGGCATCGAGGCAGCCAAGCGCATCCGCGCGGAGCATCCCGACATCGGCGTGGTGGTGCTGTCGCAGTACGTCGAGGAGGACTACGCCTTCGAGCTGCTGGTCGATGGCGTCTCAGGTCTGGGCTACCTCCTCAAGGAACGCGTCAGCGACGTCGACGAGCTGGTGCGGGCCCTCCATGAGGTGAGTCGGGGTGGCTCGGTGCTCGACCCCAAGGTCGTGGAGGCGTTGGTGGCTCGCAAGGGGGCCGGTGAGGGGGCTCTCGCGGGCCTCACCGACAGGGAGCGTGAGGTCCTGGAGGCGATGGCGACCGGGCGCAACAACGCCACCATCGCCACGACGCTGTTCATGAGCGAGCGAGCCGTGGAGAAGCACATCGGCGCGCTCTTCCAGAAGCTGGGGCTGATCGACGAGCACGTCACGAACCGGCGCGTGATGGCGGTGCTCGCCTATCTCGAGGCCAGCGGCCCCACCCGACCCGGCCCGGCGCGATGAGGAGGCGAGGCCCCTCCCGGAGCGGGGCGGGCCTGGCGATCGTCGTCGTCGGTCTCGGCGGTTTCGTGCTCGGTGTCTACGTCCTGATCGTGCTCGGCGGTGGGATGCTGATCGGTCGTACCGACTCACCCAGCCCCGCCCTGTCGGTGCTGGCGACCACCGTGGTCGCGCTCGCGTTCGCCCCGACCCAGCGTGCGCTCCAGCGAGCGGCTGCCCGACACTCCGAAACGCCCTACGACGTCCTGACCAGGTTCGCCGAGAGCGGCGGCGACGAGCCCGTCACCGAGGATCTGCCCGCCCGCATGTCGCGACTGCTGGCGCAGGGAACAGGCGCTCAGTGGGCGCAGGTCTGGCTCCAGGTGTCCGGTCGCCTGGCGGTGGCCGGACATTGGCCTCCGGACGCCGAGGACGACGTCATCCCGGCCGTGCCTGGACCATCCGGGGGACAATCCGGGGGGCAGTCCGGGGGCCCGGCGCTCGTACCGGCCGGTCTGCGCAGGTCCCCCGTCCGGTACGGCGACCAGGTGCTCGGGGAGCTCCGGCTGCTGGAACGGCGAGGTCTGCCGTTGACGGCCGTGGAGGAGCGCCTGTTCGCCGACCTGGCATCACAGGCGGGTCTGGTGCTGAGGCGGGTGGGGCTGCGGACCGAGCTCACGGACCGGCACAACGAGCTCCAGGCCCGCACCCACGAGCTCGAGAGCTCGCGCGGACGGGTGATCGCGGCCCAGGACGCGGTACGAAGGCGCCTCGAGCGCGACATCCACGATGGCGCTCAGCAACACCTGGTGGCGCTGGCGGTCAACCTACGACTGGCCCAGGTCCTGGCGAGCCGGTCATCCGGCAAGGCGAGCCAGGTGCTGGCCGAGCAGGCGGTCGCGGCTCGGCTGGCCATCGACACGTTGTCGTCACTGAGCCGTGGGATCTATCCCGAGATGCTGTCGGAGCGAGGACTGGTGGCGGCCCTCCGCTCGGGGGTCACCGCCAGTCCGGTTCCGGTCACCGTCGAGGCCCACGAGCTGGGGAAGCCGGCGCCGGCGATCGAGGCCGCGTTCTACTTCTGCTGCATGGAGGCGATCCAGAACGCCGTGAAGCACGCCGGCGCGACCCGGGTGACGGTGCGGCTGAGCCAGGACGCCCGGCGCTGGCGACTCGACGTCGTCGACGACGGTTCGGGCTTCGACCAGGCCGACGACCACCACGCCGGAGGCGCTGGGCTGATGAACATGCGCGACCGCCTCGACGCCGTCGGCGGGATCGTGACCATCGCCTCTGCGGTGGGAGTGGGTACGACGATCAGCGCCTCGGCCCCCGCCACGGACCAGGACGGCTGAGATGCGCTCGCGACTGGCGTGGGCGGTCGTCGTCCTCGCGACCGTCGCGTTCGTGCTGGACACGGTCTTCACCGCGGCCCAGCGCCCGCTGTTGAGCGAGTCGACCTGGGCAGACCACGGCTGGCCGCTCGCGCCCCTGGCGGGCATGGGCTATGCGGTGATGGGAGCGCTCATCATCTCGCGGTACCCGAGTCACCGTCTCGGCTGGCTGCTGTCCGCAGCGAGCCTGCTCTCGGTGACCTTGGCGACCGATGCCTACAGCACCTGGGTGCTCGACGGGGACGGCCCCGGCCCTCACTACTGGGCACATGTCGCGGCGTGGGCAGGACCGCTGGTGGGATGGCCTGCGTTCACGGCCCAGATCATCGTGTTCCTCACGGCACCGGACGGTCACCTGCTCTCTCGCCGCTGGCGGTGGGCCGCGTGGGTCGCGCTGGCCGGCGTCACCCTGCACACCCTGGGGACCTTGACCATCAGGCCCGGCGAGGTCGTGGTGGGCGAGGACTTCGGCAACCGGGCGGTGTCGCTGCCGCTGCTCACGGTGGGGTGGATGCTCGTCGCGGCCGCACTCCTCGCCTCGGTCGTCTCGCTCGTCCTCCGGCTGCAGAGAGCGAAGGACGACGAGCGGCTGCAGCTGCTCTGGATCGCCTCGGCAGCGGCGATGCTGGCGCTCGGAGTGGTGTGCATCCTGGCCATCCCTCGCATCCAGGGTGAGGAGGGGACCTGGCTGGCCGCTCTTCCGTTGCGGGTCGCGCAGGTCGCCGTACCCGTGTGCGTGGCCGTCGCCGTGCTGCGCCACCGACTGATCGCTATCGACCTGATCCTCAACCGGGCGCTGGTGTTCGCCCTCGCCACCGGTGTGGTGGCGGCTGGATACGTGGTCGTCGTGGTCCTGGCCGGCTCCGCCGTCGGCGGAAGCACCGACGGGTTCTGGCCCTCGCTGCTGGCGACCGCGGTCGTGGCGATCGCGTTCCAGCCCCTGCGCGGGCGGGTCGTGAGGATCGCCGACCGGCTGGCCTTCGGCGCCGCAGCGGCGCCGTACGAGGCGCTGGCCGACTTCAGTCGCCGGCTGGGGGACACCCCGGACCCGGCGGCCCTGCTGCCGGCCGTCGCCGACGCGGCGGGACGAGCCGTCAACGCCCGGCAGGTCGTGGTGACGCTCCACGTCGAGGCGGGACCCGACGAGGTCGCCACGTGGGCACCGAGCGACCGAGCGGTCGCCGCAGGTACGCCGGTCGAGGTCGCCGTCGTCGACGGCGGGGAGCGCCTGGGCGGCATCGCCGTCACGATGCCGCCCGGACAGGCTCTGCGACCCGTCGAGAAGCGGCTCCTGACGCACCTCGCAGAGCAGGCCGCCATCGCCTTCCGCAGTGCACGCCTCGCGGCCGAGCTCTCCGGTGAGGTGCAGCAGCTGGCCCGGCGGACCGATGACCTGGCGGAGTCCCGCCGACGACTGATCAGCGCCGGGGACGCCGAGCGGAGCCGCCTCGAGAGGGCCATCGACCGTCAGGTGGCACCGCACCTGACACCGCTTCCGCGGCAGCTGAGGCAGCTCTCCGCGACAGGCCGGGTCGGCACGTCGCGCGACGACGCGGACGCGTTGGCCAGGCTGCTCGTCTCGGTCACTGTCGCCCTCGAGACGCTGCGCGAGATCACCCGAGGCGTGTTCCCTGCCCAGCTCGCCAGGGCCGGGCTCCCCGCTGCCCTGGCCTCCCTCGTCGCGAGGGCCGACGGCACAGGCAGCCTCGTGGTCGACGAGTCCGCAGCCGACCGACGCTTCTCGGCCAGTGTCGAGGCGGCGGCGTACTTCTGTGCCGCCGAGGCCACCCGCGACCTCGACGGCCCGGTTCACGTGCTGCTGCGGTGTGGAGGACGATCACCTGCGGCTGGTCGTCTCCGGCACGGATCGGGGCGGCCTGTCCCAGGACGACATCCGCGACCGGGTGGAGGCAGCCGGCGGGACTCTCGTCGTCACGACAGAGGGTGGACGCACGGTCGTGACGGCTCAGCTCTCCGACCGGACCCGCTCGAGCCACACCTCGTCGAGGATGTCCGGCCCGAACGTCCCCTTGCTGACGTAGGCGCTTGCCCCGGAGTCGGCGACGAAGGACGCGCCGGACTCCACGTCGTAGGTGGACAGCAGCAGCACCACGGTCGCGGGACGTCGCACGAGGATGCGGCGGGTCGCCTCGAGACCGTCGATGCCAGGAAGATTCACGTCCATGAGCACGAGGTCGGGCCGCAGCGCGGCTGCGAGGGTCACGGCCCCTTCACCCGAGTCCGCCTGTCCGACGACCTCGAAGCCCCGGGTCTCCTCGACGACAGCGGCCATGGCGCGCAGGAACGTGGCCTGGTCGTCCACGAGCAGCACCCGCACCTCGGCCACGTCCGGCTCACCTCCGCGACCGAGTCTCGCCGTCCGCCGCACACTGCGGCAGGGGGCCAGCCGCACCTCGCCCGGGGACAGCACCCGACGACGCGCAGTCTGACCCCCGGCCGGTGGCCGGGGGTCAGCGCCTGCAGGAGCAGCTCAGCGGGGAACCAGCGTCTCGTCCCGGGTGTGCTCGGGCATCGCGCCGATGAACGGGTCGACCGGCTCCTTCCCGAGCTCGCCGTCGCCGGCGGCGCCCTCGAACGACACGTGCGGCAGGATCCGGTCGAGCCAGCCGGGCAGCCACCAGTTGCGGTCTCCGAGCAGGGCCATCGTCGCCGGAACGAGCACCATCCGGATCAGGGTGGCATCGATCAGGATCGCGACGGCGAGTCCGAGCCCGAGCATCTTCAGCGACGGGACCGGGCTGGCGACGAAGCTGAGGAAGACGGCGATCATGATGAGCGCAGCCGACGTGATGACGCGACCGGTGCCGGCCAGACCCCGGGCAACGGACTCGGCGTTGTCGCCGGTCCTGGCGTACTCCTCACGGATCCGCGAGAGCAGGAAGACCTCGTAGTCCATGGACAGCCCGAACAGGATGGGGAACATGATCACGATGATCAGCGAGGTGATCGGCGTCGGACCTTCGAGGCCCATCAGGCCGGCCCCCCAACCCCACTGGAAGACCGCGACCAGCACGCCGTAGGCGCCGGCGATGGACAGCAGGTTCATCACCGCGGCCTTCACGGGCACGGCGACCGACCGGAAGACCAGCATCAGCAGCAGGAACGAGACTCCGATGACGGCCCCGACGAAGAGAGGCATCGTCTGCTTGAGCTGGGTGTTGAGGTCGTCGGTCGTGGCGGTGATCCCGGAGACGTAGACGTTGCCGGGGATGACCTCGCGGACTGCCTCGATGGTCGTGGAGGTCTCAGGATCTGCTGGCCCCGTCGTCGGAGTCGCGGTGAAGACGACGGTGTCGCCGTCCGTCGAGACCTGGGTCGGGCTGACTGCGACGATGCCCGGGACGCCTGCGATCTCCTCGGTCAGGCCGTTGATGTCAGCGGCGTCGACGCCGGGGGCGTCGAGGTCGACCACGACCAGCAACGGGGCGTTGATCCCGGTGCCGAAGCCGTCGGCCAACAAGTCGTACGCCTGCCGATGCGTCGTGTGTGCGGGAGCGTCGCCGGCCGCCGGGAAGGCGGTCTGGATCCAGAACGCCGGCACCGCGATCACGACGAGCGTGGCGACGGCGCCCAGGAGGTAGGGCCACGGACGCCCCGAGACCCGGTGACCGAAGCGCCACCACACCGTCTCCTCTGCCAGCTTCGTGGGGCGGTGTCGGCGCACGAGCCGGCCGGAGTCGATCCGGTCACCGAGCAGGTGGAGCAGCGCGGGCAGCAGGGTGACCGCGGCGGCGACGGCCGAGAAGACCATCAGCGCGGTGGCCAGACCGATCGACGTCAGGATGCCGAGCCCGGTGATCGCGAGCGCTGCCGTGGCGACGGCGACGGTGCCGCCGGCGAAGACGACCGCCGATCCCGAGGTGCCCATCGCGCGGGCGAGGGCTTCGTCGTTGTCGTGGCCGGACGACCGGTTCTCGCGGTAGCGAGAGACGATGAACAGGGCGTAGTCGACCCCGACACCCAGCCCGACGAGAGCGGCGACAGGGATGGCGGACTCCGACACGTCCATCGCGCCGGCCAACAGCGCGATCGCACCGATGCC
Organism: uncultured Actinomycetota bacterium; assembly: GCA_963767095.1. Lineage (GTDB taxonomy): Bacteria > Actinomycetota > Actinomycetes > Propionibacteriales > Nocardioidaceae > Nocardioides. The sequence goes on along the minus strand of CAVYCK010000003.1, from coordinate 32,781 downwards.
GGCTCCGACCGCGATGATCGACAGACCGATCGGCACGATCGCCGCCACGAGGGTGCCGAACACGACGAGCAGCACGAGGAGCGCGACCAGCAGGCCGATGCCCATGTGGGCCGAGTTCTCCTCCGCGGCGTTGAGGAACACGGCGTCCCCGCCCAGCTCGACGCGCAGGCCGGGAACCTCGATGCCCGAGACGGCGTCGGACAGCACGGCGAAGGCCGGCTTGCCCATCTCGCGCTCGGGCACGTCCAGGGTGAGCTCGGCGTAGCCGACCCGGCCGTCGTCAGAGATCGTGCCGGCCGCGAACGGGTCGGCGACCGACTCCACGTGTGCGGCGGCATTGACGTCGTCGATCACCGCGGCGACCTCCGCGCCGAGATCCTGGAGGGTCGCGCCGTCCTCGGCCGCGAACACGACGAGCGCCTTGCCCTTGGCCGCCTCGGGGAAGTTCTCGCCGAGAAGCTCAACGGCCCGGGCGCTCTGGCTGCCGGGCGACGCGAAGTCGTCGGTGAAGGTGCCTCCAGCGCTGCCGGCGAGTGCGAACAGCGCGCCGAGAACGACGAGCCAGCTCGCGATGGTGCGCCACGGGTGCCTCGCGCTCGCCAGAGCGAGACTGCGCGTGAACCTGTCCATGATGGTGCCTTTCGCAGATCGGGTGAATGCTCGATGGATCGCGAAGCTAGGCACCGATGTGGTGAGTGGGTATCACCACACGTGGTGAGCGACGGGGTGATCGTTGCCTTTCGCGGCAAATGGCCCTGGAATGGCACCATGCCCGACCACGGATCGACCGCGGCCGCCCTGGACGAGAGGTGAGGGTCGGGTGACGGGGGACGCCCCTCTGGCAGCGACGCCCGGCCCGCTGCTGCAGACCAAGCTGTTCGCGCCCCGGGTGACCCACGGTCTCGTCCAGCGGCCCCGCCTGGCCGCGAGCCTGGGTGGGGGAGACCAGGCCGCGGTCGTCCTCGTCTCCGCCCCGGCGGGCTTCGGGAAGTCGACGCTGCTGGCCCAGGCGCTGCTCGGTGGCCCGCCCGGTGGCCAGCCCGGTAGCAAGCCCGGTAGCAAGCCCGGGCCCGGTGGCAGGCGTCCCGTGGCGTGGCTGTCCTTGGACTCCGGAGACAGCGACCCGTCGACCTACTGGGCCTACGTGCTGGCTGCACTCCGGACGGCGGCGCCCGGACTGGGTGACTCCGCGCAGGTGCTCCTCGAGGCGCCCGGAGGGGCCCCGATCACCTCGGTGCTGACCAGCCTCCTCAACGACCTGGCCGCCGTCGACGAGCAGGTCGTCCTGGTCCTCGACGACTATCACGTCGTCCACGCACCCGCCGTCCACGAGGCGATGACGTTCCTGGTCGACCACCTGCCGCGGCAGCTGCGCCTGGTCATCGCGACGCGGTCGGACCCCGCACTGCCCCTGGCGAGGTTGCGCGCCCGTGGCCAGCTCGTCGAGGTACGCGCCGCCGACCTCCGGTTCACCGAGCGGGAGACCTCGGTGTTCTTCGAGGGGATGGGACTCCACCTCTCCGCCGGCGAGATCACCACCCTCGACGGACGCACCGAGGGGTGGGTCGCTGCGCTGCAGCTGGCGGCGCTGTCGTTGCGGGGGCGGGAGGACGCCGCCGGGTTCATCGACGGGTTCGCGGGAGACGACCGTCATGTCGTCGACTACCTCGTCGAGGAGGTCGTGCACCGCCAGCCCGAGGACGTACGGGACTTCCTCCTCCGGACCTCGGTGCTTCCCCGGATGTCCGGGTCCCTGGCCGACGCCGTCACGGGCCGGGCCGACGGCCGCGCGATGCTCGAGCTGCTCGACCGCGACAACCTGTTCCTGGTGCCGCTGGACGACCGGCGTCGCTGGTACCGGTACCACCATCTCTTCGCCGACATGCTGCAGGCCCGTCTCCTCGACGAGCTTCCCGGTGAGGCTCCCGAGCTGCACCGCCGGGCCAGCGCCTGGCACGAGCAGGACGGCGACACCAGCGCGGCCATCGAGCACGCGTTGGCCGCCGGCGACTCGGACCGGGCCGCGGGCCTGGTCGAGCGGGTCATCCCCGCCCTCACCAAGGAGCGCCGCGAAGCCCAGCTCCGCCGTTGGATGGAGGCTCTGCCAGACGAGGTCTACGCCCGGCGTCCCGTGCTGGCCAACGGGTACGTCGGCGCCCTCATGTCGACCGGCGAGACCCGTGGGGTCGAGCCCCGGCTGCGCATCGCCGAGCGGTGGGTCGAGCTGGCGCGGACGCAGGCCGGGGCAGGTCTGCCGGACGGCCTCCTGGTCGCCAACCCGGCCGAGTGGCGCAAGCTTCCCGGCTGGGTCAGGATCCACCGCGCGGGACTGTCCCTGATGGGCGGAGACGTGGCCGCCACCATGGACCACGGACGGCAAGCGATCGCCGCGCTCGAGCCTGACGACGACCTGGGGCATGGGGCGGCCACCGCCCTCATGGGGCTCGCCTCCTGGCATCAGGGCGACCTCGTCACCGCTGAGGCGGCGTACACCGAGACCATCCGGCGGTTCGAGCTCGTCGGCTACGTCGCCGACGTCCTGGGCTGCGCCGTGGCCCTGGCCGACATGCAGCTGACGCAGGGTCGGCTGCGCGACGCCGAGCGCACCGTCCGCGACGCCCTCGACCTGGCCGAGCGTCAACCCGCCCGGCCCCTGCGTGGCATGCCGGACATGCACGTCGGGCTCAGCATGATCGACACCGAGCGCGACGACCTCGACGCGGCCAGGGAGCACCTGCGCGTCGCCCACGAGCTCGGCGACCACCTGGGGCTGCCCAAGCACCCGCACCGCTGGCGCCTCGCCGAGGCGCAGCTCCGGGATGCAGAGGGGGACCTGGCCGGTGCGCTCATGCGGCTCGACGAGGCCGAGCGGGTCTACGACGGCGACTTCTCGCCCGACAGCTCACCCGTGGCCGCGATGCGGGCCAGGGTCTGGGTCAGGCAGGGCCGGCCGGAGCTCGCGATCGGCTGGGCGACGGAACGCGGTCTGTCCGTCGCCGACGAGCTCGCCTACCTGCACGAGTACGAGCACGTCACCCTGGCGCGGGCTCTCCTCGCGGCCGGGGACGACTCCGTGGGCGAGTTCCTGGAGCGACTGCTGACGGCTGCCGAAGCCGGAGGCCGGCTCGGCAGTGTCCTCGAGATCCGGGTGCTGCGCGCACTGGCGTTCCAAGGGCATGGAGACGTCGACGCGGCCGTCGCCGAGGTGGCGCGGGCCCTCGAGCAGGGTCAGCCCGAGGGATATGTGCGCACCTTCACCGCGGAGGGCCCGGCGCTGGCGACGCTGATCGCCACGGCGGCCAGGCGCGGCAGCTCCTCGACGTACGCCGCCCGGCTGCTGAGGTCGCGAGACCAGGGTCCCGCGGACCGGCCCGCGACACGTGGACGCCCTGGTCGACCCGCTCAGCGACCGCGAGCTCGACGTGCTCCGCCTGCTGTCGAGCGAGCTGAGCGGGCCCGAGATCGCGCGGCACCTGGTCGTGTCCCTGAACACGGTGCGCACGCACACCAAGAACATCTACGCCAAGCTCGGCGTCAGCAGCCGCCGGACGGCCGTACGGCGCGCAGAGCAGCTCGGCCTCCTGGGCCGGACGCGCACCTGAGTCACCGACCAACGACCACCACCTCGTTCACCACATGTGGTGATCCGCGGTCCCCACATCCACTCCTACGTTCCGGGCCATGAACGAGGCCAAGACCTACGAGATGCGGGTCCAAGGGCACCTGGAGGACCGGTGGTCCGCGTGGTTCGACGGGATGGAGCTCCTGGTCGACGACGACGGCACCACGCTCATCCGCGGCCAGGTCGCGGACCAGGCGGCCCTGTACGGCCTGATCCAGCGGGTGCGCGACCTCGGCCTGACCCTGCTCTCCGTCACCCACACCCAGACAGGACCGACCACATGATCACGCTCGAGTCAGTCACCAGGAAATACGGCGACTTCACGGCCGTCGACGACGTCTCCTTCACCGCCCGACCGGGCCGGGTCACCGGCTTCCTCGGGCCCAACGGCGCCGGCAAGTCGACGACGATGCGCATCATCGTCGGGCTCACCCACGCCAACTCCGGCACGGCCACCGTCTCGGGTCACCGCTACGTGGACCTGCCCAACCCGGGCCTGGCCGTCGGTGTGCTCCTCGACGCCTCCGCCCAGCACGCCGGCCGGACCGGCCGCGAGATCCTCACGATCGCGCAGCGGTTCATGGGCCTGCCCAGGGGTCGGGTCGACGAGATGCTCGACCTCGTGAGCCTGACTCCGGAGGAGTCCTCGCGCCGCGTGCGCGACTACTCCCTCGGCATGCGGCAGCGGCTCGGGCTCGCGACGGCGCTGATCGGCGATCCCGGGATCCTGATCCTCGACGAACCGGCCAACGGCCTCGACCCGGCGGGCATCCGATGGATGCGAGGCCTGCTCAGGGACTTCGCGGACCGGGGCGGCACGGTCCTGCTCTCCTCGCACCTCCTCCACGAGATCGAGGTGATCGCCGACGATCTCGTCGTCATCGGCAACGGCCGCATCGTCGCGCAGGGTGCCAAGTCCGATCTGCTCGCCTCGGCCGGAGCCGTGGTGCGCACGACCGACCGCACCAGTCCTCGCCCGGGCCCTCACCGCTGAGGGCATCACGTCGTCGTACGTCGGGACTGACGGCCTGCTGGCCCAGGCCGACGTCGAGCAGGTCGGGCGGGCCGCCTACACGGCGGGTGTCGCCGTGCTCGAGCTGCGGTCGGCCGACGGCACCGGCCTGGAGGAGATGTTCCTCCAGCTCACTGCATCCACCCAGCGCGACCAGCCCGAAGGAGCACTCGCATGACCATCGTCCAGCACCAGGCCCCCGTCCGCCCCACAGCTGCGGTCCGGGGAACACCCGCGGGCATCCCACTCCACCGCATCACCACCACCGAGCTCCGCAAGATGCTCGACACGCGATCAGGCTTCTGGACGGTGGCCAGCATCGCGCTCGTCTCCCTGCTGACCACCGGAGCGGTCATCCTGTTCGCCGACCACGAGGACCTCACCTACCGCACGTTCACCTCCGCGATCAGCGTCCCGATGTCCCTGATCCTGCCGATCATCGCGATCTTGTCGGTGACGGCGGAGTGGAGCCAGCGCAGCGGGCTGACGACCTTCGCCCTGGTCCCACACCGGTGGCGGGTGATCGTCGGCAAGCTCGTCGCCTCCCTCGTGGTCGCGCTCGTCGCCACGCCCGTCGCCTTCGCGATCGGTGCGGTCGGCAACCTCGTCGGCACCGCCATCGCCGGGGTCGAGCCGGTCTGGGACCTCACCGCGGCCAACCTGGTCACGATCGAGCTGGCCAACGTGCTGGGCATGCTGGTCGGCTTCATGCTCGGCGTCCTCGTGCGCAGCTCGGCCGGCGCGCTCGTCGCCTACTTCATCTACCAGTTCCTCCTGCCCACCCTGGCCCTGATCCTGGCCGCCAACCAGGACTGGTTCCGCGACCTCCAGCCCTGGGTCGACTTCGACTTCGCCACCGGTGCCCTCCTGGAAGGCCCCCTCTCCTCGCAGCAGTGGGCGCACCTGGGCGTCACCGGCCTGATCTGGCTCGTCGTCCCGCTGGCCGTCGGTCTCCGCCTCGTGGTCCGCGCGGAGGTCAAGTAGTCAGCCGACCGTCACCGCACCCGCCGCACCGGGAGGATGGCCGCTGCGCCCACGAGCGCGCACACCCCGGCGACGGCGTACAGCACCTGGTAGCTGCCACCGCCGATCGCCAGGACCGCCGGGGCCAGCGCCGGGGCGAGCGCGAAGGGGAGGGCGCCGGCGATGTTCAGCACGCCGAGGTCCTTCGCGGCGCTGTCCGTGCTGGGCAGGACGTCGGCGACGAGGGCCAGGTCGACGGCCAGGTACACGCCGAAGCCCACCCCGCCGACGGCCATCCCGACCAGGAACCCGTCGAAGTCGCCCGCGACGGCGATCAGGAAGAGCCCGACCCCGTAGGTGACAGCGGCGGACGCCACGAAGAGCTTGCGGCGGCCCGTGCGATCCGACAGACGACCGCCCACCAGGGCGGCGACCACGACACACGTCGCCTGGACGAGAGTGCTCACGAAGATCTGTCGCGGGACCTCCTCCTCACTGCTGCCCAGGTGGTCCAGGAGGTAGTACGCCTGGTAGGTGACCAGGAGCGCGTAGGCGAAGATGAACATGAACCGGCTCGCGAACGCCCACGCGAAGTCCGGGTGCCGCCGGGGCGACACGTAGTAGGTGCCCAGCAGCTGCGCCAGCGACCACGGCGGCCTCTCCTCAGGTGCGAGCCGGCGGTCGTCCAGCCGGAGCACGAACAGGACGATCAGGATCGCGCCGATGGCGCACGGGGCCAGGAACATGGCGAGCTCGTTGCCCGTGAAGAACGTGACCACGTAGGTTCCGCCGACCGATGCGACGGGGAGACAGACGCCGAGCAGTCCGGCGACCGTGCCCCGCTGCTCGGCGGGCACCTGGTCGGGGAGCACCGCCACGAGGGCGGCCTGCATCGCGTTGAAGAACAGCTGGGCGAGGCACCAGCCGACCAGCACCACCCAGATCGCCGGCGCCAGAGCCACCACCAGGATGCCGAGGGACCCGCCGGCCAGGCCGACGATGATCCACGGCCGGCGCATCCCGAACCGCGACGTCGTCCGGTCGCTCAGACGTCCGAAGAAGGGGTTCGCGACCATGGACACGAGGGAGCCCGTCGCGGCGATGAGCGACAGGCTGTTCGGAGCCCGCTCCGTCCCCACCAGCGAGTTGACCTTCAACGCCAGGGTGACCAGGAGCGGCGCGATCAGGACCAGGGTGGTGGCGAAGTACGCCGCGGCGTACGACGCGATGAACGCGCGGCCGACCCGGGGCAGGTCCTTGCCATGACCGCCAGGTCGTCGCGACCGGTTCCTCGACACCAAGGCGGGTCAGCTCAGCCGGTCGAGAGCGGGCATGTCGGCCAAGGGCTCACCGTGGGTGACCCGGTGCCCGGCAGTCGCAAAATTGCCCACCTGGCCCGGGTCCGCTGTGCCGTCGAGGTGCCCGAAGCCGGCGGCGAGGGCCTGGTCCGACGTGCCATCGAGCAGGGGTACGGCGTAGTCGTCGCCGAACGCCGGGATGCGGATCACGGGCGTGGCCACCCCCTCGTCGACGCGAGCGGTCCCCTCCCCGCTGCGCCAGCCCTCCTCGAGCCGACCCCGAGAACCAGCAGCACCAGTCCTGTGCGTCGCATCACCATCGACCTCCGGGATGCGTCCACCCACCCAGTGTCGCCGACGCGACACCTGCTGGGCGGCGGTCAGGTGAGGGAGTCGCGCAGCTCCTCGAGGGCGGTCTTCAGCTCGCCCTGGTCGCCGGTGTCGCCGAGGACCTTGATGGCGTTGTTCAGCTGGTCGACTGCCGAGGCCACCTCACCCTTGTCCGCGAGCCTCTCGGCCTTCTCGAGGTGCTTGGAGACCTTGCTCAAGGTGCCGCCGGACAGCTCACCGGACCGCACCGCCTGGTCGAAGTAGGCGCCCGCGACGTTGAAGCTCGGCTCCCAGTCGAGCTGCGGCTGGTTCTGGCTGTTGAACTGCTCGAGCACGACCTCACTGGCCGCGTCGATCTCGTTCTCGGACAGCAGATCGCTCGGCAGCAGGCCGAACGTGTCGAATCCACGCGCGATCTCGGTGCCGTAGATGTGGCCGTTGTACCAGTACGTCGACCAGAGGCCACCGAGGTTGAGACCCGTCGCGTTCGGCACGTTGATCGGCCCCCGGTCGAAGAAGGCGATCTCGACGGGGTTGGCGGTGTCGCTGAAGTCGATCACCGACACGCCGCCCTGGTACCACGCCTGGACCATGATGTCGCGCCCCGGCACCGGGACGATCGAGGAGTTGTGGGCCACGCAGTTCTCCTGCGTGGTCTGTGCTGCCGGCATCTTGTAGTAGCTGCGGAACTCCATCTGGGTGCCGACCACGTCGAAGAGCGCGTCGGCGCCCCACTCGAGTGCGTCGGTGGCCCGGCAGCGGGCGCTGGTCCCGCCGCCCCACTCGTCGGTGAACAACACCTTGGTGCCGTCGTTGTTGAAGCTGGCGGAGTGCCAGTAGGAGAAGTTCGGGTCGGACACGGCGTCCAGGCGCACTGGGTTGACCGGGTCCTCGGTGTCGAGCAGGATCCCGTTCCCCTGACAGGCGCCGGCGACGAGCTCTCGCGCCGGGAACGACGTGATGTCGTGACAGGTGTTCGTGTTCGGCAACGGCGAGTACGCCGTGCCCGACGGGTGCAGGCAGCCCGTGGGCTGCTGGGCGCACGGCAGGGTGTTCTGGAGTCCGTTGAAGGCCCCGCTGACCGGATCGGTGAAGATGCGGGGCTGGCTGACGACGGCCGCGGTCTCCGGGGCGGCGAGGGGCACCTTGATCACGTCGATACGCCACTGCGTCGGGTTCCCCGTGGTGACCGGGCTCTGCGTCAGGGCGGCGTTCTCACAGCCCGCCAGCTCAGCGGCCGGGCGCACGCCCGAGGTTCCGGAGTTGTAGATGTAGATGTTCTCGGGGTCGTCGGGGTCGGTGACGATGGAGTGCGTGTGCGAGCCACGGCAGGTCTGGACGCCGGGCAGCTGGACCGGGTTGGCCAGGTCGCTGATGTCGAAGATGCGGACGCCGCGGAAGCGGGCGAGGTTCACCGCACCGCCTGCGCCCTGGGTGCCGCAGTCGATCCGGCCGCGGGTCTCCTCGACCGACATGAAGAGCAGGTCGCCGTAGACCGACACGTCGCCCTGCCCGCCAGGACACACGAACGACCCGCTCAGGACCGGGTCGGCGGGGTCGGAGATGTCGTAGAGCTGGAAGCCGTTGAAGCTCCCCACGACGGCGGTGTCACCGGTGAAGGCGAGGTCGGAGTTGACGAAGCCGAAGTTTCCGGGATTCGCGTCGAAGGGAGGCACCCGCGGGTCGTTGTCGAGCAGCTCCATGTTGCTGCTCGCCTCCGACCAGGGGAAGTAGCCGGGCGCGAGGCCGATCCGCGGATCGTCGACGGCGTACGCCGTCGCGGGCAGGAACATCGTCAGCAGGAGTGCCACCCCCCACCACAGCTTGGTCGTCCGACCTTGTCGGCTGCGCTGCGGCGACATGCCCGACCTCCTCCTGGTCCGGCGGCTCCACTAGTCCGAGGATGCCGGGGGGCACGGGCCGAGACGGACCTACGATTGGGCACCCAAAGTAGCGTCGTGCGGGGCGACCCGCCAGACCCGTGCACCAGACCCGTGCACCAGCTCGCCGACCGGGAGGACAGCCGCATGTACGACGTCCGCCGACCTCGCGGGACAGCGCTGCTCGCCACCCTGGTCGCGGTCGCGGCCCTGACCGGCTGCACGTCGGACGGCGAGCCTGACGACCCGGACCCGAGTGGCGCCCCGGTGGTGCAGCTCGGCGCACCCGGCGAGAGCAACACGACCCTGTCGCCCGAGGAGGCCGAGACGATCGAGGGTCCTGGCCATACCGACGCCGACGTCGCGTTCGTCCAGGACATGATCCCGCACCACCGGCAGGCACTCGAGATGACAGCCCTCGTCGCGGCCCGGGGCTCGAGCACCGACCTGCCGGTCATGGCCGAGCGGATCGAGGTGTCCCAGGTCGCCGAGATCGGGCAGCTCGAGGGCTGGCTGACCGACCGCGACGAGGAGCTCCCGGGGCAGCACGGCGGCCACGGGGCCCGCTGGGGAGCACGGGCAGCTGATGCCCGGCATGCTCACGGCTGCCGAGCTGGACCAGCTCTCCGCGGCGCGGGGGAGAAGGTTCGACAGGCTCTTCCTCCAGTACATGATCCGGCACCACGAGGGCGCGGTCCTGATGGTCGAGCAGCTCCTCACCAGCGGGAGCGGCGGTCAGGAGTCCCAGGTCTTCCAGCTCGCCCAGCACATCGCCTCCGACCAGCGGGTCGAGATCGCCCGGATGAGACGGATGCTCCTCTCCCTCACCGGCTGAGCCCGACCCGGCTCGGACTCACCCGGAGTGGATGAGGCCCACGTCGGCTCGGTTTGTGAGTCTGAGACGTCCGACGGGGAGAGGAGCGGTGATGGGCGGCTTGCCGGCCCAGGGGCCCGCGCGGGTCAACCTCGCCGCGGCCTGCTCGTTCGTCGTCGGCGGCACGCTGTTCGCGCTCGGTGCCCTCTTCGCGCAGCTCGGGGTCGAGCTCCTGGTCGTCAACCTCACCTACCTGGTCGGCGGCGTCTTCTTCAGCCTCGGTGGATACCTCTCGATCGTGCTCGCGTCCGGCGGCTCGGGGCTCTGAACCCGCCCGAGAGCGGTGAGCGGGCGTGGCGAAGCGCTGTCGTCCTGTTCGTGGGCACCCTGTTCTTCGCGGTCAGCCTCGTGGCGGCGTTCGCGCAGGGGCTCACTCCGCGCCAGTCGGACGGCTGGATCTGGCTGCCCGACATCGTCGGCTGCGTCTGCTTCCTGGTGTCGGGCCATCTCGCGATGCTCGACGTCGGTGGAGGTCACGTCCGGGTGCGGGCCGACCTCCTCGGCTGGTGGGTGGTGGCCGTCAACCAGCTGGGCTCCGTGCTCTTCTTCCTCGCCGGTCTCGCGGCCTTCATCCGCCCGGCGACCGAGCAGGCGATCAACGCCGGGCTCGTCAACTGGGGCACGTTCGCCGGTGCGGCGTGCTTCGCCGTGGGCGGGCTCCTCCAAGCCTTCGACACACCAACGCCGACAAGAACGGTGGACCAGAGAAGCCATGACCAAGCTCAGTGAGACAGAGGCAGCAGCGCTGTTCGGCAACCGGTTCCTCACCGAGGTGGCGCCGTCGACCACCTTCCCCGACGACGGGCATGACCCCCACCGAGGCGATGCGGCTGGTCGGCGAGGACCTGGCTCTGGAGGGCGATCCGCAGCGCAACCTGGCGACGTTCGTCACGACGTGGATGGAGCCGGAGGCGCAGCGGATCATCGCCGAGAACCTGCACCGCAACTTCATCGACCACGCCGAGTACCCGATCTCCGCCGAGATCGAGCAGCGCTGCGTGCGGATGCTGGCCGACCTGTTCCACGCACCGGGCGAGACGACCGGCTGCCGCACGCAGGGGTCGTCCGAGGCGATCATGCTCGGCGCCCTGTCCCTGAAGTGGAAGTGGAAGGAACGCCGCGAGGCCGCCAGCCTGTCGACGGCCACGGCCGAACCTCGTGTTCGGCGGTGACGTCCACGTCGTGTGGGAGAAGTTCTGCCGCTACTTCGACGTCGAGCCGCGGATCGTCCCGCTCGAGGAGAACAAGTACACGATCGGGCCCGACGACGTGGAGCCGCACCTCGACGAGAACACCATCGGCGTGGTCGGCGTCCTCGGCACGACGTTCACCGGGCACATGGACGACATCGTCGGGATCAACCAGCTGCTGCTGGACGTGAAGGAGAAGCGTGGGCCTCGACATCCCGATCCACGTCGACGGCGCGAGCGGGGCCTTCGTGTGGCCCTTCCTCTATCCCGACTCGAAGTGGGACTTCCGGCTCGAGCAGGTCCGCTCGATCAACGTGTCGGGTCACAAGTACGGCCTGGTCTACCCGGGGATCGGGTGGCTGGTCTTCCGGGAGACCTCCGACCTCGCCGAGGACCTGGTCTTCTACGAGAACTACCTCGGCAAGGTCGACGCGACGTTCACGCTGAACTTCTCCACCGGCGCCTCGATGGTGCTCGCGCAGTACTACAACTTCGTCCGGCTCGGACGCGACGGCTACACCTACGTGATGAAGCAGATGCAGCAGAACGCCCAGGCTCTCGCGGCCAACCTGCGCGAGAGCGGGCGCTTCGAGGTGATCGGCGACGACCTGGAGCAGCTGCCCCTGGTGGCGTTCCGGCTGCAGGGCGAGCACGCGTCGTACGACGAGTCCGACATCGCCTGGCAGCTGTCGGCCGAGCGCGGCTGGATGGTGCCGGCGTACACGCTGCCGCCCAACGCGGGCAACGTGAAGATCATGCGAGCCCTGGTGAAGGAGACGATGAGCCGCGAGCAGGTCGAGCGGCTCACCCGCGACATCGAGGACGCGTGCGCGACCCTCGACGCCAAGGGCGGCACCCACGAGACCGAGCGCGAGCAGACCAAGATGGGCACCGGGTACTGACCCTGCCGGGTCAGTCCCGCGGGTCCGCCAGCGCCAGCATCCGCTCGCGGCCCTGCACCACGCCTCCGGCGTCCATCAGGTCCAGGGCGACGGCGGCGAGCGCAGCGGTCGAGGGGTCGCCCGACGCTGCGGCCACCTCCACCTGCGCCCACCTGGCCTCGTAGTGGCCGAGCGGGGGACCCGCGGCCAAGGCCTGCTCGGCGAGGAGTCGTGCCTCAGGCAGCGAGCGCGTCAGCACCAGCACCATGGCCGTGCGCGCTGCGGCCCAGGACGCGAAGAGACCGAGGTGCTCGGACGCCTCCGCCGAGCACCGGTAGGCGTCCAGGGCCACGTCGAGGTCGCCACGCTCCTGGGCGGCCACCCCCACGGCGCGCCAGGCGGTCGCGGTCCAGCCGCGATGGCCGATCCGGGTCGCGATGTCGAGCGCCTCGGCAGCCGCCTCGGCCGCTGCGTCGCTCCGGTCGAGGGCCGCGAGGGCCTCCGCGCGGTGCCACAGCGAGTAGGCCTGGCCCTCCGGGTGCCCCAGGGTCCGCGCCAGGTCCAGCGCGGCGTCCGCCTGGACCAGCCCCTGGTCGGGACGGCCGGCGAACACCAGCGCGTGGCCGCAGGTCGAACGCGGCGTCACCACGCGCACCAGGTCGCCGGAGTCCTCGAACAGGTCCGCTGCGCGACGCAGCGCCGCCTCGCCGCCGCGCACGTCACCGTCGAGGAAGGTGGCCATCGCCCGGGCGTCGAGGATGCGCGCCATGCCGTTGGCGTCGCCGAGGCGCTCGTACAGCGCGAGCGCCTCGGACGCACGTGCCGCGGACCGGGCGCCGCGCTCGAGGTTCATGTCGAGGACCGACGCCACCTCGAGCGCTCGCGCGCGGGTGGGCCCGTCGTCACCGGCCTCGACGACCGCGAGCTCGGCGAGAGCGGCGGCGCGCACCAGGTCGTCCGCCCCCGAGGAGAGCATGGCGAGGCGCGCCAGGATCCTGGCCTTGGCCGGTCCCGGCCCATGTGCGGACAGGGCTGACCTCAGGTCGCTCCGGGCGCCCCGGAGGTCGCCCAGGTGGTGGCGGGCCTGACCCCTGGTCTCGCGCAGCTGCGCCTCCACCTGCGTCGACGGCTCGGCGTCGAGCCCGACGGTCGCCAGGTGGCCGGCCTCGGCGTCGGCGAAGCCGTCGAGCGCGCGCTGCGCGGCTTCGGCGTACGCCGCGGAGGCAGCGCGGCCGTCTCCCGCCGCTCGGAGGTGCTGCGCCAGCAGCAGCGGGTCGCCGTCCGATCGGAGGGCTCGGGCCAGCGACGCGTGCAGGCGCGCGCGAGCGGGGGCATCGAGTCCGGCGGTCACCACCTCGGTCACCAGGTCGTGGCTGGTGGCCCAGCCCTCCTCGCCGACGCGCGCGAGCCCCCTGCGGAAGAGGCGGGAGAGCGCCTCGAGCACCTCCGCCTCGGTCGTTCCCGCGGCAGCGGCGAGGGTCTGGGCCGCGCGCCTCGCGCGCGAGCAGGGAGAGCAGCCCGAGGACCTCCCGGTCGCCGTCGGGCTGCGCCGCGATCCGCGTGACGAGCGCGAGGCGCTGGCCGGCACGAGCCAGGACCACCGCCCGCGCGGCGGCCTCGGTGTCGGTGGACTGCCATCGACCACCGGCCACGGGCACCACCAGGCCCTCGGCTGCCAGGGCCCGCAGCACCTCCTCCACCGCCATCGGGGTGCCGTCGGTGTGCTCGCGGAGGGCGGCCACGACGGCAGGATCCTCGACCAGGCCGAGGAGGGCCTGCTCTCCGAGGCCGCCGAGCTCCACGCCCGCTCGCGTCGACGCGCGGGCCACGAACGTCGTCAGCTCGGCTCGCTCCGCCAGCTCCTCGGGCCGGAGGGCCAGCACCAGCCGCAGACCCTCGACGCGGGCGACCGCCGCCTCCAGCACACTCAGGCTGCTGGGGTCGCACCACTGGAAGTCGTCGAGGGCCACGACGAGGCCGGACGCCTCGAGCAGCCGGACCGCGGCCTCGTGGACCAGGACCCGCCGGCTCTCCGGATCGGGCACGGCGCTCGGGTCGCGTTCGAGCTCCGGGAGCAGCCAGGCGAGCGCCGCGGCCATCGGGACCGGCAGCCCGTCGACGTACGCCACGTCCTGGGCGACGACCTCGCGCAACAGCGTCCGCAGCAGGGTCCAGGGCTCCGACCGCTCGGGAAGGTAGGCGCGGGCACGGACGAGCGGCACCTCGCGCGCCAGCGCGTCGAGCAGGCGCGACTTCCCCGATCCCGACGCGCCGCTGACCGTCACGACGGTGCTCCGGGGCCCGTCGGCGCTCAGCGCCACGCCGAGCAGCTCGAGCTCGGCCTCGCGACCGACGAACGGGAGGTGCCCGAAGCCCTGCCCGCGTCGCCGCCTCGTCGCGGGCGACCGCGGCGAGGGCTCGCCGAGCAGGCGCTGGTGCAGCTGCGCGGCCGCCGGCGACGGGTCGACGCCCAGCTCGTCGGCGAGACGCCGCCGATGGTCGTGTACGCCGTCAGCGCCGCCGCCACGTCGCCGGACGCGGCCAGCGCCTCCATCAGCAGGACGACAGCGGCCTCGCGCAGCGGCTCAGCCTCGACGGCGCGGCTGGCCTGCTCGACCGCGGTCTCGACGTCACCTGCGTCGAGCGCGAGCGACGCCACGCGCTCCAGCGCGTGCTGGCGCGCGCGCAGGAGGACGGAGCGGTAGTCGGCGGCCCAGTCGTCGTACGCCTCCTCCGGCAACGGCTCGCCCTGCCACAGCGCCAACGCGTCCCGCAGGCTGAGCAGGGAGGCCGAGGGGACCTCGACCGTGGCCAGGAACCGCTCGGCGTCGACCGAGCACTGCGGCGGCCCCGCAAGCGTGTAGCCACCCTGCCCGGTGATGACGAGAGACGGGTCGCGCAGGGCACGGCGGGCCCGGTTGACCAGCACCTGCAGGTTCGCCACCGGGTCGGCCGGGGGCCGCCCGGGCCACAGCGCCTCGGCCAGCGTGTCGTGGCTGACGAACCGTCCCTGCCGGGAGGCGAGCACCTTGACCAGGGTGCGCACCTTGCGCCCCGCGAACGCGGCCGGTGGGACCTCCACCCCGTCGCGCAGCGCGGCGAAGCGTCCGAGCAGGCGCAGCTCGACACGACCGGCCGGGGTCACGGAGTCATCATCGCCGACCGCGGGCCCTCTCGACCGCTAGGAAACCGCAAGGAGCGCTTCCTAGGGTCGCGGACACCGCCGCTCAGGGCGGGACACCACCTCACCAAGGAGACGACATGAGCAGTCAGCAGACCATCGAGCAGCGCGACTTCGCCGCCCCGGACGAGGTGCGCACCTTCGACAACGGGCGGGCCGAGGTGCTCGCGATCGGCGGCATGGAGATCGGGCGGCTCGTCTTCGAGCCGGGCTGGCGCTGGTCCGAGCACGTCCGGCCGCTCGCCGGCACCGAGCTGTGCGAGGCGCCGCACTTCCAGTACCACGTCGCCGGCACCCTCCGGATCCGCACGGCCGACGGCGAGGAGTTCGACGCCACGCCCGGGCAGGTGACGTCGCTGCCGGCCGGGCACGACGCGTGGGTCGTCGGTGACGAGGACGTCGTCGTCGTCGACTGGTTCGGCGCCAGTCACTACGCCGAGCAGTCCTGATGGCGCACCTTGCCGCACCCGACGCGGGTGTCGAGGCTGACGACGGCCGCCACCGTCGCCCGCTTTGCGGCGGCCTTCGACGCCCAGGACGTCGACGCCGTGATGGCCGCGATGACCGACGACTGCGTCTTCGAGACCACGGCGCCTCCCGACGGCCGGCGACACGTCGGCCGGGACGCCGTCCGCGCGGCCTGGGCGGCCTTCTTCCGCGAGTCCGCCGGCGCCGTCTTCGAGGCGGAGGAGCAGATCGTGAGCGGCGACCGGGCCGTCGTGCGGTGGCGCTACAGCTGGGACGGCGGTCACGTGCGCGGGATCGACGTGTTCCGGGTCCGCGACGGCCTCGTCGCCGAGAAGGCGTCGTACGTCAAGGGCTAGGGCGCGCACGAACGGTCGGGCGCCTGTTCTTCGGGCGGGGAAAGAGGGGAGGTAGGTCCCCTGTGCTCGGAGGGGAGCCGGCCTACGTTCGAAGGGCTACTCGGGTGGCGAAGGTTCTGGCCACCCTGCCGTTGGTGGCAGGGGGTCGCCGGGAGGTACAAGCCTGGGGAGAGTGCACATGCAGCCGCTGCGCCGCCTGTCGGTCGTGCTGGCGGTCATCGCCGGCGCGCTGACCGTCGTCGCTGTCACCCCCGCGGCGCCCGCTGCGGCGGCCGAGTCCTTCTTGTTGACCAGCGACGACACCACCGTGCGGCCGTCCGGTGACTTCTCGCAGTGCACGCGGACGGTTCCCGAGCCGAGTCTGCAGTTCAGGTACCTGCGGAGGATCCATCTCGCAGACTTCGGCGTTCCAGCCGGACCGTTCGTGCTGGACCAGGTCTCGTTCGGTGTGGCCAAGGTCTTCGAGCAGGGTTTCGCCGACCTCCGGGTCTTCAGCATCCCGACCGACGACCGCACCATGACGCTGGCCGACCTCACGCTGCTCTCGCAGCATCATCCGATTGTCGCCTCTGCAGACGAGGGCTCTGTTATCGAGTGGCCAGTGACGCTCGCACTCGCCAACGCCGCAGCGCAGGATCTGGTGCTGTACGTGGGGGGCGGCGCTCCTTGGGAGGCCGACTTCGCGATCGGAGGCAGCTACCGGCTGGAGAAGGCGGAGAGCTACATCGTTGCGCCCTACTGCGGCTTCAACGACATCACCGACACCGACGTCTTCGACATCCGGTCCGATCCCGTCATCTTCGGGTCCGGCTCGACGGTCGACGTGCGTGAGACCTCGGACGAGCCGACGAGAACTTCTGCTGACCTTGACGGAGACGGCTTTCCGAACGCGGATGACGCCTGCCCGCAGGCCTACACCTGGGGACCGGTCAAGGAAGGCTACGAGGGGTGCTACCTGATCGACGTGGGCGCCTCGGCGCTGTACTCCGCAGGCTCCATCAGCGGCTTCGTCGATGCCAACGACAGGTACGACCCCACACCGTGGCAACCAACCCCCGAGGCCCAGTACGAAGATCTCTGCCAGAGGCCGTCCACCGTGACCGTGTGGCGGTTCGAGGGTCGGACGCCGACCGTGAACCTCGGCGAGGCGACCTCCGGCGCGGACGGTTCCTACTCGGTGGCGGTCGGGCCGCTCCCGTTGGGAACCAGCTACGGGGCTGTCGTGACGCCCGCAGGAGTTGTGGACGAGAAGGTCTACTGCGACAGCCGTGTCTTCCGAGATGACATCAGGACCGTGGCCGAGCCGGTCGAGCGTGCGGTGGAGGCGGCGTTCCACGTGGGGCGCGTCACCGGGCGTGTCTGGGTGCCCAGTCCTCCGGCGGGGGCGCCGACCGCGTGTCAGACGGGGAAGAGCTTCGATGGCGACGACTTCATCGGGCGGGCCTTCGTCAAGCTCTACTCCCGCGGCGCCGACGGTGACGTCGAGGTCGACGGGACGACGTTCGTCGAGGAGGACGGCTCCTTCACCCTGACCGTCGATCCGACGCTGCCCGACGGGACCAAGCTCTTCGTCCGGACGCCGTACCTGGACGACGAGCCCCACGGAGGCTGGTGCCTGCCCGCCGACTCGCCGATGATGACCACCATGGTCGACGGTGACGACGACCAGGTGCCCGACTCACGCGACCGTTGTCCGGCTGCGGCCGGTCCCGACGGTGGGTCGTACCCGGGTTGCCCGACCCTCCCCCAGGTGGTCACGGCGCGCGCCGACGCGACCACGCTCTCCGGCACGGTGACCGTGACGGGCGCGGTTGACGGTGCCTGCTCGCAGACCGCCGTGCACATCGACGGCGCGGGCGCTCCGATCCCGGTGACGAACCTGACCCGCAGCGGAGAGGTGCGCACATTCTCGGTGAACGTGTCCCAGGTGCCCCAGGGCAGCAAGATTCGGGTCAGGGCCGACGCCGCCGTCGACGAGGGCAAGGCGGTCTGCTCCTCCGGTGAGTCGGGCCTGGTGACGGTGGGCGATGACGATGGCGACGGAGTGTTCAACGCCAACGACAACTGCCGCAAGGTGCCGGGACCGGCGAGCAGCAGCCAGGCGGGCTGTCCCTACGTGCAGCTGCAGGTCTCGGCTGAGTACGCCGGCGGGGTCGTGTCCGGCCAGGTGAGTGCCCAGCGGCCCGCCGGCGTGACCACGGATGCGTGCAAGGGACCAGTGGGCGTGATCTTGTATCAGCTCACCCAGAACGGCCTTGAGTTCGTCGATGGCATCACGACGTCGGACGACGGCGTCTTCTGGTTCGAGGTGGGTGCGCAGGACGACGGTGTCAAGTTCCAGCTGAGCACGATCGGCTACTTCCACACGGGTCTGGCGGTCTGCGGGGCTGGGAGCAGCGAGGTCGTCGACGTGCTGATCGATGCTGACGGCGACGGGGTCCGCGACGGTGTTGACCAGTGCGATCACCTGGACGGCGATGGCGGTCTGACCGAGGGCTGTCCCGTGCTGCAGCGTGCCGTGACGGCGTCGTACGCGGATGGCGCGGTGTCGGGTCGGGTGAGCTTCGAGAGCGGGGATGACGTGTCCTCCGCGTGCGGTCGGGAGGAGCACACGGTTGTCCTGGTCTACGAGGTCGCCGAGGACGGTGGTGACCTGGACCTGCTGGGAGTGGGGAGCTATTCGCCGGTCGACGGCAGCTATGCGGTCGCCCTCGACCGGGACCTGCCGCTCGGGGCCGGGTACCGGGTCATCGTCGACGGCGCGGTCGACCCGGACGTCGGCTGGTGTGGCCTCGCAGACTCGGGCAAGCGCACCGTGGGGCCAGTGGACAGTGACGGCGATGGTGTCGTCGACTCGGACGACGAGTGCGACGGTGTTCCGGGTCAGGGCGGCAGGTTCCCGTCGGGATGTCCGCACCTGCAGCAGCAGGTCACCGTCGGCTACGCGGGCGGAGTGGTCCTGGGGGTGGTGAGCGTCCAGCGGCCGGGGAGTGCGCCGGACGACGCGTGCAGCGGGCCCGCGACCGTGCGGGTGTGGCGGGTCACCGCGGCAGGTCGAGAGCTGGTCGACGTCGTCGAGACGACGGTCGACGCGGCCGACAACCTCAGCTACGAGCTGCCGGTGGGTGTGGCCGACGATGGCGCGAGGTTCCAGGCGGGAGTCTTCGGCTACCTCGACACGGGCACAGCGCTGTGTCTGGAGGGGCAGAGCGGGGTCGCTGAGGTGTTCGTGGACAGTGACGGCGACGAGGTCCGTGACGGTGCCGACGCCTGCCCCGCCTTCGCGGGATCTCCCGACGACCCCGACGAGGTGGGGTGTCCGAGGCTGGAGCGGACGATGAGCGCGGCGTACGCCGATGCCACGATCACGGGCCAGGTCGCCGTGCTGGGTCCACATCCGGCTCCGGCCGGGTCGTGCCTGTCGACGCCGGTCACGGCGTACACGGTCGTGGACGGGGTGCCCGTGCAGGTCGGTGAGACCACCGGCACCACCGCGAACGGCTCGTACACCATCGCGGTGCCGGGAGGCCTGGCCGCCGGCACGACGTACTTCACGACCACCGACCACTCCGTGCTGGAGACGGTCGCGGTCTGCGGTGCAGCGGAGTCGACCAGACACCAGGTGCCCGAACCCGACCCCGACCCCGGGCCCTGATCCCGATCCTGATCCCGGCCCTGATCCCGGTCCTGGGCCGGTCGTCGATCCGGTCCCGGACCCGGTCATCGCGCCACCGGGCAGCCCCCCAGCCAGTCCTCCAGCCAGCCCGGCTGCGCCGGTGATCTCGGGCGTCAAGCTGACCAAGAAGACCATCCATGTCGTGGGGTCACGTGCGAACCCGCGCGCGACCAGGCTCAAGCTGAGGCTGAACGTGCCGGCCACGCTCGTCGTCAAGCTCAAGGGCCCCAGCAGCACGGCGAGCGCCCAGGTCATCGGCAAGAAGGTCATCGCCAGACTCTCGGCCACTCTCCCGGCGGGTGCGTCGGCCATCAAGCTGACCGGCAAGGTCGGCAAGAAGAAGCTCCCACCCGGCAAGTACCGGGTCTATCTCCGAGCAGCGAACGCGGTCGGAGCGGCCTCGGCCGAGGCCGGGCGACTCAGGGTCAAACCCTGACCGTGCCGGGCGCTCAGCCCTTGCGGGGCGGCTTGCCCGGCCTGCTCGACCGGCCCTGCGGCCCGCTGTCGCGGCGCAGACCGATCAGCTTGCCCGAGATGCGGGTCGAGGCCAGCGCCTCCTCGGTGCCGGGCGGCAGCTCGGCGGGCAGCTCGACGAGGGAGAAGTCGGGACGGATGGAGATGTTGCCGAAGTCGCGACGGCTCAGCCCGCCCTCGTTGGCCAGGGCGCCCACGATCTGGCGGGGCTCGACCTTGTGCCGCTTGCCGACGGCGATGCGGTACGTCGCCAGCGGAGGCCCGTCGGTGCGCGGCGGGCGCTTGTCGCCGCGGTCGGCCCGGTCGGGGCGGTCGCCGCGGTCGCCGCGCTCGGGGCGGTCGCGCCGCTCGGATCGAGGCGGGCGCTGGGGCTCGGGCTCGAGCAGCAGGGGAGTGTCGCCCTGGAGCACGACCGCCAGGGCGGCGGCGACGTCGACCTCGGGCACGTCGTGCTCGCGCACGTAGTGGGAGACGACGTCGCGGAAGAAGGTGACCCGTTCGGTGGCCGACAGCGCCTCGGAGATCGCGTCGTCGAAGCGGGCGAGCCGGGTCGTGTTCACGTCGTCGACGGACGGGAGCTGCATCTGGGTCAGCGGCTGACGGGTGGTCTTCTCGATCGCCTTCAGCAGGTAGCGCTCACGCGGGGTCACGAACGAGATCGCATCACCGCTGCGTCCGGCCCGGCCCGTGCGGCCCGTGCGGTGGACGTAGGACTCCGGGTCGGTCGGGATGTCGTAGTTGACGACGTGGCTGATCCGGTCGACGTCGAGCCCCCGGGCCGCGACGTCGGTGGCGACCAGGATGTCGAGCTTGCCCTGCTTGAGCTGGTCGATCGTCTTCTCGCGCTGGTTCTGCACGATGTCGCCGTTGATCGCCATGGCGGAGAACCCACGGGCCCGGAGCTTCTCGGCGAGGGTCTCGGTCTCGTTCTTGGTGCGGACGAAGACGATCATGCCCTCGAAGTTCTCGACCTCGAGGATCCGGGTGAGGGCGTCGACCTTCTGCGGGTAGGAGACCATCAGGTAGCGCTGGGTGATGTTCGCGGCCGTGGCGGTCTTGTTCTTGACCGTGATCTCGGCCGGATCGTTCAGGTACTTCTTCGACAGCCGGCGGATCTGGGCCGGCATGGTCGCGGAGAAGAGCGCGACCTGCTTCTCTGCCGGCGTGCTGGCCAGGATCGTCTCGACGTCCTCGGCGAAGCCCATGTTGAGCATCTCGTCGGCCTCGTCGAGCACCAGGAAGCGCAGCTCGCTCAGGTCCAGGGTGCCCTTGTCGAGGTGGTCCATGATGCGCCCCGGCGTGCCCACGACCACGTGCACGCCGCGGCGCAGCGCGCTCAGCTGGACGCCGTAGCCCTGGCCCCCGTAGACGGGCAGCACATGGACGCCGGGCAGGTGTCCGGCGTACTTCTCGAACGCCTCGCAGACCTGGAGGGCGAGCTCGCGGGTGGGAGCGAGGACGAGCGCCTGCGGCTTCTTCTGCCGCAGCTCGAGACGAGAGAGCACCGGCAGCGCGAACGCCGCCGTCTTGCCGGTGCCGGTCTGCGCGAGACCGACCACGTCTCGTCCGTCGAGCATGGTCGGGATCGTTGCGGCCTGGATGGGGGACGGGGTCTCGTAGCCGACCTCGTCGACGGCGGCCAGCACGCGTGGGTCGAGCCCGAGCTCAGCGAAGGTCAGACCTGCCGGGGGATCGGTGGACTCGTTCACGGAGCCCACGTTAGAGGGTGCCGACGCGGGCTGTCCCTACGCGTGATCGATGGCGGGTGCGGCCGTCGAGCCATCGCGCGAACAGGGGGGCTGAGTCCCCTGTGATCGAGACCGGACCGCCGTACGTTGGACGCTCTGCTCTGGCTGGCGTCAGCGGGCAAGCATGGCCGGTCGACGGCGCTCGGCAAGCCGCTTTGAATGGGAGGGATCTGCGTGAAGCTACGGCGCACCATGACCGTGCTGCTGGCCCTCGTCGCCGGCGCAGGTGGCTTCGTCGCCGCTGCCCCCGCTGGTCAGGCCGCGGTGGAAGATCCCATCACCCTCGACGCAAGGGCCGCTCGACGTCGTACCCGGCAACACGCTGTCCTGCGACAACGGTCCCGGGACACCGCAGAAGGAGTCGGCGTGGTTTCGCCGGTTCGACCTGGGCACCGAGGATCGCTACGGGGACATGGCCGTCAACTCGGTCACGTTCGGCGTCGACCGGCTCGTGCCGGTGTCCGGAGACAGCGTCACCGTACGGGTCCGGGTGTACAGCTATCCGAAGGACGCCGTCCTGACCTCGGCCGGCCTGGAAGACGTGCCCTACGCCCAGGCTTTGGTCGCGTTGGCGCACGTGTCTCCTGCTCGGCTCGCGGTGGCATATCCGCTGGACGAGAACGCCTCGAGGCTGGCCATCGACCCCGCGACCCGGGACGCGGTGGTGGAGATCTACTACCCGGGCACCGTGGTGGGCGAGCGCTTCACCGTCGGATCCAACCAGGAGGACGAGACCGCCTCTGGCTACGTGCGCTACGCGGACTGCGGCGGGCTCTCGGAGATCAGTGAGCTGTCGACCCTCCCCAATGGCTATTCACAGGTGAGACCGGTCATGACCCTTGGCGGCTGGGACGCCGGGATTCTCGCCGACGGCGACCACGACGGCGTTCCTGACGACCCCGAGGCAGACCTCTGCCCGGAGGTGCAGGGGCCTTCGGGCGGCGACTACCCGGGATGCCCCCTGCTGACCCGGACGATCTCTGCCTCGTACGCCGCTGGCGCGATCACCGGTGAGGTGGGTGTCGTGGATCCGACCGCAGATCTGGCGGGTGCCTGCCTGCCGACGCAGGTGCGGGCGTTCACGATGCTGCACGGGGCCGCGGTGCAGGTCGGGACAGCCGACACGGCCACGGATGGTTCCTACGTCCTCACCGTGCCGGGCGGTCTGGCGGCGGGCTCGACGTACGTCGTGACCACCGAGCGCTACCTCGACGGCGATGTCGCGGTGTGCAAGGCCGCGGAGTCGGCGAGGCGCCAGGTCCCGACGCCCGTCGCTCCACCAGACGTCGTGCAGCCCCTCGCGCCGCACCCGGCGCCGGCGGCGTCGGTGGCGCCGGCGCTGTCGGGGGTCAAGCTGACCAAGCAGGTCATCCATGCCGTCGGCTCGCGAGCAACCCCACGTGCGACCCAGGTCAAGCTCGCCCTCAACGTGGCGGCAGGCGTGGTGATCACCGTGAAGGGCATCAGCGCGGCGACCGGCAAGACGGTCAAGGCGACGGTGTCCAAGTCTCTCGCGGCCGGCGCGTCCTCGATCAGGTTCACGGCCAGGCTCGGCACGAAGAAGCTGCCTCCGGGCACCTACCGGGTCGCCGTCAAGGCCACCAACGCGAGCGGCTCGGCCACCGCCAGGGCCGGCAGGCTCACGATCAAACCCTGACCGCCGACGCCCGATCCTGACGTACGCCGAGGACCGGGCACTCATCCGAGAGGAAGCCCGTGAGGCTGCTGCGCACGGTGACCACGATCGTCGCCCTCGTCGTGAGCGGTCTGGCGCTCGTCGCCGTCGCTCCCGCGCCTCCTGCGGTCGCGGCTGCCACAAGCTTCAGCCAGGGGAGCCTTGTCGTGACGGAGAGCCCGACCGAGGTGTGCACGACCGAGCAAGGAACCCAGACCGAGTCGGCGTGGCTGCGCCGCTTCCACCTCGATGAGCTGGCGATCTACGGCACGTTCTCGCCGAGCAGCGTCACGTTCGGGGTCGGTCAGCTGGCGCCGGGTCCCAGCGGCGCCATCTCGCTGCGGGTGCGGGTCTATCGCTATCCGGCCGCCGACTCGACGCTGACCTGGGCGGAGCTGCAGGACCCGGACGTTCCCTACCTGGAGACCGACGTCGACGTGACCGACGACGACGCGTACAGGGCGATCACCGTCGTGCCGAGTCTCGGCTTCTTCGGGACCTTCGACCCCGCGACCGAGGATGCGGTCGTCGAGATCTCCTACGCCGGCGGAGTCGTCGACGAGAGATTCGGCATGGGGTCCAACAGCCTCGCCGAGACAGCGCCCGGCTTCTTCCGCTACGCGGGATGCGGGCTGAGCGACGAGATCAGGTCCATGGACCAGCTGGCCGCCCTCGAGGACACCAACATCGTCATCGCCCTCAACGGTGAGAACGGCATCGACGCTGATCGTGACGGCGATCGCGTGCCGGACGATCCCGACCGGGACGCCTGCCCGGGGCGCCCCGGCCCGCGAGGGGGCGCCTATCCCGGGTGTCCGTCGTTCGTGCAGGCCCTGACCGCGACGTACGACGCGCAGCGCGACGTCATCTCCGGGACGCTGTCGCTGACGGGACACGACGACGTCTCCTGCCTGGACCCCGTCACGGTCACCCTGCTCGACGCGGGCACCGACGAACCTCTCGCCTCGACCCAGTCGACGAGCGGGACCTCGAGGACCTTCGAGTTCGACGCCACCGAGCTCGACGACGGGGCTCCTGTCGAGGCCGTCGTCGCGGAGTACTTCGACCGGGATGAGGGGGACGGGAAGGAAGGGCTCGCGAGCTGTCTGGGATCCACAGCGTCCGCGACCGTCGGCAGCAAGGACACCGACGGCGACGGTCTGCGCGACTCCGACGACGACTGCGTCAGCGTCCGGGGCGACACCCAGGCCATGTCTCGACGCGGGTGTCCGCGGCTGCAGCAGCAGGTCACCGCGGAGCTCGTTGATGGCGCTGTCGAGGGCCTGGTCAGTGTCGAGCGCCCGGCCGGCGTGCCGGTCGACGCGTGCGCCGGACCGGTCACGGTCGAGGTCTCGCGCGTGGGTGCCGACGGCGGCCTGGACCCCCTCGGCCGTGACGAGTCGGCCGACGGCGCCTATTCGGTCGCGTTCGGCGATCCACCTGACGGCACGAAGCTCCTGGCACGCGCCTTGCGCTACGACACCGAATCGCTCGCGGTGTGCCTGCGGGGCGACAGCGAGGTGCTCGAGGTGGTGCGTGACGAGGACGCCGACGGGTGGCGCGACCTCGACGACACCTGTGTCGCGGTGGGGCACGCCGGGCCCTCGGTCGTGACGGGATGCCCCGACCTGGTGCGCACGGTCGATGCGTCGTACGCCGACGGCCACGTGACGGGGACGGTGACCTTCACCGCCGACGACGTATCGAGCACAGCGTGCGACCAGCCCCAGCACACCCAGATCCAGGTCTCCGAGGTCGTCGTCTCGGCCACCGGCGAGGTGGAGCTGAGGCCGCTCGCCTCGGGGCACTACTCCCCGACCGACGGCACGTACGACCTCCCGATCGACCTCGCGGCCGGGCGGTTCTTCGAGGTCGCGGTCTCTGCGCAGCTGGACAGCGACGCCGGCTGGTGCGGAGCTGCCGAGTCCGTCCCGCTCGCGGTGCCCGAGCCGGATCGTGACGCCGACGGCGTCGTCGATGACGTCGACGCGTGTCCGGCCGTGTCCGGTGCGGCTCCGTCGGGGTGCCCGACGCTGGCACGATCGGTGACGGCGTCCTACGTCGACGGTGCGATCACCGGCCAGGTCCGTGTCGCGGGTCCCGGCCCGGCCGCGGCCGGGACGTGCCTCTCGACCCGGGTGACCGCCTACACGATCGCGGGCGATGGCTCCCAGGTGGCGGTCGGGAGCGCCTCCACCTCGAGTGAGGGCCGCTACACCGTGACAGTCGGCGGTGGGCTGGCGGCGGGCACGACGTACGTCGTGAGATCGCCGAGCCACCTCGCTGGTGACGTCGCGATCTGCGCGGCGACCGAGTCGGCGCAGGGCGTGGTCCCCACCCCCTCCAGCCCGCCACCCGGGGCAGCGCTGGTGGCACCCGCGTTGTCGGGAGTCACGCTGACCAGGAGGGTCATCCATGTCACCGGCTCCGTCGAGCGCCCGCGAAGGACCAGTCTCAAGCTCCGCCTGAACGTCGAGGCCACGGTGCTGGTGACGATGACGAGAATGGGCAAGGTGAACGGGCGCAAGGTCCGGGCCACGGTGTCCCGGACGCTCGGTGCGGGACCGTCCTCGATCGGGGTGACCGGACGACTCGGGAGGAGGAGCCTGCCAGCCGGCAGCTACCGGCTGCGCGTCCACGCCGCCAACGCAGGGGGCGCGGCCCAGGCCTCGGCCGGCTCGTTGAGGATCAAGCCCTGACCGGTGGCCCCGCCGCGCCGGGCGCGTCGAGGCGCTCACCCAGCCACTGGGTCAGCACGGTCGCCAGGGCGACCGGTTGGTCGAGGTGGACGAGGTGTCCTGCGCCGGTGATCAGCCGGAGACGGGCGCCGGGGATAAGCGCGGCCAGCCGCTGCGCGCGGTCGACCGGGATCCAGGTGTCGTCGGTGCCCCAGGCAACGAGAACTGGCAGGTCCAGGCCGGGGTACAGCGGCTCGATCTCGTCGGTGTGCTCCTGCGTGGCCTGCGCGATCTGGCGGTAGAACGCGGGCTGGCCCACGTCGCCCAGCCACGGTGCCACGAGCTCGTCGAGGGCGGGTGCGGAGAGGCCGCGGTGGCTCGCCCCGGCGACGTAGGCCCGCAGCGCTCCCTCGTGCATCGCGGGCGGCACCGCCGCGAAGACGTCGGCATGCTGCTTGACCAGCCGGAAGTAGTCGGAGCCCCATGGCGCCAGCGCGACCACGTCGACCAGGGCGAGAGAGGCGTAGGCGCGGCCGTGCAGCAGGTGCGCGCGCAGGGCGACGGCGCCGCCGATGTCGTGGGTGACGACGTGCGGGGCGCTGAGCTCCCAGTGGGCGAGCAGGTCGGCGAGCAGCTGGCCCTGCACGTCGAGGGAGACCGCGTGGTCGGGCTCCATCGACGAGGCGCCGTACCCCGGCATGTCCCAGAGGTGGACGGTGAAGGACGCCGAGAGGGCCTGCGCGTAGGGCGCCCACAGTGCCGACGACCACGGGGTCCCGTGGCAGAACACCACGTCGGGGCCGCTGCCCCAGCGCCCCACCGCACGCGCCGGCCACGCCAGCTCCATTCCTCGGACAACAGGTCGGAGGTCATCGAGGCATGGTGCCAGACCGAACCTGCAGCCGGCGCGCGATCGCGCTCGGGCGCGACGGCGGGAAGGTGACGCGCCGGCTGGCGGCCGTCCAGGCGCAGGCCCAGAGCGGGAACGGGCTGGTCGACCGGCTCAGGCCCCGTCGAAGCCGCTGAGCAGCAGGAAGAACAGCACCACGCCGACGAACGACGCCACGACGCCTGCGACGGCGCCCACCACCATGGCCCGCACCGGTGTCGCGCCCGCTCCGGCAAGGCCGGGCAGCACCCGGCCGACGGCGGCCCCCAGCAGCGCCATCACGAGCAGCTCGATCGGGATGATCCAGTTCTCGGTTCCCCGGTCGTCGAAGAAGTAGGCCACGACGGGGAGGCTCAGCACCCCGGCGACCAGCAGGACCAGCAGGGCGATGACGCGCTGCGCCGACGGGCTCATCGGCGGAGCGTAGGGCTACGCCTGGGCCGCTGACCACGAGCGACGCGGGGCTGTCTGGTCCTCGTCGCGCTAGGGTGACGGGGACGTCACCTCGCGTTGGCCCGGCGCGGGAAGGGTGACGTCGTTGCGGGTCGGCACTCGGGCCGGTCCCTGTCTCGGAAGGGCACCATCATCATGAAGTCACTCACGCGCGCCCTCGGCGGCGCGCTCGTCCTCATCCTTGGGCTCGCCCTGGGTCTGACCATGTGTCTCATCCTGGGTCTGGCCCAGCCGGCTACTGCGGCACCGGCCGCCGACCGCCCCGACGTCGACGTCGTCGCCCACCGCGGCTCGTCCGGCGCGGCACCGGAGAACACCCTGGCCGCGGTCCGCCTGGCCATCGCCCACGACGCCGACGTGGTCGAGAACGACATCCAGCGGACCAGCGACGGCGCGCTGGTCATCGTCCACGACACGTCGCTGGCGCGGACCACCGACGTGGAGCAGGTCTTCCCAGCGCGCGCGCCCTGGAACGTCGCTGACTTCACCCTCGCGGAGATCAAGCAGCTCGACGCGGGCTCGTCGTTCGCCCCGGAGTTCACCGGCGAGCGGGTCCCGACCCTCGCCGAGTGGGTCAACGCCGTCGGCGGCAAGGCCGGCATGCTCCTGGAGACCAAGACGCCTGCGCTCTACCCGGGCATCGAGATCGACATCGACAAGACCCTGCGGGCCCTCCCGGCGTTCACCAAGGCGCTGCGAGCCGGCCGGGTGGTGATGCAGTCCTTCGACCACGTCTGGCTGCGGACCTACGACGCGTACGCCGTCGACGTCCCTGTCGGGCTGCTCTTCGCGGGCGGCCCGCCGACGGACGCGCAGCTCGCCGACGCCGCCACCTGGGCGGAGCAGGCCAACCCCGCGCTCGGCGACATGACCGAGGCCACGGTCGACCAGATCCACTCCTACGGCCTCGAGACCCACGTGTGGACCGTCAACGACGGCCAGGGCATGCGCAAGGCGGTGAACTGGGGCGTCGACGGCGTGATCACCAACTACCCGCAGGTGCTTCGCGACATCCTGCGTCACGGCTGAGCCGAGGCGGGCGGGCGGCCCTGCCCGTTGTGACGGCCCTGTTGTGACGGCCCCGCTGTGACGGCCCTGTTGTGACGACGTAAATGGTGGGCAGGTCGCCGCCCGAGGGCGCTAGCGTCACCGCCCGTGGACCACGAGCGCTGGCGAGACGACGACTGGTTGGCCGAGGTGCACGCCTGGGTCGACGCGAGGCTGGCCGACGCCGGCCTCCAGCGGGCGGGGGAGGCCGAGCAGACGCACGTCACGCTGTGGTCGACGGTCATCAAGATCCCCACCGACCGCGGTGACGTCTGGTTCAAGGCCAACGACGAGGCGATGCGGCACGAGAGCGGGGTGGTCGAGCTGCTGGCCGCCGAGGTCCCCGAGCTGGTGCCGCCGCTGCTCGCCGACGACACCGAGCGCGGCTGGCTGCTGATGGCGGACGCGGGGGAGTGGCTGCGCACGGTCTCGCCGCGCGAGGGGCACCTCGACCACTGGCTCCAGGTGCTTCCGGCGTACGCCGCCGCGCAGCTCGCGATGGTGCCGCACGTCGACGCGTGCCTGGCGCTGGGCGTGCCCGACCGACGGCTCCCTACGCTCCCCGCCGCCTACGCGCGCCTGATGGACGAGATCGATGCGGAACCGCGCTTCCGCGCGGCCGCCGGTCAGGTCGACGACCTGGTCGGACGGTTGGCGGCGTACGGCATCGACGAGACGCTGAACCACGACGACCTCCACGACGGGCAGGTGTTCGTCAAGGACGGACGCGTGCTGGTCATGGACTGGGGCGACGCCTGCATCTCGCAGCCCTTCTTCACGTTGTCGGTGACCCTGGAGGGAGTGCTCTCCTGGGGTCTCGACGACGTCGAGGACTCACTCGACACCGCGCCGTTCCTCGACGCCTACCTGGCGCCCTTCCGCGAGCGCTACGACGGCGACCTGGCCGAGGCCGCCCGCCTCGCGCTGCGTCTGGGGTGGGCCTGCCGCGCCGTCAACGGTCACGTGCCGGGCGACCCGGGGGCCACGGTCAACCGGCTGAAGATGTTTCTCGACGGCCGCGTCTGATCCGACGGCGTCCGGCTGGCGGGGCGCCGCGCGCCGGCCGATCAGAGGGAGGGCCGACCTCACCCCTAGGTGGGTGGGCACGTCCGGTCTGCCCGGTTAGGTTCGGGTGCGTCGGGGGGCTACCGCGATCCACTCGGGAGGGCGACATGAAGAAGATCCTTGCGCTGCTGCTGCTGATCTGGCTGCTGATCGGGACGTTCGCCGCCTACCAGCGCGACTACTTCTCCGACGACGACACCAACTGCGCCGACGCCGGCACGATCGCGCTCAACATCGTCGCCGGGCCGCTGAACTACCTGGGCGTCGACCCCGAGGTCGAGGACTGCGACACCCCGGACGTGGACGTGCCGGAGCCCTCCGAGGACGAGAGCTGACCCGACCTCCAGGGACTTCCCACCCCGATCCGTCACTTCCCGACCGTTGCAACGGTCAGGAGGTGCAGGAGTACCCGCGTAAGCGGGGACTCCGACCACACCGCGACTACTGGCCCACCATCGCGCCGACGCGCGAGCGCGTGAACCCGGGGAACACGGCGGCCGTGCTGGCTCCGAAGCGGGCCGTGACGACCTCGGCGAGGACGCTGCGGTAGTCGGTGGTGACCAGCACATCGGCGTCGTAGTCGTTGACGAGGCCGGGCCAGGTGCCCTTGTAGCCGCCGGAGACGCCGCCGCCGACGACGAACATGGCGTTGCCGTAGCCGTGGTCGGTGCCCCAGTTCTCGTTCTCCTGGACCCGGCGACCGAACTCGCTGACGGCGACCAGGGTCACCTTGTCGGCGAGGGGGCCGAGGTCCTTGAAGAACGCCGCCACCGCGAGGGCGAGCCCTTCGGCGTTCCGCCGGAGGCCGCCCCACTCGACGGTGCCGATGTCGGTGTGCATGTCCCAGTCGCCCTGGTCGATGGTCATCACCTCCACGCCGACGTCGCCGCGCACGATCCGCGCGGCCTCGGCCAGCGAGCGACCGAGGTCGCTGCCGGGGTAGACCGCCTCGTTCTGCGGCTCCTTCGTGGTCTCGCGCAGCGGCGAGAACACGTCGACGGCCTCGAAGGTGGAGCGCATCGAGGACCCCAGCGCGGTCTTGTCGTTGGCCCACAGCGTGCGCAGCGACGTACGCCGTGGCCGCTTCGGGTCGTCGGGGTCGTCGCCGGAGACGTGGACGTCCTCGACGGAGCCCGCGGTCAGGTAGGGCTGAGGCCCGTACAGCGCGGCGGGTGGGACGCCCTCGGCCAGGCTCAGGGCCTGAACGGGCGAGATGATCCCGTCCGCCCCGATCAGCCGGTTGAGCCAACCTTCGCGCCGGGTCGAGCCGGGGTTGGCGTCCTCGAGCTGCTCCATCGCGGAGAAGTGCGACCGGTTGCGCACGGGCAGGCCGGACGCGTGGACGGCGGCCACCTTGCCCGCCTGCCACAGCGGCAGCATCGGCTCGAGGGCCGGGTGCAGCCCGAAGAAGCCGTCCTTGGCCAGCAGCGTCTCCGCGGGTACGGCGATGCGTGGTCGGGCCTGGTAGTAGACCGGGTCGCCGTGCGGGACCACCAGCGAGAGGCCGTCCGAGGCCCCCCGCAACGACAGCAGCAGCAGGACGGCACGGGCGGGCTGCGCCGAGGCGGGGGCCGAGGTGAGCACGGCGGAGCCGAAGGTCATCGTCGCGCCGGCGACGAGGGCGCCCCGGAGGAGGCTTCGCCGCGACATCTCGGCGTACTCGGGGCAGCAGGCGTCGGCAGGGGCATCGGCAGGGGGAGGAGTCGTCATGGCGGTCACCGGGTGAAGAAGTCGGGGGAGTCGAGGATGGTGGTGAGCAGCCGCGGCATCTGCCACAGGACGATGGCGTGCTCCTTGTCGACCTTCTCCTTCGGGCGACACCCGGTCGCCTCGCAGCACGCCTTGAGCATCGTGCCGGTCGACGGCTGGTGCAGCAGGGTCCGGCTCAGGTGGTCGACGAGCTCGTCGAAGCGGATGACCTTCTCCGGGAGGCGCTCCTTCGGCTCGACGTACTTGACGTCGAGGGTGGGCCACCAGCCGCCCGCCATGCCGTAGTGGAACGACAGCGACGCGAGCAGTCGCGAGGGAGACGACCAGGCGCCGTTGTCGAGCGGCGGCCCGTCGGGCCGGGGCCAGGAGAACGGCGTCGAGCCGATGCTGGCGGCCTGCCACAGCATCACGTTGGCAGCGCTGCTGTCGTCGCGAGGCTTGTCCACGCGCGCCCCGAGGGCCCGGTACGTCGCGACGACGTCCTCACTGGGATCGCGGACCTTGCGACCCGCCGCCCCCTTGAACGCCGAGGAGCGGACCAGCGCGCGCAGCACGGGCACGATCGCGGTGTCGTTCTTCAGGTACACCTTCGCCAGCTTCTCGACGAGGCCGGTCGGCGGGTCGTCGTGGACGAACTTCACCGCGAGCCGGCGCGCGATGCGGCGTGCCGTCGCCGGTCGTCGAGCCAGGTAGCGGAGCACCTCGCGGGTGAGCTCCTGACCGTTCTTCGACTTGTTCTTGTCGGTGAACCCGAGCACCTTCACCTTGCCGCGCGCGTGCGACTCGGGGTCGTAGTAGGCGTCCCAGGTGTCGTAGACGGCGACGCGCCAGCCGGTGAGGATCCGCGCCATCGCGGCCACGTCGTCCTCGCCGAACTCACCGGCGCCGACCGTGTGGATCTCCAGCAGCTCGCGCGCGAGGTTCTCGTTGGGGTGCTCCTTGGTGGAGACGGCCTGGTCGAGGTAGACCAGCATCGCCGGGTGGATCACCGTCGCCTCGAGCAGCCGGTCGAAGCGGCCGAGGGCGTGGCGGTAGACCTCGTCGCCGTAAGGCTTGCGGTACGGGAAGTTGGGGTCGCCGTTCGTCGGGACGTGCAGGTGCCCCTCCCAGAACTGCGCCATGATCTCCTGGACCTGGCGGTCGGAGGTCATCCGGCGCATCAGCACCCAGCGCTGGTAGTCGGCCATCACCTCCCAGCCGCCCTTCTTGCCCATCACGTTGGCCTGCCACAGCGCTTTCGGACCCTTGGCCAGGTAGGGCCACCAGCGGTGCAGCGACTGGGTGTGCCGGTCCGGGATGCCATCGGGCTCG
>CAVYCK010000002.1:0-63631 GCA_963767095.1 uncultured Actinomycetota bacterium | reverse complement strand
CAGTGTGCTGGCTCAGGACATCGGCGACAGATGTCTCAAGACATAGGCGACACGAGTCGCAGGTCATCGGCGACAGCCTGCTGGCGGCCGAGGCTCGGCCATGTCGAAAGCCCGCCTGGTCATCACCGCCCTCTTCGTCGACCACCAGACCCCGGCCGAGGTCGCCGCCCGCTACGGGGTGCACCGCGCCTGGGTCTACAAGCTCAAGGCCCGCTACGAGGCCGAGGGCGAGGCCGCGCTCGAACCCCGGTCCCGCCGCCCGAAGACCACCCCCGACCGCGACCCCGCCAGGCCACCGTCGAGCTGGTCCTGCGGCTGCGCAAGCAGCTGACCGACGCCGGCCTGGACGCCGGCGCCGACACCATCGGCTGGCACCTGCACCACCACCACCACTCCGGCTGTCCCGGGCCACGATCAACCGGATCCTGGTCCGTGCCGGCACCGTGACCCCCGAGCCGTCCAAGCGGCCGAAGTCCTCCTACATCCGGTTCGAGGCCGAGCTGCCCAACGAGTGCTGGCAGTCCGACTTCACCCACTACCGGCTCACCCACCCCGACGGCCGACCCGGCGCCGACGCCGAGATCATCACCTGGCTCGACGACCACTCCCGCTACGCCCTGCACTCTCCGCCCACGCCCGGGTCACCGCCCCGATCGTGCTGGCCACCTTCCGCCAAGCCGCTGACCTGCACGGATACCCCGCATCCACGCTCACCGACAACGGCATGGTCTACACCGTCCGGCTCGCCGGCCACGGCCGCCAAGGCGGCCGCACCGCCCTGGAAGCCGAGCTGCGCGACTCGAGATCACCCAGAAGAACTCCCGACCCGGCCACCCCACCACCTGCGGCAAGGCCGAGCGATTCCAGCAGACGATGAAGAAGTGGCTGCGCGCCCAGCCCGACCAGCCCGACCACCATCGCCGAGCTCCAGACCCTCCTCGACGCGTTCCGCGAGGAGTACAACCAGCGCCGACCGCACCGCTCCCTCCAGCACCGAGCCACCCCGGCGACCGCCTACGCAGCACGCCCCAAAGCCACCCCCGGCAGCGACCGGAGCGCCGACACCCACGACCGAGTCCGCCGCGACAAGGATCAACAAAGCCGGCACCGTCACCCTGCGCGTCGCCGGCCGACTACGCCACATCGGCGTCGGCCGAACCTACGCCGGAACCTACGTCTTCCTGCTCGTCCAAGACCTCGACGTCCGCATCGTCGACGCCGCCACCGGCGAACTCCTCCGCGACCTCACCATCGACCCCCGACGCGACTACCAGCCCACCGGACGACCACCAGGACCCACCCGGAAATGACCAACCGAACCTACGAAATCCGTAGGTCCGGTTGTCGCCGATGTCCTGAGACATCACATGGTCGGGCTGACAGGATTTGAACCTGCGGCCTCCTCGTCCCGAACGAGGCGCGCTACCAAGCTGCGCCACAGCCCGAGGCCTCGGCGAGCATACCCGAGCCGTTGGCGCCCTCCGTAATCGGCTGCGCCGCGCTGGACAATCGCCTGCGGCGGCCGGGACGGCGCCGTCAGGCTGTCGCGGTGAGCGTGAGCAGGGTGGCCTCGGGGCGGCAGGCGACCCGGATGCGGGCGTACGGCGAGGTGCCGACGCCGGCCGAGACGTGCAGCCAGGAGGAGCCCGGGTCGCCCGGCCGCGAGTCGGCCGGATGGCGGTGCAGGCCCTTGGCTCGGGCGTTGTCGAGGTCGCAGTTCGTCGTCAGCGCACCGACACCGGGCAGGCACACCTGGCCGCCGTGGGTGTGGCCGGCGATCACCGCGTCGTAGCCGTCGCGCGCGAACTGGTCGAGCACCCGCAGGTACGGCGCGTGCGCGACCGCCAAGCGCACGTCGGCCGAGTCGTCCGCCGGACCCGCGACCAGCGGCGAGGTCGTCGAGGCTCAGGTGGGGGTCGTCGACGCCGGCGAACGCGAGCGTCGTCTCGCCGAGCTCGATCCGCCCGAAACGGTTGGTGAGGTCGAGCCAGCCGCACTCGAGGAAGGCCACCTGGAGGTCGGGCCAGGGCAGCCGGCCCATGCTGATGTTGCGAGTGCCGTCGTCGGGCAGGACGTAGCGCAGGGGGTTGCGCACGGTCGGCTCGTAGTAGTCGTTGGACCCGAACACGAAGACGCCCGGCACGTCGAGGAGCTTGCCGTAGGCGTCGAGCACGACGGGCACGGCGTCGCGATGGCCGAGGTTGTCACCGGTGCTGATCACCAGGTCGGGGGCGAGCCCGCCCAGGGAGCGCACCCACTCCTGCTTGCGGGTCTGGCCCGGAGTCATGTGCACGTCGCTGAGGTGCAGCACGCGGAGCGGGGCGTGGCCCGCGGGAAGCAGCGCGATGGTTGCCTCACGCAGCGTGTACTGCCGGGCCTCCCAGACGGCGTACGCCGTGAGCCCTGCTCCGGCGACGGCACCGGCCCCCACGCAACCTGCCGGCCGCGCGCACGAATGCCGGTGCGGTGCCCATAGTGTCCAGGCTTTCACAGCCCGGGCAGAATGACCGTATGGCCGCCCTCAAGGATCGTCTCCGCGCCGACCTCACCACGTCCATGAAGGCCCGTGACGAGGTGCGCTCCTCGACGCTGCGGATGGTCCTCACCGCCATCACCAACGCTGAGGTCGCCGGCAAGGAGGCCCGTGAGCTCACCGACGACGACGTCATCGGCGTGCTGTCGACGGAGGCCAAGAAGCGCCGCGAGGCCGCCACCGCCTTCGCCGACGGCGGCCGGGCCGAGATGGCGGCGAAGGAGGAGGCCGAGGCCGCGGTCATCGCGGACTACCTCCCCGAGCCGCTCTCGGGCGACGAGATCGTCGCGATCGTCACGGCCGCCATCGCGCAGACCGGAGCCGCCGACGAGGGGATGCGCGCCATGGGCAAGGTGATGGGCGTCGTCACGCCCCAGGTGAAGGGCCGGGCCGACGGCGCCGCCGTCGCCGCGGAGGTACGCCGGCAGCTGGGCTAACCGGAGGCTTCGAGACGGCGCTGGCGCGCCTCCTCAACCGCCGGCTCTGCGGCTGGGTCTTGCGCCGGCCCCGGAGCCGCCCATCCGCCCTTCCGGTGGTGCTGCCGGTTTCCCGGCGCCGCGGTTGCGGAGGTTTCGAGACGGCGCTGGCGCGCCTCCTCAACCACCGGCTCTCCGGCGGTGCTGCCCGTTTCCGCGCCGCCGAGGTTCGGGTTTCGAGACGGCGCTGGCGCGCTCCTCAACCACCGGCTCTCCGGTGCTGCGTCCCGCGCGTGCGGAGGTTTCGAGACGGCGCTGGCGCGCCTCCTCAACCACCGGCTCTCCGGCGGTGCTGCCCGTTTCCGCGGCGCCGAGGTTGCGGAGGTTTCGAGACGGCGCTGGCGCGCCTCCTCAACCACCGGATCCCTGCGGTGCTGGCCCGTTTCCGCGGCGCCGAGGTTGCGGAGGTTTCGAGACGGCGCTGGCGCGCCTCCTCAACCACCGGCTCCCCGGCGGTGCTGCCCGTTTCCGCGGCCGCCGAGGTTGCGGAGGTTTCGAGACGGCGCTGGCGCGCCTCCTCAACCACCGGTCCCCTGCGGTGCTGCCCGTTTCCGCGGCGCCGAGGTTGCGGAGGTTTCGAGACGGCGCTGGCGCGCCTCCTCAACCACCGGCTCTCCGGCGGTGCTGCCCCTTTCCGCGGCGCCGAGGTTGCGGAGGTTTCGAGACGGCGCTGGCGCGCCTCCTCAACCGCCGACTTCCTGCGATGCTGCCCGTTCCGGTGGTTGAGGAGGGCCGCTAGGCCCGTCTCGAAACCTCCGGTGGTGCGCCGAGGTCAGCCGTCGTTGTCGTCGTCCCCGGCACCCGAGTTGCCGTTGCCGTTGCCGTTGCCGTTGCCACGGCCCTTGCCGGGCTTCTTGGGCGGGGTCCCGTCGGACTGGTAGATGGTGACGGTGTCGCCGCTGCCGAGTGACTCGCCGGCGGCCGGGAAGGTGTAGGCGACGGTGTCGACGGGGTACTCCGAGCGCACGTACCCCGAGATGCTGACGCCGAAGCCGAGGGCCTCGAGCTGGGCCCGGGCGGCCTCGACGCTGAGGCCGCCGACGTCGGGTACGGCCTGCTGGATGCCCTGGACGTCGGTGCCGCTGGGCTGCGCGAAGTCCACGTCGGGCAGCTTGCCCTCGATGACCTTCATCGCGTCGCCCCACATCGGGCCGGCCAACGTCGAGCCGAACGCCTCGGAGACGAACGAGCCACCGACGGTCTGGCCGTTGAGCGTGAGCCACGAGCCGTCGAAGTTGGCGCCGGCGATCATCGAGGCAGCAGCGAGGTTCGGGGTGTAGCCCACGAACCAGACCGCCCTGTTCCCGTTGATCGTGCCGGTCTTGCCGGCCGAGGGCTGGGCGAGGTTGATGTTGGCGCCGTACCCGAAGCCGCCGGGCTCCTGGACGCCGCGGAGGATGTCGTTGACGGCGTCGGCGGTCGGGCCGGACATGACCTGGCGGCAGTCCGAGGCGTACTCGCGGATCTGGTTGCCCTTCGAGTCCTCGATCGCGGTGACCGGGCGCGACGGGCAGTGCAGCCCGCGGCCGGCGAACGTGGCGTACGCCTCGGCCATCTCCAGCGGGCTGGTGCTGGCGACGCCGAGGGTGAACGACGCGACCCGCTCGGCGCCCTCGCCGTCGACCCCGTTGGGGGAGTCGAGCTGGATGCCCATGTCCTTGGCCAGCGCGAACGGGTCGCACAGGCCGGTCTCACGCTCGAGCTGGGCGAAGAAGGTGTTCACCGACTCGCGGGTGCCGGAGTACATGTCCTTGTAGCCGGAGGTCGTGGAGTTCGAGACGGGCCACTCGCCGTAGTCGTAGGGCAGCCCGTCGCAGTCGAGGAAGTCGGCCTTGTCGAGGACGAGGGTCGGGGGCGCGTTGAACGCCTTGTCGAGCGGGATCCCCTGCTCGATGGCCGCGGCCAGCACGAACACCTTGAACGTCGAGCCGGCCTGGAAGCCCGCGGAGTCGCCGTACTTCTCGGGGACGATGTAGTTGAGGTAGGTCTGCCCGGCGTTCTTGTCGCGGCCCATCGGCCGGGACTGCGCGAGCGCCTTGACGTTGCCGGTACGCGGCTCGACCATGGCCAGCCCCCCGATGGCGCTGTCGGTCGGGAACACGTTCGCCTGCACGGACTCATCAGCGGCCCGCTGCATCTCCAGGTCGATGGTGGTCCGGATCGTCAGGCCACCGGAGTAGAGGAGCTTCTTGCGCTCCTCGGGGGTCTTGCCGAGCTGCGGGGTCCTTCATCAGGTAGCGCACGACGTAGTCGCAGAAGAACGGCGCGGTGGAGTTGACGCAGCCGTTGCGGACGTTGACGGGGTCGAGGCCGAGGCCCTGCTCCTTGAGCTTGTCGGCCTTGGCCTGCGGGATCACGTTGAGCTGCGCCATCCGGTCCAGGACGACGTTGCGCCTGGCCAGCGCCCGGTCGGGAGCGTTGGTGGGGTCGTAGCCGGTGGGGTTCTTCACCAGGCCGGCCAGCGTCGCCGACTGCTTGAGGTTGAGGTCCTTGGCGTTGGTGTTGAAGTAGTGCTTCGCCGCCGCCTGGATGCCGTAGGAGCCATCGCCGAAGTAGGCGATGTTCAGGTAGCGCTCGAGGATCCAGTCCTTGTCGTAGTTCTGCTCGACGGCGATGGCGTAGCGGAGCTCCTGGAGCTTGCGCGCGTAGGTGTCGTCGGTCGCCGCTCGCCGCTCCTTGGCGGTGTCCGCCTGGTCGACGAGCGTCAGCTTCACCATCTGCTGGGTGATCGACGAGCCACCCTGGACGACGCCGCGCTGGCCTGGTTGGTGATCAGCGCGCGGACGGTGCCCTTCAGGTCGAGGGCACCGTGCTCGTAGAAGCGGTAGTCCTCGATGGCCACGATCGCCTTGGTCATCGTCCGCGAGATCTGCGACAGCGGGACGGTGATGCGGTTCTCGTCGTACAGCGTCGCGATGAGGTTGCCGGCGCCGTCGACGATCTGGGTCTTCTGGGCCAGGTCCTGGGTCTCGAGCTCGGCCGGCAGCTCCTCGATCGACTTCGCGACCCCCCGAGCGCCGATGCCGAGTGCGCCTGCGAACGGGATGGCCAAGCCCGCCACCACGACCCCCATGACCCCGGCGACGGCGACCATCACGGCGAGGTGCGAGAGGATGCGGCCGGCGGACAGGCGATCTCCAGGCGGCACGGACATGGCCTCCAGGGTACGGGAGCGGCCACACCAGGGCTAAATCTCAGGTTCGCCGCGCTGGTAGATCCGGCTAGCGGACCTAGTCATTTCGGACTACGCCGAAAGGCCGGAACGGGCCCTGTCGTCGGGGGCACATCCTCTTTACCTTTTACCTAGGGCAATCAGCCCGTCTCTCGAGTGGGTGTCATGGGGACAACCGCCGGCCGAGATGTTATGGGGACAATCATGTGGGTTGAGGACTGGGCTCCCGCGGCTGCGTGCCGCGAGGCGAATCCCGACGAGCTTTTCGTGCGCGGCGCGGAGCAGAACAAGGCCAAGCAGCTGTGCAGCGGCTGCCCGGTGCGCACCGAGTGCCTCGCCGAGGCGCTGGACAACCAGATCGAGTGGGGCGTGTGGGGCGGCATGACCGAGCGCGAGCGCCGGGCCCTCCTGCGCCGCCACCCCAGCGCGTCGTGGCGCGCGGTCCTCGAGACCGCCCGCAACAACACCGGCTCGATCCCCGCGTCGCTCTGATCCGGCGACCGCGCTTGAGTCGTCGGCGTCCTCGGTGGTCGTCGGCCGACGTTCGGCTGACGACCGAGGGCTCACCCGGCTGACCGGGTAGGCAGTCAGCTGCCCGCGAGCAGCGCGCCCATCCGGCGCAGGCCCGCGAGGTCGTGGATGTCGCTGGCCAGGGCGGGCACGACCACGGTGGCCACGTCGGGGTGGGCGGCGGCGAAGCGGCGGCGTACCAGCGCCTCCCGCTCGACGAGCCGGGTCCGGTCGGCGTGCAGCCGCAACAGACCGCTCGTCCGTCCGGCCGACTCGGCCGCAGCTCCCCGCACCTTCCCCAGCCGGGCCGCGGCCGCCATCGACTCGTCCGCGCTGAGCGGCTGCGCGGGCGGCGCGCTCGCCCGGTTGACGACCAGCCCGGCCAGAGGCATCCGGTCCTCGCCCAGCCGCTCCACGAAGTACGCCGCCTCGCGCATCGCGTCCGGCTCGGGCGCCGCGACCACCAGGAACGCCGTCCCCTCGGCCTGGAGCAGTGCGAAGGTCTTCTCCGCGCGGGCCCGGAAGCCGCCGAAGAGCGTGTCGAACGCCGCCACGAAGGTCTGCATGTCGCGCAGGACCTGAGCGCCCAGCACCTTGGTGAGCGCGTTGGTGATGACGGCTCAGCCCCGCCGTCATCAGCCGCGCGGGCCCCTTCGCCGGCGCGAGCAGCAGCCGGATGAACCGGCCGTCGAGGAAGCTGCTACAGCCGCTCCGGAGCGTCCAGGAAGTCCAGCGCCGACCGCGACGGCGGGGTGTCCACGACGATCAGGTCGTAGGTCTCGTCCGCCTGCGCCTGCCGATGGATCTGGCCGAGCTTCTCCATCGCCATGTACTCCTGCGTGCCGGCGAACGAGCTCGACAGGCGATGTAGAAGGGGTTCTGCAGGATCTGCCGGGCCTTCTCCGGGGTGGCCTGGCTCTCGACCACCTCGTCGAAGGTGCGCTTCATGTCGAGCATCATCGCGTCGAGGCTGCCGCGCTCGCCGCCGCGCGGCTTGCGGACGCCGGCCACCGGTCGCGGGGTGTTGTCGAGCTCCTCGATCCCCATCGACTGCGCCAGCCGCCGGGCCGGGTCGATGGTCAGCACGACGACCTTGCGCCCCCGCTCGGCCGCGCGGAGCGCGAGGGCTGCCGACGTCGTGGTCTTGCCGACGCCGCCGGAGCCGCAGCACACGATGATCCCGGTGCCCGGGTCGTCCAGGAGCGCGTCGACGTCGAGGGCGGGCGCATCGGACGGGATCGACGCCAGCGGCCCGACGCGGGGACGCGCGGTCCGCGGGGCTCATGCCATCCCCTGCTTCTTCAGGAGGGCCGCCAGCTCGTAGAGCGCGCCGACGTCGATGCCCGGACGCCAGTCGGGGCAGCTCGTACGTCGGCACGTCGAGCCGGTCGACGACGGCTCGCTGGGCATCCTCGAGCGCGCGCCGCTCGGCGTGGTCGTGCGCCTCGGTGAGCAGCGCCTGGACGAGGCTGTCGCTCGCCTCGGTGCCCACCGACGCGAGGTCGCGGGCCACCGCCGCCGGGTCGAGCGCGCCGGTCGCGCGCCGCCGCCAGGTCGTCGGCGTCGAGGTCCTGCGGCCGCACCTGGTTGACCACGACCCCACCGACCGGCAGGCCGGCGGCGCGGAGCTGCGCGATGCCGTCGGCCGTCTCCTGCACGGGCATCTCCTCCAGCACCGTCACCAGGTGTACGGCGGTCCGCTCCGACCGGAACAGCGTCATGATGCTGTCGGCCTGGCCCTTGATCGGGCCCATCCTGGCCAGCCCGGCGAGCTCCTGGTTGACCCCGAGGAACTGGGCGATCCGGCCCGGTCGGCGGCGCGTCGAGCACGATGGCGTCGTACCGCCTGCCCCGTCCCGCGGCCGCCGTTGCGGCGCGCGGCCTCGTAGACCTTGCCGGTCAGCAGGACGTCGCGGACGCCGGGGGCGATCGTGGTGGCGAACTCGATGACACCGAACCGGTCGAGGGCCTTCCCGGCCCGGCCGAGGCGGTAGTACATCGAGAGGTACTCCAGCAGCGCCGACTCGGCGTCGATGTGCAGGGCGTAGACCGAGCCGGGCGCGCGCCCTGAGCGGTCGGTGAGCCCGGTGGCGATGCGGCGCTCGTCGTAGGGCAGCGGGTCGACGTCGAACATCCGGGCGATGCCCTGCCGGCCCTCGACCTCGCACAGGAGCACCTGGCGGCCGTCGGAGGCCAGCGCCAGCGCGAGCGCCGCCGCGACGGTGGACTTCCCGGTGCCGCCCTTGCCGGTGACGATGTGCAGCCGCACGGCGGGCCAGTCAGCCATCGCGCCAGCCTACTGAGCAGTGGTGAGCCGGGGTCGCCGGTGCTGCCACCCGGTCTCGGTCTCGATGGTCTCGACGTCGCCCACGTCGGACACCCTAGGATCGACCGGCAGTACGGCAGGCAAGGGAGGACACGACGTGGACAAGGTGGTTGCGAGCGCCGCGGAGGCGGTGGCCGACATCCCCGACGGTGCGACCCTGTCGGTGGGTGGCTTCGGGTTGTGCGGGGTGCCGTCGGTGCTGATCGAGGCTCTCCTCGAGGCCGGCACGTCGGACCTGGAGGCGGTCTCCAACAACTGCGGCGTCGACGAGTGGGGGCTCGGCCGGCTGCTGTTCGCCAAGCGGATCCGCCGGATGATCTCGTCGTACGTCGGGGAGAACAAGGAGTTCGCCCGGCAGTACCTCTCCGGCGAGCTCGAGGTCGAGCTCACCCCGCAGGGCACGCTGGCCGAGCGGATGCGCGCGGGCGGGTCGGGCATCCCGGCGTTCTTCACCGCAACCGGCGTCGGCACGCAGGTCGCGGAGGGCGGGCTGCCGTGGAGGTACGACGCCACCGGCAACGTGCTCGTGGCGTCCCCGCCGAAGGAGGTCCGGACGTTCGCGACCGCGGAGGGCGAGAAGCAGTTCGTGCTCGAGGACGCCATCGTCGCCGACTTCGGCCTCGTGCGGGCGTGGAAGGGCGACCGCCACGGCAACCTCGTCTTCCGGCAGTCGGCGCGCAACTTCAACCCGCTGGCGGCGATGTGCGGGCGGGTGACGATCGCCGAGGTCGAGCACCTCGTCGAGCCCGGCGAGCTGGGCCCCGACGACGTCCACACCCCCGGCGTCTACGTGCAGCGGGTGCTCCCGCTGACACCCGAGCAGTCCGCGGACAAGCGGATCGAGAAGCGGACGGTGCGGTCGTGAGCTGGTCGCGGGAGGAGATGGCCGCGCGGGCGGCGTCCGAGCTGACCGACGGGTCGTACGTCAACCTCGGCATCGGTCTGCCGACCCTGGTGCCGAACTACGTCGCCGACGACGTCGAGCTGGTGCTCCAGTCGGAGAACGGGATCCTCGGCGTGGGTGCCTACCCGCTCGACGAGGACGTCGACGCCGACCTCATCAACGCCGGCAAGGAGACCGTCACCGTGCGGCCGGGGGCGTCGTTCTTCGACTCCGCCACCTCGTTCGGGATGATTCGCGGCGGCAAGATCGACGCCGCGATCCTCGGCGCCATGCAGGTCTCGCGCCACGGTGACATCGCCAACTGGATGATCCCCGGCAAGATGGTCAAGGGCATGGGCGGCGCGATGGACCTCGTCCACGGCGCCAAGCGGGTCATCGTGCTGATGGAGCACGTCGCGAAGGACGGCTCCCTGAAGATCCTCGACGAGTGCGAGCTGCCCTACACCGGCAAGCGTGTCGTGCAGCGGATCATCACCGACCTCGCGGTCATCGACGTGATCGACCCCGCCACCGGCGAGGTCGCGGCCTCGGGAACGCTCGGCGAGCGGGCGCTGAGGCTGGTCGAGCTCGCGCCGGGCGTCACCGAGGACGAGGTCCGGGAGAAGACCCAGCCGCCGTTGGCGTGACGTGACCTCCGATGAGTCCTCGATGCCCGGCAGGTCGGTAGTGCCATGAGCAAGGTGACGGCAACCATCACGACCTCGGTCGACGGCTACATCGTCGGCCCCGACGACCACGAGGGCCAGGGGCTCGGCGTGGGCGGGGAGCGCCTGCACTACTGGGTGATGGGCGGACCCTGGACCTACGAGACCGACGACCGAGAGCCCGGCGCCGGCATGGGCGAGCAGGACCAGGCGTTCTTCGACGACCTGACCGCGGACCTCGGCGCGGGCGTGTGCGGTCGGGGGATGTACGACTCGTCGGGCGCGTGGGGCGGGACGAACCCGTTCGACGGCCCGCTCTTCGTCGTCACCCACCGGGTCGACGAGCAGCCCGACCCCGCGGCCGGGTTCACCTTCATCAGCGGCGTCGAGGAGGCAGTGGCAGCCGCCAAGGCCGCGGCGCCCGAGGGCAAGGGGGTGGCGGTCAGCGGCGGCGCCGACGTGATCCGTCAGGCCCTGCGAGCCGACCTCGTCGACGAGCTCGCCATCTCGGTCGCCCCCGTCGTGCTCGGCGCCGGCAAGCGGCTCTTCGAGGGCTTCGACCGCGACCTCGACCTGCGCATCGTCAAGGTCTACCCGGCGGCGTACGCCGTGCACACGAGGTACGACGTCGTGCGCTGACCCTAGTGACGCTCCTCCAGACCGATGGCCTCGGACAGCTTCTCCTCGGCCTCCCGGAGCTCGGCGTCGTCGCGCCCCTCGGACTTCATCAGGGCGGCCAGCCCTCCGGCGATCACGTTGAGCTTCTCGTGGACAGACTCCTGCGACCGGCGGCCGGCGTTCTCGAGCAGCACGAGCAGCAGCAGCGAGATCACGCTCGAGATCGTGT
The DNA here is from genome assembly GCA_963767095.1 of uncultured Actinomycetota bacterium. GTDB lineage: Bacteria > Actinomycetota > Actinomycetes > Propionibacteriales > Nocardioidaceae > Nocardioides. The sequence continues at coordinate 52,219 of CAVYCK010000002.1, read as the reverse complement.
GGATGACGTACTGCCAGTTCTTCCCGCTGCTGAAGAGCGGATAGCTCAGCAGCCACGCCACGATGATGCCGAGGATGACGATGAAGAACGGCGCACGGCTCACCCGCCCGTTGACCGCCTCGACGAACTTCTCGAACGGGCCGCGCCCGTCTTCCTTCTTGCGGTCGGCAGCGGCGTCGCGGGTGTCCATGCGGTGACCCTAGGGTGCGACCCACTCCGCGGCGAGGCTCTGACCCTCGGCGCGGGTCCTTTCGAAACTTCTCCCAGTTGTTCTCAGTTGTTTGACCCCCCACGAGCCGGTCAATAGTTTCTGCCTCCAGAGAACGACGCCTTCTGATCTCGAGCTGAACACGTTCGACACCCACTCGGCTCTCCGCAGGCTCTTCTTCTCCCTCTTTCGTCCGGAGCGGGAGCCAGTGCTATGCCGATTGGAGCAGTTTCGTGCGCCTGTTCGCCGCTTTCTCAGTGGTCGTCGTCTGTCTTTTGTGGAGTCCAGGTCCCGCAAGCGCCAGCTCCGCTGCACAACCTGATCGCGGCGTGAGCAAGGAGCTCGTCCTTGAGATCGTGACTGCTTCCGATCCGGAGAGGCTGATGGCCGATCTCACCGCAGAGGAGCAACTCGCCGCAGCCTCTCTGATCGAAGACAACTTGGTGCCCTTTGAGGAACGTGCAGCATCGGCCGCCCTTTCGCCGGTGGAAGCTGCGGCGGCCGGCCTGACATTTCCCAGGACAAAGAGATCGGGAGCGAGTACCGCTGCCGCATCGGTGTCAGGGTGCTGGTCCCACCATTACTACACCGGCTGGTCCCTCTGGAGTATGAAGACGGCGGAGTCCTGGATGTCGTTGAATTGGTGTGCGAGCAACGGGCGGATCATCAGCTCAAGCATCTCGAGTGTCGGCGGCGCCGCGCTCATCATCAGCTACGACGGCAACACGAGAGGCAAGAGGGATGTGGGCTGGGAGGTCCGCGGCCTGACCACGCACACGTTCTCCTTCTACCTCGGCAGTGTCACGAAATGCATGCAGATCCGTGGTGGCGCGACCGGCCTGTACAGCCGCAGCACGAACTGCACCCTCGAATGAGCGCGGCACAACGACCGGGTGAGAGGGTCGCGGGTCGAGCAAGGCAGCCTGACCTCGACCCAGAGAGCCGCACCATCGTCCGCTGGACAAGCTGGGGCTCGCTGCTACCAGTCGTCGGCTGGGTCTACGGGATCGGGACGCTGTGGGGCAGCAACGGCTTCTCCCTCCGCGACAAGCTCGTGGGCACGCTGGCGTTTCCAGGGGGTTGGTTCGGTGCTGTCGTGGCCGTCGGGCTCATCGTGCGGCACTCCGTCGAGCACTGCTGGACCGCCAGCATCGGCAGGATCGGGTCGTCGCACGTCGTCACGGAGTCCGGCTGCGTCGCGCCCGACCTGCCTGCGATCGTGGGGATCCCGCTCATCCTCGCGGTCATGCTCGCCGCTGCGCTGGGGCCCGCCTACCTCAGCGCTCGCGCGCGAGGCCTCCGTTGACGTCGAGGACGAGTGCGATGACCGAGGTAGCCCTGGGCGTCAACGAGCTGCGGAAGGTGCTCGAGCCCTACCTGCCGTTCCGATAGGTGTCGGCGGTCCCCGCTAGCGTCGGTCCCATGGCAACCGAGCTCCCCGAGCTGCTGGTGGACGACCCCTCGGCCCTGCGCCGGTGGCTCGAGCAACACCACGCGACGTCACCCGGCGTGCGTCTGGTGCTCACCAAGAAGGGCGGCTCGGAGACGTCGATGACGTGGGCGACCGCCGTGGAGGAGCTGCTCTGCTTCGGCTGGATCGACGGCCAGGCGGGCAAGCGCGACGAGGGCAGCTACACCGTGCGGATCACCCCGCGCCGCCCCAAGAGCGCCTGGTCGCGGCGCAACGTCGACCTGGTCGCGACCCTCGAGCACCAGGGTCGGATGACCGACGCCGGACGCGCCGCGGTCGAGGCCGCGCGGGCTGACGGACGATGGGACGCGGCGTACGCCGGACCGGCCACCCGCCAGGTGCCCGACGACCTTGCCGCGGCCATCGCGGCGGACCCGGACGCGCAGGCGATGCTCGACGTCCTGACGAGCGCCAACCGGTTCGCGGTCATCCACCGGGTGGAGAGCATGAAGCGCGCGGAGAGCAGGGCGCGCAAGATCGGCGAGATGGTGACCATGCTGGCCCGCGGCGATACGCCCTATCCGCAGAAGGCCCGCCACCCCGGGCGACCGGAACAGACGACCGATGCCCGGCACCCAGCGGCCACCACCGAGCGTCCGCCGGGCCGACCGGCGCCCGGGCACCCTCGACCGTCGCCCGGCGGCGACGACTAGGGTGCGGCCATGACCAAGTGGGAGTACCTGACGGCGCCGATCCTGACGCACGCCGCGAAGCAGATCCTCGACAACTTCGGCTCCGACGGGTGGGAGCTCGTGCAGATCGCCCCGGGGATGAACCCCGAGAATCTGGTCGGTTACTTCAAGCGTCCCCTGGAGGGCTGAACGATGGCGACCCCCGACGAGAAGCTGGCCGAGCTCGGGCTGACCCTGCCCGAGGTGGTGCCGCCGCTGGCGGCGTACCAGCCGGCCGTGCGCAACGGCGACCTGGTGTTCACCGCCGGGCAGCTGCCGACCAAGGACGGCGCAGATGCTGGCCACCGGCAAGCTCGGAGCCGAGGTGTCCGAGGAGGACGGCTACGCGTGCGCGCGGCAGTGCGCGATCAACGCGCTCGCTGCGATCAAGGCCGAGATCGGGGACCTGTCGTCGATCAAGCGGGTCGTCAAGGTCGTCGTCTTCGTGGCATCGGCGCCGGACTTCACCGCGCAGCCGAAGGTCGCCAACGGGGCCTCGGAGTTCCTGGGCGAGGTGTTCGGCGACGCCGGCAAGCACGCACGCTCGGCAGTCGGCGTCAGCGCACTGCCGCTGGACGTGCCCGTCGAGGTCGAGCTGATCGTCGCCGTATGACGTCGCGAGCGCGCCGCTGATGCGACCGCCGCTCCCGCCGAGTCTCGTCGAGACGGCGCGTGCGTACGCCGCCGGCGCGCGAACGCCCGTCGAGCCCAAGGACGCAGCGACCGTCGTGCTGATGCGGCCGTCGGCCGCCGGCACCGAGGTCTACCTGCTGCGCAGACAGACCTCGATGGCCTTCGCGGGCGGCATGTGCGTGTTTCCCGGCGGCGGTGTCGACCCCCGCGACTTCGACGCCGAGGTCGCCTGGGCCGGACCGCCGGTCTCGGCGTGGGCGGCGTGGCTGGGCGCCGACGAGGCGCTGGCGCGGGCCCTCGTGTGCGCCGCGGTGCGCGAGACGTTCGAGGAGTCCGGCGTGCTGCTGGCCGGCCCGTCGGGCGACGAGGTCGTGGCCGACACCACCGGCGACGACTGGGAGGCCGACCGGGTCGCCCTCGAAGGGCGCACGCTCTCGATGACCGACCTGCTCGCCCGGCGCGGGCTGGTGCTGCGCACCGACCTGCTCGGCGTCTGGTCGGCCTGGACGACGCCACTGTTCGAGCCGCGGCGGTTCCGGACGTGGTTCTTCGTGGCCGACCTGCCCGTGGGGCAGCGCACCCGCGACGTGTCGAGCGAGTCCGACCTGGTGACCTGGCTGCCGGCGCTCGAGGCCGTCGAGCGGGTCGAGGCGGGCAGCATCGGCATGTTCCCGCCGACGTACCTCACCTGTCTGGAGCTGTCGACGTACGCCGACCCGGCGGCCGTCGTCGCCGCTGCGCAGGGGCGCTCGGTCGAGATGTTCACCCCGGAGCTGGTCGAGGAGGACGGCGGCTGGACCCTCTCGACGCCTGCGTCCCTCGAGCCGCTGCTGGCAGCCCGAGGGCGGCCGTGAGCTCGCCAGCCGCCTGGGCCGGCGGCTCCTTCGGCACCGTGGCCACCTGTGTTCTCGCCGACAACGCCTCGCCGATGACCCTCGACGGCACCAACACGTGGGTGCTGCGTGCGCCCGGCGCCGCCCGGTCGGTGGTGATCGACCCGGGGCCGCTGTCGGAGTCGCACCTGGCGGCCGTGGCGTCCGTGGCCGGTGACGTGGCCACGGTGCTGCTCACCCACCATCACCTGGACCACTCCGAGGGTGCGCGCCGGTTCGCCGAGCTGGCGGGCTGCGGGGTGCGGGCGCTCGACCCGGCGTACCGGCTCGGCGACGAGGGTCTCCACGACGGCGACGTCGTCGCGGTCGGCGACCTCGAGCTCGTCGTCGTCGGCACCCCGGGTCACACGGCCGACTCGCTGTCCTTCGTCGTGCGCGCCGACACGCACGACCGGGCCGTGCTCACCGGCGACACGATCCTCGGCCGCGGCACCACCGTCGTCGCCCATCCGGACGGCAAGCTCGGGGCCTACCTCGACTCCCTCGACCGCCTCCACGCCCTCGCCGAGACCCACGAGATCACATCGGTCTGGCCCGGGCACGGCCCGGTGCTCCCCGACGCGCTCGCCGTGCTCGACCGCTACATCGCCCACCGCCACCAGCGCCTCGACCAGGTGCGCGAGGCCCTGCGCACGCTTGACCCCGGCCGCCCCGACCTTCCGCGCGCGATCGTCGAGCTGGTGTACGCCGACGTCGACCCGGTCCTCTGGGGGGCCGCCGAGCTCTCCGTCCGCGCCCAGCTGGACTACCTCCTACCCCGTTGAGTGGGGATGGGCGCCGCGAGGGCCCTCACCCCCACGTCAAGGGGCAGAAACCACCCAGCTCAACGAGCTCGGCGGGCCAGGCGCTCGACGTCCATGATGACCACGGAGCGGGGCTCGAGCCGGAGCCAGCCGCGGGAGGCGAAGTCGGCCAGTGCCTTGTTGACCGTCTCGCGGGAGGCGCCGACGAGCTGGGCGAGCTCTTCCTGGGTGAGGTCGTGGTGGACGTGGACGCCGTCGTCGGCGGTGCGGCCGAAGCGGTCGGCGAGGTCGAGGAGCGCCTTGGCGACACGACCCGGCACGTCGGAGAAGACGAGGTCGGCGTTGACGTCGTTGGCCTTGCGCAGGCGGCCGGCGATCTGGGCGAGGAGGCCGCGGGCCACGACCGGGCGACCCTCGAGCCAGCGGAGCAGGTCCTCGTGGGACAGGGAGGCGAAGACGGTGTCGGTGACGGCGGTGACGGTGGCCGAGCGCGGGCCGGGGTCGAAGAGCGACAGCTCGCCGAACATCTGGCCCGGGCCGAGGATCGCCAGCAGGTTCTCGCGGCCGTCGGAGGAGGTGCGGCCCAGCTTCACCTTGCCCTCGGTGACGATGTAGAGCTTGTCGCCGGAGTCGCCCTCGTGGAAGAGCACCTCGCCGCGCCGCAGCCGGGTCTCGCCCATCGAGTTGCCGAGCGCGGTGGCGGCCTCGTCGTCGAGAGCGCTGAACAGCGGCGCCTGACGGAGAACAGTCGTGTCCACGCGGATCCTCCACGGCTCGAGGGGCACCCGGACGTACGTCCTGGCGGTGGGTTCGCGCCTGATACTAGCCAGTGGCCGGGATCACAGTGCTCGCGTGGTCTCCGCTGGGACACGGGGTCGTCGGAGGTGGCCCGTACGCTGGCCGTGTGCCCGTCTCCGTCAAGCCCGCAGGGCCTCCCGCACCGCCGACGGCACTCGTACGCCGGGCTCGCAAGGTCGACCGCCTCCTGGCCGAGACCTACCCGGACGCCCGGTGCGAGCTCGACTTCGACGACGCCTTCCAGCTCCTCGTGGTGACGGTCCTGAGCGCCCAGACCACGGACAAGCGCGTCAACGCGGTGCGGCCGACCCTGTTCGCGGCCTACCCGACGCCGGCCGCGATGGCGGGCGCCGACCGGGAGGCTCTCGAGGGCATCATCGGTCCGCTCGGCTTCTTCCGCGCGAAGACCGAGTCGCTGCTCAAGCTGAGCGCCGCCCTGGTCGAGCGCTTCGACGGCGAGGTGCCGCGCACCCTCGACGAGCTCGTCACCCTGCCGGGCGTCGGCCGCAAGACCGCCAACGTCGTGCTCGGCAACGCCTTCGGCATTCCCGGGATCACCGTCGACACCCACTTCGGGCGGCTCAGCCGCCGCTTCGGCTGGACCGAGGAGACCGACCCGGTCAAGGCGGAGCACGCCGTCGGCGCGCTCTTCCCCAAGAAGGACTGGGTGATGCTCAGCCACCACCTGATCTGGCACGGCCGGCGCTGCTGCCACGCCCGCAACCCCGCGTGCGGCGCCTGCCCCGTGGCGCGCTTGTGCCCGGCGTACGGCGAGGGCCCGACCGACCCGGGAGCTGCCGCCAAGCTCCTGCGCACGGAGGGCCGGGCGTGACCAAGCTCGTGGCCGTGGTGGCCTCCGCCTGCCTGGCGAGCACGGTGCTGACGGGGTGCACCCTGGTGACCGACGAGCAGCAGCCGCTGCCGAGCGTCGACGTCGTCGAGCTCGACGGCGGCGAGCCCGTCGACGTCGCCGGGCTGAGGGGCCCGATGGTCATCAACTTCTGGGCGACGACGTGCACGACCTGTCGCGAGGAGATGCCGGTGCTCGAGGCGTTCCACCAGCGGCATGGTGACGAGGTCGAGGTCGTCGGGATCGACTTCCAGGAGACCCAGCCCGAGGCGGCGGCCGAGCTCGTCGCCGACACCGGCGTGACCTACCGCCTGCTGGCCGATCGCCTGGGCGACCTGAACGGCGCCGACCCGTTGCCCAACTTCCAGGGGCTGCCGCTGCAGGTCTTCGTCGACGACGACGGCGAGGTCGCCTACATGGCCTACGAGGCGTTCGAGTCCGTCGAGGAGATCGAGGAGATGGTCGCCGAGCACCTCGGGGTCGACCTGTGAGCGGGCTCCCCGACTGGGTGGTGCCGATCGCCGAGGCCGCGGCGACGATCACCGGCGACGACCTGACGAGGTTCCTACCGCCCGAGGACGGCGACGCGCGCAAGGGCGCCGTGCTCATGCTGTTCGGGGGCGAGACGCGCGAGGACGGCTACCTCCTGCTCACCGAGCGTGCCCACCACATGCGTTCCCACCCGGGGCAGGTGTCCTTTCCCGGGGGTTCCATCGATGCGGGGGAGACCCCGGTCGAGGCGGCCCTGCGGGAGGCGGAGGAGGAGACCGGCCTCGACCCGGGCGGGGTCGAGGTCTTCGCCGAGCTGCCCGAGCTCTGGCTGCCGCCGAGCAACTTCGCGGTCACCCCGGTGCTCGGCTGGTGGCAGGAGCCGACGCCGGTCGCGGTCGTCGACCCCGACGAGGTGCACGCCGTCATCGCCGCCCCGATCACCGAGCTCCTCGATCCCACCCACCGGCTCAACGTGCAGGGGCCCAGCGGCTGGATCACCCCGGCGTTCCTCATCGGCCCCCGCAAGGACGTCCTCCTCTGGGGCTTCACCGCCGGCATCGTCACGCGGCTCTTCGACTACCTGGGCTGGACCACGGAGTGGGACGCCTCCCGCGTGCGTGACGTCCCGGCGTACATGCTGCAAGGTGGGGACACCCGGCGCCTGCCGTCCGTCGATCCCGGCGCGCGCCCGCTCTGACGCGACGCAGCCCACGACGTCCCCCACGACGCCCCGACAACCACCGAGGACGCCCGCATGAACCTCCTGGACTGGTTCCTGGTGGTCGTGGTCCTCGCCTACGCACTGTCGGGCTACTGGCAGGGCTTCGTCACCGGCGCGTTCGCCACCGCCGGCCTGCTCCTCGGCGGCCTGCTCGGCATCTGGCTGGCGCCGATCGCGCTGGGCAACGCCGAGCCGTCGCTGCTGGTCTCGCTCGGGGCGCTGTTCATCGTGATCGTCACCGCCTCGCTGGGGCAGGCGGCGTTCCAGTACGCCGGCGCCCGGATCCGCGACACGATCACCTGGCAGCCGATCAGGGCGGTCGACGCGGTCGGTGGAGCGGTGCTCAGCGCGGTCGCCGTCCTGCTCGTGGCCTGGGCGCTCGGGGTCGCGATCTCCGGCTCGCGCCTGGGCAGCGTCACCCCCCTGGTGCGTGAGTCGGCCGTCCTGGGGCGCGTCGACACGGCGTTGCCCAACGGCGCCAGCCAGCTGCTGCAGGCCTTCGACAACGTGGTGGGGACGACGTTCTTCCCCCGCTATCTCGAGCCCTTCGCGCCCGAGCGCATCGTCGAGGTCAAGGCGGGCCCGCGCCGGCTGATCACCGATCCCGACGTGGTCGACGCCGAGCCGGGGGTGCTCAAGGTGCGCAGCACCAACAGCTGCGGGCGTGGGGTCGAGGGCAGCGGCTTCCTGTACGCCGACGACCGGCTGATGACCAACGCCCACGTGGTCGCCGGCGTCGACCGGCCGGAGGTCATCATCGACGACAGCGTGGTCGAGGCCAAGGTCGTGCACTACGACCCTCAGCTCGACGTGGCCGTGCTGGCCTTCGACGACGGCGATCGACGGGCCCTGGCCCTGGACCTGGAGGGCGCGCAGCCCCAGCAGGGTGTGGCGATCCTCGGCTATCCCCAGGACGGCCCCTACGACGTCCGCGCGGCACGCGTCCGGTCGGTGCAGCGGCTCCGCTCGCCCGACATCTACGGCGAGGGCTCGGTGCTCCGCGAGGTCTACTCCCTGCGGGGCCTGGTGCGGCCCGGCAACTCCGGCGGTCCGGTGCTCGCCTCCGACGGCCGGGTGGTCGGGATGGTGTTCGCCGCCTCGGTGACCGACACCGACACCGGCTACGCGCTCACCGCCGACCAGATCGCCGCGAGCGCGGCCATCGGGGTCACCAACACCGAGGTCACCGACACCGGAGACTGCGTCGGCTGACCAGACGAGCTGCGCAGCACGAGACCCGTCAGCGGCCGGTCAGAGCCCGCTTGGTCTCCTGCGCCTGCTCGATCGCCCGATCAGGCGGCCGGACCTGGCGTACCTTGCGGTAGCCGATGAAACCCAGCAGGGCCGCGATCAGGACGTAGACCCCGAAGACGATCAGGAACGCCCACTGCAGATCGAGTCCGGAGCCGTTCCAGTGGATGAAGTACGCCAGCGACATCGAGAACATGACGATCGCGAGAAGGACCAGGAACGCCGCGCCCGCGAACAGCCCGATCCCGGTGCCGCCGGCCTTGACGCTGATCTTCAGCTCGGACTTGGCGAGCTGGATCTCCTTGTTGATCAGGGCCGAGATGTCACGTGTGGCGTCGGTGACCAGGCGGCCGATCGTGGGATCGCTGTCGTTGACCGGTTCGGTTGCCATGCTCGTCCTTCCTGCACCGTGCGAGGCGCTCCACGGCGCGGTCCGCGTCCGACCCTACAGTCGCCCCCCGCCGGAGGTGACCACTAGTCTCGGGACCAGGTGAGCCGGGAAGTCTGGTCGGCAGTCAGTCCGTCGACCCCGACTCCGAGGAGCAGCGCCGTGACCGACCCGTCCAGTCGCCGTCAGCCGATCTTCCCGTCGCCGACCAGAGACGAGTCGAGCTATCTCGGCGATCTCTTCCGGCGCGAGGCGCTCGGTGGCCTGCTGGCTCTGCTCGCGGCGGTCGTCGCGGTCGTGTGGGCCAACTCGCCGTGGGGCGCGTCGTACGCCGACCTGCGGGCCACCGTGATCGGGCCCCTCGACGTCGAGCACTGGGCCGCCGACGGGGCGCTGACGCTCTTCTTCTTCGTCGCCGGGCTGGAGCTCAAGCGGGAGTTCACCATCGGCTCGCTCCGCCGGCCCGCCGACGCGGCGGTGCCGGTCGTGGCGGCGATGTGCGGGGTCGCCGTTCCGGCCGCCATCTATCTCCTGGTCAACCTGCGCTCGGGTGGCGAGCCGGTCGGGTGGGCCATCCCCGCGGCCACCGACATCGCCTTCGCCCTGGCTGTGCTCGCGGTCGTCGGGTCCAACCTGCCGACCGCGCTGCGTGCCTTCCTGCTCACGCTGGCCGTCGTCGACGACCTCATCGTCATCGTGATCATCGCGGTCTTCTACACCGAGTCGCTGCACCTCCTGCCGCTGCTCGGCGCCGCCGTGGCTCTCGGCCTCTTCGCGCTCGCCCAGAGTCGGCGGGTCAGGACGCCGCTGGTGTACGTCCCCCTGGCCGTCGCTGCCTGGTGGCTGGTCCACGAGAGCGGCGTCCACGCGACCATCGCGGGCGTCGCGCTCGGGCTGCTCGTCCGGGTGCGCCGCGACCCCGGGGAGGAGCGCAGCCCGGTCGAACGACTCGAGCACCTGCTCTCCCCGGTCTCCGCGGGTCTGGCGGTGCCGTTCTTCGCACTGATGTCGGCCGGCGTGGTGGTGTCGTTGAACGGCGACCTGCTGAGCGATCCCGTCGTGGTCGGCGTCGTCCTCGGGCTGGTGCTCGGCAAGCCGGTCGGCGTCTTCTCGGGAGCGTGGCTGGTCGCGCGCTTCACCCGGGCCGAGCTGAACCCCGACCTCTCCTGGCGCGACGTCGTCGGGGTGGCGGTGCTCGCCGGCATCGGCTTCACCGTCTCGCTGCTGGTCGCGGACCTGTCGTTCGAGGGCGCCATGCGCGACGCCGCGAAGGCGGCCGTGCTCGGCGGCTCCCTGGTCGCCGCAGTCGCCGGCGCGCTGTTCCTCGGCCACCGAGACCGCTTCTACCTGACGCCGTGACGGCGCTCGACGTGGTGGTGACGTGGTGGTGACGTGGGGGTCGCGTGCTCAGGCGGCTGCTCCAGCAACCACTTGAGCACACAACCCCGCGCGACGGCCCGCCCCGGCCCGGCCCGGCCCGGCCCGGCAGCAGGGTCACTCCTCGGTCGCGGAGCCGGCGCCTTCCTTCTGCTTGATCAGGTCCATCACGGTCGAGTCGGCCAGCGTGGTGACGTCGCCGATGTCGCGGTGCTCGGCGACGTCGCGCAGGAGGCGGCGCATGATCTTGCCCGAGCGGGTCTTGGGCAGCTCGGGGACGATCATGATCTGTCGCGGCTTCGCGATCGCGCCGATCTCCTTCTGCACGTGCTTGCGCAGCTCCTCGACGAGCGGGCCGCCCTCACCCTCCTCGTCGGCCTCCTCGACGGCCGACTCGCGCAGGATCACGAACGCGCAGACGGCCTGTCCTGTCGTCTCGTCGGTCGCGCCGACCACGGCGGCCTCGGCGACCTTGGGGTGCGAGACCAGCGCCGACTCGATCTCGGTGGTCGAGAGCCGGTGGCCCGACACGTTCATCACGTCGTCGACGCGACCGAGCATCCAGAGGTCGCCGTCCTCGTCCTTCTTGGCACCGTCGCCGGCGAAGTAGAAGCCCTGGTCGGCGTACTTCGCCCAGTAGGTCTCCTTGAACCGCTCGTCGTCGCCCCACAGTGTGCGCAGCATCGCCGGCCACGGCTCGGTGAGCACGAGGTAGCCGCCCGACCCGTTGGGCACCGACTCGCCGTCCTCGGTGACCACGTCGGCCGAGACGCCCGGCAGCGCCTTCATCGCCGATCCCGGCTTGCCGGCCGTCACGCCCGGCAGCGGCGAGATCATGATCTGGCCGGTCTCGGTCTGCCACCAGGTGTCGACGACGGGGGCCTGCCCGCCGCCGATGGTCTCGCGGTACCACACGTAGGCCTCCGGGTTGATCGGCTCGCCGACCGAGCCCAGCACCCGGATCGAGGACAGGTCGAACTTCCCGGGGTGCTCGTCACCCCACTTCATGAAGGTCCGGATCGCGGTGGGCGCCGTGTAGAAGATCGTGACGCCGTACTGCTGCACGATCTCCCACCAGCGGCCCTTGTGCGGGCTGTCGGGCGTGCCTTCGTACATCACCTGCGTCGCGCCGTTGGCCAGCGGCCCGTAGACGAGGTAGGAGTGGCCGGTCACCCAGCCGACATCGGCGGTGCACCAGTAGACGTCGGTCTCGGGCTTGAGGTCGAAGACGCTCCAGTGCGTGTACGACGCCCCGGTGAGGTAGCCGCCCGTCGTGTGCAGGATGCCCTTGGGCTTGCCGGTGGTGCCGGAGGTGTACATGACGTAGAGCGGGTGCTCGCTGTCGTGCATCTCGGCCTCGTGCTCGGCCGACGCGCCGTCGACGACGTCGTGCCACCAGACGTCGCGGTCGTCGTCCCACCCTGACTCGCCGAGGTCCTGGCCGGTACGCCGGACGACGAGCACCTTCTCGACCGTCGCCCCCTGGCTGCCGGCCTTCTCGCACGCCTCGTCGACCGCCGGCTTGAGGGGCGAGGGGTTGCCGCGGCGGTAGCCACCGTCGGCGGTGATGACGACCTTGGCCTGGCAGTCGGAGATGCGGGTGGCCAGCGCGTCGGCCGAGAAGCCCCCGAAGACGACGGTGTGCGGGGCGCCGAGCCGCGCGCAGGCAAGCATCGCGATCGCGGTCTCGGGAATCATCGGCATGTAGATCGCGACCCGGTCGCCCTTCTGCACGCCCAGCTCGGTCAGGGCGTTGGCCGCCCGGCAGACCTCGTCCTTGAGGTCGGCGTACGTCAGGTCGCGCGTGTCGTCCTCGGGCTCGCCCACCCAGTGCAGCGCGACCTTGTCGCCGTTGCCGGCGGCGACGTGCCGGTCGACGCAGTTGACCGCGGCGTTGAGGGTGCCGCCGACGTACCACTTGGCGAAGGGCGGGTTCGACCAGTCGAGGACCTCGTCCCACGTCTGGCCCCAGTCGAGCCGCTCCGCTGCCTCGGCCCAGAACGCCAAGCGGTCCGCCGCCGCCCGGTCGTACGCCTCCGCCTTCACGTTCGCGTCGGCCGCCAGGGCTTCGGGCGGCTCGAACGTGCGGTCCTCGTGGCCCAGGTTGGCCAGGGTCTCTTCGCTCACGATCTCTCCAGAACTGGGTGGGTGACGCTCGTTGGCCACCCTAGGACCAGGAGCGACCCGGCTCCAGGGTGGTGGAAGACGGTTGGCGCCCGGTGACCCCCGAGAGGGCCACCGGGCGCCGGACCGCTACCGGTCGGTCAGTGGACGACGGCCTTCTCCGAGCCCGCGCCGGTCAGGGCGCGCACCTCGAGCTCGGTGTACCGCTCCTCCGCCTCCGGCTCACGCGAGGTGACCGTGCCGAGGTAGCCGAGCAGGAAGCCGAGCGGGATGGAGACGATGCCGGGGTTCTCCAGCGGGAACCACGAGATGTCGATGCTGGTGGGCAGCAGCGACAGGTTCTTGCCGGTGACCGGGTCGATCCCCTTGCCGGACATGATCGGGCTGAAGATGACCAGTCCGACCGAGGCGATGAGACCGCCGTAGATGCTCCAGACCGCGCCCCTGGTGTTGAAGCGCCGCCAGAACATGTTGTAGACGATCGCCGGCAGGTTGGCCGACGCCGCGATCGCGAAGGCGAGCGCGACCAGGAAGGCCACGTTGAGCTTCTGCGCCGGGATGGCCAGCAGGATCGCGATCAGGCCGATGACCGCGGCCGCGACGCGGGCCACCCTCAGCTCCTGCTGCTCGGTCGCCTGCCCCTTCTTGAACACGCTGTTGTACAGGTCGTGCGCCACGCTGGTGCTCGACGTGAGCGTCAGACCCGCGACCACGGCGAGGATCGTCGCGAAGGCGACGGCGGCGATCAGGGCCAGCAGGACAGCGCCCCCGGTCGATCCCGCTCCGCCGCCGACGGTCTCGGCCAACAGCGGTGAGGCCAGGTTGCCACCCGAGGTCGCGACCCGCTCGAGGGCGTCGCCGTCGAGCAGCGCGGCCGCGCCGAAGCCCAGGACCAGGGTGAACAGGTAGAACGTGCCGATCAGCCCGATCGCCCACAGCACCGACTTGCGGGCGTCACGCGAGGTCGGGGTCGTGTAGAAGCGGATCAGGATGTGCGGCAGCCCCGCGGTACCGAGCACCAGCGCGATGCCGAGGCTCAGGAAGTCGATCTTGCTGGTCGTGGAGGCGCCGTACTTCAGCCCCGGCTCGAGGAACGCCTGGCCCTTGCCGGTGTTGCTGGCAGCGGTGCCGAGGAGGTCGGAGAGGTTGAAGCTGAACTTCGCCAGCACCAGCCCGACGATCAGCGCCGAGCCGGCCATCAACAGCACGGCCTTGACGATCTGCACCCAGGTCGTGCCCTTCATGCCGCCGACGGTGACGTAGAAGACCATCAGGAGGCCGACGGCGAAGATCGTCAGGTTGATCGCCGTCTGCCCGTCGACGCCGAGGAGCAGCGCGACCAGGGCGCCGGCGCCGACCATCTGGGCGAGCAGGTAGAAGATCGAGACGACGATCGTGGACGTCGCCGCGGCCGTGCGCACCGGGCGTTGCTTCATCCGGTACGCCAGCTGGTCGGCCATCGTGTAGCGGCCCGAGTTGCGCAGCATCTCCGCGACCAGCAGCAGGGCCACCAGCCAGGCGACCAGGAACCCGATCGAGTAGAGGAAGCCGTCGTACCCGCTCAGCGCGATCGCGCCGGAGATGCCCAGGAACGAGGCGGCGGACATGTAGTCGCCGCCGATGGCGAGACCGTTCTGGACGCCGGAGAAGGACCGGCCGCCGGCGTAGTAGTCGGCTGCCCCGGACGTCTGCCGGCTGGCCCAGACGGTGATGCCGATCGTCAGCGCGACGACGGCGAGGAAGAGGACGGTGGTGAGGGTCTGGTGATCCATCAGCGCCGGCCCTCCTCGTACTCGGCGTCGAGCGTCTGCGCGCCAGTGGGTCGAGCTTGCTCGGTCGAGTAGCGCGAGTACACCCAGGCCAGCAGGAAGGTGGTGACGAACTGGAGGAGCCCGAAGACCAACGCGACGTTGATGTTGCCGACGAGCTGGATGCTCATGAAGTCATGGGCCCAGTTGGACATGACCACGTAGAGCAGGTACCAGCTGAGGAAGGCGACGGTCGCCGGGAAGACGAAGCCGCGATAGAGCTTGCGCAGCTGCACGAAGTCCGAGGACTCGTGGAGGGTGTCGTAGACGGGATCATGGCGAGCCGCCTGATCCGGGATGTGAGTGGTCACCGCAGGGTCCTTTCGCTCCGAGACCTGCAGGCCTGCAGGCTGATGTGACGGTGTTCACGCTAGGAAGAGCCAGTACCCGCAGGGCAGGCGTCTGTGCGGGATCCGCGCCCAACGGGGACTGCCGTGCGGCGAGCGGTCGGTACGACGCGACGAGCGGTCCGGCGGAGACCCCCGGTGGTTGAGGAGGCGCGCTAGCGCCGTCTCGAAACCTCCGCGGGTTTCGAGACAGGACTTCGTCCTTCCTCAACCAGCGGTGTGGGGACGGCTCGGAGACCCCCGGTGGTTGAGGAGGCGCGCCAGCGCCGTCTCGAAACCTCCGCAGCGCAAAGCGGACTCCCCCGTGGTTGAGGAGGCGCGCTCAGCGCCGTCTCGAAACCGTCCGCAGCGCCCAGCGGAGACCCCCGGTGGTTGAGGAGGCGCGCCAGCGCCGTCTCGAAGACAGCGCGGTTTCGACCGGACTCCGTCCTTCCTCACCAGCGGTGTGGGGACGGATCCAGGCCGCCCCGTGGTTGAGGAGGCGCGCTAGCGCCGTCTCGAAACGCTCTCGCAGCTCGCCAGCGGAGACCCCCGGTGGTTGAGGAGGCGCGCTAGCGCCGTCTCGAACCCGCCGCCGCGCCCAGCGGAGACCCCGGTGGTTGAGGAGGCGCGCTAGCGCCGTCGGCTCCACCGCGGGTTTCGAGACAGGACTTCGTCCTTCCTCAACCAGCGGTGTGGGGACGGCTCGGAGACCCCCGGTGGTTGAGGAGGCGCGCCAGCGCCGTCTCGAAACCTCCGCAGCGCCCAGCGGAGACCCCCGGTGGTTGAGGAGGCGCGCTAGCGCCGTCTCGAAACCTCCGCGGCATGCTCGCCCGGTCAACCGCGGTCGAGGGCCACCGACTCCGGGGTGTGCAGGCGGACCATGAAGCGGCCGGTGTGGGTGGGCGCGCGGTCGCGGGTGAGCAGGCTGACGACGACCATCGTGACGAGGGCGGCCGGGACGCTCCACGCGGCGGGCTGGCCCAACAGCACCGCGACCCACCCGGTGGTGGAGTTGGTGATCAGCGTCCAGCCGACCGCCACACCCGAGCCGAGCCCGCCGACGAGCAGGCCCGCGACGGCGCCGGGGGCGGTGAGGCCGCGCCACCAGATCCCGAGCAGCAGCAAGGGGCAGAACGTCGACGCCGCGACGGCGAAGGCCAGGCCGACGGTGCGGGCAACGCCGACGCTCGGGGTCGACAGGGCGACGATGCACGGGACGGTGACCGCGAGCACAGCACCCAGCCGGAAGGCGGCGACCCCGCCGAGTCGCCGTACGCCGGGCCAGCGCCCCGTCACGTCCTGGCTCAGCACTCCGGCGACGGCGATGGCCAGACCCGACGAGGTCGAGAGGAACGCCGCGAACGCACCGGCTGTCACCAGCCCGGTGAGCAGCTCGCCGGCCATGCCAGGCACCATCAGCCGCGGCAGCTCCAGGACGAGCACGTCGCTGCGGCCGGACGCGACCAGCTCGTCGGCGTACACCCGTCCGAGGGCGGCATAGATCGGGGGCAGGACGTAGAAGCATCCGAGCAGCCCGAGGACGACCAGCGTCGTACGCCGCGCGGCCCCGCCGTCGGGGTTGGTGTAGAAGCGCACGACCACGTGCGGCAGACCCATGGTGCCCAGGAAGGTCGCGAGGATCAGGGAGTAGGTGACGTAGAGGCCCTGGGCTCCTCCTTCGCCCAGGGGGAGCGACCAGCCGCCGTCCCCGGCGATCGAGGTGGCCGGTCCGGGTGCGCCGTCCCCTGCCCAGACGACGAGCAGGAACGCCGCCGGGAGGAGCAGCGCGGTGAGCTTGAGCCAGTACTGGAACGCCTGGACGAAGGTGATGCTGCGCATGCCGCCCGAGGTGACGTTGGCGAGCACGACACCGGCCACGACAGCCGCGCCCAGCCAGTCGGGCGCGCCGATGGCCGTCGTGAGCGTGACGCTGGCGCCCTGGAACTGTGGCAGCAGGTAGAGCCAGCCGATCAGCACCACCAGCAGCGAGCAGAGCGAGCGCACGCGTTTGGAGTCGAGCCGCGCCTCGGCGAAGTCCGGCAGCGTGTAGGCACCCGAGCGCCGCAGTGGGGCGGCGACCAGGACGAGCAGCACGAGGTAGCCCGCGGTCCACCCGACCGGGTACCACAGCATGTCGGCGCCGTAGATGAACAGCAGGCCGGCGACGCCGAGGAAGCTCGCGGCCGAGAGGTACTCCCCGCCGATCGCCGAGGCGTTCAAGCCCGGCCGCACCGTGCGCGAGGCCACGAAGAAGTCGCTGGTGGTGCGGGAGAACCTCAGCCCCCACGTGCCGATCGCGAGGGTCGCGACGGTCACCAGGACGACGGCGACGATGCCGGGCACGGGACTCATCCGGGGCTCACTCCGCGGGCTCACTCGTCGCCCCGCACGAGCTCGGCGAAGTCGCGCTCGTGCGCCTCGGCGCTCCGCACGTAGAGCCAGCCGAGCGTGACCAGCCAGGGGTAGACCAGCACGCCGAGCAGGACCCAGGACAGCGGTACGCCGGCGATGGCGACGTCCGCGAGGCGCGGCACGAGGTGGAAGAGCAACGGCAGGCTCGGGACCGTGATCGCGAGGATCAGCAGCAGCCGGAGCGCCAGCCGCAGCTGGTCGCGCAGCAGAGAGCGGACATAGATCGCGCCCAGTCGGGTGTCCTCGTCGATCTCGCGGGCGGCGGACGGCTTCGCCGCTGCGGTACGACGGCGGGCCGGCCCCGTGACCCGGACCCGCTCGGGCGGCGGGCCGCTCACCGATCCCGCCGGGTGAGCAGGTCGCGCAGCTCGCGCGCGTGCCGACGACTGACCGAGAGCTCCTCGCCGGCGACGACGACCGAGACGTGACCGCCATCGGTGCGCACGGCCTCGACGTGGGCGAGCGCGACCAGCATCGAGCGGTGGATCCGCACGAACCCCGCCTCCGCCCAGTCGTCCGCGAGCCTCGTCAAGGGAACGCGCAGCAGGTGGCTCCCCTGGGAGGTGTGCAGGCGGGCGTAGTCGCCCTGTGCCTCGACGTGGGTGATGTCGGAGCGCCTCACGAACCGGGTCACGCCGCCCCGCTCGACGGGGATCTGCTCGTCGGCGCTGTCACCCGCCCGGCCACCGGCCTCGACCACGCGGCGTACCGCCTCCGCGAGACGCTCCTCGCGCACGGGCTTGAGGACGTAGTCGACCGCCCGCAGCTCGAACGCGTCGACCGCGTGCTCCTCGTGGGCGGTCACGAACACGACCGGCGGTGGCTCCTTGAAGCGCGCGAGCACCTGCGCGAGCTCGAGACCCGTGAGACCGGGCATCTGGACGTCGAGGAAGACCGCGTCGACGTCGATCTCCTGCAGGACCCGCAGCGCCTCGGCCGCCGAGTCGCAGGTGAGGATCTCGCCGACCCGGCTGTCGCGCCCGAGGTGGAAGGCGAGCTCGTCGAGGGCGGGTCGCTCGTCGTCGATGAGGAGCACCTTGAGGCCGCTCACACGTGCACACCTGGCGCGAACTTGGGCACGCGGACGATGACCTTGGTGCCCGCTCCCGGGGCCGTCTCCACGACGAGACCGTAGCCGTCCCCGAAGGCGTTGCGCAGCCGTGCGTCGACGTTGCCGAGCCCGACCGAGTCGTGGTCGGGGTCGCCCGCGAGGGCCTGGCGGACGACATCGGGGTCCTCGCCGCCGCCGTCGTCCTCGACCTCGATGACGCACTCCTGGTCGAGGTCGCGCGCGACGATGCGGAGGCGGCCGATGCCGTCCGCCTTGTCGGCGGAGGCCTCGAGACCGTGGCGTACGGCGTTCTCGACGAGGGGCTGGATGCAGAGGAACGGGACGGCCACGGGCAGCACCTCGGGCGCGATCCGCAGCGTCACGTGCAGCCGGTCACCGAAGCGGGCCTGCTCGAGCAGCAGGTAGCGCTCGACGGAGCGGAGCTCCTCGGCCAGCGTCGTGTACTCGCCGTGGCGGCGGAACGAGTAGCGCGTGAAGTCGGCGAACTCCAGCAGCAGCTCGCGCGCCCGGTCGGGGTCGGTGCGGACGAACGACGCGATGGCGCCGAGGGAGTTGTAGATGAAGTGCGGCGAGATCTGGGCCCGCAGGGCGCGCACCTCGGCCTCCATCAGCCGGTTGCGCTGGGTGTCGAGCTCGGCCAGCTCGAGCTGCCCCGACACCCAGGTGGCGACCTCGGACGTGGCGCGGATCAGGCCGGCCGTGCCGTAGGGCGTGTAGACCTGCAGCGTCCCGACGATCACCTCCTCGACCACCAGCGGCGACACGACGGCGTCCCTGATCTGGCAGCCGGCCTGGTCGCAGCTGAGGTCCGCGCCCGTGACGACCCGGGTGTAGCCCTGCTCGAGCACCGTCTCGGCCAGCCGTCCTGCGGACGGCGCGTGGTGGCGCCCGGCGCCGTCCCAGGCCAGCAGGCGGGTGTCGCGCGTGAGGGCCAGGGCCGGAGCCCCGAGCAGGCTGCGCAGGTGGCGGGCGCTGCGCTCCGCGCTGTCGGTGGTCAGCCCCTGCCGCAGGGCCGGCGACGCGAGGGACGCGGTGTGGAGCGTCCTGAAGGTGGCCCGGTCGGCCTCGGTGCCGAGGTGGGCCCGTCGGAAGAGGCCCAGGAGTCCGAGTCTGCGTGCGGGCCGCCGTGGTGCCATCGCCGCCCGACCGTAGCCATCAGGCCTCGACGGTGTCGAGCGACGCAGGTTTTACTCGCGAATGCAGGAGAACCGGCATTACTTTGCAAAAACTGATCTAGACCACGCACCGGGCGAGGCCGGCGCGATTCTATAGTGGCTTCGCCGACAGGCAGTTGAGAGCGCCGGGGGGCTAACTCCAACAGGTCGTCGCCGTGATGAGAAAGTCGTCATCACGGCGGCGATCCCTCCCCAGGCCCGGTCATGGCTCCTCGGGCGTCAACGCTTCGTGAGGCCAACGGGGGCTTGCATGAGGGTCAGACGAAAGTTCGCGTGCACCTCCCTGGCGCTGGCGGCGCTCCTGCTGGCCGTCCTCGTCGTGCCGCCTCCGGGCCTCGCCGTGTCGGACGGCAACCCCGACCACGTCGACGAGGTGTCGCTGCTGGCGCCCCCGGGAGCCACGACCGAGGTCCCGTACGTCGGCCCCGCCCGCACCTTCGAGAGCGGTGAGACCGACACGTCCGCCTTCACGTGGGACCCCGGGGAGGGCGAGGGCACGGCGCCGCCCGCCCAGTGCGTGCTGCCGGGCCCGACAGCCGTGTACGCCGCCCGCACGGCGTGGTTCCGGTTCGACCCCGGTGTCTCCGGCCGGATCGACGTGACGGCGACGACGTCGTTCGACGCA
The DNA here is from genome assembly GCA_963767095.1 of uncultured Actinomycetota bacterium. Classification (GTDB taxonomy): domain Bacteria; phylum Actinomycetota; class Actinomycetes; order Propionibacteriales; family Nocardioidaceae; genus Nocardioides. Next base: position 32,178 of record CAVYCK010000002.1, on the reverse strand, counting down.
GTGCTTGCTGTCCGTCCCGCCCGTCAGGTCCCCTGGCGGTCGGCGACGTTCGCCGATCTCGCGGAGCCCGTGCAGTGCGCCGACGCAGTCGCCGGCGCAGGGGACGAGGTCGTTCCCGACGTACGCGTCGCGGCCGACCGTGTCTACTTCGTGCAGGTCGGCAGCCGGTGCCCGGGCGATCCTTCGACCTGCACGGGGCCGGAGCCTGCCGGTGGGCTCGCCTCGATCCGGCTGGCCTTCGTCCCCGACGACGCCGACGGTGACGGGGTTCCGGACGCGCTGGACGGCTGCGAGGGGGCCGGGACCCCCGGCGGGGTCACCACCGACGGGTGCCCGGACGCCGATCTCGACGGAGTCGCCGACCGCGACGACGCGTGCCCCAGCGTTGCGGGTGTGCCCGCGCCGGCGCCGTTCAACGGCTGTCCCCCGGGACCCTCCCAGCCGGTCTCCAACAACCCGTTCGTGGTGATCAAGAGCACGAGCGGGAACGCCGAGGTCACGCCGAGCCGACGCGTCGAGCTCGTGCTGACCTGGCCCGAGGGCACGACGTCCGCGACCATCAGCAACCCCAAGGGCAGAGCCACGACGAAGACGGTGGAGAAGAGGTCGCGACCGGTCAGCTGGCGCCTGCGCCAGGCGACGCGGCCGGCCGGACGTTGGGTACGGGTCCGCTTCACCGGCCCACGCGTCGCCGACGTGCGGGTCGGCGACGACATCCGGATCGACCCGACCGACCCGGAAGTGACGGAGACGCTGGTGATCCCCTCCGGACAGGGGTGGTACGTCGGCCTCGACCTGACCGACGACGGCAGCGGGGTGAGCCGGGTCGTCCTGCTCGACCAGGACCGTGTCACCTTGAAGAAGGACGTGCTCTGCGATCTCGACGTGTGTCAGATCACGGCCCAGAGCTCGCTCGTCACGGCGCTCGAGCGGCCCACCTTCGTGCAGGTCATCGATGCGGCCGGTCGCGAGACGACGCAGAAGCTGCCCGAGACGACGGCAGCCGCGACCCGATGCGTGCCGGGCGTGGAGGACGTCGTGCTGTACAAGGGATCGACGACGAACTACGACTGCTTCGCGTTGGGCGATCATTGTGGCCGGGTCCGTGACGACTTCAAGTGGCGGCAGAGCGCAGTGCGGTGCCGTCCGGACGAGGGGCGTTACCGCGTCAAGCGCCCATGACCACACTCGTCATCGTCGCTCTCGCGGCGGCGGTGACCAGCGTCTTCGTGTCGCTCAGGAGGCGCACGGGCGATCCGGCCAGGGTGGGTGTCGGCGTCGCGCTCGTCGTGGCGGCCATCTGGCTGGGCTCGCGGCTCGCGGGAGTCGAGGTGACCGACCCCCAGAGCAGCGGGGAGTCGGCGTGCACATCCAGGGCGCGCGCACGGCGGAGGAACGGGGGAGCGACGACAAGGGCATCGCGCTGTCCATGGCCGTCGTGGTCACCGCGTGTGACGAGCCGGTCGACGTGTCGCTCACCGTGGCACCGACGGCGGAGTTCTGGATCGACAACGAGGGCCGCCTCGACCGGGGCGTGGTCGTCCGTGTCGCCATCCCCACCCCTGCGGGGACCTCGCAGGAGGACGCCGTGGTCGACGCCCGTGGGTGGACGGTCGACGACGGCCTCGCTCCCTACGCCTCGGGTGTCACGGCGAAGAAGGTCCTGATGTTCGACGTCGAGGCCGAGGCGGCCCGCGCCTCGACGTTCCTGACACTCACCGTCCCGGAGTGGGGGACGACGCTCAACCCCGTGGTGGTCGCCTTCAAGGCAGACTGGACGACCCGCCGCTCCTACCTGGGCAGCTGCTACGTCACGCTCCCCTCGTTGACGGGACTGCACACGGCGCTCGCCACCGCACATCTGCAAGGAAAGGCGGTGGTCGGCGGCGAGGACGGCGACCTGCCCGGCCGCGAGAACTTCTTCGTCCTCACCTCGCCGACCACCCAGCTGCGGGCGAACTACCGGCCCCAGTACGAGGTGACCCGTGGTGTGACCTCCCTCGACCTCAAGGGCCACACGATCGATGCGGGCGCGACCCTTCCCGGCCCGGACGCCAACCTCGGGGGAACACCCGCGTGGACCTGTCGCAGCAACGTGCCGAAGGATCTGAAGACGATCTACAGCACGGATGCGGGCGACCCGGCCGCCGACGTCTACTCCACCCTGACGGCCCTGGGCACGGTCGCGCTGTCCGACGCGCGGCTGGCCGAGCTGCTCGACCAGCGCACCTGCGCGTCCTACGTGGCGATCGATTCGAGCGCCGCCGGAGTCAGGCGCGACCTCCTGCTGATGGGCGTCGGGGCGCTCTTCGCCGCCGGCATCGAGCTGACGCTGAGCGGTCTGCGGCGCCGTCGACCCGCGGTCACCTGAAGTCGATGAGCAGCATGTCGCTGTCGGAGCCGTCGCCCGGTGGTCCCGACCGCTCGTCGTCGTCGAGCCCCGGCCCGGCCAGCCCACCCAGCCGGTCGATCACCCGCGCGCGGAAGCAGTGCGTCACGTAGGGCAGCTGCATGCCGTCGTACCCGCGTCCGAAGTCGTCGTAGAACGCGACCACCTCGGCCAGCTTCGCCTCGCGCTGTCGTCGGGCAGCGTCGACACGTTGGACCGCGAGAGCACGAGGTCGACGATCGTCTCGCGGTTGATGTCCTGCCAGTGCTTGAACCGCTTCGCCTCGACGGGCTCGAAGAGTCCGCTCTCGGTGAGCGGGACGCTGGGGTCGGCCAGCTGCTCCTGGGTGCCGATCAGGTCGCCGAGGCGTCGGACCCACGGGATCTTGTCGTCGCGGAAGTGCCAGACCAGCGCGAGGACGCCACCCGGCTTGAGCACGCGGGCGATCTCGGGGAGGGCGACGTCGTGGTCGAACCAGTGGAAGGCCTGCGCCGCGACGACCACGTCGACCGATCGGTCGCCGGCGGGGAGGCTCTCGGCGGAGGCCACGGCCGTCCGCGCCTGGGGCACGCGCTGCCTGAGGTAGTCGAGCATCTGCTCGTCGGGGTCCGTCGCGGTCACGTCGTGACCCTGGGCCACGAGCTCGCCGGTGAGCTTGCCGGTGCCGGCGCCGACCTCCAGGACCGCGGCGGCCTCACGGCCGACCAGCCAGCGCACCGCGTCGGGCGGGTACGTCGGGCGACCGCGGTCGTAGGCCGCCGCCACCGCGCCGAACGACCGGGCCCAGCGCTCCTCGCGCGGGACCTCGTCGAGGTCGGTGTCCGCGGCAGCCGCGTCGTCGTCTGGCTCCATCACACCGCACGCTACCGGGACCTCTAGCCTGTGCCGCGTGACTGGCCGACCGCTCGCCGCCCTGGCCGCCCTCGAGGGGGTGGGGTCGGCGTACGCCGCCGCGCGCGACGGCATCGACGTGGTGCTGCGCGACCGCGGCCTGCGGCGCACGACGCCCGAGACGACCGGTGAGTCGCTGCTCCGAGGTGCACACGCCAGCGCCGTGCTGGAGGGGTCCGGCTCCTCGCTCGAGGACGTGCGGTCGGGGCGGGGTGACGCGGTCGCGCAGGACGCATTGCGCGTCTCCACCGCGTTGCTCTCGATGGTGCCGCTGCTGGGCACCCAGCCGCTCCAGGTGCTCGCGCGGATCCACGCGCTGGCGGCGGGCGCCGGTCCGGCTGAGCAGGCGGGCCGGCCGGCCGACGCAGCCGGGGCAGAGCGGCTCCGCGCGGTGGGCGGCCTCCTGACCGACGACTCCGATGCTCCGGCACTGCTGGTCGCGGCCGTGGTGCACGCGGAGCTGGCCACGGCCTCGGCGTTCGGCAGCCACGACGGGCTGGTCGCCCGGGCCGCCGAACGACTCGTCCTGGTGGGGCGGGGCGTCGACCCGACATCCCTGGTCGTCCCGGAGGCGGGACACCTCGCCCTGCGGCCGGCGTACGAGTCCAACCTGCGCGCCTATCGCGACGGCGGTCCGGCCGGGGTGCACGCGTGGCTGCTCTACACGGCCGAGGCCTACACGAAGGCGGCCGAGGCGAGCCCCGTCGTCGGCTGACCCGTGCTGACCCGTGCTGACCCGTGCTGACACCCGCGCTGACCAGGCCGGGGCAGGCCCTGCGCGCCCGAGCATGCGGACGGCACCCGACTCGCAGGGGATCCGGATGCCGCCGCTGACACGTGAGACCGATGGCTACCAGGCGTGCACATTCTCGTTGTGGCCGCGGGAGTGTCCCGTTGACCATCGCCCTGTAGGAAGGGTGGATCGCCGCGTGGGTACCCGGCTCACGTGCTGGTTCTTTTGTTGTGCACTCGTTTCTACGCCGTTCCGCTGGCACCTTCAAGGGTTGACTTCACCCGGTGGCTGTGGGTCCGCGTGTTGTGTCCGGTGGGCGGGTCGACGGCCGCTCAGGCGCCCAGTCGTCGGCGTCGTACGCCGGCCCAGACGACGCCACCGACGGCGACGGCCCCACCGACGGCGAGAGCGGCCAGGGTGGGCCGGGCGGTCAGGGACACGCGCGAGCGCAGGACCACCGGCCTGTTGAAGACCAGGATGGGCCAGCCGTTCGCGACGGCGACCCTGCGCAGCTCCTTGTCCGGGTTGACGGCGTGCGGATGACCGACCACCTCCAGCATGTGCACGTCGGTGATCGAGTCGCTGTAGGCGTAGGAGGCGTCCAGGTCGTAGCCGCAGTCCTGCGCCAGGACCTCGATGGCGCGCGCCTTCTCCTCGGCGTAGGCGTAGTAGTCGATCTCGCCCGTGTAGCGACCGTCGACGATCTCGAGCCTCGTGGCGACCACCCGGTCGGCGCCGAGCATCTCCGCGATCGGCCCCACGACCTCCGCGCCCGACGCGGACACGACGACGACGTCGCGCCCGGCGAGCTTGTGTTCCTCGATCAGGGAGACGGCTTCGTCGAACACCAGCGGGTCGACGACGTTGTGAAGGGTGTCGGCGACGATCTCGCGCACCGTGGCGACGTCCCAGCCGGCGACCAGCTGCGACATGAACTGCCGCATCTTCTCCATCTGGTCGTGGTCGGCTCCGCCCACGAAGAACACGAACTGGGCGTACGCCGACCTGAGCAGCGCGCCGCGCGTGATGAGCCCTCCCGCCTGGAAGGGCCTGCTGAAGGCCAGCGAGCTCGACTTGGCGATGATCGTCTTGTCGAGGTCGAAGAAGGCCGCGGTCGCGCGCGTCCCCACGCCCTTCATCGTAGGAGAGGCGAGAGCCGGGGCGTCGGAGGCGTCTGGGCACGGCCCGCTCGCTGTCCACAGGGTCGTCGCGCCGGGCGCTGTCCACAGCGGCCGATCGTGGCCCTGCCGCACCCCTGCGCGCGACGGCAGCCTCGGGGCCATGAGCGCTCCTCTCCTCATCACCACCGACGCCGTGCTGCTCGACGAGGTGCAGCGGCTCGCCGCGGCGGCCGGCGTGACGCCCGAGGTGTGCACCTCGGACCACCACGCCCTGACTCGCTGGGCGGACGCGCCGCTGGTGCTCGTGGGCGCCGACGTGGCCGCCGACCTCGCGGCCCTCCGTCCGGCCCGTCGGGACGCCACCCACCTGCTCGTGCACGGCTCGATGGGCGACGACATCTTCTCGGTGGCCCTCGCCCTCGGGGCCGAGTCGGTCGCCGAGCTGCCGCGTTCGGAGTCGTGGCTGGTCGAGGTGCTCACCGACGCCGGTGATCGGGCTCCCCGCCGTGGGCTCACCATCGGCGTGGTGGGCGGCTCGGGCGGTGCCGGGGCCACGACGTTCGCCTGCGCGCTCGGCCAGGTGGGCGCGGGCCAGATGAGCGCGAGCCAGGTGGGCGCGGGCCAGGTCGCCGGGGGGCAGGTCGCCGGGGGCCAGGGTGGCAACGGTGTGCGCGGCAAGGCACGCACCAGCGCCCTGGTGATCGACCTCGACCCGTTGGGGCCTGGCCTCGACCGGGTGCTGGGCGTCGAGCTCCAGGACGGCATCCGGTGGGACGCGTTGCTCGAGACGACGGGCCGCCTCAGTGCCCGATCCCTGCACGACGCGGTTCCCCGGCGCGAGGGGCTCGGCATCCTCACCTGGTCGCCCGGTCCGGCAGGCACGCTCCAGGCGTTCGCCGTCCGGGAGGCCCTGTCGGCGGCGCAACGAGGCCACGACCTCGTGGTGGTGGACCTCCCCCGCACCGTGGACGCGCTGTTCTCAGAGGTGGTGGCGCGGTGCGACCTTCTGGTCGTGGTGACGAGGCCCACGGTGGCCGGCGTCGCCTCGACCGCGCGGCTGCGGGCGCGGCTGAACCGGGCCGGACCCACGCGGCTGATGGTGCGCGGTCACGGCGTGCCGGTCCGTGAGGTCGAGCAAGCCACCGGTCTGCCTGCGGCCTGGACGATGGGGGAGCAGCGCGGCCTGGCCGAGGCGATCGACCTCGGCCTCGGGCCGGTGCGCTCGCGCCGCGGGCCGCTCGCACGCGCGGCAGCGGAGGCACTCGCCGAGCTGAGTGCCGGACCCCGTCGCGGCGTCGCCGCGTGAGCGCTCTGCCCGCCGGCGTCGTCGACGCGGTGCGGGCGCGGCTGAGCCGGGAGCAGGGTGGTCTCACCCCGGCGCGGGTGGCGGCGGCCCTGCGGGAGGAAGGCCGGCCGGTGGGGGATGCGACGGTCCTGGCGGTTCACGAGGCGCTGCGCGGTGACGTCGTCGGTGCTGGACTCCTCGACCCCCTGGTCCGGATGCCGGGGGTCACCGACGTGCTCGTCAACGGTCCTGACCACGTCTACGTCGACCGGGGTGGCGGGCTGGAGCGCACGCAGGTGCGCTTCGCCGACGACGAGGCGGTCCGCCGGCTGGCGCAACGGCTCGCCGCCGGAGGCGGCCGCCGCCTCGACGACGCCACGCCCTACGTCGACGTGCGGCTCTCCGACGGCACCCGCCTCCATGCGGTGCTCGCCCCGATCGCCCGACACGGCACCTGTCTGTCGCTGCGCGTGCCGACCCGGACGGCGTTCAGCCTCGACGACCTCGTCCGGCTGGGGTCGCTCGACCGGACCGGTGCGCGACTCCTGACCGACCTGGTCGCCGCGCGGCTGGCCTTCCTGGTCAGTGGTGGGACGGGCTCGGGCAAGACGACGTTGCTCTCGACGCTCCTCGGCATGGTCGACCCCCTCGAGCGTCTCGTCCTGGTCGAGGACTCCGCCGAGCTGGCCCCTGACCACCCCCACGTGGTGACCCTCGAGGCCCGACCGCCCAACGTCGAGACCGCCGGTGAGGTGACCGTGCGCGACCTGGTGCGTCAGGCGCTGCGGATGCGCCCCGACCGGCTCGTCGTCGGGGAGGTCCGGGGGGCTGAGGTGACTGAGCTGCTGGCCGCGCTCAACACCGGCCACGAAGGCGGCTGCGGCACCATCCACGCCAACTCTGCAGGCGACGTCCCTGCGCGGGTCGAGGCACTGGCGCTGGCCGCCGGCCTGCCACGCGACGCCGCGCACAGCCAGTTCGCCTCAGCCGTCGACGCGGTCGTGCACCTCGACCGCGGCCGGGAGGGGCGGAGACGTCTCAGGGAGGTGGCCGTTCCCCAGCGTGGCAGCGACGGCCTCGTCTCGATGGTCGCAGCGGTGACCTTCCAGGGCGGCTCCGGCCGGGCCGGACCGGGTGCCGAGGCCCTGGCGGCGCGGCTCGACCAGTGACCGTCCTGGCACTGGTCGCCGCGGCCGCGGCGGCGTGGTTCGCCTGCCGTCCGGTCCCGGTCCTGACCTCGGGGCGAGGTGCCGGTCGACTCCGACTCCTGCCAGCCTGGTCGGTCGTCCCGGTAGGGGTGGCGTGCTCCCTGTTCACGGTTCCGGGCCACGTGGTGGTGCTCGGATCGCTGCTGCTGGCAGCCTCCGCGGCGTCCTGGCGGCTGTGGCAGCGTCGGGCGCGGCGGCGCGAGTGGGCGGCCGAGGCGGCCCGGATCGAGGAGGCGTGTGGGCACCTCGCCGCCGAGCTGGCATCGGGGCAGCCACCCGGAACAGCCCTGAGGAGGGTGGCCGCCGACTGCCCCGCCCTGGCGTCGGCTGCCGAGGCGTTCGGCCTGGGTGGCGACGTCCCCACGGCGTTGCGCGAGGCGTCGGATGCTCCGGGGCGTGGCGATCTGCGATTCCTGGCCGCCGGGTGGCAGGTGGCGCACCGCTCGGGCGCAGGGCTGGCGCTCGCGGTGGAGCGGATCGCGTCCAGCCTGCGCGCAGACCAGCAGACCGCCAGGCTCGTGGCCGGAGAGCTCGCCTCGGCGCGCGCGACGGCGCAGCTGGTGGCGGCCCTTCCGGTGCTGTCGCTGGCGATGGGCAGCGGAGCGGGCGGGAGCCCGTGGACGTTCCTGCTCGCCACTCCGCTCGGACTGGCGTGCCTCGGTGGGGGGTTGCTCCTGACCCTGGCCGGCCTGTGGTGGATCGAGGCACTCACCGGGGATGCCGGGTGAGCGGATGGTGGCTGGCGGTGGCCGGTCTCGCCGCCGCCTGCGCGACGGCGCTGGCGCTGCCCGCGGCGCCGAGAGCTCCTCGGCCGGCAGTTCGGGCCACCACGGGGCCGACAACCGAAGGAGGCCGCCTGCGTCGCTGGGAATGGCCACTCAGCATCCTGGCGGGCATCGGTGCTGCGCTGTTCCTCGGTGACGTTCCCGGCCTGGTCGGCGGCCCGGTCGTCGCCGCTGTCGCGCTGCTGGCGGTCCGCCGTGCCGAGGACCCGGTGACGCGACGGGCGCGCGAGGCAGCAGCGGCCGAGCTACCGCATCTCGTCCTGCTGCTGGCCTCGGCGTTGCGCGGAGGCGCGCCGCCGGGGACGGCCCTCGGCGTCGTGTGCGCCGCCCTACCCGGGCCCGCAGCGGAACGGCTCAACGGGGTCCGCGCCCGCCTTGCACTAGGCCTCGACCCCGTCGAGGTCTGGGACGTGCTGGCCGACGACGCGGTTCTCGCGCCCCTCGCCCGCACGTTCGCACGGGCGGCACGATCGGGCTCCCGGGTCGCCGACGCCGTCGATCGGCTCTCGACCGAGCTGGCGCTCCAGGCGCGCGCCCGGCGGGAGGACCGGGCCCGATCGGTCGGCGTACGTGCCGCCCTGCCCCTGGGCCTGTGCCTGCTCCCGGCGTTTCTCCTGATCGGGATCGTCCCGCTGGTGGCCGGCCTGTTCGCGAGCTTGCTGCGATGAGCACGCACGGTCCGCGGTCGGCCCGGGTTACGTCCACAACGGGCCGGTCCACCGCAGAGTCCACACCCCCGCGACTCGGTCCGGCACCGCACGCCCCTGGTGCCCGAGAGTCGAGGGGAGGCGGGCGATCGTCCCGCCGGACAGGGAGACACCATGATCATCGATCCCAGCGAGACGCGCGGCCAGACCTCCAGCGGGACCCGGAGCGAGGAGCGCGGCATCACCACCGCGGAGTACGCCGTCGGCACAGCCGCGGGAGCCGGGCTCGCCGGGCTGCTCTACAAGATGCTCACCGGTGGCTTCGGCGACACGTTGCTGACCCGGCTCTTCGACCACGTGCTCGGCCTGCTCGGGATCGGCTGACCGATGGCACGCGGGCGACGACCGTGCGAACGGGGTGCCGTGACGGCCGAGCTGGCCATGGTGCTCCCCGTTCTCGTCCTCGTCACGGCCGCCCTGGCCTGGCTGCTGGCGGTCGGTACGGACCAGCTGCGGATCGTGGACGCCACCAGGGAGGTGGCCCGGGCGCTCGCGCGGGGCGACGACGAGGGCGCCGCCATGACGATCGGTCGGCGAGTGGCGCCTCAGGGCACCCGCTTCGCCGTCCGGGAGGAGGGCGGGCTCGTCATCGTCGAAGGGCGGGCCGAGGCGCTCGACGCGGGGATCGCCGCTGGTCTGCTGCCGGAGGTCACCCTGGTCGCCGAGGCAGTGGCCCTGGCGGAGGGCGACCCGTGACCGGCGGGTGCGAGCGAGGCGCGGCGACGGTGCTGGCCGTCGCTCTGTCGGGTGTCCTGCTCATGCTCGGTTGCGCCCTGGCCCTGATGGCGGCGATGGTCGCCGACCACCGCCGGGCACAGGCGTCGGCCGACCTCGCCGCTCTCGGTGGCGCCACCGCACTCGCCCGCGGTCACGACGCGTGTGAGGCGGCTGCGCGGGTGGCTCAGGCGAACCGTGGGCTGCTGAGCTCGTGCGAGGTCAACGGCTCCGTCGTCGTGGTCGCCGTATCGGTTCCCGGGCCGCGCTGGCGCACCTGGGTGGCCGACCTCGAGGGCCACGCCCGCGCCGGACCCGCGTGAGCCGATGGCGTGCTGGTGCGCAAGGCTCGACGAGTCAGGGTTGGGGCTCGTCGTCCTTGCGCTCGGCCTCGGCCTTGTCGAGCTTGGCCGAGAGCTCGTTGAGCTGCTTGCGCTCCTTGCGGGCCTTGAGCTCGCGACGGGTGCCGAACTTGAGGATGGTGTAGCCCCACAGCACGGCAGCTCCGGCGCCTACGCCGACGAGGAAGATGCCGAGCGTGCTCATGTCGATGCCGAGCAGCTCGCCGGTCCCCTCGCTGACGAAGATGGCCGAGAGGATCGCGATCGCTCCAGCCAGGATGAGCAACAGACCGAGAATGACCATGGCCTGAGGCTATCCCGTGTCGCGGCGTCCGAACCTCGCCCCGCGCCCGTGATCCGTCCTCTGGGAGCCCTGCGGACTCATCCTCCCGGAAACAGGCAATCCAAGTCCCTCGCTGGTGATGTGCAAGCGTGATGAGATCGGCCGTCGCCCGTGAGGATTTCGGCCTTTGGGCATCACGCGAAGGAGTACCTGTGCGCATCCGGTCACTCGCCGCCGTCGCCGCGGCCGCCCTGGCAACCGGTGCTCTGGCCGTTGTCTCTGTGGCCAGTCCGGCTACGGCTGTTGCAGGGGATGGTTTGTACGCCCTTGGCGGGCAGGTTTCGGCGCCAGCGGAGACGGCGCCAACGCGACCAGACGGGGGCTCCGAACCCGGGACCACCGATGTGGCCTATGTCCTCTTCGACGAGACTACGGTCGCGACGCCTGGAAAGGACAGGGGCACGAACATCGCCGCCGCTCTGCCCTCTGGTTGCAAGGAGATCACCGGGACGATCACGACGTACAACGTCTTGAATCAAAAGCTCTACTCGTTCAAGCAGACATCATCGTGGTGCTACACGGGCGGGTCGGTGACCAGCAAGGCGTCGTATATGACCGTCGACGTCTTCTACACCGGGTGGGGCTACAAAAGTTTGGTGGATCAAAGCAACTCCGGCAACAACCCCTGGGTGCGATACCGACAGGTCCATTTGCTCAGTGTGCCCCAACGCCATGGGGCGACGTATGCGCTCGCCGCGACTACCCGTGGATCCGGCAGAACATGTACGGGAACGGAACCTATGTTCAGTCCTACGGCGGTTTGTGACGTGCATCGAAGGCAGGCATGGATGGCGCCGACCGAGGACAGGCACGACTCGTCCCTCGCGCTGCTGCTGGGCCTGGTGTTGGTGGTGGTGAGCGGCGCCTCTGCCGTTCTGCTGGCCAGCAACGCCGGCTGGGTGGCCTGCGGAGGTCTGGGTGTCGTCCTCCTGGGCGCGTCGGTGTTGGTACCCCTTGGCCGGTCCGCGCGGTTCCTCCGGGTCGCGGTCGGCGCGTTCGGCATCGTCGCCCTGGTGCTGGCAGTGGGCCGCGCCACCGCTGGATAGTCAGGCGCGCGACGCGAGCAGCACGTCGAGCAGCCGGAGGGCACCGGGTTTGTCGAGAGGGTGGTTCTGGTTTCCGCACTTGGGTGACTGGATGCACGACGGGCAGCCATCCACGCACTCGCAGGCCGCGATGGACGCGCGGGTCGCGGCCAGCCAGTCGGCGGCGACCCTGAACCCGCGCTCCGAGAACCCGGCGCCGCCGGGGTAGCCGTCGTAGACGAAGACCGTGAGGCGCCCGGTGTCGGGATGATGCGCCGTGGAGACACCGCCGATGTCCCACCGGTCGCAGGTCGCGAACAGGGGGAGCAGGCCGATGGAGCAGTGTTCCGCCGCGTGCGCAGCACCGGGGAGCTCCGAGGCCGCGAGCCCGGCCTCGGCCAGCATGTCGTCGGGCAGTGTCCACCAGACCGCCGTGGTGTGCAGGATCCGGGGAGGGAGGTCGAGCGGCTCCTCAGCGATGACCTCACCGCCCGGCGAGCGGCGCTTGAGGTAGGAGACGACCTGGTGGGTGACCTCGACGTCACCGAGCGAGAGGGTTGCGCCCGACCATGCCTCGCTCTCGCGCACCCGCGCCACCCGGATGTCGACGATCTCGCGCGCGGTCGTGGAGAAGTCGACCGACGTCGGGCTCATCACGGCGACCCGCTGCTCCAGGTCGAGAGACTCGACCAGATAGGTCTCGCCGCGATGCACGTACACCGCGCCGCGGTGTGCCGCCGCATGGGCGCCGCCGTTGTCGACAGTGCCAACGACGCGGCCCGTCTCGGACTCGACGAGCTGAACCGGGCTGCCGCCGGCCGACCGGATGTCGGTGAGGTCGCTCGCCCATCGCCGGTCCGTCCAGTACCACCCCTGGGCGCGCCGCCGGAGCAGGCCGCTCTCGGTGAGCTCGTCGACGCAGATTCGCGCCTGCGGACCGAAGAGCTCGAGCTCGTCCGGGCGCAGCGGCGCTTCGTGGGCCGCTGCGCACAGGTGCGGGCGCAGCACATAGGGGTTGTCGGGGTCGAAGACCGTGGCCTCGACGGGAGCTCCGAACAGCGTCTCCGGGTGGTTGACCAGGTAGGTGTCCAGCGGGTCGTCGCGCGCGACGAGGATGCCGAGGGCGTCCCCACCTCCGCGCCCGGCTCGGCCCACCTGCTGCCAGAACGCAGCGCGGGTTCCCGGGTAGCCGGCGAGAAGCACCGCGTCGAGGCCGTGCACGTCGATGCCGAGCTCGAGCGCGTTCGTCGCGGCCACGCCGACCAGCCGCCCGGAGCGCAGGTCGGTCTCGATCGCCCGGCGCTCCTCGGGGAGATACCCGCCCCGGTACGACGCGACCCGGGTGGCCAGTGTCGGGTCGACCTCGGCGACGAGTCGGCCGGCGGTGGCCGCGACCTGCTCGACCCCACGCCGGGAGCGGACGAAGGCGAGAGTGCGGACGTCCTCCACGACCAGGTCGGCGAGCAGGTCGGCTGTCTCGGAGGAGGCCGCCCGGCGAACCGGGGCGCCGCGCTCGCCGAGGTAGGAGACGAACGGCGGCTCCCACAACGCCAGCGTGACCTCGCCGCGCGGGGAGTCGTCGCCGACGACTGCCAGCACGTCCAGTCCGGTCAGGCGACTCGCCGCGACCTCGGGGTCGGCCACGGTCGCGGAGGCCAGCAGGAAGGTGGGCGTCGACCCGTAGAGCGCCGCGACCCGCCGCAACCGCCGCAGCACCTGGCTCACGTGCGCGCCGAACACACCGCGGTAGTGGTGACACTCGTCGACCACGACGTAACGCAGGGACGACCAGAACGACGCCCACCGACGATGCGTGGGCAGCATCGAGCGGTGCAGCATGTCGGGATTGGTGAAGACGTACTCCCCGAAGTCCCGCGACCACTCACGCTCCTCCCGCGAGCTGTCCCCGTCGTGCGTGGTCACCCGGACGTCGAGCCCCAGGGCGATGAGGGCAGCCCGCTGGTCGTGGGCGAGCGCCTTGGTGGGAGCGAGGTAGAGAACGGAGGCACCGCGCTGGGCGTGGGGTCCGCGGCCGTGACGGATCGCGGTCAGCGCAGGCAGCTGGTAGGCCAGCGACTTGCCCGAGGCCGTGCCCGTGGACAGGACGACGTGCCGACCCGAGTGGGCAGCGTCGGCCGCGGAACGCTGGTGCCGCCAGGGGCGTTCGATCCCGGCCCGCACGAAGGCGGCCACGACGTCGTCGGCAGCCCACGACGGCCAGTCCTGACGTGACGGCCGAACGGGTCGGCAGCACCTCGACGTGACGGAGGCGCTCGGCGCGGTCGGCGGGGAGGCACAGCCGGTCGAGCACGCGTGAGGACCGCGGGTCGGCTGCGGTCGAGGACGGGTGCACCCGTCGAGTGTGGCAAAGGCGACCGACGGCGGGTGTCCAGACCCTCTCGCCAGGTTTTCTGCGCGACCTGCGAGGGCATGGTTTGATACATCTGGCAGCATTCGGGGCTAGGCGCCGCCGAAGATGGTTGGCACCTGAGGTCAGGTGCCCGAGGGAGCAGGCTTGTGGATCTGACACTGGCAACGCGCGAGGTCGATGGCATCACCATCGTCTCGGTCGGCGGTGAGATCGACGTGTACACCGCGCCCAAGCTGCGGGACAAGATCACCGAGCTCGTCGGCGAGGGTCGCTATCACCTCGTCGTCGACATGGAGGCGGTCGAGTTCCTCGACTCCACCGGTCTCGGGGTCCTGGTCGGCGGGCTCAAGAAGGTCCGCGCCAACTCGGGCTCCCTCCAGCTGGTGTGCAACCAGGAGCGCCTCCTCAAGATCTTCCGGATCACCGGGCTGGCCAAGGTCTTCGTGATCCACCGGTCGGCCGAGGACGCGCTCGGCCCCGAACCAGTCAGCTGAGCCCAGTCGGCGAGCCCGCTAGCCGGACGCCGGTCACCGGTAGGGTGGACCCGGGTCGCCTTCGGCAGACCCTGCTCACACCCGGATGCGGTGATAAGTCGTCGCTTGCGTAGACTCCCGGCGTTCAGCGACGCGCATCATTTCCCAGGAGGACTTACACATGACCGGGATCCTTCCCGCTGTCGTGGAGCCTGACCTCACCGGGGGCAATCTCACCTTGGTCGTCGTCGTCCTCGTGATCGCGCTCGGCGCGCTCGTGATGGCGGCGATGTTCCGGCAGCAGGTGTTGTCCGCGGGCGAAGGCACCGACAACATGAAGAACATCGCCCAGGCGGTGCAGGAGGGGGCCAACGCCTACCTCACCCGCCAGTTCCGCACGCTCGGCGATCTTCGCGGCGGTCGCGTTCTTCGCGCTCCTGCTACTGCCCGCCGACGACACCACCGTCCGGATCTTCCGCTCGGTCTTCTTCATCGTCGGGGCCGGCTTCTCGGCCACGGTGGGCTACCTCGGCATGAACCTCGCCGTCCGGGCCAACCTCCGCGTCGCCGCGGCCGCCGAGACGACCGGGCGCGAGGACGCCATGCGGATCGGTCTGCGCACGGGTGCCATGGTCGGCATGCTGACCGTCGGCCTCGGACTGCTGGGCGCCAGCGTCGTGGTCCTGGTCTTCCAGGACGAGGCCCCCCACGTGCTCGAGGGCTTCGGCTTCGGCGCCGCGCTGCTCGCGATGTTCATGCGGGTCGGCGGCGGCATCTTCACCAAGGCCGCCGATGTGGGCGCCGACCTGGTCGGCAAGGTCGAGAACAACATCCCCGAGGACGACCCGCGCAACGCCGCCACGATCGCCGACAACGTGGGCGACAACGTCGGTGACTGCGCCGGCATGGCCGCGGACCTCTTCGAGTCGTACGCCGTCACGCTGGTCGCCGCCCTGATCCTGGGCTCGCAGGCCTTCGGCGACAAGGGCCTGGTCTTCCCCCTGCTGATCCCCGCGATCGGGGCCCTGACCGCGGTGGCCGGTGTCTACCTGACCCGCCCCAAGTCCGGCGAGAACGGGCTGACGACCATCAACAGGTCGTTCTACCTGTCCTCCGGCATCGCCGCGGTGGGCAGCGTCGTGCTGGCCTACCTCTACCTGCCGAGCAGCTTCGGTGAGTTCACCAACATCGCCGAGAGCCTCGCGACCGCCGAGGGCGACCCGCGCTTCATCGCCTCGTCCGCGGTGGTGATCGGCATCGTGATGTCCGCCGGGATCCTGGCGCTCACCGGCTACTTCACCGGCACCGAGTACCGCCCGGTCAAGGATGTCGGCAAGACCTCGCTCACCGGCGCGGCGACCGTCATCCTCTCCGGTCTCTCGGTCGGCTTCGAGTCGGCCGTCTACACGACGCTGGTCATCGGCGCGGCCGTCTTCGGCGCGTACCTCCTCGGTGGTGCGGCGCTGACCGTCTCGCTGTTCGCGGTCGCGCTGGCCGGTTGTGGTCTGCTCACCACCGTGGGCGTCATCGTGGCGATGGACACCTTCGGTCCCGTCTCCGACAACGCCCAGGGAATCGCCGAGATGTCCGGGGACGTGAGCCCCGAGGGCGCGCAGATCCTCACCGAGCTCGACGCGGTCGGCAACACCACCAAGGCGATCACCAAGGGCATCGCGATCGCCACGGCCGTGCTGGCAGCGACCGCGCTGTTCGGCTCCTACGCCACCTCGGTGTTCGAGGAGCTCAACGACGCGAGGCCGGCGGCCGACGAGTTCTACCTGCTCGACTTCAGCGTCTTCAACCCGGCCGTGATCGTCGGCGTGCTGCTCGGCGCGGCCGTGGTGTTCCTGTTCTCGGGTCTGGCCATCAACGCCGTCGCCCGGGCCGCGGGCGCCGTGGTCTTCGAGGTGCGTCGCCAGTTCCGCGAGATCCCCGGGATCATGGAGGGCACCGGTCGTCCGGAGTACGGCAAGGTCGTCGACATCGTCACCAAGGACTCGCTGCGTGAGCTCGTCGCGCCGGGCATCCTGGCCGTGCTCGCCCCGATCGCCGTCGGCTTCGGGCTGGGCGTCACCTCGCTGGCAGGCTTCCTCGCCGGTGCGATCGGCGCCGGCACCTTGATGGCGGTGTTCCTGGCCAACTCCGGTGGCGCCTGGGACAACGCCAAGAAGCTGGTCGAGGACGGTCACCACGGCGGCAAGGGCTCGGAGGCCCATGCGGCCACCGTCATCGGCGACACCGTGGGCGACCCGTTCAAGGACACCGCCGGCCCGGCGATCAACCCGCTGATCAAGGTGATGAACCTGGTCTCGCTGCTGATCGCCAGCGCCGTGGTCTCCACCAGCGTGGGCGAGGACCAGAACGACGTCCTCCGGATCGGTATCGCGCTGGCCGCCGTGGCGGTGATCGTGGTTGCGGTCTACGTCTCCAAGCAGCGTGAGGTCACCATCGGCGACGACGGTGACAACACCGGCTCCTCGTCGATGACGCCGCACGCCAAAGCCTGACCCAGCTCGCCGCACCGGCGTCAAGTCCTCTCCGACTTGGCGCCGGTTCGGCCATTTCGAGACTGACGCAGCGCCGGAGGTGAGGTCGTCGTGCCCGGTTCTTCAGCTCTTCCGCACCGGCTCCGTGATGCCCTCGTGGCCGCCGACTTCACCTACGACGCGGTCGCAGGGCTCCTCGGCCCGGTCGCCCACGCGGCCCTGGGTCGCAACGAGACGACGCCGGGGCTGCGGCGTACCGCCGAGGCGTCGCCGGTCTCGACCTTGACCAGGCTGTTCCTTCTCCAGGCCCGGGTGGACGAGCGTGCCGCGGATCGGGCGCTGGGCGGCCTGCTCGACGAGCTGGTCGCGGAGACCTTCGTCGAGCGCAGCGGCGGAGAAGTCGTCGCGCGCCTGGACGTGCGGCCGTATGCCGCCGACGGCGACGACCTCTGGGTCGTCAGTGACCTCACTCCCGGCCTCGACGGCGCACCCACGTCCGTGGGCGCCGACCACGTGCTCGGCATCAGCCCGGCGGCGACGTCGCTGGCCCGGCTGACGATCCGCGAGCCGGTGCACGACGCGCTGGACCTCGGCACGGGTTGCGGCGTGCAGGCGCTGCACCTCGCGAAGCACGCCGGCCGCGTCGTCGCGACCGACGTCAACCGGCGCGCGCTGTGGGTCACCCGCTTCAACCTGGCCCTCAACGACGTGCCGACCGGGCGCGTCGACGTGCGGGAGGGCTCGTTCTTCGAGCCCGTCGCCGACGAGGCGTTCGATCTCGTCACCACCAACCCGCCCTTCGTCATCTCGCCGGCCACCGAGGAGCGGCTGGTCTACCGCGACTCGGGGCTGCCGGGAGACCGGGTTGTCGAGCACGTGGTCGCGACCGCGCCGGACCACCTGCGGCCAGGAGGCTGGTGCCAGGTGCTGGCCAACTGGGTCATCGCCCGCGGCCAGCCGTGGGACGAGCGACTGGCCGGCTGGATCCCCGACGGTTGCGACGCGCTCGTGGTGCAGCGCGAGACCCTCGATCCCGCGGCGTACGTCGAGCTCTGGCTCAAGGACGCCGGACGGCACGGCGGCCCGGCGGGGGCCCGACGCTACGACGCGTGGCTCGGCTGGTTCGACCGGCAGGGCGTGGAGGCGATCGGATTCGGTTGGGTGAACCTGCGTCGAGCCGACGGCGGCTCATCGCACCGAGAGCTGCTCGACTGGCCCTACGAGATCGAGCAGCCGATCGGGCCGGCGATCGCCGAGTGGGCGGCCGACCGCGACTGGCTGCCGAACGCCGACGCCGACCTGCTCTCGCTCCGGCTGGTCACGCGCGACGACGTGCTGCAGGAGACCCGCGGAGCCCCGGGAGCCGAGGACCCGGAGTCGATCGTGCTACGGCGGCAGCGGGGCCTGCGCCGTGCCGAGCAGGTGACGACCGCCGAGGCGGCGCTCGTTGGTGCCTGCGACGGCGACCTGAGCGTCGGTCGGATCGTGCAGGCCCTCGCCGTGCTGCTCGACCGGGAGGCGAGCGGGCTGGTGGCCGAGCTGCTGCCGCGTGTGCGAGCCCTCGCCGAGCGCGGCTTCCTGGGTCTGCTCCCTGACTGAGCGCGACCCTCATGCGACCTCCTCGACCCCGAGCGCCCGGTCGCGCCAGGTCGCCACCTCGCGGCGGGTGGCCGGCGTCAGCAGAGCGGGCTCGCCGAAACCAGTCAGGTCGGGGGCTTCCAGGGGCCTGGGTGCGACGACGGGGGAGCCGCGCCCGACGACCGGAGCCAGTCGCAGACCCATCCCGCGTAGTGGGCTGCCCAGCCCGAGCGCGCGCTGGACGTCCACCTGCCGCAGGTCGCCGTCGAAGAGACCGTTGGCCTTGCCGACCACCCAGGCCAACCCGCCCGCGACGGCGGGCGCCCGCCCCCGACCCAGGGGATTGACCGTGTCGCGGCGTCGGTGCCACCCGGTGACGAGCGCCCAGTCGAGGACAGCGGCGACCTCGGCGTCGCAGAAGAGGTCCGCTGCCCGGTCGACCTGCGAGGCGAGCGCGTCGTACGCCGCGCCCGTCCTCGGTGCCCCCGACCATCGCCGGTGACGCGGCCGGCGCGGGTGCATCCGTCAGCGCGAGCAGCGCGGCCCGGCCGCCGACCAGGCCCTCGAGCCAGGCGAGGGTGATGCGGTCCCAGTGGGCTGGACGGGTCGAGCGGTGGGCGGTGGGTGGCATGCGGGCCTCCTTGGTTGTCGGGGCCGACGCTGCGCGGCGCCGCCGACAGCGACGGCGGGATTCGAGGGACCCTGTGGAAGAACCTCTTTCGAGCCGGCGTTGTGGAGGCAAGGTGGGCCGGACGCCGGGCCCGGCAGTCGGGCCGGGGTCACGCGCTACCGTGTTCGGCCGTACAGTCTCAGCCGAGCGCAATCGAGGCACCGCGCATGCTGCGCCGGAGCCGGAACGAAAGGGAAGTCGTCGCCCGTGGCACACAAGCTGGTCATCGTCGAGTCCCCCAGGAAGGCCCAGATGCTGGGCGGGTTCCTGGGCAAGGACTACGTCGTCGAGGCCTCCGTCGGGCACATCCGTGACCTTCCACAGTCCGCCGCCGACACCCCGGCCAGCATCAAGGACAAGCCGTGGGGACGGCTCGCGGTCGACGTCGACAACGACTTCCAGCCCTACTACGTCGTCCCGCGCGACAAGAAGGCCCAGATCGCCAAGCTCAAGGGCCTGCTCAAGGACGCCGACGAGCTCTTCCTCGCCACGGACGAGGACCGCGAGGGCGAGGCGATCGCCTGGCACCTGCTCGACGAGCTGAAGCCCAGGAACATCCCCGTTCGCCGGATGGTCTTCCACGAGATCACCAAGCCGGCGATCCTGGCCGCCGTCGCGAGCCCTCGGGAGATCATCGACGACCTCGTGGAGGCCCAGGAGACGCGCCGCATCCTCGACCGCCTCTACGGCTACGAGGTCTCGCCGGTGCTCTGGCGCAAGGTGATGTCGGGCCTCTCGGCCGGCCGCGTGCAGTCGGTCGCCACTCGCCTGGTCGTCGACCGCGAGCGCGAGCGGATGGCCTTCCGGATGGCCTCCTACTGGGACCTCGAGGGCACCTTCGACGCCGGCGCCGACCACGAGCAGCGGATGTTCCCGGCCAAGCTGCACAGCGTCGACGACGTCCGGGTGGCCGGTGGCTCCGACTTCGGCCAGGACGGCCAGCTCAAGAAGAGCCGGGTCCACCTCGACCGCAACGCCGCGGAGACGCTGGTGGCCGCCCTGGCCGACACGTCGTACGTCGTGCGCTCGGTCGAGTCGAAGCCCTACCGTCGCCAGCCCTATGCGCCGTTCCGCACGACGACCCTGCAGCAGGAGGCCTCACGCAAGCTCGGCATGAGCGCCTCGACCACGATGTCGGTGGCGCAGCGGCTCTACGAGAACGGCCACATCACCTACATGCGGACCGACTCGACCACCCTGTCGGACGCCGCGATCGGGGCGGCGCGCTCGCAGGTGCGTGAGCTGTACGGCGCGGAGTACCTCCCCGACGTCCCTCGCACCTACGCCGGCAAGGTCAAGAACGCCCAGGAGGCGCACGAGGCGATCCGACCAGCCGGCGAGTCGTTCAACACGCCCGCCCAGACCGGCCTGACCGGCGACCAGTTCCGCCTCTACGAGCTGATCTGGATGCGCACCGTCGCGTCGCAGATGAAGGATGCCACCGGCAGCTCGGTGACGATCCGGCTCGGCGGCGCCGCGGCTGACGGGCGTGACGTGGTGTTCTCCGCGAGCGGTCGCACGATCACCTTCCACGGCTTCCTGAAGGCCTACGTCGAGGACATCGACGACGCGACCAAGCGCCGTGACGACGCCGAGACCAGGCTGCCCGCGGTGCGCGAGGGCGACGGCGTCTCGGCTGCGTCCCTCAGCGCGAGTGGTCACGAGACGAAGCCACCGTCCCGGTACACCGAGGCGACGCTGATCAAGGAGCTGGAGGACCGCGAGATCGGGCGTCCGTCGACGTACGCCTCGATCATCGGGACGATCCTCAACCGCGGCTACGTCTACAAGAAGGGCACGGCCCTCGTGCCCGCCTGGCTGGCGTTCTCGGTCGTGCGCCTGCTGGAGGAGCATTTCGCGCGCTTGGTCTCCTACGAGTTCACCGCCGGCATGGAGGACGTCCTCGACGACATCGCCGCCGGCCGCAAGGACCGCGTCTCCGAGCTGCGCGAGTTCTACTACGGCTCCGAGCGGGTGGCTGGCCTGCACCCGCTGGTCAGCGGGCTCGGCGACATCGACGCCAAGGAGCTCGCCACCTTCCCGATCGGTGGTCCCGAGACCGGCATCGTGCTGCGCGTCGGCAAGTACGGCCCCTATCTCGAGGGGCCGGACGACGAGGGGAACCCCGCGGCCAAGCGGGCCAACGTGCCCGAGGACCTCCCGCCCGACGAGCTCACCCTGGCCAAGGCCACCGAGCTGTTCGCCAACCCGGCGGGCGAGGAGATCCCGCTGGGCTCGCACCCCGAGAGCGGGCTGCCCGTGGTGGCCAAGAACGGGCGGTTCGGGCCCTACGTCACCGAGGTGCTGCCCGAGGACGCCCCGAAGTCGGCCAAGGCGCGCACCGGGTCGCTGTTCAAGTCGATGTCGCTGGAGACCGTGAGCCTCGCCGACGCGATCAAGCTGATCGCGCTGCCGCGCGTGGTCGGCACGGACGCCGACGGGGTGGAGATCACCGCTCAGAACGGGCGCTACGGGCCGTACCTGAAGAAGGGCACCGACTCCCGCTCGCTCACCACCGAGGACCAGATCTTCGACATCACCCTCGATGAGGCGTTGGCGATCTACGCCCAGCCGAAGCAGCGCGGTCGCGCCGCGGCGGCGGCGCCGCTCAAGGAGCTCGGCCCCGACCCGGTGTCCGGGCATCCGGTCGTCGTCAAGGCGGGCCGCTTCGGCGAGTACGTCACCGACGGTGAGTACAACGCGACGCTGCGCAAGGACGACACGGTCGAGAGCATCACGATCGCGCGGGCGGCCGAGCTCTTGGCCGAGCGCCGCGAGCGCGGCCCGGCGAAGAAGACCGGTGGTCGCAAGAAGGCCGCCGCGAAGAAGACGCCGCAGCGACGAACAAGAAGACGACAGCCAAGAAGACCGTCAAGAAGGCCTCGGCGAAGAAGGCCTGATCAGCCGGCCGGCGTTGCGGGGGGCTCGGTCGCCTCGACCGGATCGACCGGATCGCCCTGCTCTGGATCGCCCTGGCCTGGATCGCCGGGGGGCGGCTCGGTCGGAGACGGGGCCGCCGCATCCGGGAGCAACGCGATGACGCAGAGGTCGTACTCGTCGTCGAGGCGGGCCGGGTCGTCGACCAGGCCCTGCGTGGTGCACGTCTCGACAGCGGTGGGGTACGCCGCCACGCACTGGTCGAAGGTGTCGTCGGTCAGGGCTGGGTCGTCGACGTGGCCCAGGTCGGCGCAGAACGCGGCGGGATCGACGGGGTCGACAGGCTCCGTCGGGTCGACCGGGTCGGGCTCATTCGGCGTCGGGCTCGGCGTCGGTGTCGGAGTCGGAGTCGGAGCGGGCGTCGGCGTCGGAGTCGGGGTGGGCGTCGGGGTGGGTGTCGGGGTGGGTGTCGGGGTGGGAGTCGGGTCGCCCGGAGCCTCGGGCCCCTTCGGGTCACGTGGATCCTTGGGGTCGCGCGGGCCGTCGGGGTTGCGCGGCTCGGGGGCGGGGCCGGGGTCGGGCACCCACTGCGGGTCGCGGTCGCGGGTGCCGTCGCGGCGGGGCGTGGTGTCGGTGTCCAGGGGAACGATCGGGGCCAGGTCGAAGCCGGGCGCGAGCATCGCGCCGGTGGCGAACGCCACGGCCGGCGAGGCCGAGCGCTCGTAGGCCGCCATCACGCGCAGCACCAGGTCGACGTACGCATCGCTGTGGTTGTAGCGGTGCACCGCGGAGCGACGACCCTGGTCGGTGGAGAGATCCTCACCGCCCGAGCACAGGTAGACCGCGGCGGCCAGGGCGGCGTCGTCGATGTCTTGGGGGTTGCGGCGGCCGTCGCTGTCGCCGTCGACCCCGACCTCCGCCCAGGTCGACGGGATGAACTGCAGCGGCCCCACCGCGCGGTCGTACCGCTGGTCGCCGTCGAGCAGGCCGGCATCGGAGTCGCTGAGCCGGGCTGTCTGGTTGCTGCCGTCGAGCCGGGGGCCGAGGATGGCGGGCTTGGCGACGCCCTTGGCGCTGAGGCGCGAGCCGGCGTGCCTGCCGTGATCGGACTCGACCCGACCCACCGCGGCCACCAGCTCCCACGGGATGCGGCAGTCGGGGCCGGCGGTGTCGAGCACCGACGCGGCGCGTTGGTAGGCCGCGAGGGCCAAGGACGGGATGTCGGACGGCGAGCCGACGTCGGCCACCACGGTGTCGCGCACAAGAGGCGACAGGGCGACGGCCTCGGTCGGCCGCGAGACGCTCGCGGGCTGGGGCAGCTCGGGTGCTGCGGGGGGCGGGGTGGCTGTGGCCACGGGGACGGTCGCCGGCGCCAGCGGGTTGATGGCGGCGTTGACCCAGACGCCCGCGAGGAGGGCGAGCGGCAGCATGGCCACGGCGTGACGCACACGTGGCGTCCTGACCGATGTCGACATGCGTTGCTCCCTCGCTCCCCCGGTGCGCACCAACCGAGTCCGACGCGCCCGAACTCACCATAGCCACGGGTTGGGCGCTCCTCACAAGGGGTTGGAGTCGCCTGTTACCGAGCCGTCGCCTCAGCGCCATGCCTGTGCTACCTGCCCCCTTGGTGGCGGGTGTCGGTGCCACCTCGTAGCGTCGTCCCACAAGACGGGCCGGACCACCCCGGCCTAGTCCTTCTTGACAGGAGCACGCCCTGACGCCGACGCACGCCGACGACCGGTCCCACGGCGCCCACTCCGCGACCGGTGTGTTCGTGTGCTTCGAGGGCGGGGAGGGCTCCGGCAAGTCCACGCAGTCGCGCGCCCTGGCGGACTGGTTGACCTTCGAGGGCTACCCCGTCGTCCTCACCTTCGAGCCCGGGGACACCGCCGTCGGGCGCCTGCTGCGCTCGATCGTCCTGGACCCCGCGACCGGTGCGCTGGCCGACCGGACGGAGTCGCTCCTCTATGCCGCCGACAAGGCCGAGCACGTCGAGACGGTGGTGCTGCCGGCCCTGGCGCGCGGGGAGGTCGTGATCACCGATCGCTACGTCGACTCGACGCTGGCCTACCAGGGCGCCGGACGCGCCCTCGACGTCCGTGAGCTCGAGGACGTCGCCCGATGGGCGACCCACGACCTGCGACCGCACCTGACCGTCCTGCTCGACCTCGAGCCGTCCTCCGGCCTCGGCCGCTTCGAGGGGCGCGACCGCATCGAGGGGGAGTCGCTGGAGTTCCACGAGCGGGTGCGCTCGGCGTTCCTCACGATGGCGGGCGACGACCCCGACCACTACCTGGTGCTCGACGCCCGGCTTCGGGTCGACGAGATCGCCGCGGCGGTCCGCGGTCGGGTCGTTCCCCTGCTGGGCCAGGCCAGGCGGGACGCGTCGTGACGGTGTGGGACGGTCTGGTCGGCCAGCGCCACGTGATCGACGTCCTCAGCGCGGCCGCGGCCGGGCGGGGGATGACCCACGCGTGGCTGTTCACCGGACCGCCGGGTTCGGGCCGCTCGAACGCTGCGGTGGCCTTCGCCGCGGCGCTGCAGTGCGAGCAGCACGGCTGCGGCGAGTGCCATGCCTGCCACACGGTCGCCACGTCGTCCCACGCCGACGTGACCGTCGTCCGCACCGAGAAGCTGTCCATCGGGGTCGACGACGTGCGTGACCTGGTCCGGCGGGCGGCCCTCGCGCCGGTGGGCGCGCGCTGGCAGGTGATGATCGTCGAGGACGCCGATCGCCTCACCGACCCGGCGTGCAACGCGCTGCTCAAGGCGATCGAGGAGCCCACCGAGCGCACGGTGTGGCTGCTCTGCGCGCCCACCTCGGAAGACGTCCTGCCCACGATCCGCTCGCGGTGCCGCCACCTGGCCCTGTCGACGCCGGCGGCGCAGGACGTGGCGGCCTTCCTCGTCCGGACCGCCGGGATCTCCGAGGCGTTGGCGGCCTACGCCGCGCGCGCCAGTCAGGGACACATCGGTCGGGCCCGGGCCCTCGCGCAGGACGAGGCGACCCGCAACCGCCGTCGCGAGGTGGTGTCGCTGCCGGCGCGGCTCACCTCGATCGGAGCGTGCATGACAGCGGCCGCCAACCTCGTCGAGACGACCCAGGAGGAGTCGGCGGCGATCATCACCGACCTCGACGCGCGCGAGAAGGCCGACCTCGACACGGCGTACGGCGTGGTCGAGCGCGGTCGCCGCCCCCGCGAGTACTCACCCGCGCTGGCTGCGCTCGAGCGCGGGCAGAAGACCCGGGCCAAGCGCCGTCACCTCGACGTCGTCGACCGGGGCCTGATGGATCTGGTCTCGGTCTACCGCGACGCGATCGCGCTGGCGACGCAGGCCTCCTCGACGCTGGTCAACGAGGAGATGCGCGGCGAGATCGGCGAGCTCGCGCGGCGGACGAGCCCCGAGGACAACCTGCGCCGCATCGACCACATCTTTACCGCCCGCGAGCAGATGTTGGAGTTCAATGTCCCACCGGCCTTGGCTCTGGAGTCCATGATGATGGGGTTGCGGCTGACGGACGGGGGACGAAGGTGAGCGTCGACGACGAGGCGCGTCCGGCCGACCGGCGCTGGTTCGTCGTGCTGGTCGGCCTCCTGGTCCTCGGGGCGATCTTCGCGGTGGGCATCGCCGTCGTCGTCCGCGCCAACGACCCAGACCTGGGTCCGTCCACGGGTGCGGCGTCCGACCCGTCGGGCGCCGCTGCAACCGAGGCGGAGCCGGTCGACCCGTCCGTCACCGAGCCACCCGACCCCGCGCTGGCGACGTACTACTCCCAGACGCTGGCCTGGGACGACTGCGAGTCCGGCCATGAGTGCGCCACCCTCGAGGTGCCGCTCGACTACGGCGACCCCGAGGGCGACACGATCGACCTGGCGCTGCTGCGGGTGCCGGCTTCCGGTGACCGGATCGGCTCGCTGGTCGTCAACCCCGGCGGGCCCGGCTCGCCGGGCACCGACTACGCCGCCAACGCGAGCACCGTGCTGCGCAAGCCATTGCTCGAGGCCTACGACGTCGTCGGCTTCGACCTGCGCGGAACCGGCCAGAGCAACCCGGTCGACTGTCTGAGCGACGACGACCTCGACGCCTACCTCGCCCAGGACCCCGACCCCGACACCGACGCCGAGGGCGAGGCGTACGCCGACCGCGCCGACGCGTTCGCCGAGGGCTGCGACACCCTGTCGAGCGAGCTCGCGGGTCACATCTCGACCGTCGAGGCTGCGCGCGACATGGACGTGCTGCGAGCCGCCCTGGGCGAGGAGACCCTGGCCTACCTCGGCGCTTCCTACGGAACCAAGCTCGGCGCGACGTACGCCGAGCTGTTCCCCGACCGGGTCGGCCGCCTGGTGCTCGACGGCGCGATGGACGTGTCCCTCTCGGGGCCGGAGCTCGCGCTCGGCCAGGCCGGCGGTTTCCAGACGGCGCTGGAGGCCTACGTGGCCAACTGTGTCGAGGAGACCAGCGACTGCTTCCTCGGCGACTCGGTCGACGAGGGGCTCCAGCGGATCAGCGCCTTCCTCGACGACCTCGACGAGTCGCCCATCCCGGCAGGCAACCGCGAGCTGACCGAGGGCCTGGCGTTCTACGGGATCGTCACTCCTCTCTACGTCCGCGACTACTGGTACCTGCTGAGCGGCTCCCTGCAACAGGCGTTCGCCGGCAACGGGCTGGCCCTCGCCCTGCTCGCCGACGCCTACGCCTCGAAGGGCCCCGACGGCAGCTATCTCAACAACTCGATGGAGGCGTACTTCGCGGTGTCGTGCCTCGACGACCACACGGCCGTCGAGCCCGCCGACATCCCTGCGCAACTGCCGGCGTTCGAGAAGGCCTCACCCACGCTCGGCCGGGCGTTCGCGTGGCCGTTGGTCAGCTGCGGTGGTTGGGACCTCGACGCCGCCGAGCCCCCGCCGACCATCCGGGCCGAGGGCGCCGCCCCGATCGTCGTCGTCGGCACCACCCGCGACCCCGCCACGCCGTACGCCTGGTCACAGGCCCTCGCCCAGCAGCTCGACTCGGGGGTCCTCGTGACCCGCGACGGTGACGGGCACACCGGCTACAACAGCGGCAACGACTGCGTGGACGAGGCGGTGGAGACCTACCTGCTCGACGGCACGCCGCCGGATGACGGGTTGGAGTGCTGACGAGCTGCGGTGGCTTGGTTTCGACGGCGCTGGCGCGCCTCCTACCGCGGGAGGTGGTGACGCGCTGCGGTGGCTGTTTCGAGCGCGCGCGCCTCCTCAACCAGCGGCGGGGTGGGGCGAGCGCCGTGTTCCGCTGGTTGAGGAGGGACGAAGTCCCGTCTCGAAACCTTGGTGAGGTGATCGACGCGTTGTGGCTGGTCTCGACTGATCGCTCGCTTCGCCGCTGCTCGACCACCGGTTCGAATCTCGCTGCTCGACGAGCGGTAGCCACCGCTGGTTGAGGAGGGACGAAGTCCCGTCCGAACGCGGCGTTGGAGTGTCCTCACTGTTTCGAGCGGCGCTGGCGCGCCTCCTGAACCGGCGGCACGGCAGGGTCGCTCTCGACCGTCAGATTGCTTCTGAACTTCTCGGATGCGGTCGGTCGCCAGCTGGATCATCAGGCGGGCGGCGGGGGAGAGCCGGGCGTTGGTGCGGTGCACGATCGCGAAGGTGTCGTACTGCCGCGGGCGCAGGCTGACCCAGCCCGCGCCCGGGGGCGAGCCGGGGAGGAGCTCGTGGGCCGCGCCCTTGGGGAGCACCGTGTCCGCCAGGCCGCGCCCCATCACCTCCACCGCGG
Organism: uncultured Actinomycetota bacterium; assembly: GCA_963767095.1. Lineage (GTDB taxonomy): Bacteria > Actinomycetota > Actinomycetes > Propionibacteriales > Nocardioidaceae > Nocardioides. Next base: position 4,424 of record CAVYCK010000002.1, on the reverse strand, counting down.
TCTCGACGTCCTCGACCTCGACGCGGGTGCTGGGGTTGTGGCCCGCCTCGTGCAGCCAACGTCGCAGGGCCACCCGCGTCGAGTCGACCGCGCGCCACGTGGTGTCGGGCATCACGAGCTGGGCCTCGGCCAACCGTTTCGCCGTCACGGGACTGGCCAGGCGCGAGGGGTCGGCGCTCACGTAGACGAGCTCGTCGCGGGCGACGGGTGTCACCGCCAGGCCCTCGCTGGTCTGCGGCGCGGCGATCATGGCCGCTTCGATCCGGCCACGCCGGAGGTCCTCGAGCACCTCGGTGGAGTTCTGCCCGATCAGCTCGACGCGCACGCCGGGATAGCGCTCGAGCACGTCGGCGACCAGGGTCGCGCTCGTGTACAGCCGGGCGATGCCGAAGATGCCGAAGCGCACGGTCCCCGTCTGCAGCTCCGTCACCGCCCGCACCGCGCGGCGCCCCTCCTCCGCGGCGCCGATCGCCTGCTCGGCGTACGGCCGCAGCGACTCCGCGGCCGCGCTCGGCACGACGCCGCGTCCGACCCGGTGGAAGAGCTCGACGCCGAGCGACTTCTCCAAGGAACGGATCTGCTCGGAGACCGAGGGTTGGGCGTAGCCCAGCTCCTCAGCCGCCGCGGTCAGGCTGCCGAGTTCGTACGTCGTCAGGAAGCACCGGAGCTGATGCAGCGAAAGCATAGGGTCTCCCTAGGGGTCACTTCGGTAACTGAGGCTACCCCTATCGATTCGCTGCGGTCACGATTGACCTGTCAGCCCGACCCGAAAGACCCGGAGGAGGTCACCGTGTTCGACCACTACTGCACGTCCTGCCAGAAGCGCTCGCTCGTCTTCCCCAGCCAGATCGTCTCGCTCGCCAACACCGAGCACGGGATCGAGGTCGCCTTCACCTGCTGGTGCGGCGTCGACCAGACCTGGACCACGGGCAAGTCGTCCGACTCCACCGCCACCAGGACCCTGGTCGCCGCCTGACGAGGCCTCGACCAGTCACGGGTCGAGTGCGCACCTGCGTTGCCGCAAGGCCGCGTGCGCTCTCGGCCCGTTCGGCATTTTCACCCCGCGGCGTTGCGCTCCGTATACTTCGGCGGGTTGCCCGGCGGGTCCTGCATCCCGGACCTCGACGCCGGGCAGCGCGCCGCCTTAGCTCAGTCGGTAGAGCGATTCACTCGTAATGAATAGGTCGTCGGTTCGATTCCGACAGGCGGCTCCACTGCGGCTCCACTCCGGCCCCAGTCCGGCTCCACTCCAGCCCGGGTCCCCCGGGCAGCGCGTCACGAGCCCAGGGACGCCAGGACGCGCCGGAGCTCGCGCAGCTGGTCGAGATAGCGGGTGCATCCCGGGCAACGACTCCGATGCTCCTCTACCTGGGCCCGCTCCGCCGGGGTCAGCTCGCCGTCGACGAGGTCGGATGCCAGCTCGACGACCTCGTCGCAGGCCAGCTCGACGGCTGAGCCGCGGGGGGTGGCGAGTCGGAGCAGGCTGGCACCGGCGGCCAGCACCAGGCCGGTGAGCAGCCACGCGGCGGTGTGCACGCCGTAGTTGTTCGCGATCGCGCCGAACAGCAGCGCCACCGGCAAGAACGCCAGCCAGGTCAGCGTGGACACGCCGGAGGCGACGCCGGCGCGAACGTTGGATGCCACCGCGTCGTGCAGCCGTTGCGACACGTGGATGCCGACGACGACGAGCAGGAGCGCGCACAGGATCTGCGCGGCCGCCACCAGGGCGAGGCTGTGGCTGGCGGCCATCGTCACGGTCGCGCCGAGCATGGCCGCGGTCACACCGACCACGACTCCGGGCCGGTCTTCCAGCCGAAGCCGTCCGGCCATTGCGCCGCCGAGGGCGAGCGTGCCGGTGAGGCCTGCCCAGTAGGGGCCGTAGACGAAGGCCGGAACCGCGAGCGTCACCAGCCAGACGGGACCGAACTCGAAGAGCATCTGCAGGACGACGCCGCCCAGCGCGCCGGCGGCGACGATCGGCAGGACCGAGGCACGCGCGGTGACGGCACGCAGCGTGATGCGCACGTGCTCGCTCAGGGGGACCCGCTCCTCCGCCTGGTGGAGGCGGGGTTCACGGAACCGGCTGAGCGCCAGGACGGCCAGCACGGCGCACGGGACCGTGAGGAAGTAGGTCAGCCGGGGACTGGTCGCCCCGGCGATCAGCCCTCCTGCCAAAGCGCTCACCGCGAACGAGAGACCCTCGAGCAGCCGGATCCGGCCGATCCGACGCTCGAAACCATCCCCGCCGCCGGTCTCCTCCAGGACGGTGTCGTAGACGACGGAGTCCAGCGTCCCGGAGTACATCGCGAAGAAGACTCCCAGGAAGAGCGCACTGACGATGTAGGTGCCGACGCCGTGGCTGAGCCCGCCGACCAGCGCACACAGCGCGACCGCCACCGCTGCCACGACCAGGACGCCGCGGCGGCTCCACCGGTCGGCCAGGATCCCCGAGGGCACCTCGAGCAGGGGCACGACGGCGGCGTACGCCGCTGCCATCACCCCGATGCTGGCGGCGGTGAACCCGATCTCGCTCATGAAGAGCTTCTCCACCGGGACCCACAGCATGGTTCCTTGCAACACCACGGCGACATGCAGCGGGCGGAGCCGTCGGCGCAGTGCGTGATCGGCTCGGGTCGGGTCGAGGAGCGAGGTGCTGGTCATAGTGTTCAGAGACGAGCGCCGGCGTTTCGTTACACGAGCCCGACAACCCGGGCCGGCTCGGAGGTGAGGATTCGTCGTCCGATGAAGGCTGGGGCTCGCGTCGGTCTCGTCTACCGTGGACGACCCCATGGCCCCGAAGCCCACGCACCCGGCGCTCCCCGCCGACGACGCCCTTGCGGCGCTGCTGCGCGCGGGAGACGAGGACGCCTTCGCGCTGGTCCTCGACGCGTGGTCGGCGGGGATGACCCGCGTGGCCAGGACGTTCGTGTCGACCGACGCGTCGGCCGTCGAGGTGGTGCAGGAGGCCTGGCTCTCGGTGGTGCGGGCCATCGCGTCGTTCGAGGGACGCTCCTCGCTGCGGACCTGGGTCTACCGCATCGTGGTCAACGCCGCGAAGCGCCGGGCGGCGCAGGAAGGGCGCTCGTTGCCGTTCAGTAGCCTCGCGCCCGACGCCGACGCCGACGCCCACGCCGACGCGCCGACGGTCGACCCCGAGTGGTTCCAGGGCCCCGACGAGCCGTACCCCCGGCACTGGCGGACGTTCCCGGCGGCGTGGCCCGACGAGGCGTTGCTGAGCAAGGAGGTGCGCGAGGTCGTACGTGGGCTCATCGCAGCCTTGCCGGCGCAGCAGCGGGCCGTCATCACGCTCCGCGACGTCGAGGGCTGCGGCGCGGAGGAGACCTGCGAGCTCCTCGGACTCACGCCCGCGAACCAGCGGGTGCTCCTGCACCGCGCGCGGGCGGGGGTCCGCCGCGACCTCGCGGCATACTTGAGTCGGTCGAGGACGGTGAGCGGTGCTGATCGACAACTGTCAGCAGGTGGTCGAGCTCGTCACGGCGTACCTCGAGGGCGACCTGTCGCCCGCGGACACCCGACAGGTGGAGGACCACCTGGCTGGCTGCCCGGGTTGCGACACCTACCTGGCCCAGATGCGCGCGACCATCCGCGAGGTAGGCCGGGTCGAGGCCGACAGGCTTCCCGACGACGTCCGGTCCGCCCTCCTCGCGGCCTTCACCGCGAGCTCCGCGGACGGCGACCGCAAGACCTGACCGCGGCTTCGCAGGCGGGGGTGTCCCCTTTTTTTGTACGCACGTGCGTTCAAAACGGTGGTTTGAACGCACGTGCGTACACCCAGATCGGGCCTGGGTCGAGCGCGCCCAGCCCATGGCTGGGCTCGAGCAGGTCGGCGCAGGCACCGGAGGTTTCGAGACAGGACTTCGTCCTTCCTCAACCACCGAACGGCGTCCGTCGTCAGCCGAGCTGCCGGTCGAAGAACCGCACGGTGCGGTCCATCGCTGCAGTGAAGGCCGGGCCGAAGGCGTGGGCGTCGTCGTACCACTGCAGCTGTGCATCCACGCCGGCCGCGGTCAACGCGCGATGGGTCGCGTTCGCCCACGGCGGCGGGCAGCTCTCGTCGAAGCGGCCGTGCACCATCAGGACCGGCTCGGTGATGCGGTCGAAGTAGGGGCGCGAGGAGTTCGCGCGCCAGAACGCCGGGCTCTCGGCGGGTGTGCCGTGCGCGGCGACAACCTCCTGGCCGCGGGTGTCCCCCGGCTCCGACATGAACTGGCGGAAGTTGTCGGCCTCCAGCGACGACACCGACGCCCACGGGGCCGCTGCCTGCACGAGGCCGGGCGCAGCGACCAGCGCCTTGAGGATCACCCCGCCGCCCATCGACCGCCCGAACAGCGCCACCCGGTCGTCGTCGACCGGCACGTCGCCGGAGCTGCGCAACGCCTTCACCGCGTTGATCACGTCGGCCG
>CAVYCK010000001.1:0-138222 GCA_963767095.1 uncultured Actinomycetota bacterium | reverse complement strand
AGCGCACAGCACAGAAAGCCGCTGCTGGCGTTCCTCGTAGTCGCCGTCCTGTGCATCATTCTTCTCGGTCAGGGGTGAGAGGTGAGGCTCTGCTGGGCCTCCTGATCAGCGCAGACCGGGATGCGTTCGGCCCCGAGCAGATCCGGCACTCGTCCGAGGTCCGCGACAGGGTCGTGACGGACGCGCCTCGGGTGCGGTCCCCCCGCGCACCGGCAGGCGCGTCCGTCACCTTCGAGCGCCCGGGCCGGCGGTGACACCGACCGGGCCACGCGAAGACGTCAACCACGACCAGCCGCGCCCGTCCCAGGCGCTGGCGCGCCTGCTCAACCAGCGGTCGGTGCAGGCGCCAGCTCGGCGGCGACGCGCAGCGTGTCGGCGCTCGGGTCGACGGTGAAGGTCAGCGACCCCGTGATCTTCCCGGCGTTGCGCAGATCATCCGCAGCCGTCTCGGCCGCCCGCACCAGCGCCTCCGGGCCGGTGATCTCGACCCGCGCCAGCTCGGCGCGCATCGAGGCCTTCGCCTCGGACTTGGCGCCCCGGATGCCGGTCAGGGCGGCTGCCACCGCGTCGAGCACCGCAGGGTCGCCACCGGGCACCTCGAGGCCCGCACCGGTCGGCCAGGAAGCGCGGTGCACCGAGCCGTCCTGCCACCACGACCAGACCTCCTCGGTCGCGTAGGGCTGGAAGGGCGCGAGGAGGCGCAGCGAACGTGTTCAGCGCGCACGCCAGGGTCGCCTTGGCCGAGGCGGTGCCGGGGCCGTCGGCGTACGCCCGCTCCTTGACCAGCTCGAGGTAGTCGTCGCAGAACTCCCAGAAGAACGTCTCGGTGACCTCCAGCGCGCTCGTGTAGTCGTAGGCGTCGAACGCGGCGGTCGCGCGCCGGCACACCTCACCGAGGCGCTGCAGCAGGGCGAGGTCGACCGGCTCGCTGATGTGCTGCGGGTCCGGGTCGGTGGCCTCGACGTTGCCGAGGACGAACTTGGAGGCGTTGAGCACCTTCATCGCCAGCCGTCGCCCGACCTTCATCTGCGACTCGTCGAAGGGCGAGTCCATGCCCGGCGCGCACGAGGGCGGCCCGCCAGCGCACGGCGTCGGCGCCGAACTTGTCGAGGATCTCGATCGGGCACGACGACGTTGCCCTTGGACTTCGACATCTTCTTGCGGTCGGGGTCGAGGATCCAGCCCGACAGCATCGCGTGGGTCCAGGGAGCGACGCCGTTCTCGAAGTGCGCGCGCACGACGCGCGAGAACAGCCAGGTGCGGATGATCTCGTGGGCCTGGGTGCACAGGTCCATCGGGAAGACCCGCTCGAACAGGTCGTCGTCGCTGCCCCAGCCGCCGGCGATGTGCGGCGTCAGCGACGACGTCGCCCACGTGTCCATCACGTCGGGGTCGCCGGCGAAGCCGCCGGGCTTGCCACGCTGGGACTCGTCGTAGCCCGCGGGGTGGCGACGACAGCGGGTCGACGGGAAGCTCGGCCTCCGCGGGCAGCAGCGGGTGGTCGTAGTCGGGCTCGCCCTCGTCGTCGAGGGGATACCAGACCGGGAACGGGATGCCGAAGAAGCGCTGCCGCGAGATCAGCCAGTCGCCGTTGAGCCCGCTCGACCCAGTTGTCGTAGCGGTGCTTCATGTGGGCGGGCAGCCAGGTCAGCTCGGCGCCCCGCTCCAGCAGCTCGCCGCGGAGGGTCTCGTCGCGGCCGCCGTTGCGGATGTACCACTGCCGGGTCGCCACGATCTCGAGCGGCTTGTCGCCGCGCTCGTAGAAGTTGGCCATCCGGGTGGTGGGGGTCGGCTCGCCGACGAGGTCGCCGGACTCGCGCAGCAGGGCCACCATGGCCTCGCGCGCGGAGAAGATGGTCTTGCCGGCGAGCTCGGCGTACGCCGCCTCCGCCGTCGGCCCCGCTGATCCACGGCGGCGTCTCGCGCTGCAGGCGGCCGTCGCGACCCACGACCGTGCGCACGGGCAGCTGCAGCTCGCGCCACCACTGGACGTCGGTCAGGTCGCCGAACGTGCAGCACATCGCGATGCCGGCGCCCTTGTCGGGCTCGGCGGCGGGGTGGGCGAGCACCGGGATCTCGACGCCGAAGACGGGCGAGGTGACCGTGGTCCCGAACAGGTGGGCGTAGCGCTCGTCGTCGGGGTGGGCGATCAGCGCGACCACGGCCGCGATCAGCTCGGGCCGCGTCGTCTCGATGGCGACGGGCGCCTCGGGACCGTGGAAGGTGACGCGGTGGTAGTGGCCGGGGTACTCGCGCGCCTCGATCTCGGCCTGGGCGACGGCGGTCTGGTCGGTGACGTCCCAGACGGTCGGGGCGTCCTGGAGGTAGGCCTCGCCGCGGGCGAAGTTGCGCAGGAAGGCGCGCTGGCTGACCGTGCGGGCCTCGGCGCCGATGGTCGTGTAGGTCTGGGCCCAGTCGCAGGAGAGGCCGAGCGTGCGCCACAGCGACTCGAAGACCTTCTCGTCCTCCTCGGCGAGCTCACCGCACAGCGAGATGAAGTTGGCCCGGCTGATCGGGACCTGCCGCTTGGGGTCGGGCTTCTCCGGCGGGCGGAAGTCGGGGTCGACCGGCAGCGAAGGGTCGCAGCGCACGCCGTAGTAGAGCTGGACCCGGCGCTCGGTCGGCAGGCCGTTGTCGTCCCAGCCCATGGGGTAGAACACGGACTTGCCGCGCATCCGCTGGTAGCGCGCGATCAGGTCGGTGTGGGTGTAGGAGAAGACGTGTCCCACGTGCAGGCTGCCGCTCACCGTCGGCGGCGGCGTGTCGATGGAGTAGACGTTCTCGCGGGTGGCGGTGCGGTCGAACGCGTAGGTGGCGTCGGTCGCCCAGCGGGCGCCCCACTTCTGCCTCCAGCCCCTCCAGCGCCGGCTTGTCCGGTACGACGACGGCGCGGGCTGCGCTCGTCGGGACCGTGGCCTGCGTCTGGGTGTCTGACATGGGCGAAAGGCTAGTCGGCCGATCCCCCGGCCGACGAACCAGTAACCCGGTGGCCGGACTGCCCGCCCGACCGCCTACGGTGCCCAGATGGCGGCCCTCGAGTTCTACGACGACCCGGCCGAGTTCCTGCGCGTGGCGGGAGACCGGCTGGCCGAGGACCCGGTGCTCAACACGGTGCTGACGACCGTGACCGAGCGGCTGCGCGACGAGGACGCCGCGGGCGTCCCGGTCGACCCGGCGCTTCCGCGCTGGTGGCTGGCGACGCGGGACGACGACGGCGAGCTCACCGGCGTCGGCATGCGGACGGCGCCGTTCCGGCCCTACCCGCTCTACCTGCTGCCCATGCCGGACGACGCCGGCCGCGCCCTCGCTCGTGCCCTGCACGAGCGAGACGAGGAGACCCTCGGCATCAACGGTGCCCTGCCGGCAGCGATGGTGTGCGCCGAGGAGCTGGCGCGGCTGACCGGCGGTCGTGCCGAGGTCGGGCAGCACACGCGGCTCTTCGAGCTCGGCGAGCTGGTCCGGCCCGCCTCGGTGCCGCCAGGACGGCTGCGGGCGGCGACGCCGGACGACCTCGAGCTGGCGCTCGCGTGGTACGAGGCGTTCGGTCTCGACGCCGACGAGCAGGCGGGCCGTGAGCCCGGGTCGATGCACGACACGGCCGAGGACGCCGACACGATGCTCCGGCGGATCGCCGCCGGCCGGGTGTGGTTCTGGGAGGACGAGCACGGCGAGCGGGTGCACCTCACCGGCGTCAACCCGCCGTCGTACGGCGTCGCCCGGGTCGGGCCGGTCTACACGCCGAAGTCGCACCGCGGCCGGGGCTACGCCAGCGCCGCCGTGGCCGAGGTGTCGCGGCGGATCCTCGACGAGGGCGGGCGGGCGTGCCTGTTCACCGACCAGGCCAACCCGACGTCGAACAAGATCTACGAGGCGCTGGGCTACCGCCGCGTGGTCGACATGGCGAACGTCGTGGTTCTGCCGTCCGACCAGCAACGCTCCCAGGAGCCTGCTGAACGATCCGCTCTGCTGCGCGACGAGCGGATTGTCCAGCACGCTCCTAGACTCGGGCGCCATGACCGAGACCCCCGAGCCGCCCCGCCCGGCCCAGACCTACGCCGAGGTCGAGGACGCCCTGCTGTCGCGCTGGCCCGAGACCAAGCTCGAGCCGTCGCTGGACCGCATCCGCGCCTTCACCGAGCTGCTCGGCGACCCGCAGCGGGGCTATCCGGTGATCCACCTCACCGGCACCAATGGCAAGACCTCCACCGCGCGGATGGTCGACACCCTGCTCCGCGCCCTCGACCTGCGCACCGGGCGGTTCACGAGCCCGCACCTGGAGAAGATCAACGAGCGCATCTGCCTCGACGGCGAGCCGCTCGACGACGAGGCGCTGGTGCGCGCGTTCAACGACGTCGCGCCCTACACCCACCTGGTCGACGAGTCCGAGCCGTTCCCCCTCTCGTTCTTCGAGACGGTCGTCGGGATGGCGTACGCCGCCTTCGCCGACGCCCCGGTCGACGTCGCGGTGGTCGAGGTGGGCATGGGCGGCATGTGGGACGCCACCAACGTCGCCGACGGCACGGTCGCCGTCGTCCTGCCGATCTCGGTCGACCACGCGAAGTACCTGGGCGAGTCGCCCGCCGACATCGCCTTCGAGAAGGCCGGGATCATCAAGCCCGGAGCGACCGCGGTGATCGCCGACCAGACCCCCGAGGTGGCCGAGGTGCTGCTGCGCCGGGCCGCGGAGGTCGGGGCCACCGTCGCTTCGCGAGGGCCTGGACTTCGGAGTGATCTCGCGGGTCGCCGCCGTGGGGGGCCAGCTGGTCTCGTTGCAGGGGCTGCGCGGCCGCTACGACGACGTGTTCCTGCCGCTCTACGGCGCCCACCAGGCGCAGAACGCCGCCGTCGCGCTCGCCGCCGTCGAGGCCCTCGTCGGTGACGAGCCACTCTCGGCGGACCTGGTGCTGGCGGCGTTCGCGGAGGTGACCTCGCCAGGGCGGCTGGAGATCATCAGGCGAAGCCCGACGATCGTGCTCGACGCGGCACACAACCCGCACGGGGCCGAGGCGACGGCGGCTGCGCTGGGCGACTCGTTCTCCTTCGACCCGCTCATCGGCGTCATCGGCGTGATGGCCGACAAGGACTACGAAGGGGTGCTGGCGGCGTTCGAGCCGCACCTCGCCCACGTGATCTGCACGCAGAACTCCACGTTCCGGGCGATGCCGGCCGCGTCGCTGGCCGACGTGGCTGCCGAGGTGTTCGGACCCGACCGGGTCACCGTCGTACCCTCCCTCGCGGACGCGATCGACCAGGCATCGGCGCTGGCCGAGGCCGGCGAGGCGTTCGGGTCCCCGCTCGGCTCCGGCGCGGTGCTCGTGACCGGCAGCGTCGTCACGGTGGGGGAGGCGCGCGCCATGCTGCGTCCCCGCGAGCGTGGGGCGTCGGTGTCGTGAGGTCACCGCGCCGCGGCATGTGCGCCGCGATCCTCTCGCTCGAGGCGATCACGCTCGGGCTCACGACGCCCGTGATGATCACCATCACCGACGTGCCGACCCCCACCGCGCTCGCGATCGGCCTCGGACTGATGGTGGCGTGCCTGCTCCTGGCCGGGATGCTGAGGAGGGAGTGGGCCTACGGGCTCGGCTGGGCCATCCAGGTGGTGGCGATCGGGCTCGGCTTCGTGGTGCCGTTCATGTTCGCGCTCGGCCTGATCTTCGCGGCGCTGTGGGCCGCGGCGTACTTCCTCGGCCTCAAGATCGAGCGCGAGCGCGCGGCCGCGGAAACCGCCGCCATCACAGACTGACCGTCAGGTCGGGAGCGACGCTGCGCTCGCGGATCAGCCGTGCGTTGGCCTCGTCGGACCGGGCGACCCAGGCCGCGGCCGCGTCCGGCGACTTGCCGAACCGGACGTGCCGGGCCACCAGGCGGCGTACCCGGGTGTCGTCGTCGGTCGTGACCAGCCACGTCTCCGTGAGCGCCTCGCGGGCGTGTGACCAGGGCGGATCGGGCAGGAGCAGGTAGTTGCCCTCGGTCACGACCAACCGCGCCGCGGGAGGTACGCCGACGGTCGCGGCGATCGGCTGCTCGAGATCGCGCTCGAAGCCCGGCGCGTAGACGGTCGTGTCCGTCGCGTCCTGGAGCCGGGTGAGCAGCGCGGCGTACCCCGACGCGTCGAACGTGTCCGGATGGCCCTTCACCTCGCGCAGGCCGAGGCGCTCGAGCTGGACGTCGGCGAGGTGGAAGCCGTCCATGGGCACGTGGGCGACGGCGTCGTCACCGAGGCGAGCACGAAGAGCAGCGGTCAGCGCCTCGGCCAGCGTGGTCTTCCCGGCTCCGGGCAGGCCCGCGATGCCGATGATGGCCCTTCCCGTCGGGGGGACCAGCGCCTCGGCACGCTCGACCAGCACCTCGAGGGCGGGCCGGGACTGCACGCGGCCGAGAGTAGAGGAGCCCGGCGCCCTCGGTAGGGTTCGGCGCATGCCGGACACCCCAGCTCAGCGCACCCTGGTCATCCTCAAGCCCGACGCCGTGAAACGCGGCCTGGTCGGCGAGATCCTCGGCCGCTTCGAGCGCAAGGGGCTCACGATCGTGGCGATGGAGCAGCGCACGATCGACGGCGAGCAGGCCGACCGGCACTACGCCGAGCACGTCGAGAAGGACTTCTACCCGCCCCTGCGCGCGTTCGTCCAGAGCGGCCCGCTCGTGGTCGCCGTCCTCGAGGGCGACGAGGCGGTCGAGGTGGTCCGCGCCCTCAACGGCGCCACCGACGGGCGCAAGGCCGCCCCCGGCACCATTCGCGGCGACCTCTCCCTGTCGAACCGCGAGAACCTCGTGCACGGATCCGACAGCCCCGAGTCAGCCGCCCGCGAGATCGGGCATCTGGTTCGGCAGCCTGTGACGTGATGCCAGTGAGACTGGTGTGACTCGGCGTGGCGTGCGGGGTCGGGGCGCCGCGCGCTCTTAACCTCGACGTACGGGGTCGCCGCCCAGCGCCGCCGACGGGCCATGGGGCTCGTGGAGGTCGGGGTGCGTCCCGGCTTCCCCACCCCGCTCGACGAACGCGAGGCAGCGCGCATGGCGAACATCATCGGCCGTGACATGGCCGTGGACCTCGGGACCGCCAACACGCTCGTCTACGTCCGGGGCAAGGGGATCCTGCTCGACGAGCCGTCCGTCGTCGCTCTGAACTCGCGCACCGGCGAGATCCTCGCCGTGGGGCACGAGGCCAAGCGGATGATCGGCCGGACGCCGGAGACGATCACGCCGATCCGCCCGATGAAGGACGGCGTGATCGCCGACTTCGAGGCGACCGAGCGGATGCTGCGGCACTTCATCCACCAGGTGCACCGGCGCCGCTACTTCGCCAAGCCGCGGATGGTGATCTGCGTGCCGAGCGGGATCACCGCGGTCGAGCAGCGCGCGGTCAGGGAGGCCGGCTACCAGGCCGGTGCGCGCAAGGTCTACATCATCGAGGAGCCGATGGCCGCCGCGATCGGCGCCGGGCTGCCCGTCCACCAGGCCACCGGCAACATGGTGGTCGACGTCGGGGGCGGGACGACCGAGGTCGCCGTGATCTCCCTGGGCGGCATCGTCACCTCGCTGTCGATCCGCACCGCCGGCGACGACCTCGACGCCGCGATCGTCGCGTGGATGAAGAAGGAGTACTCCCTCCTCCTCGGCGAGCGGACCGCCGAGGAGGTCAAGATGACGCTCGGCTCGGCGTTCCCGATGCCCGACGAGCCGGAGGCCGAGATCCGCGGTCGCGACATGGTCTCCGGGCTGCCCCGGACCGTCGTCGTCTCGAGCGCCGAGGTGCGCCAGGCGCTCGACGAGCCCCTGCACGCCATCGTCGACGCCGTCCGCGCCACTCTCGACCAGACCCCGCCCGAGCTGGCCGGCGACATCATGGACCGCGGCATCGTGCTGACCGGCGGCGGCGCCCTGCTCCGCGGGCTGGACGAGCGCCTGCGGCACGAGACCGGGATGCCGGTCCACGTCGCCGAGGACCCGCTGACCTCGGTCGCCTTCGGCGCCGGCAAGTGCGTGGAGGAGTTCGACGCCCTCCAGCAGGTCCTCGTCACCGAGCCGCGGCGGTACTAGTGGCTCTGCTGGAACGCCCGCCGCAGCGCACGTCGGAGCCGCGCCCCGCCGTCCGCGAGCGCCGTTGGCGCCGCAGGCCGAGTCCCCGGTTCGGCGGCCGCTACACCCCCGATCCGCGGGGCACCCGGTCGCTGCTCATCGCGCTGCTGATGGCCTGCGCCACGCTGATCACGCTGGACCACCAGGCCGGTGGCGCCGCCCTGGACCCCGCCCGGCGGGCGCTGGGCGAGGTCTTCGGACCGACCGAGCGCGCGGCTGACGCCGTCGTCCGCCCCGTCACCGAGATCCCCGGCTGGTTCCGCGGCCAGGCCTCCCTGCGTGAGCAGGTCGCCGGGCTCGAGGCCGAGAACGCCGGGCTGCGCAGTGAGCTCGCGACCACCGACCTCGACCGCAACCGCCTCGCCGAGTACGACGGGCTGACCGCCGCCGCGGGCGAGGCCGGCCATGCCCTGGTCCCGGCGCGCGTCGTCGCCATCGGCCCGGCGCAGTCCTTCTCCCGGGCGATCACGATCGATGCCGGCACGCGAGCCGGCATCGCCCCCGACATGACCGTGGTCAACGGCGACGGCCTGGTCGGCCGGGTCCTCCGCGTGACCAGCACCACCGCCACCGTGCTGCTGATCGTCGACGGCGACTCCGTCGTGGGCGGCCGCATCGGCAGCAGCCTGGAGGCGGGCTTCCTGCGTGGACGCGGCGTGCTGGGCGACGACGGCCGTCTCGACCTCGAGCTCGTCGACGACACGGTCGTGCCGGCCAAGGACGACGTCGTGGTCACCTGGGGGAGCGAGGACGGCGCGCCGTACGTCGCAGGAGTCCCCGTCGGCCGGGTCACCCAGGTCTTCACCAACCTGCGGGAGACCTCGCAGCGTGCCGTCATCGAGCCGTTCGTCGACTTCTCCTCCCTCGACCTCGTCGGCGTCGTCGTCCCCTCCGGCACGACCAGTGACCGGGCCCTGGTCGAGGCCGACGGGAGCCTGCGATGACCTGGCTCAGAGCGCTCACGGCGGGTGCCCTCGTCGTGGTGGCGCTGGTCCTCCAGGTCAGCGTCTTCCCGCACGTCGCCTGGGAGGGCGTCGTCCCCAACCTCGTGCTCCTCGTCGTCGTCGGCGCGGCGCTCACCCGTGGTCCGCAGTTCGCGATGACCCTCGGGTTCGTCAGTGGCGTCGTCCTCGACCTCGCACCGCCGGCCGACGACAGCGCCGGCCGGTGGGCGCTGGCCCTGCTGCTCGTCGGGTACGTCGCCGGCCAGGTCCGTCAGGACGTGCGCCCCAGCGCCGGCGTGGTCGTCGCGACCGTCGCGGCGTCGTCGTTCCTCGGCACGTCCGTCTACGCGCTGAGCGGGATCGTGCTCGGCGACCTCGACGTCGGCATCGGAGGTCTGCTGCAGGTGATCGGTGTCGCCGTGCTCTGGGACGTGCTGCTCACCCCGCTCGTGCTCCCGCCGGTGATGCGGGTCCTCGACCGTCTCGAGCCGGCCACGGCCACCGCGTGATGTCTCGACCCGGCTCGACCAGCGAGACCAGGCGCACGACCGGACGGCTCCGGCTGGTCGTGATCCAGGCGCTCGTCTTCTCGCTGTTCGCGACCCTCTTCGTGCGGCTCTACTACCTCCAGGTCGTCGGAGGCGCCGACTACCAGGCGCAGGCGGCATCGCAGTCGGTGCGCGAGATCGTCGAACAGCCGCCCCGCGGCCTCGTCGTCGACGCGATGGGCCGCCCGTTGGTCGCCAACCGGAGCTCGTGGGTGGTCTCGCTGGACCGCACGATGCTCGACAAGCTGGAGGACGACATCCGCGGCAAGCTCGTCGCCCGGGTCTCGCGCGCCGTGTCGTTGCCGGTCAAGGAGGTCGAGGCCCGGCTGGTCACCTGCGGCCACGAGGGCAGCGTTGCCGGGACCTGCTGGAACGGCTCGCCCTTCCAGCCCGTCCCGGTCGCCACCGACGTGGAGCAGCGGGTCGCGCTGAAGATCATGGAGCAGCCCGAGGACTACCCCGCCGTGATCGCCCAGCAGCAGAGCGTCCGGGCCTACCCGCGCCCCTACGGCATCAACCTCGCGCACGTGCTCGGCTACCTCAGCCCGATCACCGAGGACGAGCTCGACGCGGCCGAGAAGCGCGACGACGGCTCGGTCAACGGCGCCTCGGTGGTGGGCCGCGCCGGCGTCGAGAAGCAGTACGACCGATGGCTGCGCGGCATGCCCGGCTACGAGAAGGTCGCGGTCGACTCGATGGGCCGGGTGCTCGGCGAGGACTCCACCGCCTCGGCCCGGCCCGGCGACACCCTCGTCACCTCCATCGACGCCCGGGTGCAGAGCGTGGTCGAGAAGCAGCTCGACCTGATGATGCGCACCGCGCGCACCGTCACCGACCCGGTCACGAGGAGGCCCTACGTCGCCGACTCGGGTGCCGCCCTGGTGATGGAGGCGCGGACGGGCCGGATCGTGGCGATGGCCAGCCAGCCGACGTACGACCCCGAGACCTGGGTCGGCGGCATCTCGGACGACGAGCTCGCCCGGCTCTACTCCGAGGCGGCCGGCACGCCGCTGCTCTCCCGGGCGATGCAGGGCCAGTTCGCTCCCGGCTCGACGTGGAAGCCGTTCATGACGGCGGGCGCGCTGACCAACGGCTACACCACCGACACCGCGCTGCCGTGCACGTCGGGCTTCCAGGTGGGCAACCGGGTGTTCAAGAACTTCGAGTCCGGCGCCTACGGCACCATCGGCTTCGCCAAGGCCCTCGAGGTCTCGTGCAACACCTTCTTCTACCGGATCGGCTACGAGTTCTGGCGGCGCTACGGCTCCGACGTGGCCGACGTGAAGGCTCGCGACCCGCTCGTCGAGGAGGCCAAGACGTTCGGCTTCGGCAGGCGCACCGGGATCGACATCCCCGGTGAGGCCACCGGCC
Source organism: uncultured Actinomycetota bacterium (assembly GCA_963767095.1). Lineage (GTDB taxonomy): Bacteria > Actinomycetota > Actinomycetes > Propionibacteriales > Nocardioidaceae > Nocardioides. Next base: position 127,280 of record CAVYCK010000001.1, on the reverse strand, counting down.
GGATCGCCGACCGGCAGTGGAAGCTCGACTACTTCGAGTCGATGAAGGACTACTACTGCGGCATCGCGGACAAGCCGCAGACGGCCCCCGAGAACGAGGGGATCTCCGACTTCGTCTACCTCTATGCCCGGGAGTTCTGCATCGAGGGCTACGCGTACCGGGCCGGCGACGCGGTCAACTTCGCGATCGGCCAGGGCGACACGATCGTCACCCCGCTGCAGCTGGCACGGGCGTACGCCGCCCTGTCGAACGGCGGGACGCTCTACGCGCCCCGCGTCGGCAAGGCGATCGTCGACGTCGACGGCGACGTGGTCAGGAGGATCCCGCCGAAGAAGGTGGGCACCGTGGGGGTCCCGGCCCGCGTGCTCGACTACATCGACACGGCCCTGCAGGGTGTGGCGCGGCAGGGAACGATGGCGTGGAAGCTCGGTGGCTTCCCGCTCGACCAGGTGCGCATCCGCGCCAAGACCGGCTCGGCCGAGGTCCACGGCAAGCAGACCACCGGCTGGGTCGCGTCGTACACCGAGGACTACGTCGTGGTCATGATGATCAGCCAGGGCGGCACCGGCTCCGGCTCGACCGGCGACGGGATCCGCGCCATCTGGGAGGCCCTCTACGGCATCGACGGCGAGACCGTCGTCCCGTCGCGGGCCGCCATCCCCGGTGTGGTCGCCCCCGACCGCCTGCCGGCCTTCCGGCGCGACGGCTCGATCCTGCCGCCGGCTCGCAAGGGAGAGGGATGACCCGATGAGCACCCTGATCGGCTCGAGCCGTCCCGTCCGTACGCCGGCACGCGGACCGGCCCCCGCACGGTCCCTGCTCCCGACCCGCGGTGTCGACTGGCTGCTGGTCGGTGCCGTCGCCGGCCTGCTCCTGCTCGGCTCGCTGCTGGTGTGGTCGGCGACCGAGCCCCGCGACGCCCTGACGGGCGGTGACCCGACGGCGTACCTGCGCAAGCAGCTCGTCAACGTCGGCATCGGGATCGTGCTCCTGGTGACCGTGGCGGGCACGGATCACCGGTGGGTGCGGATCCTGGCGCCGCTGGGCTACCTCGCGTCGATCGTGGGCCTCGGGCTCGTGCTGACGATGGGCTCGACCGTCAACGGATCGCGGTCGTGGCTGATGCTCGGCGGGCTGTCGATCCAGCCGTCGGAGTTCGCCAAGCTCGCCGTCGTCGTCGGGATGGCCCTGGTCTGCGCCGAGCGGGCCGACTGGTTCAAGCGGGGCGTCCGGTCCTTCGAGGTGCTCGCGATGCTGGTCATCGCGGGCCTGCCGGCGGCCCTGATCCTGCTCCAGCCCGACCTCGGCACGATGCTGGTGCTGTGCGCGACGGTCTTCGGCGTGCTGGCGGCCTCGGGTGCGCCGCGGCGGTGGCTGGCGCTGATGCTCGGCGGCGGGATCACCGCGGCGGTGGCGGCGGTGTCGATGGGGGTGCTGAAGCAGTACCAGATCGACCGCTTCCTGGCCTTCACCAACCCCGAGCTCGACCCGCGGGGCGCCGGCTACAACGTCGAGCAGGCGCGCATCGCGGTCGGCAACGGCGGGCTCTTCGGGCAGGGGCTCTTCGACGGCTCGCAGACCCGCTCGGGCTTCGTGCCGGAGCAGCACACCGACTTCATCTTCACCGTCGCCGGCGAGGAGCTCGGCCTGGTGGGCTCGGCCGTCCTCATCGGCCTGCTGGGCGTCGTCATCTGGCGAGCGCTGGCGATCGCGCGGGCCACCGACGACGTCTTCGGCCGGGTCGCGGCGGCCGGCATCGCCTGCTGGTTCGGCTTCCAGGCCTTCCAGAACATCGGGATGTGCCTGGGGATCATGCCGGTCACCGGCGTACCCCTCCCGTTCGTGTCGTACGGCGGCTCCTCGATGTTCGCCTCGATGCTCGCGATCGGGCTGCTGCTCAACATCCACCGCCGGCCGGCGCGCGGGGTCTGACCGACCGGGGCAACCGACTACCGCGGTGCTGTGGTCACCTAGGGGGACGCTGGCCGCGCCCTAACCGGCAACAGCGCCGCACCAGTCAGTCGCCCGCTACGGCGAGATCGTCAGGAAGATGTACGCCGCGAGGATCACCAGGTGCAGGCCGCCGTTGAGGGGCTTGCTGCGGCCGGGGACGACGGTGAGCACGCCGACGACCATCGAGGAGAGCAGCAGCACCAGCTCGGTCTCGCCGAGGCCGAGCTCGAGCGGGCCGTCGAGCCAGATCGACGCGACCGCCAGCGTCGGGATCGTCAGTCCGATCGAGGCCATCGCCGAGCCGTACGCCAGGTTGAGGCTGGTCTGCACGCGGTGCCGGGCCGCGGCGCGGACCGCCGAGATCGACTCCGGCAGCAGCACCAGCAGCGCGATCACGACACCCACCACCGCGTGCGGGAAGCCGACCGAGGCGACGGCGTCCTCGATGGCCGGCGACTCGACCTTGGCGAGCCCGACGACCGCGACCAGGGCGACGACCAGCAGCCCCAGGCTGACCAGGGCGGTGCGGTTGCCCGGCGGGTCGGCGTGGCCGTCGTGGTCCTCGTCGGGCAGCCCCTCGTGGCCCTCCTCGACGGGGAGGAAGAAGTCGCGGTGGCGGACGGTCTGGGTGAAGACGAACATGACGTAGATCGACAGCGACGCCACCGCCGCGAACGCCAGCTGCCCCGACGAGAACTCCGGCCCCTTCTCGGTCGTGGTGAAGCGCGGCAGCACCAGCGTCAGGGTCGCCAGCGTGAGCACGGTCGCGAGCGCCGAGCCGGCACCCTCGGCGTTGAACTCCGCGAGGCCCCGGCGCAGCGCACTCACCACCAGGCACAGACCGACGATGCCGTTGACGCTGATCATCACGGCCGCGAAGACCGTGTCGCGCGCCAGCGTCGACGCGTCCTCGGCGCCCGTGACCATCAGCGTGACGATGAGTGCCACCTCGATCACCGTCACCGCGACCGCCAGGATCAGCGACCCGAACGGCTCGCCGACCCGGTGGGCCACGACCTCGGCGTGGTGCACCGCGGCCAGCACCGCGGCCACGAGCACGACGGCGACCAGCGCCAGCACCACGCCCGGCGGCTTCGTGGTGAAGGTCGCGGCCAGCACCACCAGGGCCACGGCTGGCGCGAACGTGGTCCAGCTCCAGCGTCGGGTCGTCACGGCGGCCTGGCTCATCCCGAAACCCTAGGGGGTCTATCGCCGGAGGCCGTGCACGTGCGGGCCGGGGCCGGAGGTTGGCTAGCATCGCGTCCCATGTCCACGCGAGACCGGATCCGGGCCGTTGCGAACGCCAGCGCGTTCCGGCTGCGAGACCCCGACCGCGAGATGCTGCTGCTCGGCCGTCTGCTGGCTCGCCAGTCGCGGGCGACGGGTGCCATCGACTCCCTCGCCGACGTGGAGTTCAGCGTGTTCTCGCAGTGGGGCGACGACGGCGTCATCCAGTGGCTGCTGGGCAACCTGGCGCTGGAGTCGGACTCCTTCGTCGAGTTCGGTGTCGCCGACTACCGCGAGGCCACCACGCGCTTCCTGCTCATGAACGACCACTGGCGCGGCCTGGTCATGGACGGCGACCCTGCCAACGTCGAGAAGATCCGCCGTGCGGAGTTCTTCTGGCGCTACGAGCTGGAGACGGTCTCGGCGTTCATCAGCCGCGAGAACATCAACGGGCTGATCGGGGACGCCGGGTTCTCGGGACGGATCGGCCTGCTGCACATCGACCTCGACGGCAACGACTACTGGGTCTGGGAGGCCGTCGACGTCGTCGACCCGGACGTCGTGGTGATGGAGTACAACGCCGTCCTCGGTCGGGACCGCGCGATCACCGTGCCCTACGACGCGGCCTTCCAACGCTCGGCGGCCCATCACAGCAACCTGTACTTCGGGGCGTCGCTGGGCGCCCTCGACCACCTGGCACGACGCAAGGGCTACGCCCTCATCGGCTGCACGAGCGCCGGCAACAACGCCTACTTCGTGCGCGAGAGCCTGCTCAACGACCGGGTGCAGGCGCGGACGGTCGAGGAGGCCTTCGTCGACTCCCGGTTCCGTGAGTCCCGTGACCGCTCCGGCGCCCTGACGTACCTGAGCGGGCCGGCCCGCATCGAGGCGATCCGGGGGCTCCCGGTGGTCGACGTGACAGACGGCCGGCGCACCACGCTCTGAGCGGTCGGGGCGACGGCACGTTTCGGTCCGGGCGGCCCGCGCGGCGTACCCTGAGGACCTTCCCCGACCGATGAGGTGTTCCGTCATGCCCGCAGCGCCCGAGAGCGTCTTCTCGCGGCTCGAGCCCCTGCTCCCCAGAGTGAGCAAGCCGATCCAGTACGTCGGCGGCGAGCTCAACTCGACGGTCAAGGACTGGGACTGCGGTGCGCGCGCGGACGGTGGCGAGACTGTCCGGTGGGCGCTGATGTATCCCGACGCCTACGAGGTCGGCCTGCCCAACCAGGGCGTCCAGATCCTCTACGAGGTGCTCAACGAGCGTGACTGGATCGTCGCCGAGCGCACCTACTCCGTGTGGCCCGACCTCGAGGCCGTGATGCGCGCGGGGGACGCCCAGGGGCCCCTTCCGCAGTTCACCGTCGACGGACACCGACCCGTCGGCGCGTTCGACGTCTTCGGGCTCAGCTTCTCCACCGAGCTGGGCTACACCAACATGCTCAACGCCCTCGACCTCGCCGGCATCCCGCTGCGTGCGGTCGACCGTGGCGACGACGACCCGATCGTGCTGGCCGGTGGCCACGCGGCCTTCAACCCCGAGCCGATCGCCGCGTTCCTCGACGCCGCGGTGCTGGGCGACGGTGAGGAGGTCGTGCTCGCGATCTCCGAGGTCGTCCGCGAGTGGAAGACCGAGGATCGCCCCGGAGGGCGCGTCGAGCTGCTGCGCCGCCTCGCGGTGACCGGCAACGTCTACGTCCCGCGCTTCTACGACGTGACCTACGCCGCCGACGGCACGATCGAGGCCGTCGTGCCCAACAAGCCCGGCATCCCGTTCCGGGTTCGCAAGCACACGCTGATGGACCTCGACGCCTGGCCCTACCCTGCCAAGCCCCTGGTGCCCCTGGCCGAGACGGTCCACGAGCGGTTCTCCGTCGAGATCTTCCGCGGCTGCACGCGCGGCTGCCGGTTCTGCCAGGCCGGAATGATCACGCGCCCGGTGCGCGAGCGGTCGATCGAGACGATCGGCGCCATGGTCGAGACGGGGGTGCGTGCCTCGGGCTTCGAGGAGGTCGGCCTGCTCTCGCTCTCCAGCGCCGACCACACCGAGATCGCAGAGGTCGCCAAGGACCTGGCGGACCGGTACGAGGGATCCAACGTCTCCCTCTCGCTGCCCTCGACCCGCGTCGACGCCTTCAACATCACCTTGGCCAACGAGTTCTCGCGCAACGGGCGCAGGTCCGGGCTCACCTTCGCCCCCGAGGGCGGCTCCGAGCGGATGCGCAAGGTGATCAACAAGATGGTCACCGAGGACGACCTGATCCGCACCGTCGCGGCGGCGTACTCCCACGGCTGGCGCCAGGTGAAGCTCTACTTCATGTGCGGCCTGCCGACCGAGACCGACGAGGACGTGCTGGCCATCGCCGACCTGGCGAGCAAGGTCGTCGCCAAGGGTCGCGAGGTGTCGGGACGCAACGACATCCGCTGCACCGTCTCGATCGGCGGCTTCGTGCCCAAGCCGCACACGCCCTTCCAGTGGGCCGCCCAGCTCGACCACGAGACCACCGACGACCGGCTGACCAAGCTGCGCGACACCGTGCGCGCCGACAAGCGCTACGGCCGGGCGATCGGCTTCCGCTACCACGACGGCAAGCCCGGCATCATCGAGGGACTCCTCTCCCGCGGCGACCGCCGCGTCGGCCGCGTGATCGAGGAGGTATGGCGCGACGGCGGTCGCTTCGACGGCTGGAGCGAGCACTTCTCCTACGACCGCTGGGTCGCCGCCGCCGAGCGAGGACTGGACCGCGACCGGCGTCGACCTCGACTGGTACACCACCCGCGAGCGCGACTACGACGAGGTGCTGCCCTGGGACCACCTCGACTCCGGCCTCGACAAGGACTGGCTGTGGGCGGACTGGGAGGACGCCCTCGCGGTCGCCGACGGAGCCGAGGTCGAGGTCGAGGACTGCCGCTGGACGCCGTGCTACGACTGCGGCGTGTGCCCCGAGATGGGCACCGAGATCCAGATCGGCCCCACCGGCATGAGGCTGCTGCCGCTGTCGGTCGTCTGACCGATGGCCGATCTCGGACCGGCCGACTGGCCCCCGGAGCCGCTGCTGCACGCCGCGACTGGTGCTCCGGGAGGCAGAAGCGCGGGACCGCGCGGCGATCATCGAGCTGAACGCGTCGGCGGAGGTCTTCGCCCATCTCGGCGGGCCGAGGCACCGCGCCGAGCTCGAGCGGCTCGTCCCTGAGGTCCCAGGGCGGGATGCCGGGTCCTTCGTGGTCGAGCGCGAGGGCGCGGCGATCGGCGTCGTCCCCTTCCGCCGCCGAGACCGCGAACGGCCCGGTCATGTGCGCCCCGAGGGCGACGAGGTCGAGATCGGCTATCTGCTGCTGCCCGAGGCGTGGGGGTCCGGCTACGCCAAGGAGGCCTGCACGGCCGCGCTTGCCTGGGTCGACAGGGCCCTCCCGGGTGAGCCGGTGGTCCTGTGCACCCAGACGGCCAACGAGCGCTCGATGCGGGTGGCGGAGCAGCTGGGATTCGTCGAGGTCGATCGGTTCGAGGAGTACGACGCCGAGCAGTGGTTCGGGGTGCGGTGGCCTGTCGGCACGGCTCGCTAGCGTCGGCCGCATGACCGACACCGCTGAGCTCGCCCGCACGTTCCTCGCCACGCTCGAGGCACGCGACTGGGATGCCTGGTCGGCGCTGCTGGCCGACGACGTCGTCTACGAGATGCCGCAGACGCGCGAGCGGGTCACCGGCCGGGCGGCGTACCTCGCCTTCAACCAGACCTATCCGGGCGAGTGGCACCTGACACCCAAGGTCGTGATCGGCGACGCCGAGCGGGCGGTGGCGTGGTTCGCCTTCAGCGTCGGCGACGACGCCGGCGATGGGCAGGTGTTCCTCGAGGTCGGCGCCGACGGGTTGGTCTCGCAGCGTGACCGACTTCTGGCCCGAGCCCTACGAGCCGCCCGCGCGGGCCGTGCCGGTGGAGCGCTGGTGACTACCCACCTGAGCACTCGACCGCGTCAGGGCGTCAGTGAACGACGACGTACTCGACACCTGGTGTCGACGCGGCAGCGGTCTCACTGATCGCGCGGGGTCACGGCGACCGCGGCTCGGTCACCGGACCCACCGCGGTTGATGCAGCGGCCGGAAACCTGCAGATCGTCGACCATGTCGAACGTTTCACGATCCGTCAGCCGAGCGCGGCGGCGAGTCGCTGCTCGACCACCGGTGACCGCTCGACCACGGTTTCGACCTGCGCAGCTCGGTCCGATCGAGCTCGGACCACCGCACGCTGAGCACGCTACGCGCCAGCTCGTCCTCGATCGCAGCCGGCCGCGCGACGCGGACGGCCAGCGACATGAGCGGGAGGGCGAGCGCGAGGAGCAGCAGGAGCGGCGCGGTCCAGGAGCCGGTGGCGTCGTGGAGGGCGCCGACGGCGAAGGGCCCGAGGGCGGCCAGCAGGTAGCCGCTGGACTGCGAGAAGCCCGACAGGGCAGCGGTTCCGTCGGGCGTCCGCGCGCGCAGCCCGATCAGGGTGAGCACCAGCGCGAACGTGCAGGTGCCGACACCGATCAGGATCGCGCACGGGATGGCCAGGGCGTACGGCGCGACGAGCAACCCGGCGTACCCGACGAGGTAGCAGGCGGAGACCGCGAGGAACATGCCCGACCTGGCTCTCGCGGCGGCCGGCGGCGGCGGGCAGCCAGAGGGAGAACGGGATGCTGGTGCCCGCGACGAGGCCGACGAGGGCCCCGGCGGCGACGGGGGAGTAGCCGGCGTCGCGCCAGAGCTGGGCGAACCAGCCGAAGATGGCATAGGCCTGCAGCGACTGGAGTCCGAAGGCGAGGGCCATCGCCCGGCCGAGCCGGGTCCGGGCGACGGCGGACAGCGTGACGGCGCCGCCGGACTCGACCGGTCGGCGGTCGTGGCCGACCAGGGCCAGCCACGGAAGCACGGCCAGGACGGCGACTGCTGCCCACACCCCCAGGCCCGTCCGCCAGCCCCCGAAGGCCTCCGACACCGGCACGGTCAGGACCAACGCGGCGGTCAGGCCGACGGCGAGAGCGGTGGTGTAGAGCGCGGTGACCTGGCCGATCCGGTCCGGGAAGTGGAGCTTGACCAGCGACGGGAGCAGCACGTTGGCCGTCGCCATCCCGGCGAGCGCGAGCATCGACAGCAGGAGGAAGACGGTGGCCGAGTCGGTCAGCACGCGCCCGCCGAGCCCCAGGACCACGCAGAGCAGACCACCCAGCGTCACGCGGTGGATCCCGACCGCACGGGACAGCCGTGGTGCCAGAGCCCCGAACGTCGCGAAGGCGAGCACGGGCATCGACGTGAGCAGACCGGTCAGCGGCACCGACAGAGCGAGCCCGTCGCGGACCTCGGGCAGCACCGGCCCCACGGCGACCGCGGCCGGGCGCAGGTTCAGCGACAGGGCCACGAGCCCGACCAGGATCAGCAGCCGTCCCCCAGAGGCGGCTCACCCCGCGCCTCGTCGACCCGACCAGGCCGCAGTCGCGCGGCGAGGTCAGCTCGAGCACGATGCGCACCGCGCGGTGGTCCGACACCGCCGACAGCAGGTGCTCGCCGGCCACCGGTGTGAACGCATCGTCGTGCAGGACGAAGTCGATCCGACGCTGCGGCTCGGCGGCCGGCACCGTCAGTCCGTCGTCGACGCCGACGACCGGCCACGGGTCGCGCAGCCGCCAGCCGGTGAACAGCCGCAGGGCCGGGGAGTCCGGCTCGGCGTTCAGGTCGCCGCCCACGATGGTCGGCAGGTCGCGCAGTCGAAGCACGTCCTTGATCGCGCGCACCTGCACGCGCCGGATCGAGCCGCTGGTGTGCTGGAGGTGGGTGTTGTAGACGTCCACCGGCGCACCCTCGACGTCCAGCGTCGTCCGCAGCAGGCCACGCTGCTCGAGCCCGGGTTCGTTGGGCAGGCGCACGTTGTCGCTGTCGAGAATGCGGTAGCGCGACAACGTGAGCGTCCCGTACTCCTGCTTCTTGCCGTCCTCCTCGACGGGAGGGCGGCGGACGTTGGAGCCGAACGCCGGGAACATGCCGAGCCGGGTCGCCAGCTCCAGCGGCTGGTCGTCGAGCTCGGTGCGCTCCCGGTAGCGGTCCACCTCCTGGAGCAGCACCACGTCGGCGCGCCACTTCTCCACCTCGCGGACGATGCGGTCGAGGTCGTAGCCGTCGTGCCCGAGCCCGCCGTGGATGTTGAAGCTCAGCACCGTCAGGTCGCGCGCCGGACCGGGCGGGCACGGCGCGACGGTCGAAGGTGCCGGCTCAGTGGGCTGCCCCGACGGCGCGGAGCGACGACGACGACGGCGACGGCGACGGCGACGGCGACGGCGACGACGACGCGGACGAGGTGTCGGTCGCGGTCGGCGACGGGATCGGCGGCTCAGTCCCGGCCGGGTCGTCGGCGGACGTCACCCGCACCACGACGTACGCCGCCGCGACGACCAGCACGGCCGCGGTCATGAGCAGCAGGAGGCGGAGCGGGCGCACCGCGTCAGCGTTCGTCGAGGCGGGCCGCGTCGCGCTGGGCTGCGATCCAGTCCTGCAGCCGGTCGATGCCCGCGGCCAGCGAGACCTGCGGAGCCCAGTCGAGGTGCGCGACCGTGTGCGAGACGTCGCAGGCGGCATGGCGGACGTCGCCGTCGCGGAACTGGCCGGTCACGTGCGGGTCGGGTGCGGAATGGTACGTCGCGATGGCGGAGGCCAGGTCGCGGATGGTGGTCCGCTCACCGGTGCCCACGTCGAGCGTGCGCCGCCGTTCTGCAGGAGGTGTCGCGATGGCCGCGACCAGCGCGTCGGCGACGTCGTCGATGTAGACGAAGTCGCGGGTGATCTCGCCGTCCTCGTAGAGGGGGATCGACTGCTCCTCGCGCGCGAGCTGGGAGAACAGCGAGACGATGCCGGTGTAGGGGTTGGTCAGCGACTGGCCGGCGCCGTAGACGTTCTGCAGACGCAGCACCGACAGCGCCACGTCGTGCGAGCCGGTCCACGACCCGAGCACGTGCTCCTGCGCGAGCTTGGTCGAGCCGTAGACGCTCGACGGGTTGGGCGTGGTGGTGAGCACCGAGTTCGGGATGTGCTCGCTGTCCGGGAAGTCCCAGGCACCGGCCTCGAGCTGGGCGTGGGTGCGCCCGTCGGGCTGGAAGGTCGATCCGTCGGTGCGCCGCCACGTGCCCTCGCCGTAGACCGCCCGGCTGCTCGTCAGCACGACGTGCGAGGGCAGGCGCCCCGAGCGGGTGAGGCCGTCGAGGAGCTGTGTCGTGCCGACGACGTTCACCAGCCCGTGCCGCGAGCTCTCGCTCAGCGACTGGGCCGTGCCGGTCTCCGCCGCGAGGTGCACGACGAGGTCGGGATGCAGGTCAGCCAGCACCTGGTCCCACGTGCCGGGGTCCGTCACGTCCGCGACGACGAGCTCGGCAGCCTCGTGGAGCGCCTCGGGCCGGGTCTGCGACTCGTGCACCTGCGGGTGCAGGTTGTCGACGACGACCCAGCGGTCGGCCGACCCGGCGAGGCGGTCGGCCAGGGCGCACCCGATGAAACCGGCGCCGCCGGTGACCAGCACGCTGGAGACAGCAGCCATCGGGCGGGACACCTCCACGGTCGGGATCGAGGACGCCGCGGACGGCGCACCCATCGTACCGAGCAGGAGTGACGCTCAGCCCGCAGGTCGCGCCGACGAGCGTGGCTTGTGACGCAGGGCGGGACGCTCGACGAAGTGCCAGGACAACATGGCGAGCACCCACACCACCGGGGTGGCCAGGGCGATGACACCCCAGGGTCCGAGGCCGTCGATCTCCTGGACCAGAGCCTGCTGGATGGGGAAGGCCCAGATGTAGACGCCGTACGACGCGTCGCCCGATCCTGCTGACCACCCGACCGATCGGCGGCAGGGCGTAGGCGAACCAGTAGGACAGGTAGACCGCGGCCAGGGTCCAGACGACGACGCGCAGAGACGTCGGCCCCAGGCCGGCGGCGACGCACACCGGCAGCAGCGCCAGCGCCACGGGCCACGCCAGCACGATCGGTCGGCGTAGGAGTAGACCGCGGCGCCGACGGCGAAGGCCGACAGGACGTAGATCGCCCCGATCGAGTCCGAGGTGTACGGCACCCACACCGCCGCCCAGACCAGCGACAGGACGGCCACGGCGACCACGACGGCCTTGTGCCGGAGCAGCCCGGCCATCCCGAGAAGGGCCAGCACGAGGTAGGCGAACACCTCGACGGGCAGGCTCCAGAGCGGGCCGTTGACCGCCCCGGCGTAGATGCTGTCCTCGAAGACCCCGGGCAGGCCCGCGCCGAACGGGAAGAGCAGCGTCACCCGGACCGGGTAGATCCACGTCTGGGGATCGGAGAAGTACGCCGCCCTCGACACGGTCGTGACCAGGGGTCCCAGCACGAAGGCGGTCAGCACCGAGACGGTGGCGAGCGCGGGAAGCAGGCGCAGCCCACGCTTGGTCCAGAAGGACCGGGGCGAGGGGTCGTACTCCCAGCTGCGCCGGATCAGCAGCCCGCTGACGGCGAAGAAGATCAGCACGCCGACGTTGCCCAGGGTGGTGCCGAACTGGTGCAGCGGCTCGTCGTGCCCGGTGAGCGCGAAGGAGTGCGAGACGAGCACGGACCAGGCGGCCAGCAGGCGAAGCAGGTCGAAGTTGTTGTCGCGGGACCCGAGACGGTCGCCCAGCCGGACGGCGCCGGGGACCCGTGTCGTCACGGCGCGCGTCGACGTCGTGGCGGCCGCGGGCATGGAGGGCAGGCTATCAACGCGCGGTGCGTAGGATCGCGCCTCATGGCGCCTGACTCCGCCGCTCCGGCGCCCACGACGAGCCGGCGGCAGCACGGCATGGTCCTGACGGCGGCAGTCGCGCACGGGGTCAGCGGCTACCTCGTGCTGGTGATCGCGGCGCGGACCCTCGATCGGGCGGAGAACGCCCACTTCCTGGTCTTCTGGGGGGCTCTCTTCATGGCGTACGGCGTGCTGGGCGGCGTCACCGCCGAGGTCACCCGCGCCGTGCACTCCAACCCGTCCGAGCCGGCCGACGGTGTCCAGAGCGTGTCGGTCGCCCGGATCGGCGTCGGACTGGGAGCGACGTTCGTCGCGGCGCTGCTGCTCACGTCGCCGTTGTGGGCGGAGGCGCTCTTCGCCGCCGACGCCAGGTCCTGGAGCCTGCTGCTGGTCTGCGGGGTGCTGCTCTTCACCGTCCACGCGACGCTTGTCGGGATCGCGTCGGGTCGGGGCCGGTGGTCGACGTACGCCCTGCTCCTGGGGGCCGAGCCGCTCGGCCGGCTGCTGCTCGTGGTGACCGTGGCCCTGATCACCGGGCGGCTGGTCGGCCTGGTCGCCGCATCCGCGCTCGCGAGCGGCTACTGGATCGTCCTGGTGCTGATCCGCCGGCCGGAGCTCGGCTGGCGGACGCGGGCCTACGGGCTCGACAGCCGCGGTCTCGTCGGGCGGATGCTGAGCGCCTGCACCGCCGCTGCCGCGAGCGGGATGCTGCTCGTCGGCTTCCCGGTGCTCGTGCAGATCAGCTCCTCCGACGCCGAGGTCGCGACAGCCGCGCCCCTGATCCTCGCGGTCACGCTGTGCCGCGCGCCCCTCATGGTGCCGCTGGGCATCTACACGAACGTCGTGATCACCCGGGTCATCGCCTACGGCCTGCCCGCTCTCCGCACGCCCGCGACCCTCGTGGCGGCGGGGACGGCCGTGGGGATCGTGGGCGCCTGGACGATCGGCCCGTGGTGCCTGCGCCTGGTCAACCCCGACTACCACGTGAGCGGTACGACGCTGGCGCTGCTGGTCCTGTCAGCGGGGATGATGTGCGTGCTCGCGCTGACGGGAGCCGCGAGCCTCGCGCTGGACCACCACCATCTCTTCGTCGCCGGCTGGGTCGTGGCCACGTCGGCCGTGCTGGCGATCCTGCTCGGTCCGGGCGACCTGACCACGCGGACGGTGGTCGCGCTGCTGGTCGGGCCGCCGCTCGGCATCGCCGTGCACCTGGCCGGCCTGCGCGCCCTGGGCGGCTCGACCACCGGAACCCGGCGCGAGACCCCTCGATAGAGTGACCGGCCGTTCGTCCGCAGCCCCTGAAAGGTGCCCATGAGCCAGCGTCCCCGGGTCCTGGTCGACCTGCTGTCCTACACCGGCACCAAGGGCGGGATGGAGACCTACACGCGCGAGCTCTACCGCCTCTTCGGGCAGATGGACACCGGGATGGAGTTCGTCGGTCTCGCGAGCAAGGAGGGTGGCCGGCTCGACCTGTCGTGGTTCCCCGGCGAGGTGATCAGGTCACGCATCAGCGGCGAGAACAGGTTCGTGTGGGCTGCCGGCGAGCTCGTCGCGACGGGCTGGGTCGCCGGCCGTCGCAACGCCGACCTGCTCCACTCGCCGGCGACCCTCGGGCCGATGAGGACCCGGATGCCGGCCGTCCTGACGATCCACGACACGCTCTACTGGTCGCATCCCGAGCTGATGTCGACCCCGCTCTACACCGGCCCGGTGAAGTGGATGGAGACCCGGGCCGTCCGCAACGCGGCGCACGTCATCACCGACAGCGAGGCGTCGGCGGTCGACATCCGCAAGTACCTGCAGTGCCGGCCGACCGCCTCCACGTCGTCCCGCTCGCGGCTACTCCCGTGCCCGCTCGGGTGGCCGAGCCGCCGCCCACCGGCGACGTCGTGCTGCTGGCCAGCGGCCAACGCCGGCCGCACAAGAACTGGGAGGGCCTGATCGAGGCGCTCGCCCTGATCGAGCCGGCGGACCGTCCGCGCCTGGTCGTCACCGGCGGCCGTGGCGACGACCCGCTTCGCGAGGTCGTCGACCGGCTCGGCCTCGCCGACCACGTCGAGCTGCGCGGCTGGGTCTACAGAGGACGAGCTGGCCGCCCTCTACCGCGGAGCCACCGCGATGGTGCTTCCGTCGTTCGTCGAGGGTTTCGGGCTGCCGGTGCTCGAGGCGCTCCAGGCCGGCGTGCCCGTGCTCTGCTCCGACATCGCGGCGCACCGCGAGATCGCGGGGCGACGCCGCGGTCTGGTTCGACCCGCACGACCGAGCCTCCATCGCCGCCGCGGTGCGCACGGCCACGACCGACCCCGACCGGCTGGCGCGACTGCGGGTCGAGGGTCCGGAGCGGGCCCGGCTGTTCTCCTGGCAGCGGGTCGCCGACGAGACGCTCGCGATCTTCCGGACGGCGCTGCACGCCACGCGTTGAGCGAGCCGACCAGGGCTGTCAGTCGCCCACCGCGATCGCGTGCCCGACGACCGTCCGCACCGCGGCCGCCTTGCGGGTGCCCAGAGCGGCCGGGAGCAGGCTCAGGCCGTGCAGACGCGAGGTCCAGCGCAACCGGGCGGCGCCGGCCCGCACGACGCCAGCCGAGGGCGTCCATCTGGCGGGCGGCGAGCCCGTAGTAGCGCCGTTCGTCGCGGAGGCGTCGCCCGGTGAGCAGGCTCGTCGCCGAGGCGCTCTGGGTGTGGCGCCGGTACTCGAAGACGACGGCAGGGTCGAGGACCAGGGTCGCGCCGTCGACCACGAGGTCGATGACCAGGGCCAGGTCCTGGATGATCGGCAGGTCGTCGCGGAAGGCGGGGCCGCGCGACCGCGTCGGTGCGGAAGACGAGCGACGGCCAGTAGAGCCAGTCGCCGTGGAGCAGGCTGGTGACCAGCGGCTCGCCGCCGAAGACGGTCGTCTCGGCCGCGCGCGGTCGGATGGCGCGCTTGACGCGGTCGGCGAGGGTGTCGGTGGGACGGCCCTCGTCGTCGATCACCCGGACGCCGGGCTGGATGATCGCCGCGTCGGGGAACTCGCTCGTGCGCGGCGCGCACCGTCTCGACGAAGTCGGGGAGAAGCAGGTCGTCGCAGCCGAGGAACATCATCAGGTCCGCGCTCGCCAGCTCGCGGCACCTGTCGTAGTTGGCCGTGATGCCGAGGTTCTGCTCGTTGCGCACGTAGCGGATCCGGGGATCGGTCTCGGCGGCGAAGTGCTCGGCCACCGAAGGGTCGGGATAGCAGTCGTCGACGACGGTGGCGCGCCACCGCGGGTCGGTCTGCGCGCGGACGCTCTCCACCGTCGCGTAGAGGAGGCCGGGGTCACCCCAGAAGGGGATGAGGACGTCGAGGGCGTCGTCGGTCACCGAGCGGTCACTCCGCGGTCTCGTCGGGGTCGCGGGCCGGGAGCCGCCGTCCCCGCTTCCTGCTCCTCCAGCGCCACTCGCAGCAGCGCCACCTCCTCGGCGAGGGTCCGGGTCTGCTCCTCGAGCCGGCCGAGCTCGTAGCTGTGCTGCAGGGTCAGGATGAGCAGCACCAGCGAGGCGATGAAGAAGAGCAGGTTGGTCGGCACCTGGAGGCCGAGCGCCTCGCTGGCGTTGACCAGGAGCGACGGGATCACCGCGACGAGGAGCGCTCCGATGGCGATGACGAACCAGATGACGGCGTACTTCTCGCGCAGCCGGTGTCGCCGCATCATCTCGAAGAGGGTCGCCAAGATGATGATCGACCCGATCAGGCCCAGGGCGTTGGCGCCGGTCATCGGGCGGCCGCCTCCTGGTCACCGGACACCACGGACTCCCGGGTCGCCCCTTCGGCGAAGCCGGACGGCCAGCGCCGGACGATCGCCATGCCCAGCGCCACGACGGCGCGGAGGAGGTAGACCGAGGCCCGCAGCGGGGACGACGACGCACGGCCGGCCGTGCGCGGCCGCATGTCCACGGGCACCTGGGTGACGGTGCAGCCCATCCGGGTGGCGATGACGAGGGACTCGACGGTGTCGCCGAGGTACTCGGCGGGGTAGTGGGCGGCGAAGACGCCCATCGCCCGGCGGTTGGCCGCGCGGAAGCCGGACGTGACGTCGGTGAGGCGGGTGCGGGCCAGCCGGCTCAGCACCCTGGCCAGCAGGACCATCGCCCACCGGCGCGGGCCGCGCACCTGGTAGGGGTCGCCGTCGCGGGCGAAGCGCGCCCCGATCACCACGTCCGCGCTCGCCGAGCCGGTCGAGGAGCACCGGGAGGTAGCGCGGGTCGTGCTGGCCGTCGGCGTCGATCTGCACCGCGACGTCGTAGTCGTTGCGCAGCGCGTAGCGGTAGCCGGTGCGCATCGCGCCGCCCACGCCGAGGTTGAAGGGGAGCCGGCAGACCGATGGCGCCGGCGTGCTCGGCGCGCTCGGCCGTGCGCGTCGGCGGACCCGTCGTCGATGACGAGCACGTCGAGGCCGGGGTTGGTCGCGGCGATCTCCGCGACCGTCGCGCCGACGGAGTCCTGCTCGTTCCACGCGGGGACGATGATCAGCACGCGCTGACTAGGAGCGCTGCTCCGTGCGGCCGGTCCGGACATGCCGCACAGGGTAGTGCGTCTCAGGCAGCGGGCAGCGGTGGGCGCACCTCGACGCGGTAGTCGAGCGACGGGTCACACGTCCGGCGAGCTCGCTTCTCGAGCTTCGGGTCGCGGGTCCACACCGTCACGTCGCCGCGCCAGTCGGCGATGGCGGTGCAGATGGACGCGGGGTTGCTGGAGTCCATGAAGTACGCGTGGACGCGGATCGGGTCGTCGAGGTCCTCGGCCCCCATCTGGAGCATCCAGTAGTTCACGAAGTAGTCCTGCCCGGGCACGGGTGAGTAGCGCGCCACGATGCTCTTCGGGTCGCGCTCCATCAGGTCGAACAGGTCGGGGATGGCGGCGTCGTTGTAGCCGGGGTCATGCAGCTGCACCGGGGTGAACGATGCCGGCCAGGGTGACCGGGCGGCCCGGCGGCGAGACCTGGGCCATCGCCAGCGAGGAGCACGGCGATCACGAGCAGCGACGCCGTTGCCCTGCCAGCTCGCGCCGCGCCAGCCGCCGTGCCGGGTGCTGGAGCGAGCCGACGGCGATGAGGCAGAGCGCGCACAGCAGCGATCCAGCTGAACTTCGCGGGGTAGTAGCCCCACCAGTCCGGCATGCTCCGCGCGGGCCCGGATGAGGTACGCCGCCCCGAGCGCCGCCGCGGGGACACCGCCCAGATCCCGATCCGGACCGTGCGCGACATGCCCGTTCCGCGGCACCACCGACGCGACCAGAGCACCGCGACGGCGACGCCGAGCGCCCCACCACGCTCGACCGCGGGAGCGGCACCGTCGGCGGCCAGGTTGCCGCCCTCGCGGCGAGGTCGGGCAGCGTGACGACCACGGCGTACCCCGCCGCGCCGACGAGGGTGAGCGCCGGGCCAGCAGCAGCGCGCCCCGGCCGCAGCAGCGCGCGCCGCTCGACCACCACGGTCGCGAGCAGCCACGCGGCAGGGACGATCGGCCGATCGGCCCCCAGGACGATCACGGCCGCCCAGGTGGCCAGCACCTGCCCGGTCAGGGAGCCACCGGATGGCGCGCGTGGGCTCGCCAGCAGCACCAGCCGAGCACCAGCACCACGATCGCCGGGCACGCGTTGGCGAACCCGTAGGACGACGGCGATGCCGGACGACGAACCACGTCCAGGGCAGCGCCGCGGCGGCCGCGGCGACCATGACGCGGGTGCCCGACCGCCACGCGCGGCGGCCAGCGCACGAGCGCGCTGGCCAGGAAGCCGAGCAGCGGCCAACCGACGAGGCTCAGCTGGGCACTGGTGGTCAGCAGGTGATCGCGACCGAGACCGGCCGGCGACGAGGCCGTCGGCACCCGGCGCGGCCCAGGTCGCGTGCAGGACGCCGGCAAGGGGCGCGGGGTTCTCCTGCGCGCGCAGCAGGCCGCCGTCCTCGAGCATCGCGGCGTGTCATCAAGGCGTAGGGGGCCGCGTCGTTCGCCATCGCCCAGGAGATCCACGGGCCCGACCGTCGCGCCGAGAGCCAGAAGTAGACGACCCCAGCCCGGCAGGGACGAGGAGCGCGGCGGCGAGGTCGACGGGCGCGGGCGCGGCTCCACCGTGCTCGGCTGGTGGCACGGCGCGGCAGTCGAGCACTGCATGGCCCAGACCGACCGCGGTCCACGTCACCACCGTGTCGGTCGCGACGACCAGCCGACTGCGGCGCCAGCCACGCGACCAGGGCCTGGCCGACCAGGCCACCGAGTCAGCGCGAGGGCCATCGCGAGCGCCATCCGACCCATCGGCGACAGGCCAGGACAACCGTGGTCGAGCACGGCGAGCGCCAGCGGCGCGACGGCGTCCAGCGCCAGGGTCAGCGCGGCGCGCGCCGAGCACCAGGACGGTGAGCACGAGGGGCGCACCCCATCGGAGGCGCGGGCGCGGACCGAGCCGCCATCGGGGTCTCCTCGTCAGTGACGTCATGAGCGCGCCGACCCGGCGTCGGCGACCGAGTAGACGCGTTGTCGCCTGCCGCTCCAGTCGAAGGTGCGCTCCAGGGTCAGGCAGGGCGCGTCGAGCTTGCTGCTGGCGATCAGCGTGCGGACGTCGAGCTCGGCAGGGATCGCGCACGGGTCGAGGCTCACCTGGATGATGTCCGGGTTGGGGTTGGCGATCACCGGCTCCGCGCCGGGGGCGCCGTCGAAGGTCATCCGCAGGTAGCTCGCGCCGCGGTTCCACAGCTCCTCGTCGCTCCCGTCTGGATCCAGGACGCGCCAGGGCTCCTGGCGGGGTCCGGTGATCTGCCAGCCGGTGATCGACGGTGCGCCGTTGGCGACCAGCAGGGCCGACACGAACGGGTCGTCGCTGGCCACGAAGGTGCCGTCCTCGCGCGCGGCGGCGCCGATCTGCCGGGCGGCGCCGGCCGCGCCGCTGGCGCGCAGGTCGCCGAGGCCGAACACCACGGGGTTCACCTGGGCACCGGTCCACAGCAGGACCAGGCAGGCGGGGAGGACGGACCACCACCGCTGCGGGAAGAGGGTCACCACCCCGACGCACGCGGACACGACCACGGCGGCGACCCACACCTCGGTGGTGCTCAGGGACGGGAGCGCGGCCCGCAGGTTGGCGACGCCGTACGCCGTCACCAGGCCGCACGTGCCGGCGACCACCAGCGCGGTGCCCGGGCCGAACCTCGTGGCGCGTGAGAGCACCAGGCACAGCAGCAGGGCCGCGGCGTACCCGATGGTCTGGGCGGCGCGCGGCGGGGTGACCAGGTTGAGGAGCGGCAACGAGGTGCCGACGCTCCCCCAGGGGGTGCTGCACCACGCGATCCAGACGGCGAGGGAGGCGCCGAGGGTCCAGGCCGCCGCGCGCTGCGCCCGGGTCATGGCTCGTGGGACGCACGGCGACCAGCACCGCCCACAGCCCGCACACCAGGAACGCCGACGAGATCTCGCTCTGGTTGGCGATGGCGGGTGCCTCGCCGTTGGTCAGGTGGAACAGCCCGGGGGCCCCGAACAGGTGGAAGGCGGGCAGCGCGTCACCGGTCGAACGGCGAAGTCCGGGGTACGCCGTGTCGAGCGTCGCTCGGACGGAGTCGGCGTTCTCCCAGAAGACCAGCCCCAGCATCGCGGCCCCGCAGACGGCGCCGACGCCGAGGACGAGGAGTCCGGCGCGGCGGCTGCGACCGACGAGCAGCCAGGCGACGACCGCCAGCACGATCGGGACGCCGATGGTCAGGCTCCACGGCACGTAGTAGGTGCCGAGCCGGGCGAGCGCGATCCCCCCGGCAGCGGCGAGGCCCAGCGCGGCCGCCCGCGAGCGCGTGGCGGTCGCGGCGGTCCACCGCTCCGTGGCCAGGACGAGCAGGAAGCAGCCGAGACTCGCGAAGGACAGGACGCGCGCCGGCGTGAACGACCACCACAGGGTGGCCGGCGCCAGGACGACCAGCGCGTAGCCGAACCACGACATCGCCCGCGTGGAGCCGAGCCGCTGCAGCAGCGGCGGCAACGTGAGCGCCAGCACGAGGAGAGGAAACGCGCGCGACGCCGCGAAGAGCATCGTGTCGGGGAGCCAGGGCCCGAGTCGCAGCAGGTTGCCCTCGAAGAAGAACAGCGTCTCGAACGGCTGGCCGGAGGCGACCTGGACCACGAGGTCGGGTGAGTACGACATCGGCGAGGCCGACGCGTGCCCGAGCGACAGCACGTTCAGCTCGACAGCCGTCCCGGTCAGCCACTCGTCCGAGCGGATGTCCAGCGACGAGCCCCACATGGTCCCCAGCGGGTCGGTCGGGTCCTGCCGGAGGACGCGGTTGCCGAGCGAGGAGGTGCTGGCCCCGGACAGGCACACGGCGGCGTACGCGAGGAGCGGGACGACGATCTCGGCGAGGCGGGCCTTGGAACGAGGCGTGTGGGGCGCGGCTCTCGCGCGGCAGCGTCGCTTCGGTCTCGTCGCTGATGGTCACTCCTCCGGGGAACGGGTCACGGCCGCGTCAGGGCTTGGTGGCCGTGAGGCAAGAACTCGTTGTACAGGAAGGCTCGTCCGGCGAAGCGGGGGAACGGGAAGCTGAACCAACCCTCCGGCACGAGGCCGGCGGCGCGAGCCATTGCCTCGAGATCCTCGCCGGTCACGAAGCGGACGTGCGTCGGGTCGCTGGCGTAGCCGCGCTCCTGGGGACAGACGAGGGAGACCTTGCCGCCGCCGCGCAGGAAGGGCAGGTACTCCTCGAGCAGCGCGGCACCGGACGCAGCATCCATGTGCTCGATGACGTGGGCGAGGAGGAGACCGTCGAAGGACTCCGGCGTAGCCTGGTCGCTCGCGTGGAACTCCTCGCCCGTCATCGCCGTCAGCCCCTGCCGTCGGGCCTCGTCGACGGCGGTGGCGTTGTGGTCCACGCCGACCGAGCCCGGCGGCAAGGTCTTGAGGTTGCCGACCGATGCCGCAGCCGACGTCGAGCGTGCGACCGAGGCCCTGCCGACGCAGATTCCATCGGTAGGGCGCCTGGACGTCGAGAGCCCGCTTCCACCACGCGCCCTCACGCGCCTTCAGCCGCTCGGCGTAGTCAGGGCCTTCGGTGTCCTTCACGTCTCCTCCTCGGGTCGTCACGCGCCTCAGCCGGGATCAGTGTGCCTGGCAGTCGCAGCCAGCCGGGGACGTGGTCGCCTTTACACTCCTCCGGTGGACCACCCAACCCTGGCGAGCGCGCTTGTCGATGGTGTGCCTGCCGAGACACCTGCCCACGCCGGGCAGGACGTCGAGCTCACGCATCGTGATGCCGTGCCTCGACGAGAGCGAGACGCTGG
This sequence comes from uncultured Actinomycetota bacterium, assembly GCA_963767095.1. GTDB lineage: Bacteria > Actinomycetota > Actinomycetes > Propionibacteriales > Nocardioidaceae > Nocardioides. The sequence goes on along the minus strand of CAVYCK010000001.1, from coordinate 106,070 downwards.
CCGTCTGCATCCGCAAGGCGCGCCGCTTCCTCGCCGAGCACGACGTCCGCGGCGAGGTGCTGATCGCCGACAACGGCAGCACCGACGGCTCGCAGGAGATCGCGGTGGCCGAGGGCGCGCGCGTGGTGGACGTCGCCGAGCGGGGGTACGGCGCCGCCCTGATCGGCGGGATCGCCGCCGCCCGCGGCCGCTACGTCGTCATGGGCGACGCCGACGACAGCTACGACTTCGAGGGGCTCGGGCCCTTCCTCGAGGAGCTGCGCGCGGGCGCCGACCTGGTGATGGGCAACCGGTTCCGCGGCGGCATCGAGCCCGGGCGCGATGCCGCCGCTGCACCGCTACCTCGGCAACCCGGTGCTGTCGTTCGTCGGCCGGCTCTTCTTCAGGAGCGCCGGTCGGCGACTTCCACTGCGGGCTGCGCGCCTTCCGCCGGGACGCGATCATCGCGGCTCGGCCTGCGCACCTCCGGCATGGAGTTCGCCAGCGAGATGGTGGTGAAGGCGTCGCTCGCCGAGCTCGACATCCGCGAGGTGCCGACCACGCTGAGCAAGGACGGCCGCAGCCGCCCGCCGCACCTGCGCAGCTGGCGCGACGGCTGGCGGCACCTGCGCTTCCTGCTGCTCTACAGCCCCCGCTGGCTCTTCCTCTACCCCGGGCTCGCTGCTCACCGCTCCTGGGCCTGGTCGCCACCATCGCGCTGATCGCCGGGCCGGTGACGATCGGCGCCTACGGCTTCGACATCGGCACGATGATGTACGCCATGGCGCTCACCATCGTGGGCTACCAGGCGGTGCTCTTCGCCGTGCTGTCGAAGGTCTACGCCCTCCACGAGGGGTTCCTGCCCGCCAGCGACCGCTTCGACGTGTTCCAGCGCCGGCTCAACCTGGAGAACCTCATCGGCCTCGGTGCCGTCATCGTGCTGGCCGGCGTTCTGTGGATGGTCGTGTCCCTGCTCTGGTGGCAGGACGCCGGCTTCGGTGAGCTGCCGCCGGAGGACAGTGCCCGCGCCGTCGCGCCGGCCGTGCTGGGGTTGGTGCTGGGGGTCCAGACCGTGATGGCCGGCCTGTTCCTCTCACTGCTGCGGATCCGGGTCCTCCATCCCGGCGCCGGACGCGGTGGAGGTCGTGCGCGCAGTAGCCGCGCCTTGTCGCGTGCGGGTGCCCATCGTCGGGCGGCGACGTCGAGGACGGCGCGCACGACCAGGTGCCCCCGCACGGTGATCCGTCGACGGGCCACCGTCGCCGAGACGGGTCAGCCCGGCATCGCGGCAGGCTCTCTCGGCCCGCTTGAGGAACGCCAGCTCCTCGGCGAACCGGGACGAGTCGGCGGTGAGCTTCGACGTCTCCGTCGCCGGGTGCCTGCGGTACTCCAGCAAGGGCTCGGTGACCGAGAACAGGGACTGCCCCCGGATCAGCACGCCGGTGGTGAAGCTCCCAGTCCGGGCACGAAGATCAGGGACGGCTCGAAGGGATGGTCCCCGACCGCGGAGCGCCGCAGGCACAGCGTCGGGCAGATGATGTAGTTGCCGGTCATCAGCCGGGCGAGGTGCTCGTCGCCCTCCAGGACGTGGTCGTGTCGCGGCCGGGGGAGCGCGTCCTTCACCCGGTCCGAGAGGCCCCGCAGCGGCTTGCCGTCCGGACCGATCGTCACGGCACCGGTGAAGACGGCGGCGACCTCGGGGTGCTCACCCGCTGCCCTGACCACGGTCTCGGCATAGGTGGGAAGCAGCCGGTCGTCGTTGTGCAGCAGTGTCACGAGCGGCGCCCGGGTCAGCCGGACGCACTCGTTCCAGTTGCCAGCGAGGCCGAGGTTGCGCTCGTTGCGCACGTAGCGCACGCGGGCATCGGCGTACGACGCGACGAGCTCGTCGGCAGGCTCGGGGCCCCGGTCGTCGACCACGAGGAGGTCCCAGTCGTCGAAGGTCTGGGCCAGCACGCTGTCGATCGCCTCGCGCAGGTAGTCCAGGCCCCGGTAGTACGGGATCGCGATCGAGAGCCTGGGGGAGTCGACCGGCTCCTCGCTCACCGGGTCAACCTATCCGGGTCACCCCGTCGGTGGCGTCCGGCACCATGCACGCTGTGCGGCACATCTCCGACGACGAGCGGCGCGCCCGGCTGGCGCTCCGACACGCGGTCGCCCCGTGGGCGCGGGTCGCCGACCCGGTGGCGGCGACGCGGGCGATGACCGTGCTCCACGCGACCGAGCCGCCGAGCGTCCACCTGTCGGTGGCGGCGCGCGTCGACGGGCCTGCGCGTCGACGACGTGGAGCGCGCGCTCTACGACGACCGCTCCCTGGTCAAGCAGCTGGCGATGCGGCGCACGCTGTTCGTGTTCCCGCGCGACCTCCTGCCCGCGGCCTGGGGGGCGCCCAGCGCCCGCGTGGCCGGTCAGGAGCTGCGCAAGATCGCCAAGGACGTCGCCGTGGCGGGCATCGCCGCCGACGGCGAGGAGTGGCTCGCAGGGGTCCGCGAGCGACGTTGCGCGAGGTGCTCGCCGCGGTCGCCCGACGGCCTGCCCGCCAAGGAGGTCCGGCTCGCCGTGGCCGACCTCGACCGCAAGATCGAGACGTCGCCCGGCACCAAGTGGGGCGGTGCGGTGCCCGATCGCGCCGCGCGTGCTGGCGTGGCTGGGCGCGGCCGGCGACATCGTGCGCGGCCGCAACGCCGGCCACTGGCGGATCTCGAGGCCGGCCTGGACGACCATGGAGGCCTGGCTCGGCGCGCTGCCGCCAGCCGCTGCCGGAGGCCGAGGGGTACGCCGAGCTGGTCCGCCGCTGGCTGTGGACGTTCGGTCCCGGCACCGAGGCCGACCTCGTCTGGTGGCTCGGGGCGACCAAGGGCGCCGTACGCCGCGCGCTGAGCCGACGTGGAGGCCGTGCCAGGTCTCGCTCGACGGTGGCGGCGCCGGCTGGGTGCTGCCCGGGGACGACGAGGCGGCCCCCGACGGCGGAGCCGTGGGCGGCGCTGCTGCCGGTCCTCGACCCGACGACGATGGGCTGGCGCGACCGTGACTGGTACCTCGACCCCGCGGACACGCCGTACCTCTTCGACAGCAACGGCAACGGCGGGCACGACCGCCTGGTGGAACGGGCGCATCGTGGGCTGCTGGGTGCAGGACGCGGCGGGCCGGGTGGTCGTGGTTCCGCGCGGCGAGCTGCCCACGCGCCGCGGCGAAGGCGCTCGCCGCCGAGGCCGAGCGGCTCACCGCCTGGCTCGACGGCGTGACGATCAGCAGCGTCTACAGCTCGCTGCAGATGAAGTCCGCGCGGCTGTCCCTGAAGCGTGTCACCACTAGTCGCCCGTGCGTGACCAGCCCGAGCAGCAGGCGCCGCCGGTCCAGCGGCTGCGGATCCGCTACGCCAAGCGTGGCCGGCTGCGCTTCACCTCCCACCGCGACTTCTCCCGCGCCTTCGAGCGGGCGGTCGCCCGGGCGCGGCTCCCGATGGCCTACTCCTCGGGCTTCCACCCGCACCCGCGCATCTCCTACGCCGGCGCCGCGCCCACCGGCGCGGCGAGCGAGGCGGAGTACCTCGAGATCGGACTCGCCCAGGTCGTCGACCCGGCCGACGTCGCGGCTGCCCTCGCCGAGGCGCTCCCCGACGGGCTCGACGTCGTGACCGTCGTGGAGTCTCCGGGCGGCTCCCTGGCCGACCGCCTCACCGCCAGCCGGTGGACGGTCCAGGTGCCAGGCGTCCCCGACCTGGCCGCCCGGGTGGCGGACTTCCTTGCGGCGGACGAGGTGACCGTGGAACGGATGACGAAGAAGGGCCTGCGCAGCTTCGACTGCCGCGCGGCGGTCGTCTCGCTGCGGCACGACGGACGTCGGCGCGCCCCGAGCTCGATCTGGTGCTGCGCCACACCGTGCCGGCGGTCCGGCCCGACGACGTGCTCGCCGGGCTCGCGCTGGTGGCGGGGGAGGATCCCGCCGCCGGGGAGGCACCCGTGCCGCTCGCTCACGCGCCTGCAGCAGGGCCCGCTTGACGAGTCGACAGGTGAGATCGGCGACCCGTTGGTGGCGTCCGCGTAGGTTCAGAGTCGCTGGTGTGCGATACTCGGGAACGGTCGACGTACGCCGACACCCCAGTGCCGGAGCACACGACCCGACGACGTTCTCGCCGGTCCCAACCTCACAACCTGGGCCCGGCACACCGAGTGCGGATCGTCGTACCGGACCGCGACGCGGCCCGACCCGAGCCGGTGACAGCGGCTCTCGGGGTCAGGCCCGGCGACCGCGGCGGGTGCGACGGGTCGTGCACGTTGACGCTCACGCGGAGGGTGTCGCCGCCCGACAAGCTTTGCGTCCCCGGCCCCGCTTCACTCGGCCCGGCCCGGTGGCGCCGATACCCCGAGGCTCAGCCTCGGGCCGAGGAGCACACATGCTCGACGACGAACTCGTCTCCACGACCGACACGACCGCCCGCCGAGGCTGACGCTGCGCGGCGACCGACGCCCCACCGCCCAAGAAGCGCGCGCGCAAGACCACCAAGAAGGCGGCGCCGCAGCAGACCGACCCCGGCAGCGCACCGTCAGCCGACCCTGAGGCGGCCACCGATCCGGTGACGACCTCGGCCGAGGAGCCGGCCGAGCCGCCCAAGAAGAAGGCGCAGCCGAAGAAGAAGGCCGCGGCCGCCAAGAAGAAGGCTCCGGCGCCGAGGCCGCGCCCGCGGACTCCGCCACCGCCGACGAGGCGTCGGCGACGACCGTCGCGGACGGCGACTCCGCAGCCCCCAAGACCCGTGCGCGCCGCAGCCGCAAGAAGGCCGAGCCGGCGCCCGACGACGCGGCGGGCTCGACCCCGAGCGAGACCGCGCCGAACGAGTCTGCCCAGACCGACCGCCGACAGCGGTCCCCAGAACGAGTCTCCGGAGGGCGGCACCGACGGCGCCGACCGCGGTGTTGTTCAAGGCCCCGAGCCCACGACCGACGTCGCGGCGGCGGCGTAGCGCCAAGTCCGCGCCCCCGGACGGAGTCCGCGCCACGACGGCGAGGAGGCCTCGACGGCCACCGCCGACACGACGGACGCGACCGCCGGCGACGACGGCGACCGGGCGGCGTCGAGCGACGACGCGGGCGACGACGACGGCCCGGGCGGCTCGCGCCGACGCCGCCGCCGCGGCGGACGCCGCCGCCGCAAGGGCGGGGCCGACGAAGCAGCCGACGGCGAGCGCCGAGCCCGACGACGAGCCGACCGAGCGCCGTCGCCGACGCCGAGCCCGCCGAGTCGACCAGCTCGCGCCGCCGTCGCCGGCGGCGCCGTACGGGCGAGGACGGCGCCGAGCGCCGGCGACGACTCCGACAAGACCACCACGAGGGTCCGCAAGACCCGCTCCGCGACGGACGAGATCACCGCCGTCTCCGGCTCGACCCGGCTCGAGGCCAAGAAGCAGCGCCGCCGCGAGGGCCGGGAGGCCGGACGGCGCCGGGCGCCCATCGTCAGCGAGGCGGAGTTCCTCGCCCGCCGCGAGTCGGTCGACCGGGTGATGGCCGTCCGCCAGCGCGACGACATCACCCAGATCGCCGTTCTCGAGGACAAGGTCCTCGTCGAGCACTACGTGGCCCGCGAGTCCCAGACCTCGCTGATCGGCAACGTCTACCTCGGCCGCGTGCAGAACGTCCTGCCGTCGATGGAGGCGGCCTTCGTCGACATCGGCAAGGGCCGCAACGCCGTCCTCTACGCCGGTGAGGTCAACTGGTCGGCCCTGGGTCACAAGGACGGGCAGCCGCGCAAGATCGAGTCGGTGCTGTCGTCGGGGCAGAGCGTGCTCGTGCAGGTCACGAAGGACCCCATCGGTCACAAGGGTGCCCGGCTCACCAGCCAGATCAGCCTGGCCGGCCGCTTCCTCGTCTACGTGCCCGACGGCACCACCAGCGGCATCTCGCGCAAGCTGCCCGACACCGAGCGCAACCGGCTCAAGACCCTCCTGAAGGACATCGTCCCCGACACCGCGGGCGTGATCGTCCGCACCGCCGCCGAGGGCGCCGCCGAGGACGAGCTGACCCGCGACGTCGAGCGGCTCAAGGCGCGGTGGGAGGACATCGAGAAGAAGGCCTCCCAGAAGGGCGCCGGCGCGCAGCTGCTCTACGGCGAGCCCGACCTCACCCTCAAGGTGGTCCGCGACCTCTTCACCGAGGACTTCGCGCAGCTGGTCATCCAGGGCGACGAGGCGTGGGAGATCGTGCGCAACTACGTCCTCCACGTGGCTCCGGACCTGGAGGAGCGGCTGCGAGCGCTACGACGTCGCCGAGCACCAGGACGTCGACCTCTTCGCCGTCGCTGCGCATCGACGAGCAGATCCACAAGGGCCTCGACCGCAAGGTCTGGCTGCCCTCGGGCGGCTCGCTCATCATCGACCGCACCGAGGCGATGACCGTCGTCGACGTCAACACCGGCAAGTTCACCGGCTCGGGGGGCAACCTCGAGGAGACGGTGACCAAGAACAACCTGGAGGCGGCCGAGGAGATGGTCCGCCAGCTCCGGCTGCGCGATATCGGCGGCATCATCGTCGTCGACTTCATCGACATGGTGCTGGAGTCCAACCGCGATCTCGTGCTGCGGCGCCTCGTCGAGTGCCTCGGGCGTGACCGCACCCGCCACCAGGTCGCCGAGGTGACCTCGCTCGGGCTCGTGCAGATGACCCGCAAGCGGATCGGCACCGGGCTGCTGGAGGCCTTCTCCGAGACCTGCGAGCACTGCAACGGACGCGGGCTGATCGTGCAGGACGCCCCCGTCGAGCCCAAGCGGGCCGACGACTCCGCCGGCCGCGGCACCACTCGTCGTGCCCGCGGCGGCCGGGGTCGCGGCGAGGCGAACGGCAACGGCAACGGCAACGGCGCCTGCGGCGAAGCCCTCGGTGCCCAGCCCGCGTGACGTGGCCGCCATGGCCCGCGACCACGCCGACAAGCCGGCCTCCGACGACGACGTCGCGGTCCCGCTCATCGACGGCACGGACGAGGCGGCCGAGCCGACCACCGACGTCGCCGCGGAGCTCGACACGCTCGACACCGTCGAGCCCGTCGAAGCCCGTCGACGCCGAGGCGGAGGCGGAGCGCGAGGCCGCCGCGAGCCGACACCCGAGCCCGAGCCCGCACGCGAGCCCGAGCCTGCACCCGAGCCCGCACCCGAGCCCGCACCCGAGCCCGTGGAGTCCGCGGCCACGACGACCACCACGGTCGTGACCAGGACCCGCCGACGTGCGGCCAGCCGCCCCGCGGGCCCTCCAGCGGCCGCTGACGCGACGCCGGAGGGGGCTCCCGGGACGGCGCTCCGGTCAGCCGCGGGCGGGTCGGCGGAGGCGTCGGGCGAGGCGCTCGACGACGTACCCCACGTCGAGCACGTGCCGATCAAGAAGAAGGGCGCCCGCAAGCGCTGAGCCGCCGTTTTGCGGGGGCCGAGCGCGATCCGTAGTATTGACCCTCGCGTGACATCATGGGCGCGCCCGAGATTGTCGGGAGCCCCGCCTCTGCATGGCACCCCTCTCTCCACTCGAGGGTGTGGCGTGCCGCAGACCGAGACCAACAGTTCTGGACGAAGGAGACCGCCGTGTACGCCATCGTGCGCGCTGGCAGCAAGCAGCAGAAGGTTGCCGTCGGCGACGTCATCGAGATCGACCGCACCGACACCGCGGTCGGCGAGTCGGTGACCCTGCCCGTGGTCATGGTCGTCGACGGCGAGAAGGTCACCGCGACCGGTCTCGACAAGGCCGCCGTCACCGTCGAGATCCTCGGCGCGACCAAGGGCCCCAAGATCATCATCCAGAAGTACAAGAACAAGACCGGCTACAAGAAGCGCCAGGGTCACCGCCAGAAGTACACCCAGGTCAAGGTCACCGACATCTCCCTGTGAGGCTCCCGGCAACCGGGGCTCACACGTCTGCGAAGGACTGAACAGATGGCACACAAGAAGGGCGCGGCGTCGACCAAGAACGGTCGCGACTCCAACTCCCAGCGTCTCGGTGTGAAGCGCTACGGCGGTCAGGTCGTCAACGCCGGCGAGATCATCGTCCGGCAGCGGGGCACCCACTTCCACCCGGGCTCGGGCGTCGGCCGCGGCGGTGACGACACCCTGTTCGCGCTGGTCGGCGGTGCCGTCGAGTTCGGCACGCGCCGCGGCCGCAAGGTCGTCAACATCCTCCCGGGCGAGTGACCTGACGCCGTACGGCACGACACACACGTGATGGAAGGGCGTCCCTCCGGGGGCGCCCTTCGTCATTTCAGCCGTCATGTCAGCGGCACCCGCACCACACGAGAAGAGGCACCATGGCCGTCCCGACGTTCGTCGACCGGGTGACGCTGCACATCGCGGCGGGCCGCGGAGGCAACGGCGTCGCGTCGGTGCACCGCGAGAAGTTCAAGCCGCTGGGTGGCCCGGACGGTGGCAACGGCGGCCCGGGCGGCTCGGTGATCCTGCGGGTCGACCCCGACGTCACGACGCTCATCGACTACCACCACAGCCCGCGCCGCAAGGCCGAGCACGGCGGCCACGGCGCGGGAGACCACAAGAACGGCGGGCACGGCGCCGACCTGGTCCTGCCGGTGCCCGACGGCACGGTCGTGATGGCGGCCGACGGCGAGGTGCTCGCCGACATGGTGGGCGCCGGCAGCGAGCTCGTCATCGCCCAGGGTGGTCGCGGCGGGCTCGGCAACGCCGCCCTGGCCAGCTCCAAGCGCAAGGCGCCGGGATTCGCCCTCCTCGGCGAGCCCGGCGACGAGCTGGACATCAGCCTCGAGCTGAAGGTGGTCGCCGACATCGGCCTGGTCGGCTTCCCGAGCGCCGGCAAGTCCAGCCTGATCGCCGCGATCTCCCGGGCCCGTCCCAAGATCGCCGACTACCCGTTCACGACGCTGGTGCCCAACCTCGGGGTGGTCCGCGCGGGCGACACGACCTTCACCGTCGCGGACGTGCCCGGCCTGATCGAGGGCGCCGCCGACGGGCGCGGCCTCGGCCACGACTTCCTGCGTCACGTCGAGCGGTGCGCGGCGATCGTGCACGTCATCGACACCGCGACCATCGAGCCGGGCCGCAACCCCGCCGACGACCTCGACGTGATCGAGAACGAGCTGGCCAGGTACGGCGGCCTCGACGACCGGCCGCGCCTGGTCGCCCTGAACAAGGTCGACGTGCCCGACGGCAGCGACATCGCCGAGATGGTCGTCGAGGACCTCCGTGGCCGCGGGCTCGACGTGTTCGCCGTCTCCGCGGCCTCGGGCCACGGGCTGCGCGAGCTCACCTTCGCCATGGCCGAGATCGTCCAGGCCGCCCGGGCGGCCAAGCCCGAGGTCGAGGCGCCGCGCATCGTCATCCGGCCGCGCTCGGTCGACGGCGCCGACGAGTTCACCGTGACCGAGACCGGCGAGGGATGGCGCGTGCGTGGCGCCAAGCCCGAGCGCTGGGTGCGGCAGACCGACTTCTCCAACGACGAGGCCGTGGGCTTCCTCGCCGACCGGCTCAACCGCCTGGGCGTCGAGACCCGCCTGGTCCGGATGGGCGCGGTCGAGGGCGACCTGGTGCTCATCGGCCACCCGGACGACGCCGTCGTCTTCGACTTCAAGCCCGGGCTCGACGCCGGCGCCGAGAACCTCGCCCGTCGCGGCGAGGACCACCGCCTCACCGAGGAGCGGCCGGCGGCTCGCCGCCGCCGCGACATCCAGGCGGGCATGGCCGAGCGCAGCGAGACCGAGACCCGGGCCGACGTGGCCCGCCGGCTCGACCAGCCCCAGGAGCGCACCGGCCCGACGTCGTACGAGATCGGCTCGGCGCAGGACCCCGACGCCGACCCGCTCGACGCGGACGCCGACCGGTGACCCAGGAGCGGCCCGAGGTCGTCGCGGCCCGCCGCGTCGTGGTCAAGATCGGCTCGTCGTCGCTCACCTCCGCTACCGGCGGGATCGATGCCGAGCGCGTCCGTCGCCTGGTCGACGTGCTCGCGGCGGCCCGCGCACGCGGCGTGCGAGGTGGTGCTGGTCTCCAGCGGTGCGATCGCCGCAGGACTCGCCCCGCTCGGGATCGCCAGCCGCCCCCGCTCGCTGCCGGCGCAGCAGGCGGCGGCCGCGGTCGGCCAGGGACTGCTCGTGCACCGCTACACCGAGGAGCTGGCCCGGCACGGCCTCGTGACCGCGCAGGTGCTGCTCACCGTCGACGACGTCACCCGGCGCTCGCACTACCGCAACGCCTACCAGACCTTCGCCAAGCTGCTCGAGATGGGCGTCCTGCCGGTCGTCAACGAGAACGACACGGTGGCGACCACCGAGATCCGGTTCGGCGACAACGACCGGCTGGCCGCGCTGGTCGCCCACCTCGTGCATGCCGACCTGCTGGTGCTGCTCTCCGACGTCGACGGCCTCTACGACGCGCGGCCGGGCACGGCCGGGGCCTCGCTGGTCGCCGAGGTGGCGACCCTCGAGGATCTCGCGTCGGTGCGGATCGGCAGGAGCGGCGCGGCCGGCGTCGGCACCGGCGGGATGCGCACCAAGGTCGACGCGGCCCGGATCGCTACCGGCGCGGGCATCCCGGTCGTGCTCACCTCGGCCGAGCAGGCTGGTGCCGCGCTCACGGGCGAGCCCGTCGGCACGCTCTTCCGCCCGACCGGCACGCCGCCGTCCGACCCGGCTGCTGTGGCTGGCGCACGCCACCGAGCCGAAGGGCGCGCTGACCCTCGACGACGGGGCCGTGCGCGCGGTCACCGAGCGTCGGGCCTCGCTGCTCGCGGCGGGTGTCGTGGCGGTCTCCGGCGGCTTCGTGGCCGGCGACCCCGTCGATCTGGTCGACGCCGACGGTCGTGCGGTCGCCCGCGGGCTGGTGAACTTCGACGCCGAGGAGCTGCCCGGCCTGCTCGGCCGGTCCAGCCACGACCTCAAGCGCGAGCTCGGAGCGGCGTACGAGCGCGAGGTCGTGCACCGCGACGACCTCGTCCTGCTCTGGACTGACGCCGAGGGTCGGCACGCATGGACGACGAGGAGTTCTTCCGCTGGTACGGCGCCTGGGACCCGCTCGACCCACGCGGCGTCGCCGCGCTGATGGCCGGCTTCGAGCGGCCGTGGTGGATCGTCGGCGGCTGGGCGATCGAGGCGTTCACGGGCGTGGCGCGCGAGCACGAGGACGTCGACCTGTCGATCCTCGCCTGCGACATCCCCGCCTTCCGGGAGCACCTGGGCGACGCGTGGACGCCCTGGAGCAACGACGGCGGGACCCTGCGGCCGCTCAGCGACCGATTCCCCGAGGTGCTCGACGTCCAGAGCCAGATCTGGATCCGGCGCAGCGCCCACGACCCGTGGGTGGTCGACCTGCCCATCACGCCCGATCGCGACGGGCTGTGGACCAGCAAGCGCGACCCCGACCACGTCGTCCCCGTCGAGGAGGCGACCTGGGTGGCCGACGACGGCATCCGCTACCTGCGGCCCGAGATCTCGCTGCTCTACAAGGCCGCGCTGCACCGGCCCAAGGACGATGCCGACCTGGCCGCGACCGTGCCGCTGCTGGAGGCGCCCGCGCGCGAGTGGCTGAGCGCCTCCGTGCGCCGGCTCTACCCGGACCACGCCTGGCTCAGCCAGCTGTAGCGCGGGGGGCCGGATCCCGGGCTGGACAGGGCCGGACAACGGGCTGGACGTCGGCTCGGTGCGCCGCCCGGCACGCCGTACGCTGGGGGATGCGATGAATCAGCCGACCGTCTATCTCGACCACGCCGCGACCACCCCGATGCTCCCGGCGGCCATCGAGGCCATGACGACGCACCTGGCCGACGTCGGCAACGCCAGCTCGCTGCACGCCTCCGGCCGGCACGCACGCCGCGTCGTCGAGGAGTCGCGCGAGACGATCGCGCAGGCCCTGGGCTGCCGACCCGGCGACGTCGTCTTCACCTCGGGTGGCACCGAGTCCGACAACCTCGCGCTGAAGGGCATCTTCTGGGCGCGCCGGGCCGGCAACCCGCGGCGGACCCGGATCCTGAGCACCTCCGTCGAGCACCACGCGGTCCTCGACCCGCTGATGTGGCTGGCCGAGCGCGACGTCGCCGAGGTCGAGCTGCTGCCCGTCGACGACCGGGGCCGCCTCGAGGTCGACGCGCTGCGCGAGGCGATCGAGCGCGACCCGTCCACGGTGGCGATGGTCTCGGTGATGTGGGCCAACAACGAGGTCGGCACGCTGCAGCCGATCGAGGAGGTCGCCGAGATCGCCGCGCTCCACGGCGTCCCGGTGCACACCGACGCGGTGCAGGCGGTCGGGTCGCGGTCCCGGTCGACTTCGCGGCGAGCGGCGTCGACGCGCTGACCTTCACCGGGCACAAGATCGGCGGCCCCTACGGCGTCGGCGCGCTGGTCGTGCGGCGCGAGGTCGAGGTCAGCGCCCTCGTGCACGGCGGCGGCCAGGAGCGCGACATCCGCAGCGGCACCCTCGACGCCCCGGCGATCGCGGGGCTGGCCGCCGCGGCGAGCTCGCGGTGAAGCAGCAGGCCGATCACGCCACCCGGCTGGCGGCGCTGCGCGACGACCTGGTCCGCCGGGTCGTCGAGGCCGTGCCCGACGCCCACCTCCACGGCCCCCAGCTCGACCGGCGGCCACCGAGCGCCTGCCCGGCAACGCCCACCTGGGCTTCCCCGGCTGCCACGGCGACTCGCTGCTGATGCTGCTCGACGCCCGCGGCATCGAGTGCTCCACCGGCTCCGCCTGCTCCGCCGGAGTCGCGCAGCCCTCGCACGTGCTGCTGGCCATGGGCTGCACCGACGAGCAGGCCCGGCACTCGCTGCGCTTCTCGCTGGGCCACACCTCGACCGCCGCCGACGTCGACGCCCTGGTCGAGGCGATCGGCCCCGTCGTCGAGCGCGCGCGATCGGCCAACCGCCGGAGCCGATGATGAAGGTCGTCGCCGCCATGTCGGGCGGGGTGGACTCCGCCGTCGCCGCCGCCCGCGCCGCCGAGGCCGGGCACGACGTCACGGGCATCCACCTGGCCCTGTCGCGCAACCCGGCGTCGTACCGCTCGGGCGCCCGCGGCTGCTGCACCATCGAGGACGCCAACGACGCGCGCCGAGCCGCCGACGTCATCGGGATCCCGTTCTACGTCTGGGATCTCTCCGACCGGTTCCACGAGGACGTGGTCGAGGACTTCATGGACGAGTACGCCGCCGGCCGCACCCCCAACCCGTGCCTGCGCTGCAACGAGAAGATCAAGTTCGCCGCCGTTCTCGACCGGGCGCTCGCCCTGGGCTTCGACGCCGTGGCGACCGGGCACTACGCGCGCCTCGAGGCCGGGCCTGCGGACGGGTGGGCTGGTCGAGATGCACCGGGCCGTCGACCACGGCAAGGACCAGTCCTACGTGCTCGGCGTGCTCACCCAGGAGCAGCTCGCGCACTCGCTCTTCCCGCTCGGCGGCTCCACCAAGGCCGACGTACGCCGCGAGGCCGCCGACCGCGGGCTGCGGGTCGCCGACAAGCCCGACTCGCACGACATCTGCTTCGTCGCCGACGGCGACAACGCGGGCTGGTTGCGGGAGAAGCTGGGCGACCGGGCGCCCAACCACGGCGGCGCCATCGTCGACGACGCCACCGGCGAGGAGGTCGGCCGCCACGACGGCACGTATGCCTTCACCATCGGCCAGCGCAAGGGCCTGCGCATCGGGCGCCCGGCTCCGGACGGGAAGCCGCGCTTCGTGCTGGACATCTCGCCGGTCGACGGCACCGTCACCGTCGGCCCACGCGAGCGGCTCGCCGTCGACCGGATCACGGCCGGCACGCCGCGCTGGTGCGGCGCGGTCCCGTCGGTCCTGGACGGCCCGTCGGTCGGGGTGCAGCTGCGCGCCCACGGGGCCGAGCACCCGGCGCGTGTGCAGGTCGACAGCGACGCCGACGGCGAGACGGTCGAGATCGAGCTGCTCGAGCCGGCGTACGGCATCGCCCCCGGACAGGCTGCGGTGCTCTACGACGGCACCCGTGTGGTGGGCTCGGCGACGATCGAGCGCACTCGCGCGGTCGGCGTCTGAACCCCGCCCGACCCCCGGCGCCGGCCGAGCCACACAATGGGGGCGTGGCGTACGCGACGGGCATCGGCTCCTACCCCGGCGACGACGCGACGGACTACGCCGAGGCCGTGCGGATCGTGCTCGGTGAGCTCGCACCGCCCGAGGCGATGGCGCACGTGCCCGAGCTGCCCGGCAGGGGCGCTACCGCGTCGATGACCGGCCGCGCGCTCGCGATGGTGGACCTCGCGGCCGACCTCCAGCCGGCCGGCTGGCGGCTCACGGGCTCGTCGGCCTCCTCCGGGCGTCGACCACCGCCGCGCCCGGTCGCTGCTGGCCCAGGACCTGGACCAGGTCGAGGACCAGGCGCAGGGGTACGCCGGCGCGTTCAAGCTGCAGGTCGCCGGGCCCTGGACCCTGGCAGCGACGGTCGAGAAGCCACGCGGCGACAAGGTGCTGAGCGACCACGGTGCCCGGCGTGAGCTGGCCGAGGCGCTGGCCGAAGGCGTCGCCGGCCACGTCGCCGACGTACGCCGGCGCCTGTCCGGCTGCGACCGGCTGGTGGTCCAGGTCGACGAGCCCGCTCTCGCGGCGGTGCTGGACGCCCGGGTGCCGACGGCGTCCGGCTTCGGCCGGCATCGTGCCGTCGACGTCCCCGAGGCGAGCGGGTCGCTCGCGCTGGTGCTGGAGGCGATCGCCGCGGCCGGCGGTGAGCCGTGGGTCCACTCGTGCGCCGCCGGGACGCCGCTGGACGTGCTGCGCGGCGCTGGTGCACGTGGTCTGTCGGTCGACGAGGCGCAGCTCTCGCCCGGCGACCTCGACGAGGTCGCCGCGGCGCTGGAGGCGGGGGAGACCCTCGCGCTCGGCGTCGTCCCGTCACTCGACCCTGCGACGCCTCCCGAGGCGGCGCGGATCGTCGGCCGGGTGCAGGGGCTGCTCGAGATGCTCGGCCTCGACCCCTCCGTCGTCACCGGCCAGCTGGCCCTGACGCCGACCTGTGGCCTGGCCGGTGCCTCACCGGCCTGGGTACGCCGGGCCCTCGAGACCTGCCGCACCGTGGCGCGCGACGTGGTGCGCTGAGGCCGTCCGACCCGGACAGTCGTGTGCCCCAGACCGCGCTCTAGCGCGTCCTGGGGCACACGACCTCGATCTCAGGGATCTCAGGGATGGATCAGCCCACGTGCACGCCCTCGGGCCCGTCGGTGGCCAGCTCCTCGTGCTTCACGTTGAGGAAGATCCACACCACGATCGAGGCGCCGAGCATCAGCAGCGAGCCGACCAGGAAGGCCTGGGTCGAGCCCTCGGTGAAGACCTGCTGCTGGGCGATCATCGCCATGGCCTGCACCTCGTCGGCCGTCGGGGTGTGGCCGCCGGCCTGCGCCGCGGCCTCCCCTGCGGCCTGGATCTCCGCGCCGCGGTCGGTGAAGGTCTGGGTCGCGACCGTGGCGAGGACGGCCAGGCCGAGGGCGCCGCCGACCTGCTGCATCGTGTTCAGGACGCCCGACCCGATGCCGGAGTCCTCGTTGCGCAGGTGGTGGACGGCGGTCAGCGTGACCGGCACGAAGGTGAGCCCCATGCCGACGGCCATCATGATCACGAACGGCAGGATGTCGGAGACGTAGCTTCCGGTCACGTTGGTCACCGGGAACTCCGTGTCGAACGGCAGGGTGGAGAAGCCGTACAACGCCCCGGCAGCGACCAGGGTGCCGACGCCGGCGATGTAGCGCGGGTCGATCCGGCTGACCAGGTTGGAGGCCAGGCCGGCGCCGAAGACGATGCCGACCGTGAACGGCAGGAACGCCACACCGGCCTTGAGCGGGCTGTAGCCCATCACGTTCTGGATGTACTGGCTCAGGAAGTAGAACATCGCGAACATCGCTGCCGGAGCCAGGAACATCGCGACGAAGCTCGACGCGCGCGTCCGGTTGAGGAAGACCCGGAAGGGCAGCAGTGGGTGCTGCACCCGGCTCTCGATGACGATGAAGACCACCATCAGGGCCGCGCCGAGGGCCAGGCTCGTGATGGTCCAGGCGTCGCTCCAGCCCTCGGTCCCGGCCCGGGAGAGGCCGTAGACGACGCCGAGCAGACCGAACGTGCCGGTCACGGCGCCGGGCAGGTCGAGCTGTCCGGGGTGCGACTCCGACTCGTTGAGGAAGCGCGGGGCCAGCAGGGCCGCGACGATGCCGATCGGGAAGTTGATCAGGAACGTCAGGCGCCAGCCGTCGATGACGACGCCGAAGATCTCCGGCGACGTGCCGGTCAGCCAGCCGCCCAGGATCAGGCCGACGGCCGCACCGGCACCGGACATCGCGGCGTACACGGCGAAGGCGCGGGTGCGAGCCGGACCGGCAGGGAACGTCGTGGTGATGAGCGCCAGGGCGGCGGGCGAGGCGAGCGCGGCACCGAGGCCCTGCAGGCCACGAGCGGCGAGCAGGAGCGGCTCGCTGGTGGCGAAGCCGCCGAGCAGCGACGCGACGGCGAAGATGACCAGGCCGGCCATGAAGACCCGCCTGCGGCCGTAGAGGTCACCCAGGCGGCCACCGAGCAGCAGCAGGCTGCCGAAGGCCAGGGCGTAGCCGGTGACGACCCAGGTCAGGTTGGCCTGCGAGATGTCCAGGTCGGCCTGGATGTAGGGGAGCGCGATGTTGGCGATGGTGGCGTCCAGGACCACCATCAGCTGCGCGATCGAGATGAGCACGAGCGCCCAGCCCAGGTGCAGCTCGCGCTGCGGGCGGGCCTCGACCGGCTTCACGGCCGGGGTCGGGCTGTCGAGATGCGTCACGAGTCTTCCTTCTGTGAGTTCTGTGAGGTCTGGGGTTCTGCGTTCTGAGTGGGGGCGCCGCCCGGCCGCACGCCGCAGGCCGGGAGGATGATCTGGTCGACGAGAGCCGCGATGGTCTCCTCGGTCGGGGGCTCGCCGAGCACGAAGGTCCGGTGCAGGACCATGCCGGCGAGGGCGGGAGCCACGAGGTCGATGTCGACACCCGGGTCGATCTCGCCGCGGTCACGGGCACGCTCGAACGCCGCCCGCCCGATGGTGACCTTCGGCCCGATGAAGTCGCGGCGGAACGCCGTCGCGAACTCCGGGTCCTTGTTGACCGCGGTGATCAGGCTGGCCAGCACGCCCATGGCCCGGGCGTCGGTGACGCCGCCCTGGCCGCAGTGCATCTCGAGCAGGTCGGCGCGGAGGCTTCCGGTGTCGGGCGCCTTGGCCGGGCCCTTCTGCGCGAGGATCGCGTCGATGACCAGCGCGGCCTTCGTGCTCCACCGGCGGTAGAGCGTGGCCTTGGACGCCTTGGCCGCATGGGCCACGGCGTCCATCGTCAGCCGGTCGTAGCCCACCTCGGCGAGCACGTCGAGCGTCGCCTGCAGGATCTCCTGCTCGCGATCGCCCTCGACGCGCGGCCTTGCGGCGGCCACGGCTGCTGCCTGCTGGGGGGTCATGCTCGGTGGTGCTCCTGCCTGTCGTCCGACGGTTTACCTGGATGAAACGAAACAGTTTCGTTTCATCCGGAACCGTAGCGACCGGCCGGGCATTCCCACAAATCGATATTTTCTTTTCCCGCTGCCTGCCGGGGGTCAACGACCGCGATCGGGACCGCATTCCCGGCAGGTCGGAGCCGCCACCCGTCTTCACAAGCGGCCGTCGGTGGAGGATGGTGGTCGCAAGGTTGTGCCGGAGAGGCGCGGTCGTCCCGAGGAGGTGTCGGGTGACGTCCACGATCAGTCGGTTCGAGGCGAGGCTCGCGCCCTGCGGGCGCCCCCACGACGGCGAGGTCTTCGTGGCCGAGGACCTCTACGGGCTCGTCACCGAAGAGGTTCGGTTCTCCTGCGGCTGCCGGACGGCCCGCGAGGAGTTCCACGACGGCAGCGTGCACACGATGGTGGTCGATCACCACCACAAGGTCCTCGTCGACGAGGAGCTGCGGGGTGAGTGACGGGGAGGTGGTCGCCGACCACGACGTGCTCCTGGTCGGCGGCGGGGGAGCCGGCCTGCGCGCCGCGATCGCCGTCGCCGAGGCAGACGCCCGCGTCGACGTGGCAGTGGTGTCCAAGGTCTATCCCATGCGCAGCCACACCGTCTCGGCCGAGGGCGGTGCCGCTGGCGTGATCGCCGAGGGAGACACCATCGAGGAGCACATCTACGACACGATCTCGGGCAGCGACTGGCTCGGTGACCAGGACGCGATCGAGGCCTTCGTCGCCGAGGCTCCCCGCGAGCTGCTCCAGCTCGAGCACTGGGGCTGTCCGTGGAGCCGGGAGCCCGACGGGCGGGTGGCGGTCCGTCCCTTCGGCGGGATGAAGAAGATGCGCACGTGGTTCGCGGCCGACAAGACCGGCTTCCACATGTTGCACACGCTGTTCCAGACCTCGTTGAAGTACCCCGAGGTGCGACGGTACGACGAGTGGTTCGTGACCCGGCTCCTCGTCGACGACGGGCGGGTGCACGGCGTCGTGGCCGTCGAGCTGCGCACCGGTCGGATCCAGGCGATCACGGCGCGAGCCGTCATCCTGGCCACCGGCGGCTGCGGCAAGGTCTTCCCGTTCACCACCAACGCCAACATCAACACGGGCGACGGGATGACCCTGGCCTACCGCGCCGGCGCGACCCTGAAGGACATGGAGTTCGTCCAGTACCACCCGACCGGCCTGCCCTTCACCGGGATCCTGATCACCGAGGCGGCGCGGGCCGAGGGCGGCTGGTTGCTGAACAAGGACGGCTACCGCTACCTGCAGGACTACGACCTCGGGACGCCCACGCCGGAGCCGTCGCTGCGCAGCATGGAGCTCGGCCCGCGCGACCGGCTCTCCCAGGCGTTCGTCCACGAGGTCGCCAAGGGCCGCACGACGGACTCGCCGTACGGGCCGGTGACGCACCTCGACCTGCGCCACCTCGGCGAGGCGAAGATCGAGGCCAAGATCCCGTTCGTCCGGGAGCTCTGCCTGAAGTACGAGCGGATCGACCCGGTGACAGACCTCATCCCCGTCCGGCCGGTCGTGCACTACATGATGGGCGGGGTCCACACCGACATCGAGGGAGCCACCTCGCTGGCGGGGCTCTACGCCGCCGGAGAGACGGCGTGCGTCAGCATCAACGGCGCCAACCGGCTGGGCTCCAACTCGCTCCCGGAGTGCCTGGTCTTCGGGGCCCGGGCGGGCCGCGCCGCTGCCGAGCAGGCGGCCGGGGCGGGCCGGCCGCCGGCGTCGGTCGCGGCCCAGATCGATGACGAGGTGCGCCGGCTGCGCGGCCTGCTCGCCACCATGCCCCGTGGCGACGACGGCGTCGCGGCCATCCGCGACGAGATGCAGGAGACGATGGAGGAGGCGGCGGGCATCTACCGCAACGGTCCCGACCTGGTCGCCGGGCTCGACCGGCTCCGCGGTCTGCAGGAGCGGATGGGTGCGGTCGGCATCCTGGACTCCAGCGCCTCGTTCAACACCGAGCTGGTGGCCGCGCTCGAGCTCGCCAACCTCCTCGACATCGCCGAGACCATGCTCGAGTCGGGGCTGCGCCGTGAGGAGTCCCGGGGCGCTCACCAGCGCACCGACTTCCCGGAGCGCGACGACGAGCGCTTCCTCACCCATCAGCTGGTCAGCCGCGCGCCCGACGGCACTCCGCGGGTCGACCAGCTGCCGGTGACCATCACCCGGTGGCCGCCGGGCGAGCGCGTGTACGGGAGGTGATCGAAGGGCCATGGCAGAAGACACCGTGTACGACCGGGCGAGCGACGACGCGACCGACGGCGAGCCCAGCATCCGGATGGAGGTGCTGAGGTACCGGCCGGACAAGACCACACCGCCGCTCCTCCAGCAGTACGACGTGCCGCTCCGCACCGAGTGGACGGTGCTCGACGGTCTCAACCACGTGAAGGACCACCTCGACCCGACGCTGTCGTTCCGCTGGTCGTGCCGGATGGGCATCTGCGGCAGCTGTGGGATGAACGTCGACGACGAGCCCCGGCTGACCTGCGGCACGTTCCTCTCCGACTACGCCCCGGGCCCGGTGCGGGTGGAGCCGCTCGGCAACTTCCCGGTGGTGCGCGACCTCGTCGTCGACATCTCCGACTTCATGGAGAAGCTGCCCCGGGTGCGGCCCTGGATCATCCGCGACGACGACGTGACGGAGATCGACGGGGAGTACCTCCAGACGCCGGAGGAGCTCGACGCCTACAAGCAGTTCAGCATGTGCATCAACTGCATGCTCTGCTACGCCGCCTGCCCGGTCTACGGTCTCGACCCGGACTTCATCGGGCCGGCGGCGATCGCGCTCGCCGAGCGCTACGACCTGGACTCGCGGGACGACGGCGTCCGCGAGCGGCTCGACGTCCTCGTCGAGCACGACGGGGTGTGGGCCTGCACGTTCGTCGGCGAGTGCTCGGCCGTCTGCCCCAAGCACGTCGACCCGGCCGGGGCGATCCAGCGCTACAAGCTGAAGGCGGCCCAGGAGTCGGTGAAGGCGTTCCTCCTGCCCCGGGCGGCGCGATGAGCGCGACCGCGCCAGGGACCGCCCCAGGGACCGCCCCAGGGACCGCCCCAGGGACCCGCACGACGGGCGACCTCGCGTACCGACGGCCGATGTCGACCTGGTGGTGGCTGCGGAAGCGGTCCTACTTCGTGTTCGTGATGCGCGAGCTGAGCAGCCTGTTCGTCGCCTGGTTCGTGGTCTTCCTGCTGCTGATGCTGCGCAGCGTCCGGTTCGGACCGGCGGCGTACGCCGACTTCCTCGACTGGGCGGCGAGCCCCTGGGTGGTGGTTCTCAACGTCGTGGGCGCCGCCTTCCTCGTGCTGCACGTGGTGACGTGGTTCAGCCTGACCCCGAAGGCGATGCCGCTCAGTCTCGGCGGACGCGCGGTGCCGCCCGTGGCGATCATCGCCGCCCAGTACGCCGTGCTGGCGCTGGTGTCCGCCTTCGTGATCTGGCTGGTGACCTGATGAGCCTGCTCGCGCGGCTCGCCCCACAGCCGTCCAAGCTGTCGAAGCGCCGGATCGAGCCCCTCGTCTGGCTGGCCTTCAGCGGCGGAGGGGTGGCCGCGGCCACGCTGCTGCCCGTGCTGGTGTTCCTGTTCGCCTTCGCGTTCCCGCTCGGGTGGATCTCCCCTCCGGACCACGACCACCTGCTCGCCGTCGCCGGCCACCCGATCACCGTGCTGGTGCTCCTCGGCTTCTTCGTCGTGCTGCTCGTGCACAGTGCGCACCGGTTCCGCTACACGCTCTACGACGGGCTGCAGATCAAGCAGAAGGGCCTCACCGCGCTGGCCTGCTACGGCGGCGCCGCGCTGGGTGCGGTCGCGGCGACCGTCACGCTGCTCGAGCTGCTGGACGTCAGTCTCGGGAGCTAGAACATCTCTCGGACGGCCGAGCGGGCGACCTCGTTCCAGGCGCCGGCGCGGCGCAGCAGGTAGTGCCCGAGCGGTCCCATGTCGACGTGCTCGGCCGAGGTCGTCACCCTCGCGGCACGCTCGACGAACCGCTGGCTCTGGCGGTACGACGTGATGCGGTCCCTCCGACCGTGCGCGCCGACCAGGCGCTTGCCACGCAGGGCCTCCACGGGCTCGTCGGCCGGCCACCACGGGGCCAGCCCGACGACGCCGATGACGCGCTCGTCGTCGGCGACGTGGATGGCGGTCCGGGCGCCCATGGAGTGGCCGAGCAGGACGACCGGCAGGTCGCCGAGCTCGCGGCGTACCTGCTCCAGCGCCCAGCGCGCGTCGTCGACCGGCCCCGCGCCGCCGTTCCAGCCGCGCAGGCGATAGCTCATCAGGCACGTCAGCAGCCCGGCGTCGGCGAGGTCCGGGGCCAGCGCGCGCTGCATCACGAGCGACCGGCGCCGCGACAGGCTGCGCTCGTCGACGACCTCGGTGGAGCGGTCCTTGCCGCCGTGCAGCATGAGCACGACGCCACGCACCCGGTCTGCGGGCGGGGCGGCGGCAGCCGCGATCAGGGTCGGCTGAGCCACGGACAGCTCCTTGTGGGTGCTCACGCTGGTGTGTTCGTCGCTGCGAGCGTGCCAGATGGGTGGCTGGAAAGGTGCTGAGCAGGATGTCGGCGGGACGCGGCAGGATGGGCACATGACGCAGGAGGCGCAGGAGGCGCGGAGGCCCTGACGCACGAGGGCGACGCCGAGGTCGCGGAGGTGACGGCCGAGGCGAGAGACCGGCACGCGGAGCTGAGCGAGCAGATCGAGCAGGCGCGCTGGCGCTACTTCGTGCTCGACGACCCGACGCTCAGCGACGCCGACTACGACGTGCGGTTGCGCGAGCTCCAAGCCCTCGAGGAGCAGTTCCCCGAGCTGCGGACGCCCGACTCGCCGACGCAGAAGGTCGGCGGCGCGGTGTCGACCGAGTTCACCGCGGTCGACCACCTCCAGCGCATGGAGTCGCTCGACAACGCCTTCACCTACGACGAGCTCGAGGGGTGGTACGCCCGCCTCGGCCGCGAGGGTCTCGAGTCGCCGGCGCTGCTGTGCGAGCTGAAGGTCGACGGCCTGGCGATCAACCTCCTCTACGAGGAGGGCCGGCTCGTGCGGGCGCTCACCCGGGGCGACGGCCGCACCGGTGAGGACGTCACCCCCAACGTGAAGACGATCGCGTCGGTGCCGCACAAGCTCACCGCGACCGCCGAGTTCCCGGTGCCGGACCTGCTCGAGGTGCGCGGCGAGGTGTTCTTGCCGGGTGCGGCGTTCGAGCGGCTCAACGTCTCGATGACCGAAGCCGGCCGGCCGGTCTTCGCCAACCCGCGCAACGCCGCGGCCGGGTCGCTGCGCCAGAAGGACCCGCGGGTGACGGCCACGCGCGACCTCGGCATGGTGTGCCACGGGATCGGCGAGCGGCGCGGCTTCGAGCCGAAGGCGCAGTCGCACGCCTATGAGGCGCTGGCCGCCTGGGGGCTGCCGACCTCGGAGCAGGTCAGGGTGCTGGCGACGCTGAAGGAGGTCGAGGCCTACATCGAGAACGCCGGCGAGCACCGGCACTCGATCGTGGCCTACGAGATCGACGGCGTGGTGGTGAAGGTCGACGAGGTCGCGCTGCAGCGGCGGATGGGCTCGACCTCGCGGGCGCCGCGCTGGGCGATCGCGTTCAAGTACCCACCCGAGGAGGTCAACGCCAAGCTGGTCTCGATCGAGGTCAACACCGGGCGCACGGGCCGGGTGACGCCGTTCGGCGTGATGGAGCCGACGCGCGTCGCGGGCTCGACGGTGGAGCGGGCCACCCTGCACAACCGCTACGAGGTCGCGCGCAAGGACGTGCGCCCCGGCGACACCGTGATCCTGCGCAAGGCAGGCGACGTCATCCCCGAGATCGTCGGGCCGGTGCTCGGGCTGCGGCCGAAGGGCCTGCGGAAGTGGAAGATGCCGACGACGTGCCCGTCCTGCGGCACGACGCTGGTGGAGGAGAAGGAGGGTGACAAGGACCTGCGCTGCCCCAACCACCACACCTGCCCGAGCCAGCTGCTCGACCGGGTCTTCCACGTGGCGGGTCGCGGAGCCTTCGACATCGAGGGGCTGGGGTCCGAGGCGGCGTACGCCCTGTGGACCGCGAAGGTGATCCAGGACGAGGGCGACGTGTTCGACCTCGACGAGGCCAAGCTGCTGACCACCGACCTGTTCACCCGGGCCGCCAAGAAGTCCGAGGCCGACGTGGCCACCGACGGGCGGGTGCTGTCCGCCAACGGCGAGCGGTTGCTGGCCAACCTCGACCAGGCCAAGCACGTGCCGCTGTGGCGGGTGCTGGTGGGGCTGTCGATCCGCCACGTCGGCCCTACCGCCGCGCGGGCGTTGGCCACGGAGTTCGGCTCGGTGGCCGCGGTCCGCGAGGCCTCCGAGGAGGCGCTGGCGGCAGCCGAGGGCGTGGGTCCGACCATCGCCGCCTCGGTGCGCCAGTGGTTCGACGACGAGGACGCCGACTGGCACCGCGCCATCGTCGAGAAGTGGGAGCGCGCCGGCGTGACCATGGAGGACGAGCGCGACGCGTCGGTCACGCGCACCCTGGAGGGCCT
This sequence comes from uncultured Actinomycetota bacterium, assembly GCA_963767095.1. Taxonomy (GTDB): domain Bacteria; phylum Actinomycetota; class Actinomycetes; order Propionibacteriales; family Nocardioidaceae; genus Nocardioides. The sequence continues at coordinate 82,130 of CAVYCK010000001.1, read as the reverse complement.
CACCGTGGTGGTGACCGGGTCCCTCGAGCGGTTCAGCCGTGACTCCGCCAAGGAGGCGATCATCGCGCGCGGCGGCAAGGCGGCCGGGTCGGTGTCGAAGAACACCGACTACGTCGTGGTCGGGGAGAATGCCGGCACCAAGGCCGACAAGGCGGAGTCGCTCGGCGTCCCGGTGCTCGACGAGGGGGGCTTCGAGGTGCTGCTCGAGCAGGGGCCCTCAGGCCTCTGATCCCTGCGCCGGCTCGGCGACGAGCCGGGCGCGGTGCCGGTCGGTCAGCTCGCGGATCGCGTCCAGGTGATCGCGCATCTGCGCGAGCTGGGCGGTGGTGAGGCCGGCCAGCAGGTCGTTGCCCTCGGCGACGAGCGGGCCGTAGCACTCCCAGGTGCGAGCGAAGCCCTCGTCGGTCATCTCGACGAGGACCTGTCGTCGGTCGGACGCGCTCGGCACGCGGCGTACCAGGCCCCGGGCCGAGAGCCGGTCGATCAGCGTCGTCGTGGCGGCGGGACGCAGGCCGGTCGCGTCGGCGAGCTGGCCGGCCGTCTTGGGGCCGTCGGCGAGCCAGTCCAGGCACCGCAGGTCGGCCGGGTTGAGCCCGAGGCGACGACCGACGGCGTCGTCGAAGGACTGGGTGCTGCGTTGGTAGCGCTGCATGGCCAGGCCGAGCTGCTCCACGAGCGCTTGACGGTCGGGTGCCACGTCACATAACCTTTCGAAGATCAAACGTTTCGAAAATCAGATAACACGGTTTCCGTAGGGAAGGATAGCGCAGTGAAGGCTCTCGTCGTCGGCGGCGGGGTGGCGGGTCCGGCCGTCGCCCTGGCCCTGCAGGAGGTGGGCATCGACTCGGTGGTGCTCGAGGCACGCACGGTGGAGGAGGCGGCGGCCGGCTCCTACCTGACCCTGTCACCCAACGGCGTCCACGCGGTCGGCGAGCTCGGCCTGCTCGCGGGTCTGCGCGACCTCGGATTCCCGACGCGCCGCAACGACCTGGTCTCCGGCACCGGTCGGCCGCTCGGCTCGGTGACCCTGGGGGAGCCCCTGCCCGACGGGACGACCGCCCTGACGCTGCACCGGCCGGCCCTGGCCCGGCTGCTGAGCGACGAGGCGGCGCGCCGCGGTGTCGAGGTGCGCCACGGCGCCCGCGTCGTCGCCGTGCACGAGCACCGCGGCCGCGGCGACGGCCGATCGGTGAGTGTCGAGGTGGCCGACGGGTCCCGGCTGACCGGAGACCTGCTCGTCGCGGCAGACGGGGTCCGCTCGCCGATCAGGACGCTGGTCGACCCCGGCGCCCCGGAGGCTCGCTACGTCGGGCTCACCAACTTCGGCGGGATCACCCGGCGCACTCCGCTGGCCGAGCAGCTGCCGTCGGAGGCGTGGCAGATGGTCTTCGGGCGGCGCGCCTTCTTCGGCGCCCATCGCACGCCGGAGGGCGATGTCGTCTGGTTCGTCAACGCGCCGCGCGAGGCGATCGGCCCCGCCGAGCGCGCCGCCACCTCGATGGCGCAGTGGCAGGAGTGGCTGGTCGAGCTGCTCGAGCCCGACGCCGGACCCGGAGCCGAGCTGGTGCGCACCGGCGAGCTCGAGCTGGCCGGCGACAGCACCTACGACCTCCCGCACGTCCCGGTCTGGCACCGCGGCCGCGTCGTGCTCGTCGGCGATGCCGCCCACGCACCGTCACCGAGCTCGGGGCAGGGCGCCTCGATGGCGCTCGAGGACGCGGTCGAGCTGGCGCGCTGCCTGCGCGACCTGCCCACGGTCGAGGCGGCGTTCGAGGCGTACGAGGCGATCCGGCGCGAGCGGGTCGAGCGGATCGTCGCCGCGGGTGCGCGCAGCAGCAGCTCCAAGACGCCTGGTCGGGTCGGGGCCATGGTGCGCGACGCCGCGCTGCGGCTGGTCTTCCGCTACGTCGTCACCGACTCCTCGGTCGCCTGGATGAGCGACCACCGGGTGCACCTCGCCGAGCCGGTGGTCGGGCGTCGAGCTACGTCCCGTCGGTGAGCGGATGCCGGTGCAGCCGGGTCACCAGGAGCCGGCGTTCGGCGTCGTTGGTCGTGAGCTCAAGCGCCCGCTGGTTGGCGGCCGCGGCCTCGTCGAACCGGCCGACGAGCTCGAGCAGCTCGGCCGCGGGTGGCGTGGAAGAGGTGGTAGCCACCGAGGGCCCCGACCAGGTCGTCGACGTCGGTCAGCGCCGAGCGGCCTGGTCCGGACCCAGCTGGGCCAGGGCGACCGCGCGGTTGAGGCGCGTGACGGGGGAGGGCTGGTGCGCCAGCAGGACGTCGTACAGCGTCACGATCTGCAGCCAGTCGGTCTCGGCCCAGGTGGGGCTGGAGGCATGGCACGCGGCGATGGCGGCCTGGAGCTGGTAGGGCCCGGACCGGCGCAGGGCGGCCGCCCGGTCGAGATAGCCGTGCGCGGTGGCGATGCGGGCGGGGTCCCACAGGGAGCGGTCCTGGTCGGCGAGCAGGACGAGGTCTCCACCCTTGTCGAAGCGGGCGGCCGCGCGGGCGTGCTGGAAGGACAGCAGGGCCGCCAACCCCCAGGCGTCCGCCTCCTCGGGCAGGCTGGTGGCGACGACCTCGGCCAGCCAGACCGCGTCGGCGGCGAGGTCGCGGTCCTGCGTGGCTCCGGTGGAGGACACGAAGCCCTCGTTGAACATCACGTAGACGACGGCCAGGACGTCGGCCAGGCGCTCGGTGAGCTGGCCGGGCTCCGGCACCGTGAGCGAGATCCCCGCGGTGACGATCTTGCGCTTGGCCCGCACGATCCGCTGGGCCAGCGTCGTCTCGTTGACCAGGAACGCGCGGGCGATCTGGGGTGTCGTCAGACCGACCACCGCCCTCAGGGTGAGCGCGAGCCGGGCCTCCGGGGCCAGCGCCGGGTGGCAGCAGGCGAACAGAAGCGCGAGCCGGTCGTCGGTGCCGTTGTCAGCAGGCGCAGGCGCCTCGGGTCCCGCAGCCCGTGCGGCGAGGTCGCGCTGGCGCCCGGTGCGGCGTACGGCGTCGAGGGCGTTGCGGTGGGCGGCCGTCTGCAGCCAGGCCGCGGGGTTGTCGGGCGGACCGTCCCGGCGCCAGGCCGTCAGCGCCTCCACGACCGCCTGCTGGACCGCCTCCTCCGCGAGGTCGAAGTCGCCGAAGCGGCGGGCCAGCCGGGCCACCAGCAGTCCGGACTCCTCGCGCAGCGCACGCGCGAGGAGCCCGTCGCTGATGACCTCGGTCACGAGGCTGGTCAGCCCTCCATGTGGGAGTAGTCCTCGACCATCGGCCGGATCTCGACCGCGACGCCCGGGAAGTCGAGCAGCGGCCAGGTCTTCACGATGGCGATCGCGGCGTCCATGTCGGCGACGTCGAGCACGCTGAAGCCACCGATGACCTCCTTGGCCTCGCTGAACGGCCCGTCGACGACGACCGGACCGTCCGAGGCGTGCTTGACGGTGGTCGCGGTGGTGACGGGGTGCAGCTCGGCGCCGTTGTCGGAGAGCGAGGCGGAGTTCTCCCCGAACCACTCGTAGACCTTCTTGTAGACCAGCTGCGCCTGCTCCGGGTCGACGGCCGCGTCGAGGTCGGGGCGGGAGGTGAACATGATGACGTACTTCATGGCGGTGCCTTTCGAAGGTGTTGTGCTTGCTCCCTCTCGACGCCGCTGGAGGCGCGATCTCGACAGGTGCCGCCGGAAATTGTCGCAGGAATCTTCCAGGAGTCGCTGGGCTCAGCTCTGGCGTCCAGCCGTAGCCGCTCCCGGACGGGGCGGCTCCGGGTCGGTCGGGTGCCTGATCCTGGCAACTCGTGCCACCCATAGGATCGAGCACATGCCTGAGATCAGTCGTGCGGAGGTCGCGCACCTCGCCGACCTCGCGCGGATCGACCTGTCCGACGCGGAGCTCGACCACCTCGCGCCGCAGCTGAGCGTCATCCTCGAGTCCGTCGCGTCCATCACCGGCGTGGCCGGCGACGACGTACCTCCGACCTCGCACGCGATCCCGCTCACCAACGTGTTCCGCGACGACGTCGTGGTGCCCGGCCTGAGCGCCGACGAGGCGTTGTCGGGGGCGCCCGCGCAGGAGCAGCAGCGGTTCTCCGTGCCTCGGATCCTGGGTGACGAGCAATGAACGACGTCGACCTGACCCGCTTCTCCGCCGTGGCGCTCGCCGACCTGCTGGAGGCCGGTGACGTCTCCAGCGTCGAGCTGACCCGGGCCCACCTCGACCGGATCGCCGAGGTCGACCCCGCCGTGCACGCGTTCCTGCACGTCGACGCCGACGGCGCGCTCGCGCAGGCCGGCGACGCCGACGAGCGCCGCCGGGCCGGCAACGCGCAGAGCCGGCTCGACGGCATCCCGATCGCGGTCAAGGACGTGCTCGCCACCCGGGGGCTCCCGACGACCTGCGGCTCGCGCATCCTCGAAGGCTGGGTGCCGCCGTACGACGCCACCGTGGTCGCCCGCCTGCGCGCGGCCGGGCTGCCGATCCTGGGCAAGACCAACATGGACGAGTTCGCGATGGGCTCCTCGACCGAGCACTCGGCCTACGGCCCGACCCACAACCCGTGGGACCTCGACCGCATCCCCGGCGGCTCGGGCGGCGGCTCGGCCGCCGCCGTCGCCGCGTTCGAGGCGCCGCTCGCGATCGGCACCGACACCGGCGGCTCGATCCGGCAGCCGGGCGCCGTCACCGGCACGGTGGGCGTCAAGCCGACGTACGGCGGGGTCTCGCGCTACGGCCTCGTCGCGCTGGCCAACTCGCTCGACCAGGCCGGGCCCGTGACGCGGACCGTGCTCGACGCCGCCCTGCTGCACGAGGTGATCGGCGGGCACGACCCGCTCGACTCGACCAGCATCGACCGGCCGCTGCCGGCGCTGGTGTCCGCGGCCGAGCAGGGCGCGACCGGCGACCTGTCGGGCGTGACGATCGGGGTGGTCACCGAGCTCGGTGGTGAGGGCTACCAGGCCGGCGTCCTGGAGCGCTTCCAGGAGTCGGTGGACCTGATGACCGGTGCGGGCGCGAAGGTCGTCGAGGTCTCGTGCCCGTCGTTCGTGCACGCCCTGGCGACCTACTACCTGATCCTCCCGGCCGAGGCGTCGTCGAACCTCGCGAAGTTCGACGCGATGCGCTACGGGCTCCGGGTGCTGCCCGAGGGTGTGGCCTCGCCCTCGGCGGAGGAGGTCATGCGCGCGACCCGCGACGCCGGCTTCGGCGACGAGGTCAAGCGCCGCATCATCCTGGGCACCTACGCGCTGTCCAGCGGCTACTACGACGCCTACTACGGCCAGGCGCAGAAGGTGCGGACGCTGATCACCCGTGACTTCGAGCAGGCGTTCGCCACGGCCGACGTGCTGGTCTCGCCGACGGCGCCGACCACCGCGTTCCGGCTGGGGGAGAAGATCGACGACCCGCTGGCGATGTACCTCAACGACCTCGCCACCATCCCCGCCAACCTCGCGGGTGTGCCGGGCATCTCCGTGCCCAGCGGTCTCGCCGACGAGGACGGGCTCCCCACCGGCGTCCAGATCCTCGCGCCGGCGCTGGCCGACGACCGGGTCTACCGCGTCGGCGCGGCGCTGGAGGCGATGCTCGTGCACGAGTGGGGCGGCGCGATCCTCGACAAGGCACCTGCGCTCCCCGGGGAAGGGGCCGCCCGATGACCGCCACCTTGCTGTCCTTCGAGGAGGCGCTGGAGCGCTTCGACCCGGCGCTGGGCCTCGAGGTGCACGTCGAGCTCAACACCGCCTCCAAGATGTTCTGCGGCTGCGCGACCGGGTTCGGCGCCGAGCCCAACACCCAGGTCTGCCCGACGTGCCTGGGCCTGCCCGGCGCGATGCCGGTCGTCAACGGCAAGGCCGTCGAGTCGGCGATCCGGATCGGGCTGGCACTCAACTGCGAGATCGCCGAGTGGTGCCGGTTCGCCCGGAAGAACTACTTCTACCCCGACATGCCGAAGAACTTCCAGACCTCGCAGTACGACGAGCCGATCGCCTTCGAGGGCTTCACCGAGGTAGAGGTCGACGGCACGACGTACCGCATCGGCATCGAGCGCGCCCACATGGAGGAGGACACCGGCAAGTCGCTGCACGTGGGCGGCTCGACCGGGCGGATCCACGGCGCCGACTACTCGCTGGTCGACTACAACCGGGCCGGCATCCCGTTGATCGAGATCGTGACCAAGCCCATCACCGGCACGGGGGCCGCGGCGCCCCTGGTGGCGAAGGCGTACGTCGCGCAGCTGCGTGACCTGCTGCTGGCGCTCGGGGTCTCCGACGTCCGGATGGAGCAGGGCTCGCTGCGCTGCGACGTCAACCTCTCGCTCGCTCCGAAGGGGTCCGACGTGCTCGGCACGCGCACGGAGACGAAGAACGTGAACTCGCTGCGCTCGGTCGAGCGGGCGGTGCGCTACGAGATGCAGCGGCACGCCGCGGTGCTGACCGGGGGCGAGTCGATCCTCCAGGAGACGCGGCACTGGCACGAGGACACCGGCGTGACCACCAGCGGTCGCGAGAAGTCCGACGCCGAGGACTACCGCTACTTCCCCGAGCCGGACCTCGTGCCCGTCGCGCCCACGCGCGAGTGGGTCGAGGAGCTGCGGGCGGGCCTTCCCGAGGCGCCGGAGAAGCGCCGGGCGCAGGCTGCAGGCCGAGTGGGGCTTCTCCGACCTCGAGATGCGCGACACCGTGGGCGCCGGCGCCCTCGGGCTGGTCGAGGAGACCATCGCCGCCGGCGCCTCGCCGCAGGCGGCCCGCAAGTGGTGGCTCGCCGACCTCGCCCGTCGCGCCAACGACTCGGGCGTCGACCTCGCCTCGCTCGGCGTCACGCCGGCCCAGGTCGCCGCGGTGCAGTCGCTGGTCGATGCCGGGCACGCTCAACGACAAGCTCGCCCGCCAGGTCTTCGAGGGTCTGCTGGCCGGGGAGGGCACCCCCGAGGAGATCGTGGCCGCCCGCGGGCTCGCGATCGTCTCCGACGAGGGCGCGCTGTCGGCGGCCGTCGACAGCGCGATCGCCGCCAACCCCGACGTGGCCGACAAGATCCGCGACGGCAAGCAGGCCGCTGCCGGCGCTCTCATCGGTGCGGTGATGAAGGAGATGCGCGGCCAGGCCGACGCGGGCCGGGTGCGCGAGCTGATCCTGGCCAAGCTCGATCCGGAGAGCTCGACCTGAGCACGCGAGCACGGCGTCCGCGACCATCCGACATGACCGCGCCGCCGGGCGCGCGCGAGGTCTTCACCGACGGGGCGTGCGTCGGCAACCCCGGGCCGGGCGGCTGGGCCTGGGCGCTCGACGCGACGACGTACGACTCCGGCGGTGAGCTCGTGAGCACCAACCAGCGGATGGAGATCCGCGCTGCCCTCGAGGCCGTCACCTCGCTCGGCGGCCCGCTCGTGGTGGTCAGCGACTCGACGTACGTCGTGAACTGCTTCCGCGACCGCTGGTGGGAGGGGTGGCTCGCCCGCGGCTGGACGACCTCGGCACGCAAGCCGGTCGCCAACCGCGACCTGTGGGAGCCCCTGGTCGACGCCTGCCGAGCTCGCTCCGCCGGCGAGGACGTCGTCCTTCCGCTGGATCAAGGGCCACTCGGGCGATCCCATGAACGACCTCGTCGACGCCCTCGCCGTGGCCGCCTCGCACGCCGTGCGCGACCGCGCGTGAGCGCCGGTCTACGGGGTCGGCGGTGACGGCGTACCTCTCCAGTCTCGAGGACCTGACGCTTCATGCGCCGCGGGTGCTGGGCTACGCCGACAGCGGGCGGGTCGCGTCGCGGTACGCCCTCGACCTCGGACTGGTCGAGGAGCTGCTGCTCGACTACGCGGCCTTCGGCTGGGTGCGGCACTCCGAGTTCGCCGGCTCATCGGGATGGTCGATGACGGACGCCGGGCGCGCCGAGGACGAGCGCCGGATGGCTGCCGAGCTCGACGCGGCGGGCGCTCGCGAGACGGTCGCCGAGGCGCACGCGGCGTTCGTGCCGCTCAACCGCCGGTTCGGGCGGGCCTGCACCGCCTGGCAGATCAGGCCGGAGCCCGGCAACCCGGTGGCCGGCAACGATCACTCCGACTGGGGATGGGACGAGCGCGTGCTGCGGACCCTGGCCGGGCTCGAGGTCCAGATCGGCGAGGTGTGCGCACGGCTCGCCGGCGCGCTGGCGCGCTTCGACGGCTATGCCGAGCGCTACGCCGCCGCCCTCGCCCGGGTGGATCGCGGCCAGCGTGAATGGGTCGACAGCATCGAGGTCGACTCGTGCCACACGGTCTGGATCCAGCTCCACGAGGACCTGTTGTCGACGCTCGGCATCCCGAGAGGGTCCGACGCCTGAGCACCGCCGACGCGCGGCTGTCAGCCTGCTTCGGGGGCCAGGCGCACCTTGGCCGTGATCAGCTTGTGGTCGCTGGCGCGCCACACCTCGCGACCGCCCAGCTGGCGGTAGCGGCCGATGTCGAGCCGCGGGTTGGCCATCAGGACGTCGAAGACGGGGTTGCCGGGCGGCCGGCAGGGGTAGAGGCGGCCGCCGGCGGCGTTGTCCATGGCGGCGTAGCGGCCCATCCGGCACGCGAAGTCGAACCAGGTGTTCGAGTCGCCACCGATGCACGACGGGGACGCCGGTGCTGCGCAGCTGGTTGACGAGGTCGACCAGGCGCGCCGTGGCACCGTTGCGCTCCGCCATGTGACGAGAGTTGTGGAAGGTGAGGAACCAGAACTCCTGGCCGCTCGCCTTGTCACGCAGGCGCACGTAGGGGATCGGCCGGGTGTTGCCGTCGAAGCGGGTGTAGAGCTTGCGGCCCTCGACGAACTCGTAGCGGTCGCGCTTGTAGGCGATCTGGAGCCGCAGACCCTGCGCCATCCCGAGCCGCTTGTACGGCCAGATCCAGTAGTCGTCCAGCTCGCGGCCCAGCACCTGCAGCTGGTCCCACTGGACCTCCTGCATGCCGATCACGTCGATCTTCTTGTCCCGGATCAGCTGGGCGGTGTACGCGGCGCGGATCCGGCCCGGCTCGAACCCACCAGGTCGCGCGGTGTGCTGCGAGCCCAGGATGTTGAAGCTGCCGGCCTTGACCTTGAACGGCGCCGCGGCGGTCGGTGTGACCGGTGGCTCGTCGCCGTCGGCGGCCGAGGCGAAAGACGTCGACGTGAGGGTCAGGGGGAGGGACAGGGTCAGGGTGAGGACCGCGGCGCAGAAGCCGGCAACGCGAGGACTCGACGTCCACATCGTTCGACCTGCTCGGGGCGCGCGCGGTGCGAGTCCGTGCTCGAGCATCCGGCGACCGTATCCGAATCGTTATCCGGCCCGCCAATCCTCGTCCACCGGTCGCGCCGGGTTACGTCGTCGGGCGTGGCGGGAGTACGGTGAGCCGGCACACCACACATCCACGTCCGCACGTGGGGGAAGCCGGTCGAATTCCGGCGCTGACCCGCAACCGTAGGCCGACCCGGCCGCCGTCTCATGACTGGCCGGGAGAGCGAGCCGGAGCACCCGCCGCGAGACGTCCTTGAGAAACACGCTGTCGAGGTCAACAGCGGGCTCGTTCCGGTTCCGGTCCGACCCCGCTCTGCAGCGGGAAGGAAAACCGTGAACACCCTGCTCCACCGAGCCACGCGCGCCGCCGCGCTGGCCACGGCCACCGCACTGGCGGTCACCACAGTCGCCCTGGCAGGCGCGGCCCCCGCGTCGGCCGTCACCCCGGCCGGCGACGCCTCCAACTGGCTCTCGGGCGAGCTCACCAACGGGCTGATCCACAACCCGAACTTCGTGCCCGGAGGCTTCGACGACTACGGGCTCACCATCGACACGGCGTTCGCCATCCAGGCCGTCGGCGGCAACGAGGGCGTCGTCCGCCAGATCCGCGACGCGATGGCGCCGCAGATGCCGACCTACACCAGCTTCGGCGCGCCGCGGCGACCGCGAAGGCGCTGGCCTTCGCGCAGGCGACCGGCGCCGACGCCACGTCGTACGGCGGCAGCAACCTGCTCGCGCTGACCGCCGACAACGTGAGCAGCACCGCCCCGATCACCGGACGGCTCGAGACCGCCGGCGGCGGCGACAGCACCAACGTCATCGGGCAGGCCTTCGCCGCGCGCGGCCTGTCGGTGGCCGGGTCGCCGAAGGCGGCGAGCGCCACGTCGTTCCTGCTCCAGCAGCAGTGCACGTCCGGCTTCTTCCGCCTCGACCTCAACGCGGACAAGACCGCGGCCCAGCAGGGCTGCGTCGAGGGTCAGGCCGGCAGCGGTCCCGACGTCGACGTGACCGCCCTGACCGTGCTCCAGCTGTCGGCGATCCCCACCAAGAGCGCCGCCGTCACCGCCGCCATCGGCAAGGCGGTGACCTGGCTGAAGGCCAACCAGCGCTCGGACGGCTCGTTCGGCAACAGCGCCGACATCACCGACTCCAACTCCAACAGCACCGGCCTCGTCGGGCTGGGCGCTGGCGAGCCAGGGTGAGTGCGTGGCCGCCGGTCGCGCGGGGGCCTGGGTGCAGAAGCTGCAGGTCCGCAACCCCGCCGCGGGATCGCCGATGGCCGCCGAGGGCGGCGCCATCGCCTACAACAAGCTCCGCTTCGACGAGGGCATGGCGGGAGGCATCGCCGTCGACGCGGAGAGCGAGGACCGCTGGCGCCGCGCCACCACCCAGGCCGCGCCCGCACTGGCAGCGGCGCTGACCTCCGCGAACGTGACGTTCGCCGGGCCGACGGGCTTCCAGCGGGCCGGCAGCCAGCCCACCCTCACCGTCTCCGGCGCCGCCGAGGGCGAGCGCGTCTGCCTCAGCGGCCCGGGCGTCGCCGGCGTGAGCGGACTGACCGCTCCCGGGGGCACCACGCCGATCAGCACCACGGTGCTGCTGCCCGGCACGACCGCCACCCCGGTCTACACGATCACCACGGCGACCGGCACCAAGACCCTGGCGGTCAAGGTGCTCGGCAAGACCAGGCTCGACGTGAAGGCCAAGAAGAAGAAGGTCGAGAAGGGTGACCGCCAGACCATCAAGGTCAAGGGCCTCGAGGCCGGCGAGCGGGTGGTCGTCCGGATCCGCGACAAGAAGGTCGCCTCCGGCGTCGCGAGGGCCGACGGCACCTTCAAGGCGAAGGTGAAGATCAAGGGCAAGCTGGCGAAGCCCGGCCGTCCCAAGGTCGTCGTGACCGGTGAGTTCAAGGACCTCCGCAAGGGCACGGCGTACTTCCGCGTGCGTCGATGACTCCACGCTGCATCCGGCTCGTCGCCGCGGCCGTCCTGGCCGCGGCGGCGGTGCCGCTCGCGGCGCTGACGGCCCGCTCCGGCGTCGGCGGCGGTCTGCGAGGCCGGCGGCGGCGTCAGCGTCGTCGTCGACTTCCGCGAGCTCGGCGGCGGGGTGCAGTCGGTGTGCGACACCGACGGGGCCGGCAAGAAGGCGGCGACCCTGATGATCGAGAACGGCTTCCCGCTGACCTATGTGCAGCAGCAGCCGGGCTTCGTGTGCCGGGTCAGCGGCAAGCCCGAGACCGACCCCTGCGTGAACACGCCACCGGCCAACGCCTACTGGGGCCTCTACTGGTCCAACGGCACGTCCGGCTCGTGGACGTACTCCTCGGCGGGAGCGGGCTCGCTGACGGTCGCGGCCGGCGGGTCGGTGGGCTTCGCCTGGCAGGGGAGCTCGACCGGGCCTCCGGGCGTGTCGCCGCCCGCTTCCGGAGGCACGTCGCCGACGCCCACGGCCACGAGCCCGTCGAGCCCGAGCCCGTCCAGCCCGACCCCGACGACCGGGACGACGCCGACGAAGACCCCCACCAAGAGTCCTACACCGACGACGAGCCCGACGAAGAGCCCCACCACAGGTCCGACCAAGGGCTCCACCTCGGGCGCCGGGGCGCAGCCGACGCGATCGGCGACGACCGCGGCCGCCACCCCGGCTGCCGGGAGCCCCACCGCGGCCGACCCGTCGACGTCGGCGGCGCCGGATGACGAGTCGTCGGCGGCCGGGTCGGAGTCCGCGACGCCCGGCGACGACGCCAGCGGCGATGACGAGACCACCGTCGACCCGACGGCGGGCGACGAGACCGACGGCCGTGCCCTCGGACAGCGGCACGAGCTCGTCGGCCTCGCCCGCCGAGTCGACCGAGGGTGACGAGCCGACCGGCTCGGGCTCCGTGCCGATCCCGCTCGTGCTCGCCGTGATGGCGCTGCTCGGGGCCGCGGTCGCCGGCACCGTCGCTGATCAGGGGGCGGCGCTCAGCGTGACGCGCCTGTCGCGCGACCTGCACCCCGTGGCGTGGTGGCTCTGGGCCCTCGGTCTCGCGGCGGGTGCGTCGATGACCACCAACCCGCTGATCCTGCTGCTGCTCATCGGCGTCGCCGCGCTCGTCGTGGCCGCCAGGCGGTCCGACCATGCGTGGTCGGGGTCCTTCCGGCTCTATCTCTGGCTCGGCCTGGCGATCGTGGTGATGCGGGTGGCCTTCCGGGTGCTGTTCGGCGGGGTCATCGGAGGCGTGGTGCTGGTCGACCTGCCGGAGGTCCCGCTGCCGGGCTGGGTGGCCGGGGTCCGCCTGCTCGGGCCGGTCACGCAGGAGTCGCTGCTGGCCGGGCTGTACGACGGGCTGCGGCTGGCCAGCATCGTCATCTGCGTCGGAGCGGCCAACTCGCTGGCCAATCCCAAGCGCCTGCTCAAGTCGGTGCCGCCGGCGCTGTACGAGATCGGGACCGCGCTGGTCGTCGCGGTCACGGTGTTCCCCCAGCTGGCCGACAGTGTTCGCCGGGTCCGGGCCGCCCAGGCCCTGCGCGGTGGCACCGCCGGCCGGGTCGGGCGGATGCGACGCTTCCTGGTGCCGGTGCTCGAGGACGCCCTCGAGCGCTCACTGGCCCTGGCGGCCGGCATGGACGCGCGCGGCTACGGTCGCGCTCCCGGGCTGGACCGCGGCCAGCGCTTCCGCACCGGCGCCCTGCTCGTCGCGGGACTGCTCGGCATCTGCGTCGGCACCTACGCCGTCCTCGACCTGACCGCTCCGCGCCTGCTCGCAGCTCCGATGCTCGTGCTGGGGGCGGTCGTGGCGGTCGTGGGGCTGTGGAGCGCCGGCCGCCGCGTAGAGCGCACGCGCTACCGGCCGGACCACTGGCGGCTGGCCGAGGTGGTCGTGTCCCTCTCGGGCATCCTCGTCGCCGCGTGTCTCCTGCGCGTGGTCCGCACCGACCTCTTCGTGGCTCACCCGGGTGTCGAGGTCGCGCCGACGCTCAGCGTGCTCGCGCTCGTCGGGGTGCTGATCGGCCTGGTGCCCGCCGTCGCGGCGCCGCCGCCGACGACCTCGGCGCCGCTGGACCCGCCGCGTCGCGACGCCGCAGAGAGCGAGCGCGAGCGCACCGGGGCGGTGGCCCCATGATCGAGCTGCGGGACGTGTCGGTCGGCTACGCCGAGGGGGCGCTCGTCCTCGACCGGGTCGACCTGACCGTCGAGGAGGGAGAGCTCGTCGTCCTCTCCGGTCGCACCGGCGTCGGCAAGTCCACGCTGCTCGGCGTCGTCACCGGGCTCGTGCCCCGCTTCAGCGGGGGCCGGCTCAGCGGCGACGTGCTCTTCGACGGGCAGAGCATCGTGCGCACGCCGCCGCGCGAGCGGGTGGACCGCATCGGGTACGTCGGGCAGGACCCCCTCAGCGGGTTCGTCACCGACACGGTCGAGGAGGAGCTCGCCTACGGCATGGAGCAGCTGGGCCTGCCGGGTCCCACGATGCGCCGCCGGGTCGAGGAGACGCTCGACCTGCTGGGCATCGCCGACCTGCGCTCCCGAGACCTGCGCACCCTCTCGGGGGGCCAGCAGCAGCGGGTGGCGATCGGCTCGGTGCTGGCGATGCATCCCCGGTTGCTGGTCCTCGACGAGCCGACCTCCGCGCTCGACCCCACGGCTGCGGAAGACGTGCTGGCGACGTTGACGCGCCTCGTGCACGACGCCGGGCTGTCGGTGCTCCTGGCCGAGCACCGGCTCGAGCGGGTGCTGCCGTTCGCCGACCGGCTCGCGCTGCTGACCGGTGACGGCGGGCTCCTGGTCGGTGAGCCGGCCCAGGTGCTGCCGCACTCCCCGGTCGTCCCCCCGATCGTCGAGCTCGGACGGGCGGCCGGCTGGGAGCCCCTCCCGCTCACCGTGCGCGACGCGCGGCGGCGTACCCGTGACCTCACCCTCCCGGCCGCGCCGGACCCGGCTCCAGCCGCCGACGGAGAGGTCCGGCTCCAGGCGACAGGGGTGTCCGTGGCGCACGGTCGCATCCTCGCCGTGCGCGACGTCGACCTGCGTCTGCACGCGGGCACGACCACGGCGCTGATGGGCCGCAACGGCTCGGGCAAGTCGACGTTGCTGTGGACCCTCCAGGGCACCGGGAAGCGCCGCGGCGGCGAGGTCGCGGTCGACGACGCAGGGTCGTCGGTCGACCCCGCCTCGGCCGAGCCGGCCCAGCGACGGTCGCTGGTCGGGCTGGTGCCCCAGACCGCAGCGGACCTGCTCTACCTCGAGACGGTCGACGCGGAGTGCGCCGCCGCCGACGAGGGGGCCGGCGCCGCTGCCGGCAGCTGTCGCTCGCTGCTGGACGGGCTGGTGCCGGGCCTGCCCGGTGGCCAGCACCCGCGCGACCTGTCCGAGGGTCAGCGGCTCGCCCTCGCGCTGGCGATCGTCCTCACCGCGCGCCCGGGCATCGTGCTGCTCGACGAGCCCACGCGCGGGCTCGACTATCCCGCCAAGGCGCACCTCGCCGACCACCTGCGCACCCTCGCCGACCGGGGCCACGCGATCGTGGTCGCGACCCACGACGTCGAGTTCGTGGCCCAGGTCGCCGACGACGTCGTGGTGCTGGCCGAGGGCGAGGTCGTGTCCTCCGGACCCGTACGCCGCGTGGTCGCCGAGTCGCCCGCCTTCGCCCCCCAGGTCACCAAGATCCTCGGACCGCCCTGGTTGCGCGTCGGCGAGCTGGACCTGCGGGGCGCGTCGTGAGCGCGCACGTCGCGGTGCCCCTGCGGCCCCGCTCGCTGCTGGTGCTCGGCGTCGCGTCGGTGGCCGGGCTGATGATGCTCACCTGGCCGCTGCTGGTGAAGGTGCCCGACGGCGCCCGGATGGACCCGCCGTTCCTCTTCCTCGCCCTGCTGCCCCTGGTGGTCGTCGTCGTGCTCGCCGAGGTGAGCGAGGGCGGCATGGACGCGCGCGTGCTGGCGATCCTCGGCGTGCTCAGCGCGATCAACGCGGTGCTCCGCGCGCTCAGCGCCGGCGTGGCCGGGGTCGAGCTGGTGTTCTTCCTGCTGGTGCTCGCCGGGCGGGTCTTCGGGCCGGGCTTCGGCTTCGCGCTGGGCTGCACGTCGCTGTTCGCCTCGGCCCTGCTGACCGCCGGCGTCGGACCCTGGCTGCCGTTCCAGATGCTGGTGTCGGCGTGGGTCGGCATGGGCGCCGGGCTGCTGCCGCGACGGGTGACCGGCCGCGCGGAGATCGCGATGCTGGTCGTCTACGGGATCGTGGCGGCGTACGCCTTCGGCATCTTGATGAACCTGTCGGGCTGGCCGTTCCTGCTCGGCGTGGCGGTCACCGGCGCTGCGCCCGACGGCGGACTCACCTTCGTGCCCGGCGACCCGGTGGCCGAGAACCTCCAGCGGTTCGCGTACTACACGCTGCTCACCTCGACCGGCTCGTGGGACACCGGGCGGGCGATCACCACCTCCGTCGCGATCATCCTGCTCGGCCCGGCCGTCCTGCACACGCTGCGCAGGGCGGCCCGGCGCGCGATCGTGGTGGTCGGCCCTGCTGACTCCCGCGGTGCTGTGGGCGCTTAGGGCGCGGCCGGCCACCCCCTAAGCGGCCACGGCACCGCACCAGTCGGTCACCCCGCGCCGACCTCGACGATCAGGATCCGGTCGTCCTCGGCGGCCGGGTCGCCGCGCCCGTCGCGGTTGGAGGTGGTCACCCACAGCCGGCCGTCCGGGGCGACGACGACGGTGCGCATCCGGCCGAACTCACCGACGAAGAAGTCCTGCGGGTCGCGTGCCTGGCCGGTCGACACGTCGACGCGCCAGAGCCGCTCCCCACGCAGGGCCGCCATCCACACGTGGCCGTCGAGGTAGGCCAGTCCGGAGGGGGAGGCGTTCTCGGTCGCCCAGACCACCTGCGGGTCGGTGAACTCCTCGCTGTCGCCGCGCCCCTCGACCTCCGGCCAGCCGTAGTTGGCGCCCTTCTCGATGCGGTTGAGCTCGTCCCAGGTCGAGTCGCCGAACTCCGAGGCCCAGAGCCGGTCGCCGTCGTCGAACGCGAGACCCTGCACGTTGCGGTGCCCCCACGACCACACCGGTGTGCCGCCCGGGTTTCCCGGCGCGGCGTCGCCCTCGGGCGTGATCCGCAGGATCTTGCCGGCCAGCGACTCGCGGTCCTGGGCCAGCTGCGACTGGCCGGTCTCGCCTGTCGAGGCATAGAGCATGCCGTCCGGGCCGAACGCGAGCCGCCCGCCGTCGTGGACGAAGCCGTTCGGGATGCCGGCCAGCACGACCTCCGGCTCGCCGAGGCCGCCCGAGGCGTCCGCGTCGTCGAGGACCGCGCGGACGATGCGGTTGTCCTCGGCCGTCGTGACGTAGAAGTAGAGGAACCGGTCGACGTCGTACGTCGGCGACACGGCCACACCGAGCAGGCCACCCTCACCCTCGGGGGCCGCGGCCTCGACGCTGCCGAGCGGCTCGCACCGTGCCGTCGTCGCGAACCCGGAGGACGCGCGTGCTGTCGCGCTCGGTGACGACGGCCGACCCGTCGGGCAGGAAGGCGATGCCCCACGGGACGGCGAGGCCCTCGGCGACCGTGCCGACGACCCGCGGCCGGCCCGACCCGGACGCGTCCTCACCGCTCGTGGGCGACGGCTCGTCGGTGGCGTCGCGCTCGTCGGAGGGCGTCGCGACCACGGTCGTGCCGCCGCGCTCGTCGTCGCCTGAGCAGGCGACCAGCAGGCTCCCGGCCGTGCCGAGCACCAGCGCGGCCGGGAGCAGCCTCACAGCACCCGCTCGAGGAAGTCGAGCAGCAGGGCGTGGACGGCGTCGGGCTGCTCCATCTGCACGAAATGGGTGCCGCGCAGCTCGACGTACTCGCCGCGCGGGAGCCTCGCCGCCGCCGTGCGCAGGTCGCGGGCTCCGGTCAGGACGTCGTAGGTGGCGCCGACCAGGAGCGCCGGGAGATCCAGCGAGACGAGCGACACGCGGCGGTGCTCGGAGGTGCGCACAGCGAGGTGGAAGTACCAGTCCAGCGGTGTCGCGAGGAAGTCGTGCACCGCCATCAGCGCGAGTCGCCGGTCGCGGACGGGGAGCATGAACCCGCTGTGCGTGAGCAGCGTGAGCGCCTTCTCACCGACGGGAAGCCGCCGGGTCAGCGGTCCGAGCGCGCGGCCGGCGTGCCGCATCGTGCGGGCGATCGTCAGCGTGAGCGGCCGGGCCACGACGTGGGGGACGCGGAGGGGCGCGAGCATCGTGCGGAACGTGTCGCCGGGGACGCCCGCGACGGCCATGATGGCCGCGACGCGCTCGGGGTGCAGGGTGGCGAGCTCGAAGGCCGTGTTGACGCCGATCGACCAGCCGAGGACGGCGACGCGGTCGAGGCCGAAGTGGTCGAGCACCGAGAGGGCATCGGCGACGAGGTCCTCGACGCCGACGCGGGCAGGGTCGGCGGGGCGGTCGGACCCCGCGACGCCGCGGTGGTTCCAGGACACGACCCGGACGCCGCAGCCGGGATCGAGCAGGGCCGGCCACGCCCACTGGCTGACTCCCAGCCCGTTGCACAGCAGCACGGTCGGGCCGTCGATCTCGCCGTGCGGGTCGTTGGTCCAGGCGCGCAGCCGGGTGCCGTCGTCGGAGAGCACGTCGGCGTAGCCGATGACCAGTCGCTGTGGCGTCGACGCACGCGTCACGCCGTCCGACGTCACGCCGCCAGGCATCGGGCCCGACCGGTCGCACGGGGTCCGGGCGGGCGTCGGGCTGCGTCGACATGCGGCGATTGTGCCGCAGGGGAGCCCCTGGATCCGGGAGGCCCGGGCCCACCAGGTGTCTGGCTCAGCCGTGTGCCGCGACGCGCACGGGCTGGACCTGCCCGTCGAGGTAGTGCTCGATCTCGGCGCGCTCGACCTGTCTCCGCGACGACTCCGTCGCCGCGGTGCGGGCGTTGCGGCAGCTCTGCTCGTGGGCGCGGACGGCCCACCGACCGAGAACGGCGAGCGGGGCGAGGCGAGCAAGGGGGGTCTTCATGAGGCGCGGCTTCCGTCGGGATCGGGAGGACCTGGTCCGACCCTAGTCCACACGATCGGCCCTCGGGGTCACGCGCTCGTGACGATCGCGTGAACTCCGGGGACGCGCCCGGTCCCGGCTCAGTCCCCGGCTAGTCAGGGTGCGGCTCGGACATCGGCTGCGACCGGGTGGCGCCGATGCTGGCGGCGACGACGCACGCGATGGCGAGGAGCTGGAGCGGACTGAGCAGCTCGTGCAGCAGGAGCACGCCGGCGAGCGCCGCGGCGGCGGGCTCGAGGCTCATCAGGATGCTGAAGACCCGCGGAGGCATGGTGCGCAGGGCGATCATCTCGACCGAGTACGGGATGACCGAGCTGAGCAGGCCGATCACCGCGCCGAGGGCGATCACCTTCGGGTCCAGCAGCGCCTCGCCGCCGGCCCGGACGGCGAACGGTGTGATCACGAGCATCGCCACCACGCTCGCCACGGCGAGGCCGTCCAGCCCCGGCCAGCGTCGTCCCGTGTGCCCGGTGAGCAGGATGTACGCCGCCCAGGCGGTGCCGGCGACCAGGGCGAACAGGACGCCGGCGGTCGTGATGTCGCCGGGCTCCAGCCCGAGCAGGGAGACGCCGACAGCGGCGAGAACGACCCACAGCAGGTCGCGCGGTCGCCGCGACAGCAGCACCGCGAGGGTCAGGGGCCCGAGGAACTCGATCGTCACGGCGATGCCCAGCGGGATGCGGGCGAAGGACTGGTAGAAGGACCAGTTCATGATGCCCAGGCTGAGCCCGAGGGCGGCGGCGACGGTCCAGTCCTGGCGCGAGCGGCCGCGCACGCGCGGCCTGGCCAGCGCGACCACGATGACGGCGCTGGTGGCGAGCCGGAGCCACACCATCGTGGTCGGGTCGACCTCGTCGAAGACGCTCTTCGCGACCGCTGCGCCGAACTGCACGGACAGGATCCCGGTGAGCACGAGCCACACCGGCGACAGGGCGGGGCGCTGCGGCACCCGCGCAACGCTACAAGGACAGAGATTCGTGACCGGATCGAGATGAGTTGATCGGGGGTGGGGCGGTCTAGGTTCTGAGCAAGGGGTCGTTCGAGGTCCAGACGAGGAGCACACATGAGCACGGTTCTGCTGGTTGGCACGCGCAAGGGACTGTGGATCGGGCAGTCCGACGACGCCCGGACGGACTGGTCGTGGACCGGCCCCCATTTCCAGATGGAGGAGGTCTACTCCGCGATGGTGGAGACCAACGGCGACCGACCGCGCCTCCTCGTGGGCTCGTCGTCGTCCTGGCTCGGCCCCCAGGTGTGGCGCTCGGATGACCTCGGCGAGTCCTGGGACGAGACGCCCAACGGCGCGATCCGGTTCCCCGAGGACACCGAGGCGACGCTCGCCCGCATCTGGCAGCTCGCCCCCGGAGCCGAGGAGGGCGTCGTCTACGCCGGCACCGAGCCGGGCGCGATCTTCCGCTCGACCGATCGCGGCGAGACCTTCGAGCTCGTGCGTGGCCTGTGGGACCACCCGCACCGGACCGAGTGGGGCGAGGGCTACGGCGGGCAGGCGTTCCACACGATCCTCCCGCACCCGGGCGATCCCCAGTCGGTCATCGCGGCGATCTCGACCGGCGGGGTCTACCGCACCGGCGACGGGGGCAGGTCGTGGGAGCCGGCCAACAAGGGCGTGAAGGCGGAGTTCATGCCGGGCGACCGTCACTACCCCGAGTTCGGCCAGTGCGTGCACAAGGTCGCCCGCCACCCCGGCAAGCCCGACCGGCTCTACCTGCAGAACCACGGGGGTGTCTACCGCTCCGACGACGCCGGCGACTCCTGGCACGACATCGCGCCAGGACTGCCCACGGAGTTCGGGTTCGCGATGGTCGTCCACCCGCACGACCCGGACACCGTCTTCACCTTCCCGATCGCCGATGCCGGCGCCCGTTGGCCGGTCGACGGCAAGGCCCGCGTGTGGCGCTCTCAGGATGCCGGCGCCACGTGGGAGTCGCTCGGCGAGGGCAGCCTCCCGGACGACTACTTCGTCGCGGTGATGCGCGACGCGATGTGCACCGACGCGCACGAGCCCGCGGGCCTCTACTTCGGCGGCCGCAACGGCGCGGTGTGGGCCTCGGCCGACGAGGGTGAGAGCTGGCGCGAGGTCGTGCGAGACCTGCCCGACGTGATGATGGTGCGCGCCGCGAGGATCTGACCGGGTCCCACCTCCGGGCTGACCGATCGGTCGGTAACTCTCCCCTCGCCCGAAGGGAGGGTCTAAGGTGCCGCGCATGGCGGAGTTCACCTATGTGCGCGAGACCCACATCGACGCCGACCCGGGCCGCGTGCACGCGCTGATCAACGACTTCCGAAACTGGCAGCAGTGGTCGCCCTGGGAGGGCCTGGACCCGGACCTCCAGCGCGAGTACTCGGGCCCCGGGCAGGGCGTCGGGGCGCACTACACCTGGCGCGGCAACAAGAAGGCCGGGGAGGGCTCGATGGAGATCACCGACTCGAACCCGCAGCAGATCGACATCAAGCTGTCCTTCCTCAAGCCCTGGAAGGCGCAGAACGACATCCGCTTCGCCATCGTGCCCGACAACGGCGGCAGCGACGTCGCCTGGACGATGTCGGGGGAGAACCGGGGGATGGCCGCGGTCTTCGCGAAGGTCTTCAACATGGAGAAGTACCTCGGCAAGGACTTCGAGAAGGGCCTGGCTCAGCTCAAGTCCGCCGCGGAGAGCTGACCGCGGCGACGATCTGCTCGACCACGCGGAGGGTGAGCGGCTCGTCGACGAACTCACGCACCCAGGCCTCGTTGTGGCGTCGATCCGCTTCCGTGGCCGAGGCCAGCCACGTGCGGCAGCCGATCTCGCCGATGTGTCCCAGCTGCGCGATCACGACGGCGAGGTCCGAGGGCTCGACGAGGCGGCCGGGGCCGCCGGCATCGACGTACGACGTGTAGAGCGTCGCCATCCGGTCGGGCTCGCCCAGGCCGACGTCGAAGAGGGCGAGGCCCAGCTCCTGGCCGGGAGCGCCGGGGCCGCTGTTCTCCCAGTCCAGCACCAGGAGCGTGTCGGCTCGGCCGGCGCCCCCCGCGCGGAGGATGTTGTCGGTCCAGAGGTCGAGGTGACACCACTGGGTGGCGGCCACGGGATGCACGAGCTCCTCGACCGCGACGAGGTCCGGCACGAGACGCTCGAGCTCGGCCGCGAACGGCGCCCGGCCCTGGTGCAGCTCCTCGACCAGCTCGTGCCAGCGGTCGGCGCCGACGGGCTCGACGTACCACGGATCCATCGGCTCGTCGGTGGGGACGACGACCGCGTGGATCTGCGCGAAGAGCCGGCCGACCTCGGCCGGGTCCAGCCGGCGGTCCTTCCCGAGGACGTCGACCCAGTCGTAGACGCGCACCGCGGCCCCGCCGACCTCGACCAGCACGGCGCCGTCAGGTGCGCGCACCACGCCCGGCATCGGCACGCCCGCCGCGCGGACGGCGTCCTGGTAGGCCGCGTCCGCCAACGCCTCTGCCGCGTCCACGTCGACGAAGGGGTCCTTGACGGCATACGCGCCACCACCGGTCTCGAGCCGCCACACCTGGCCCTGCTCGCCCCTGGCCACCGGGCCCCGGAGGACCGGGCGGCCCGGCCCGGTCGGCAGGCCGAACGCCTCCGCGACGGCGGCACCGGACGTGGGGTCGAGCACGCAGGCCACCGTAGTCGGCCGTCCCGTGCACGCGGACTGCCTCTGCCGCTCACGACACTAGGGTGGCTCCGTGCTCGACGACCGGACCCTCGCGACGGCCGCCGACGCGGCCGGGTTGTCGACGCTGACGCCCGTGCGCCAGCTCGGTGGCAGCGACCGGAGCGAGGTCTGGCGGGTCTCCGACGACGACGGTGCGACGTACGTCGTCAAGCGCTACCTCTCCCGGGACGGCGGCACCTACGCCCGCGAGCCCGCCGCTCTCGAGGCGCTGGTCGGCACCCACTCGGTGCCACGGCTCCGGGGGACGGCCCGCGATCCGGACCTGATCGTCCTGGAGGACCTCGGCTCGCTGCCGACGGTCGCCGACCTGCTGCTGGGACGCGACCCGGTAGCGGCGAGGGCCGCGGTGGACGGCTGGGTGGACGCCGTCGCCGACCTCCACCTCGCCGGCACCGAGGACGTGCTCGACGCCTACGGGCGACAGCTCGGCCTGCGCGCGCCCGACATCACGACACACCGCATCCCCGTGGCGCTGGCGGACACCGCGGCCGCCTATGCGCAGCACGGAGAGCGGCTCGGGGTGCCGGCCCCGGCCGAGTTCGTCGACACCCTGCGCGAGGTCGCGTCGCGGCTGACCCCCGCCCCACCGGTCCTGACGGCCGCCGACGCGTGTCCCGACAACAACCTGATGACGCCAGACGGGGTCGTGCTGCTCGACTACGAGTTCGCCGAGGTACGGCACCTGGTGTGGGACGTCGCCTACCTCAGCGTCCCCTGGCCCACCTGCTGGTGTGCGTGGCGACTGCCCGACGACGTCGCGGCGGCCGCGATCGCGAGGTACCGCGAGCGCGTCGCCCCCGCGGTGCCGTACGTCGCGACTGGGGCCTTCGACGCCGACCTCTCCCTGGCCACGCTGGCGTGGTGCCTGATGGCGTCGTCGTGGCGCATCGGGGCGGCGCTGGAGGAGGACCAGGCACCCTCCCCGGGCCTCGACGGCCCGACCATGCGCCCGGTGGTCCTGCACCGGCTCTGGCTCGCCTCGCAGCTGCCCGGGCCCGGTGTGCTCACGTCGTACGCCCGGGACCTCCTCCACGAGCTGTCCCGCCGCTGGGGCGAGCCGACCCTCGTGCTCGCGCCTGCCTTCCGAGCGGGCGACATCCTGATCCCCTGACTGACGCGGGTCTGGACGCGGCCGTAGGCTCCGGTCATGCCCGAGCACGACATGAAGCCCCGTTCGCGCGACGTCACCGACGGCCTCGAGAAGGCAGCCGCTCGCGGCATGCTGCGGGCGGTCGGCATGGGTGACGCAGACTTCGCGAAGCCGCAGATCGGGGTGGCGTCGTCGTGGAACGAGATCACCCCCTGCAACCTCTCCCTCGACCGGCTCGCGAAGGCGGTCAAGAACGGCGTGCACGCAGCCGGCGGCTATCCGCTGGAGTTCGGCACGATCTCGGTCTCCGACGGCATCGCCATGGGGCACGAGGGCATGCACTTCTCGCTGGTCAGCCGCGAGGTGATCGCCGACTCCGTCGAGACCGTGATGATGGCCGAGCGGCTGGACGGCTCGGTGCTGCTGGCCGGGTGTGACAAGTCGCTGCCCGGCATGCTGATGGCGGCCGCGCGGCTCGACCTGGCCAGCGTGTTCCTGTACGCCGGCTCGATCATGCCCGGCCAGGTCGACGGGCGCGACGTCACGATCATCGACGCCTTCGAGGCAGTCGGCGCGTGCCTGGCCGGCAAGATCACCCGTGAGGAGGTCGACCGGATCGAGCGGGCGATCTGCCCCGGAGAAGGAGCCTGCGGCGGCATGTACACCGCCAACACGATGGCCTCGGTCGCCGAGGCGCTCGGCATGTCGCTGCCGGGCTCGGCCGCGCCGCCCGCCGTCGACCGGCGTCGCGACGGCTTCGCTCATCGCTCCGGCGAGGCCGTGGTCGGCCTGCTCCGAGAGGGCATCACCGCGCGGCAGATCATGACGCGCGAGGCGTTCGAGAACGCCATCGCGGTCGTGATGGCGCTGGGCGGCTCCACCAACGCCGTCCTGCACCTGCTGGCGATCGCCCGCGAGGCCGAGGTCGACCTCGACCTCGACGACTTCAACCGGATCGGCGACAAGGTGCCGCACCTCGGCGACCTCAAGCCGTTCGGCCGCTACGTGATGAACGACGTCGACAAGGTCGGCGGCATCCCGATGGTGATGAAGGCCCTGCTCGACGCCGGGCTGATGCACGGCGACACCCTGACCGTGACAGGCCGGACGATGGCCGAGAACCTCGAGGCGCTCGCGCCGCCGGCGGTCGACGACGACGTCATCCGCACCCTCGACCGGCCGATCCACCGCAGCGGCGGACTCACGATCCTCAAGGGCTCGCTGGCGCCCGAGGGCGCGGTCGTGAAGACCGCTGGGTTCGACGACACGACGTTCACCGGCACGGCACGCGTCTTCGACCGCGAGCGGGCGGCCCTCGACGCGCTCACCGCCGGGGAGATCAGGTCCGGCGACGTCGTGGTGATCCGCTACGAGGGCCCCAAGGGCGGGCCGGGCATGCGCGAGATGCTGGCGATCACCGGCGCCATCAAGGGTGCCGGGCTCGGCAAGGACGTGCTGCTGATCACCGACGGCCGCTTCTCGGGCGGGACCACGGGCCTCTGCGTCGGCCACATCGCCCCGGAGGCCGTCGACGGCGGCCCGATCGCGTTCGTGCGCGACGGCGACCCGATCACCCTCGACGTGGCCAACCGGCTCCTCGACGTCGACGTCGACCCCGACGAGCTCGAGGCGCGCACGGTCGGCTGGGAGCCGCTGCCGCCGACGTACACCCGGGGTGTGCTCGCGAAGTACGCCGCGCTGGTGCAGTCGGCCGCGCACGGCGCTGTCTGCGGGTGACGCAGCCCCTCCGCAGCTAGGCTCCGCGGCATGCGGATCGCCTCCCCCCGGTCGCTGGTCGCTGCCGTCGCCGGACTGACCGTGCTGGCGATCCCCGTGGCGATCACCGGCGCCTTCGCCGACGACCAGAGCGTCGCCGCGTTGCCCCTCACCGCTCCGCGCGCGACACCGTCAGCCACACCGGAGCAGCAGCGTGCCACCCCGCCACCGGCGACCGCGCGGCCCCGGCAGCTGCCCGGCGGCGGAACCAAGGTCTTCGGGCACCGGCGCTTCCTCACGGCGTACTACGGCACCGCCGGCACGGGCGTGCTCGGCGTGCTCGGCGAGACCGACATCGACACCGCACACCAGCGCGTCGTCAAGGCCGCCAAGCCCTTCCGGCGCAAGGGCGAGCAGCTGCTGCCGGTCTACGAGCTGATCGTGACCGTCGCCGATGCCGGGCCAGGTCCGGACGGCGACTTCAGCCACGACATCGCGCGCAGCCTGGTGGAGCCGTACGTCCGGGCCGCCCATCGCAACGGCGCCCTCCTCGTCCTCGACCTGCAGCCGGGGCGCAGCGACTTCCTCACGGTCGCGAAGCGCTGGCGCTGGGCGCTCGAGAGCCCGTACGTCGGCCTGGCGCTCGATCCCGAGTGGCGGATGGGACCCCGGCAGGTGCCCGGCCGCACGATCGGGTCGGTGTCCGCGCGCGAGGTCGACCGCGTGTCGGCCTGGCTGGCGGGCATCGTGGCGGAGAAGAGCCTCCCCGAGAAGGTCTTCATGCTCCACCAGTTCCGCACCGACATGATCCCGGACGTCGAGAACGTCGAGCAGCGTGACGGCCTGGCCCTGGTGCAGCACGTCGACGGCTTCGGCAACCCGGGCCAGAAGCTCGCGACGTACCACGCCGTCGCCCGACCCGGACGCTTCTCGATGGGCTTCAAGCTGTTCTACGACGAGGACCGGCCTCGCATGGGCGCCGACGCCGTCCGCGGGATCAGACCTCACGTCCGGTTCGTCAGCTTCCAGTAGCGAGGCCGGTCTCGTCGTAGCGGTGGTACGTGGTCAGATCCCCAGGCCGAGAGCGGCGAGGATCTGGTTGAGCAGGGTCGTGAGCTGGCCCAGGAGACCGGCGAGCGGGCCGCCGTCGAGCAGACCGGCGACGGCGCACAACAGGTTGCCGAGCAGGTTGCCGGCGCCGGGCACGGCGATGATGTCGAGCACGACCTGCTTGAGGTGCACCTCGAGACCCAGGACGTTGAGGTCCAGCGGACCCAGGACGAGGTTGAGGATGTCGCACGCGGCGAGAGCGCCGGGCGCGGTCACCGCTGCGTCGAGCTTGTGCCCGTCGATCTTGCGAACGTCGAGCGTGCGGATCGCGGTGAACGTCGACTTCGAGCCGTCCGCGTGGGTGATCTTGCCCTCGAGGACCCCCTTGACGACAGGGACGCCGCCCTGAGTCCTTGAACTTCAGCGGCGTGAAGCTTCCGCCGAGCGTGCCCCCGTCCGACGTCTTGCCGGTGACGACGGACTTCAGCTTGCCGTTGGCGTTCTTCGCCACCGTGCTGGCCGCCGAGACCTCATCGCCGGTGGCGGCGGTGGCCGCGGCCACCCAACCCCCGGTCACGGTGAGCAGCGCCATCGCCACCAGACCAGCCAGCGTTGCCATGAGCGCGCGCGGAGTCTTGTCGAATCCCATGTGTGCTTCCCTCCCGAAACGGACCCGGGCGAACCCCGGGGTCGCCGCGCCCATGCGCGGCCCTGCCACCGTAGGTCGGATGCCTGCCCGCCGTCGCCACCCGAGCGGGGGGCTGGGTCGAGGCCCCTTCCGGGTGCATGGGGCGGCCCTCCGGTGGACAAGGGGTTGGACATGGGGGTTGGACATGGGGGTTGGACATCGGGGGTGGACATCCGGGGTGGACATCCGGGGTAGACATGGGGCGTGACGATCGCCGAGCCCCCCGACGAGGCCGTTCTCGACCCCAGGCCGTACGACGAGGCCGACCCGCTCGCGTCGTACCGCGACCGTTTCGTCGGCGCCGACTCCCCGCTCGTCTACTTCGACGGCAACTCGCTCGGCCGCCCGCTGCGTGCCACCGCCGACCGGCTGGCCGACTTCGTGCGCGACGAGTGGGGCGGGCGGCTGATCAGGGGCTGGGACGAGCGTTGGTACGAGCTGCCGCTCACCCTCGGCGACGAGATCGGCCGGGTCTGCCTGGGCGCCGCCCCCGGCCAGACCTTCGTCGGGGACTCGACGACCGTGCTGCTCTACAAGCTGATCCGGGCGGGTGTCGACGCGGCCGCGACGGGGCGCGACGAGATCGTCGTCGACACCGACAACTTCCCGACCGACCGCTACGTGGTCGAGGGCATCGCCGCGGAGCGCGGCCTGACGGTCCGGTGGGTCGAGGTCGACCGCGCGCTCGGTGTCGCACCGGAGCTGCTCGCTCCGGTGCTGGGCGAGCGCACCGCGCTGGTCGTGCTCAGTCATGTCGCCTACCGCTCCGCCTTCGTTGCCGACGGCCCTGCGATCACCCGGCTGGTCCGCGACGCCGGCGCGCTGGTGCTGTGGGACCTGTCCCACAGCGTGGGCTCCGTGCCGCTCGCCCTCGACGAGTGGGGGGCCGACCTGGCCGTCGGCTGCACCTACAAGTACCTCAACGGCGGGCCCGGATCTCCGGCCTTCGGCTACGTCGCCGCCCGCCACGTCGACGCGCTCCAGCAGCCGGTGCAGGGCTGGATGGGTCACGCCGACCCGTTCCTGATGGGCCCGGGCTACGCCCCGTCGCCGGGGATCCGCAAGTTCATCTCGGGAACGCCGGCCGTCGTCGGCATGCTGGCGCTCACCGACATGGTGGCCGCCATCGACGAGGTCGGGATGGACGCCGTGAGGGCGAAGTCGGTCGCGTTGACGTCGTACGCCGTCGCGCTGGCGGACGCCTGGCTGGCCCCGCTCGGGGTGAGCCTGTCGTCGCCGCGCGCTCCCGAGCAGCGGGGCGGCCACGTCACGCTCACCCACGACCGGATGCGCGAGGTCGTGGCGTCGCTGTGGGAACGCGACGTGATCCCCGACTACCGGGACCCCGGCGGTCTGCGGGTGGGCCTCTCGCCGCTGTCGACCAGCTTCGCCGAGGTGGCCGTCGGGCTGGCGGCGGTGCGTGACCTGCTCAGTCCCGCCTGACCCAGAGCAGCTCGCCGGACGCCCACTTCTGCAGGGCGACCCCGGCGAGGCGGTCGCACGCCTCGCGGATCGAGAGCCCCGCCAGATCGACGGCGTGGGCCACGCCGTACTGCTGGCCCACCTCGTTGTTGTGCCGGTCGACCTCGGAGTCGCGCCGGTCGGGAGTACCGACCTCCTGGGCGTCGGCGATCGCCCGGGCCAGATCGACACCGTGGCGCGCGGTCAGCAGCGCCTGCCAGACGAAGTGGCGCACGGCGTTCTGCCGCCCTGGGGCGCCGCGGCCCCGCCGGGTGGCGACGCTGGTCGCCCCCGCGGAGATCGCCACCACCTGGCCGGCCTGAGCCGGGGTCGCGCCGGCCTTGAGGGCGGCGGAGAAGAGCCGGGGAACCCCCGAGGCGGCATGGATCGCCGCACGGATGCTGATCACCTCGTCACTCTCGCACGGGGGCGTGGGCCGGGAGGCGCGGCCACAGCGTGACGAGCAGGGCTGCGCCGGCCAGCCCGAGCGCTCCGCCGCCCAGCCAGAGCGCCGTGCTGCCGATGGTGAGCAGCCAGCCGGCCAGCGGGGGAGCGATCACGAGGCCGCCGAGCGAGGCGGCGCCGTAGAGGCTCTGGTAGCGCCCGTGCATGCCGTCGGGTGCATGGTCCGCAGCCGTCGCCGTTGCGGTCGGTTTGTAGAGCATCTCGCCGGCCGTCACCACGGCGACCGCCAGGAGGATGACGAGGACGCCCGCCACCGGCGCGACCAGCAGCCAGCCCAACCCGACCAGCAGGAACCCCAGCGCGATCAGGCGCCATGCCTCGCGGTGCCGGAGCCGGTAGGCGAGGTAGGGCTCGAACAGCACGATCAGCAGGCAGTTGAGCGAGATCGTCGTGCCGTAGACCCACGGCTCCGCACCCAGCTCGTCGAGCTGCCACGGCACGGCGGTGTAGGCGAACCGGTACGACGTGTCGACGATCGCCACGCTCACCAGCAGCAGCACGAAGCGCTTGTCGCGGCGCAGCGCGCCGAGCACTCGTGTCGGGGCGCCTTCGGGCACCACGACCCGGGCGGTGCGCGGCACGACACCGAGCACCACCGCCAGCATCAGCAGGCTCGCCACCGCGTCGCCGACGAAGATCCAGGTGAAGCTCCACGCCGCCACCAGCCCGCCGATCGGCGGACCCAGCACCGTGCCCGCGTTGTTGACCGCCCGCATCAGCGCGCTTGCCTGGCGCCGCTGGTCGGTCGGCAGCGCGGCCGTGATCAGCGCGAACGACACGGGGCGGCCGATGCCACCCAGCGCGCCCATCAGCCCGAGCACCACCGGCAGGGCGTCGGTCGGTGTGAACGGCACCAGTGCGCAACCCACCGCCGCCGCGAGCGAGGCGACCGCGAGCGTGCCGCGCATCCCGAAGCGGTCGCCGACGGACCCGCCGACCAGGTTGCCGACGATGATGCCCATGCCGTAGACGGCGGCGATCGAGCCTGCCTCGGGGGTGTCGAGACCGCGGTCGGTCACGAGGTAGAGCGGCACGAACACCCAGGCCATCGAGCCGAGCGCATTGAAGAAGCGCCCGACCAGCAGGGCCTTCACCCAGAAGGGCAGCGCCAGCAGGCCGGACGTCATCGACGCCGTCAGGGGTCGAGCTCCTCGGCCACCTCGGCCAGCCGCGCGTTCCCGGCACGCATCGCGGCCTCGCGCTGGTCGGCGTCCAACCCGGCCCAGTAGTCCTCGAACGCGACCCGGGTCCGATCGGCCAGCTCAGCGAACGCCGGATCGTCGGCCAGCGACCGCGCGTCGAGCCGGCCCGCCAGGACGTCGGCGAACTTCTCGCCGAGTGGTGTGTCGGCGTACTCCTCCGCCCGCTCCCGCAGCGCCCGGCGCATCAGCTCCGCGGCTGCCGGGTCACCGGTCAGGGCCTCGATCGAGTCCTCGCTCACCGGGTCTCCAAGCTGTCCCGGACCGTGCCCAGGGCCTGGTCGAAGCCTCCGAAGAGCTCGGGGCTCGAGAGAGCCATCAACACGTCGTTCAACAGCTGCTCCTGCCCGGCGGTGCGGCCGATGTCGTCGCGGCCCTCGACGGCGTCGGCCCAGGCCTCGAGGTCGGTGGCATCCAGCGCTCCGGCGTCGTAGGCCGCCAGTGCGGCCGTCACATGGGCGACGTCGAGGTCGACCAGCTCGTCCTCGTCCCACGGGAATCCGCGGAGCACGCTCACCGCCTCGGCCACGGGAACGCGCAGCTCGACCAGGTCGCGCACGGCGTCCAGGCGAGGCGGCAGCGGGTTTTCCTTGGTCATGGATTCATCTTGTCCTTGATGTGGATGATCCTGCCGTCGGGCCCGAACGTCGTCTTGACGTACCCGATGGTCGTGCCGGTCTCGTCGACGATCTTGGTGTACTCCGCGTAGGAGCCGGGCACGTTGCCGGGCACCTTCGTGGTGTACGAGACCGTGCCGTCACCCAGGTCGCGCACCACAGTCTTCTCCGGACTGCCCGGCATCCGCCGCTCGTAGCGCGTGAGGTTCCTCAGCTGCTGGGGGTTCAGTGCTTCGCGGCCGACCATCCTGCCCCGGGCGGCCCTGTGAGTACGTCGTGACGATGGCGCGAGCACGCTTCAGCTTCTCCAACGACCTCGTCACGCGCGCGATGACCGGGAGCGAGCGACCGATCGTGGTGACGGCGCGTGCAGCGCGCAGCCCGCGCAGCGCCGCGAGGATGAGGTGTGCATACCTCACGGCGCGGGCCGCGACCACCCCGGCGGCGACCGCTCCCGCGCCACCGAAGGTGAAGAAGCTGAGGCCGACGCCGATGCCGGCGCTGACGGCGCACTCGACAGCGAGGTCGCGGAGCAGGTCCCTGATGGTCTGGCGGGTCTCGTCGACCTGGCTCGCGTAGTCGTGGCAGGCACTGCCGAGCGTTCGCAGCTCTGTGGCGAGGTCGGCGATGTCGCGCGCGGTCGTGGCCAGCACCGCCGTGGCCGTGGGGATCTCGGGCGAGCGCTGGGTCTCGAGCATGGAGACCGCGACATCGAGCCTGCCGGTGAGACCGTCGACCGTCGCGGCAGCCGCCTCCCACGCCGAGGCCGCGTCGCGCAGCTGGTCGGTGTTGGCGCTGGGCCAGCCGAAGCCCTGGAGGTGGTCGACGACGTGGTTCCACCAGTCCGGCACGTCCTGGTTGTCGCCGCCCAGGCTGCTCGGCGGGGTATACGCCGCCACCTCGACCGGCCCATCACCGGGGAGACCGCCCTCGTACGTCGGACGCGGGCGACCATAGACGGACTCGGCGTTGGCCCGGCGGTGGTTCTGCACGGACGCGAAGGTGACGTCGCCGAGGTTGCCGAGGCCATCGACCAGGGCCCGGAGGGCGTCGATCGCCGCTTTCGCGCCCTCGTCGTAGCTGGCGACGAAGTCCTCGGAGCTGGTGTCGTCGCCGCCGAGGGCGTGATAGCCCGCGAGCTCGTCCTTGAGCCGGTCGTAGGCCATCGCGGCGACCTGGTTGGCGCCGTACAACGCCTCGGCGGCAGTGTCGTAGCTGCTGCCGCTGACCTCGAGCCTCACCGCGACGCTCTCACGTCAGCTGGTCCCACATCGTCGAGTTGGCGTCGCCGGCGGCCAGGTAGTTGCCGTGGGCCAGACGGGCGGCCGAGCGGAGGTCGACCATCGCCTGACGCATCGCGCGCATTCCCTGCGCCCACTCCTGGTGTGCTTCGGTGTGGGCCTGGGCGGCCAGACCCTCCCAGGTCTCCTTGAGCACCGCCATCTGCTTGTCGAGGTCGTCGGCGAGGGTCAGCAAGGCTGCCTCGCAGCCTTCCAACCGGACGATCACGTCATCGAGGTCGTCGGCGTCGAGCGTGTAGTCGTCGACCGCGCCCGAGTCGGGTCCACCCATGCGTTGCCTGCCCCTCAGCCCAGCCGGTCGATGATGCGCGCCGAGACGGCGTCGAGGGTTCGCTGCGACGCCTCGTCCTGCGCGACGAAGTCGTTGCGGGCCGCGACCAGCAGCTCGTTCATGGCCACCAGTCCCTCCTCGACGTCGACGGCCGCAGCGAGCCAGTCGTCCCACGCGTCGACGAACGACTCGGCGGCAACGCCTGTCCAGCCGTGACCGAGGAAGCCGCGCACCCGCTGGTCGATCGCCCGCCGGTCCTTGCCCAGCAGGTCGGACGCGGAGCGCACGTCGCCGATGCCCTTGTCGAAGGCCCCGAGGATCAGCTGCATGGTCACCGTGGCAACCTACCCAGACCTCGGGCCGGCTAATCGCCTTGAGCCCGGCGCCTGTGGATAGCGAGAATCACCCATGCCTGTCGTCCTGCCCGCCCCGCTCCGAACCGGCGACCGGATCGGCGTCACGTCCCCGTCGAGCGGGGTGCCGCAGCGCCTCTGGCCGCGCTTCGAGCACGCGGTGCGGAGCCTGCGCGAGCGTGGGTACGACGTCGTGGTGGGGGAGTGCATGGACGGCGACGGCATCGTCAGCGCACCCAAGGAGCGGCGGGCAGCCGAGCTCACCGCCATGCTCGTCGACCCGGCCATCCGCGCCGTCGTACCGCCGTGGGGCGGCGACACCGCGATCGACCTCCTCGACCAGCTGGACTGGGACACCCTTGCGGAGGCGGAGCCCACCTGGCTCGTCGGCTACAGCGACACCACCACCTGGATGCTGCCCTTCACGCTCCGGCTCGGCTGGGCGACCCTGCACGGGTCCAACCTGATGGACACGCCGTATATCCCGCCCGAGGGACTGCTGCACTGGACCGACGTCGCGGCCGCGACCGGGCGCGTCACGCAGCGCGGCGTCGGCCGGCACCGCACCCGCGTGTTCGACGACTGGGCCGACGATCCCACGCTGTCCACCCTCGAGCTCGACGGCACCGGCGACTGGTCGCTGCTCGATCCGGAGAAAGGCCCGGTCGACGTCACCGGCCGACTCGTCGGCGGCTGCCTCGAGGTGCTCGGTCCGATCTGCTCGACGTACGCCGACGTCGCGGCCTTCGGACGCGAGCACGCCGCCGAGGGACTCGTCGTCTACGTCGAGGCGGCCGAGGAGGAGGCGATCACCACCTGCCGGATGCTGCACGCGATGCGCTACGCCGGCTGGTTCGACCACGCGAGCGCCGTCCTCGTGGGACGCACCCTGGCCCCCGACTCCACGGGGATGACCCAGCAGGACGCCGTCCGCGACGCGCTCGGCGATCTCGCCGTGCCGGTGGTCCTCGACGTGGAGTGCGGCCACGTCGCGCCGTTCCTGCCGCTCGTCAACGGATCGATGGCGCGCGTGGTCGTCGACGACGAGCAGCGCGAGATCAGCCAGCAGCTGGCTCGCTGACCTTCTCGGGAGCGGGAGGGAAAGGCGACAGGCGGCGGTCGAGGTAGTGGACCAGGGCGAAGATCGCGAGGAAGAGCACGGTGATGCCGACGCAGACGCCCAGCACGGACCCCCAGCCCTCCTTCGCGTAGTCCAGGAACGGGTACGGGAACCAGCCCGTCGCCGCGCCGACGACGAGCGTGCCCGCGAGCCACGCGAACGGCCAGCAGACGGCGATCGCGATCTCCCGGCCCGTCACCCGCGGCCGTGGGCCGAGGAAGACCCAGCCGAACACGGCGAGCACCGGCACCACCATGTGCAGGGTCTTGTCGCACCAGTAGCTCAGGCCGTCGAGGTGGATCAGCGGGCGCAGCAGGAAGAAGTGCACCAGCCCGGTGGCGGTGATCCCGACCAGTCCGGCCAGCCGCAGCACCCGCCAGCGCCGGTCGTCGCACCCCGGGTCGCGCGCCAGCATGAGCGACGTCGCGGCGACCAGGATGTTGCTCTGGATCGTGAAGTAGGCGAAGAAGCGGTAGATCGCCTCGGCCCGCGACGGTGGGTCCTCCGCGATGAGCACCTGCGCCCCGTCGAGCACGAGGCCGAGCTGTGCGACCAGGGCGACCAGCGCCACGACGCCGGTGACGAGGTGCCAGCTCTTCGCGAAGCGGATGTCCACGATGGCGAGCGTAGAGGCCAGACTGGCTCCGTGGCGCGGACCAACGAGCACGGGCAGGCGATCGGGATCGACGTACCCGGCTGGACGGCGAGGCCACGGCCCGCCCGGGTGACGCTGCCCGGGCGCACGGTGACGCTCGACCCGATCGGCCCCGAGCACGCCGAGGCGCTGTACGCCGCGCTGTGCGCGCCCGACGACGCCTGGCGCTGGACCTACCGCCCGCACGAGATGCCGACGGACCGGGCGGGGTCGGACGCGCTGGTGACGACGATGGCGACCGCCACCGACGTCGTGACGTTCGCGGTCGTGCCGGCTGACGGCCCGGCAGGTGGGGCGGCTGCGGGCCACGCCACCCTGATGCGCTGCGACCCCGCGCAGGGCAGCGTCGAGGTCGGCGGGATCATCTACGGCCGCGCCCTCCAACGGACCGTCGCCGCGACCGAGGCGATGGTGCTGCTGATGCACCACGTCTTCGACGACCTCGGCTACCGCCGCTACGAGTGGAAGCTCGACCACCTCAACGCCCCCTCCGCGGCAGCCGCCCATCGACTGGGCTTCACCTACGAGGGCCGGTTCCGCAACGCGATGGTCTACAAGGGCCGCAACCGCGACACCGACTGGTTCGCGATGACGGACGCCGACTTCGCCCGACTCGCTCCGGCGTACGACGCGTGGCTCGATCCCTCGAACTTCGACGACGAGGGCCGGCAGCGCGTGTCGCTGTCGGCGATGACACGCTGAGGGGATGGACCAGCGGATCAGCTTCGTGACCCTTGCCGTGCGTGACGTGGGCGCAAGCAGGGCGTTCTTCGTCGACGGGCTCGGGTGGGAGCCTGCCGTCCACGTGCCGGGAGAGGTGCTGATGTTCCGGGTCGCCGACAAGGTCGTGCTGTCGCTGTGGGACGCCGACCACTTCGAGGCCGAGATCGGCGCGCCGCCGGCCCTGGGCGGAGTGCCTCCGCTGACCCTGGCGCACAACTGCGCGACGAAGGCGGGGGTCGATCGGGTTCTGGAGACGGCGCGGCGCGCCGGCGCAGCCGAGGTCCATGCGGCGCAGGAACGCGAGTGGGGCGGCTACACCGGCTACTTCTCCGACCCCGACGGCTTCCGCTGGGAGATCGCCTACAACCCCGGCGAGATCGGACAGTCCGTGCTGCCCTAGCTGCCCTGGCCGGGGCTTTCGCCAGGCGCCCGCGCGTGCTTGGTTGGAGGGGTGACCGACGACAGGACTGTGCTGACCGAGGACGACGTGGCCGCCGAGCAGCTGGTGGCCTGGAGCTACGACGCCGCCGAGGGTGGGCGGCTCCTCGCGACCTTCGAGACCGGCGACTTCGCCACCGGGCTTCGGCTGACCAACAAGATCGGCGAGGTCGCCGAGGCGGCCGATCACCACCCCGACCTCACGCTGACCTACCCCACGCTGGCGGTCACGCTGTCGAGCCACGACGCAGGAGGCGTGACGGCGCGCGACGTGCGGATGGCGCGGTCGATCACCGAGCACGCCGCCGGACTCGGCGTGATGCCCCGCGAGGGGTAGCGGGACTACTCCCGGCCCGTGACGGCGAGGCTGATGCCGAGCCCGATCATCGACGTGCCGCCGACGATCCCGATGGCCTCGCCACGCGTGGGCGACGCGGTGAGCAGGTGGGATGAACGACGATCGTGAGACGTGCGTCCCGCATCCTGGGACGCCTGCCACACTGTGTTGACGCCGGGTCGGCGGGGCGGGGACCGTAGGTGCATGCGCCTCCTCCTCGTACCCTCTGACGCGTGAGCCGACGACCAGCCTGAACGCAGCCGGTCCCGCCAGCACACGCGTCCCGCCCCTCGCCGCCCTCGGCCGAGGGGTTTTTTGTCGCCCTCCCGCTGAATCGAACCGACAGGAACCTGAACCGATGACCACGAGCCCGGCTCCCGACCGGATCACCGGCGCCCAGAGCCTGATCCGCTCGCTGGAGAACGCCGGCGCCGAGCACATCTTCGGCATCCCCGGCGGCGCGATCCTCCCGGCGTACGACCCCCTCATGGACTCCACCAAGATCCGGCACTTCCTCGTCCGGCACGAGCAGGGAGCCGGTCACGCGGCGGCCGGCTACGCCTCGGCCACCGGCCGGGTCGGGGTCTGCATGGCGACGTCCGGCCCGGGGGCGACCAACCTGGTGACGCCGATCGCCGACGCGCACATGGACTCGGTCCCGATGGTGGCCGTGACCGGCCAGGTCGGCGCCGCGGCGATCGGCACGGACGCCTTCCAGGAGGCCGACATCCGCGGCATCACGATGCCGATCACCAAGCACAACTACCTCGTCACCGACCCGGCCGAGATCCCGCGCACGATCGCCGAGGCCTTCCACATCGCCTCCAGCGGACGGCCCGGGCCGGTGCTGGTGGACGTCGCCAAGTCGGCGCTGCAGGCGTTGACGACCTTCGAGTGGCCGACCGAGCTGTCACTGCCCGGCTACCGCCCCACCACCAAGCCGCACAGCAAGCAGATCCGCGAGGCCGCGCGGATGATGCTGGAGGCCAAGCGCCCCGTGCTCTACGTCGGCGGCGGCGTGATCCGGGCGCAGGCCTGGCGCGAGCTGCGGGTGCTCGCCGAGCTGACCGGCATCCCCGTCCTCACCACGTTGATGGCCCGGGGCGCGTTCCCCGACAGCCACCCGCAGCACCTCGGCATGCCCGGCATGCACGGCACGGTCGCCGCGGTGGCGGGGCTCCAGCGCTCCGACCTGATCATCAGCCTCGGGGCCCGCTTCGACGACCGGGTGACCGGCAACCTCGACTCCTTCGCGCCCCACGCGAAGATCATCCACGCCGACATCGACCCCGCCGAGATCGGCAAGAACCGCTTCACCGACGTCCCGATCGTCGGCGACTGCCGGGAGGTGATCAGCGATCTCATCGTCGCGCTGAAGGCCGACGCCGACGCCGGCAACGACGGGCGACTACGAGCAGTGGATCGAGTTCCTGGCCGGCATCAAGAAGCGCTACCCGCTGGGCTACGACGCTCCCCGTGACGGCTCGCTCGCCCCGCAGCTGGTGATGGAGCGGCTGAGCGCGATCGCCGGCCCCGAGGCGATCTACGTCGCCGGCGTCGGTCAGCACCAG
This sequence comes from uncultured Actinomycetota bacterium, assembly GCA_963767095.1. Lineage (GTDB taxonomy): Bacteria > Actinomycetota > Actinomycetes > Propionibacteriales > Nocardioidaceae > Nocardioides. The sequence continues at coordinate 45,161 of CAVYCK010000001.1, read as the reverse complement.
ATGTGGGCGGCCCAGTTCGTCGGCTACGAGAACCCGCGCACCTGGATCAACTCCGGTGGCCTCGGCACCATGGGCTTCTGCGTGCCTGCCGCCATGGGCGCCAAGGTCGGCCGCCCAGACGCGACGGTGTGGGCCATCGACGGCGACGGCTGCTTCCAGATGACCAACCAGGAGCTCGCCACCTGCACGATCGAGGACATCCCGATCAAGGTCGCGATCATCAACAACGAGTCGCTGGGCATGGTGCGGCAGTGGCAGACGCTCTTCTACAACGAGCGCTACTCCAACACCGACCTGCACACCGGAGCCGACCGGCGGATCCCCGACTTCGTCAAGCTGGCCGACGCCTACGGGTGCGTCGGTCTCGCCTGCGACTCGCCCGCCGACGTCGACGCCACCATCCGGAAGGCCATGGAGATCAACGACGTCCCGGTCGTGGTCGACTTCCGGGTCCACCGCGACGCGATGGTGTGGCCGATGGTCGCGGCCGGCACCTCGAACGACGCGATCAAGTACGCGCGCGATCTCGCGCCCGAGTTCGACGAGGACGACCTGTGAGCACGCACACCCTGAGCGTCCTCGTCGAGGACAAGCCCGGCGTCCTGGCCCGCATCGCCGGGCTCTTCTCCCGGCGTGGTTTCAACATCGACTCGTTGGCGGTCGGCCCGACCGAGCACCCCGACATCTCGCGGATGACGATCGTGGTCAACGTCGAGGAGTCGCCGCTCGAGCAGGTCACCAAGCAGCTCAACAAGCTGGTCGAGGTGATCAAGATCGTCGAGCTCGACGGCACGGCGTCGATCAACCGCGAGCTCCTGCTGGTCAAGGTGAAGGCCGACCCGACCACCCGGGGTCAGGTGCTGGACGCCGCGAACCTGTTCCGCGCCAAGGTCGTCGACGTCGCCCCTGACGCCATCACCATCGAGGTCACCGGCAACGTCGACAAGCTCGCCGACTTCCTCCGCGTCATCGAGCCGTTCGGCATCCGCGAGCTCGTCCAGTCCGGCATGGTCGCCATCGGTCGTGGCGGCCGCTCGATCTCCGAGCGCACCCCCCGCCCGATGCCGGTCCCGATCGCGCCGGCCAGTTGAGCCGGCCAGCTCGTCGGGCCGGCTGAGTCGCCGTACCCCTCCCTGTTCGACCCACGCACGACCCACCAGAAGGAGAGCCCCAGTGGCTGAGATGTTCTACGACGACGACGCCGACCTCGCCCTGATCCAGGGCAAGAACGTCGCGGTGCTCGGCTACGGCAGCCAGGGCCACGCGCACTCGCTGTCGCTGCGCGACTCCGGCGTCGACGTGCGGATCGGGCTGCCCGAGGGCTCGAAGTCGCGCGCCAAGGCCGAGGCCGAGGGCCTGCGTGTGCTCACTCCCGCCGAGGCGGTGGAGGAGGCCGATGTCATCGTCATCCTCGCCCCCGACCACGTGCAGCGGAAGCTGTACGCCGACGAGGTCGAGCCCAACATCACCGAGGGCGACACCCTGGTCTTCGGCCACGGGTTCAACATCCGCTTCGGCTACATCACCCCGCCGGCCGGCGTCGACGTCTTCATGGTCGCGCCCAAGGGCCCCGGCCACCTGGTGCGTCGCGAGTACGTCGACGGCCGCGGCGTCCCCGTCCTGGTCGCGGTCGAGAAGGACGAGTCCGGCACCACCTGGCCGCTCGCGCTGTCGTACGCCAAGGCCATCGGCGGCCTGCGCGCCGGTGGCATCAAGACGACGTTCACCGAGGAGACCGAGACCGACCTCTTCGGCGAGCAGGCCGTGCTCTGCGGCGGCGCGTCGAAGCTGGTGCAGTACGGCTTCGAGGTTCTCACCGAGGCCGGCTACCAGCCCGAGGTCGCCTACTTCGAGTGCCTGCACGAGCTGAAGCTGATCGTCGACCTGATGTACGAGGGCGGCATCGCCAAGCAGCGCTGGTCGGTCTCCGACACCGCCGAGTACGGCGACTACGTCTCCGGCCAGCGGGTGATCACGCCGCAGGTGAAGGAGAACATGCTCGCCGTCCTCGAGGACATCAAGAACGGCTCCTTCGCCCAGCGCTTCATCGACGACCAGGACGCCGGCGGCCCCGAGTTCAAGGCCTTCCGCGCCCAGGAGGAGCAGCACCCGATCGAGCAGACCGGCCGCGAGCTCCGCAAGCTGATGGCCTGGGTCAAGAGCCACGACTCCGACTACGTCGAGGGCAGTCTGCCCGCTGACCGCTGCTCGACCACGGACTGCATCGCCGCTGACCACCGTACCCACCGCTGGTTGAGGGAGAGCCGACTCGAAACCCAGTGAGGCGATCGACCGCGTTGTGGTGGTCTCGACTGATCGCGTTGCCGTGCTCGACCACCGGTACCCACCGCTGGTTGAGGAAGGACGAAGTCCTGTCTCGAAACCCGGTGAGGCGATCGACCGCGTTGTGGTGGTCTCGACTGATCGCTCGCTTCGCTCGCTGCTCGACCACCGGCTGGGCGCTCGACTGCTCGACCGCCGGTGCGGACGCTCGCTGCTCGACCACCGGTACCCACCGCTGGTTGAGGAAGGACGAAGTCCTGTCGAAACCCGGTGAGGCTGATCGACCGCGTCTGTGGTGGTCTCGACTGATCGCTCGCTGCGCTCGCTGCTCGACCACCGGCAGGTCGCTCGCTGCTCGACCACCGGTACCCACCGCTGGTTGAGGAAGGACGAAGTCCTGTCTCGAAACCCGGTGAGGCGATCGACCGCGTTGTGGTGGTCTCGACTGATCGCGTCCTGCTGCTCGACCATCGGACCTCGCTGCTCGACCACCGGTGTGGTGCCGGGGTCTCGACTGATCGCTCGCTGCGCTCGCTGCTTGACCACCGGCAGGGTCGCTCGCTGCTCGACCACCGGTACCCACCGCTGGTTGAGGAAGGACGAAGTCCTGTCTCGACGTCGACCCGGTGGTGGTCTGACTGACCGCTTGGTCGTGGTCTCGACTGATCGCGTCGCTGGCTCGACCACCGGCACGCTCGCTGCTCGACCACCGACAGGGTCGACCACCGGGACACTCGACCGCCGGGGGGCACGCGGCACACTTGGAGCATGAGCACGCTGCAGTCGCGGGGCACAGGGGGCAGGGTGGGGATCGCGGGGGCGTTCGTGGCGATCGGCGCTCTGGTGATGGGCATGTGGCTGCTCGAGGCGGTCGACCAGGTGAGCGACAACTCGCTCGATCCCTACGGCATCCGGCCGCGCACCGACGAGGGACTGGTCAGCATCTTCGTGGCGCCGTGGCTGCACGGCGGCTGGGCGCACCTGATCAGCAACTCGGTGCCGTTCCTCCTGCTCGGCGTCCTGGTCCTGCTCGACGGCTGGCGGCGGTGGGCGTTGGCGACGCTCGTGATCATCGTGGCCTCCGGGCTCGCGGTCTGGCTCTTCTCGCCGCCGAGCTCCATCACGCTCGGCGCCAGTGGCATCGTCTTCGGTTGGCTCACCTACCTCCTGGTCCGCGGGTTCTACTCCGGCAGCTTCGCGCAGATCGGCATCGGCATCGTGGTCTTCTTCATCTACGGCGGCATCCTGTGGGGCGTGCTGCCGAGCGACGCCGGCGTGTCGTGGCAGGCCCACCTGGGCGGTGCGGTGGGCGGCGTCCTGGCGGCCAGGTGGCTGCACGGTCGAGCACGCAGCGGCAGCGCCTCCGTGGCGGCGTAGGTGATGAGCGACCGCGCGCGCCCGGTGTTCGTGTTGCACGAGCACCGCAAACCGAGGCCGCACTTCGACCTCCGGCTCGAGGAGGACGGCGTGCTGAAGTCGTGGGCCGTCCCGAAGGGGATGCCCACGAGCGATCGCCAGGACCGGCTCGCGGTCGCCGTCGACGACCACGACCTCGATCACGCGACCTACACCGATGCCGACAAGGACATCGCCGACTCCGGCTGGTGGGAGCTGGAGGACCGCAGCGCGAAGCGCTTCGTGTTCGTGCTGCACGGCGCCGCGGGCAGCCACCGGTACGCGCTCATCGACACCGGCCGCGACTGGCTGCTCCACCGGACGAAGAAGCAGCCAGGCTGACCACGGCGGCGGTCAGCGCGTCACGCGCACCGAGCCCACGCGGTAGGAGCCGTCGGCCGCGCGCCCCTGGATCGCCAGGTTCATCGGCGCCAGGTAGCCCGACGGGTCGACGACCGCGAGCGCCAGCCGGTAGCGGCCGCTGGGCCAGCTTCGGCAGCCGCACCGACGACCGATAGGTCTGCGCGACCGGGAAGCAGGCGTCGCAGGTCGATGCCCACGTCCGCGGGTCGCGACGGTCGCACCGTCGCAGGTCGCGCACCCGGAGGACGACCTTCCAGTCGTCGTACGTCGGCGCCGACCCCGCGTTGGCCCAGCGGGTGACCACGGACATCCGCTCGCCGCGTCCGACGCTGCTTGGGGACAGTCACCTTGCGAACCTCGTAGCGGAACCCGGCCGATCGGGCCGCGTCCTCGAACCCCGCCTGCTCGGCGGCGATCATGGCCGCGTAGCGCACCTGGAGGTTGCCGCTGGAGACCTGGGAGACGTGGTACTGCCGTACCTGCTTCGCGCCCAGCACCGTGCTCGTCGTCGACGTGCCGCACCACTCGCTGAGCACGGGGCCGTCTTCCACCGCTGCTGCATCTCGGGGCTCGTCGCGAGGGTGGAGTACATGTCGAACTCCCCGAGGCAGTCCACCCGCAGCCCCAGGCGCGGATGCTCTCGCAGGGCGTCCAGCACGAAGCGCGGGGTCATCGCGTTGATGACCACGTGCGTCGTCGGGAACGCCCGGACCACCGCCCGGACCACGCGGGCGGCGTTCGCGTCCGAGATCTCCTGGCCCGACAGACACGTGCCACTCGCCCCACGAGCCGTAGCCGCCGACGTCGACCCACCCCATGCGTGGGTCGTCGTCGTAGCGGCTGCCGAGCTCGGCCATGAGCCGCTCCCATCCGGACAGGAAGGCTTCGCTGTTCCAGTCGGGGATGTCCGTGCCGGGCTGCAGCGGCACGAACGAGGGTGTGGCGTCGTCGAACCAGCAGTCGGGGCAGTACGCCAGCACGCGGAAGCCGAAGCGTCCGCCGCGCTGCTGAGCTGCCGCCAGGCCCTTGTCGAACCCGCGAGGTCGTAGGCGCCCGCGGTCGGCTCGATGCGTCCCCACGGGACCTGGTCCCGGTAGTACACATCGGTGATCGGCCACCCCGTGGGCTTGTGCCTCCTAGCCGAGCCAGGCGTACTGGCCGCGGAACGAGTTAGGCACCTCAGCGGACTCCGCCTCGATGGTCCGCGGGCGGAAGGTCGTGGTCCGGGTGCTCTCCTTGCTGCCCTTCGCGCTCGCGCTGACCGCTTCGCCAATCGGGGGGGCTGGCGCGGTGAGCGCTGCAATGGCGAGTGCCAGCGCGAGCGCGGGGACAACTGTGGAACGGAACTGCATCCGAACGACCTTCGAGCATTGCGGGGGGTCAACTGGGGGGAGCCCGTTGAGGTGTTGCTTGACAGTAGGGAAGGTCATGCACTGGCTGAGGGTTTCCCGGCGCAACCCTGGGCGAACGTCGGACGGATTAGTCCCTTGGGGTCATGCCCGAGTAGTCCGTTCGGACGTGGCCGGGGTAGACCGGCCGAGTCACGCCGACCCTGGTGGTGACGCACGTCGCGGCCGGCTCGTGGGACCGGCCTCGGGGTGGACATCCGCCCGGGGCCGGGATCGTCGCGGGTACTCTGGGGTCAGCACAGCGCCGTGCCGACCGGGCCGCTCGCCCGGCGCCGATCCTGGCCCTTTCCCACCCGCCCTGACCTGCGAGGACCCACCGCTGTGAGCAAGCCCGTCGTACTCATCGCCGAAGAGCTCAGTCCCGCGACCGTCAAGGCGCTCGGTCCCGACTTCGAGATCCGGACCTGCGACGGCTCCGACCGGGCAGAGCTCCTCGCGGCCATCGGCGACGTCGACGCGATCCTGGTGCGCTCGGCCACGAAGGTCGACGCCGAGGCGCTGGCCGCCGCCACCCGGCTCAAGGTGGTCGCCCGCGCCGGGGTGGGCCTCGACAACGTCGACGTGCGCGCGGCCACCCAGGCGGGCGTGATGGTGGTCAACGCCCCCACCTCCAACATCGTCAGCGCCGCCGAGCTCGCCGTCGCGCTGATGCTGGCGGCCGCGCGGCACGTGTCGCCGGCGCACGCCGCGCTGAAGAACGGCGAGTGGAAGCGGTCGCGCTACACCGGCATCGAGCTCTACGAGAAGACCGTCGGCATCGTCGGCCTCGGCCGGATCGGCGTGCTCGTCGCCCAGCGTCTCTCGGCGTTCGGGATGTCGGTGATCGCGTACGACCCCTACGTCCAGGCCGGTCGTGCCGCGCAGATGGGCGTGCGCCTGGTCGACCTCGACACGCTGCTCGCGGAGGCCGACTTCATGTCGGTCCACCTGCCCAAGACGCCCGGAGACCGCCGGCCTGATCGGCGCCGAGCAGCTCGCGAAGGCCAAGCCCTCCTTGGTGCTGGTCAACGCCGCACGAGGTGGCATCGTCGACGAGCAGGCGCTCTACGACGCGCTCAAGACCGGCCGCATCGCCGCCGCCGGTCTCGACGTGTTCGCCAAGGAGCCCTGCACCGACAGCCCGCTGTTCGAGCTCGAGAACGTCGTGGCCACCCCGCACCTCGGTGCCTCGACCGACGAGGCGCAGGAGAAGGCCGGGCTCGCGGTCGCCCGCTCGGTGCGGCTCGCGCTCGCGGGCGAGCTCGTGCCCGACGCCGTCAACGTGCAGGGCGGCGTGATCGCCGAGGAGGTGCGGCCGGGCATCCCGCTCACCGAGCGCCTGGGCCGGGTCTTCACCTCGCTGGCCGGTGAGGTCGCGCAGCAGATCGACGTCGAGGTCCGCGGCGAGATCACCGAGTTCGACGTCAAGGTCCTCGAGCTGGCGGCGCTGAAGGGCGTCTTCCACGACATCGTCGAGGAGCAGGTGTCCTACGTGAACGCGCCCCTGCTGGCGGCCGAGCGGGGCACCGCCGTACGTCTCGTGACCGACCCGGAGAGCCCCGACCACCGCAACCTCATCACCATCCGGGGCACCCTCGCCGACGGGTCGCAGGTCTCGGTCAGCGGCACGCTCGTCGGGCTGGCGCAGAAGGAGCGGCTGGTCGAGGTCAACGGCTTCGACGTCGACATCGAGCCGACCGACCACCTGGCGTTCTTCACCTACGAGGACCGGCCGGGCATCGTCGGGATCGTCGGCCGGATCCTCGGCGAGGCGGCGCGTGAACATCGCCGGCATGCAGGTCTCGCGCGACACCAAGGGCGGAGCCGCGCTGGTGGGCCTGTCGGTCGACTCCGCGATCCCGGCCGACGCGCTCGACGAGATCGCCGGCGCCATCGACGCGGCCTCGGTGCGCGGCGTGAACCTCGTCTGAGCCTGGATCCCCGCGGAGACCTGGATCCAAAGGGAGCCCTCGGCCGGGATGCGGCCCTCCTCCCCGGCGCTTCGTCAAGGGGCTGGCGGCAAAGGTTCGACCCTCGGGGCTCCGCCGTCCTCCGAACAGGTCACGAATCGATAACGATGATGCCTGACCGACCGGTCGGGTATACCGCGGTCGGGCGTCTCGGGCGCAGGATGCCCGACGGTGGGAAGGCTGGCCCGCCTGGCTCGCAGAGTCCCGGGATCCAGTCTGCCTGCCGTCCATCAGGTCCGACTCGGCGCGATCCGTCGAGCGGCCAGGGAGACAAGGAACCCATGTGAATCGCATCCACCGACGTCGTCGCCAGGCCTCGTCCTGGCCGCGGCAGCAACACTCCTGGCAGGTGGCCTCGCGGCCTCCGCCAGCGCGGCGCTCGCCGCGCCCGAGCCCCAGGAAGGCAAGGCGCCTCAAGGTGGCCAACGCAGCGGCCGCCAGCTCCGACAAGGACCGCGGGCACGTGCCCGAGGAGACCTGGGACCGTCGCGCTCGCGCAGCAGGCCCAGCGCGACGCCGCCTTCCAGCGCAAGCTGGAGGGCAAGCGCCCCTTCCCGAAGGGCATCGGCCCCTCGAAGCTGGTGCCCCTCGAGATCGAGGGCACCGACCGGGTCTTCGTGATCCTGGCCGAGTTCGGCAACCAGCGGCACCCGTCGTACTGCGACGCCGTGGCCGTGCAGCCGCCTGCCACGCAGCCCTGCGCCTTCCCCTCCGACGGGACGCCGCAGCAGTACGACGGCCCGCTGCACAACCAGATCCCGGCTCCCGACCGGTCCGTCGACAACTCCACGCTGTGGCAGGCCGACTACGACCGCGCCCACTACGAGGACATGTACTTCAACCGGATGAGGGAGTACTACGAGCACCAGTCGTCCGGTCGCTACTCCATCTCCGGTGAGGTCACCGAGTGGGTGAAGGTGCCCTTCAACGAGGCGCGCTACGGCCGCGACTTCTGCGGCGACATCGTCTGCACCAACACCTGGAACCTGCTGCGCGACGCGATGGGCATCTGGGTCCAGGACCGGCTCGACGAGGGCATGACCATGCCCGAGATCAACGCCTACCTGAAGACCTTCGACATCGAGGACCGCTACGACATCAACGACAACGGCAACTTCCGCGAGCCGGACGGCGTCATCGACCACTTCCAGATCGTCCACGCGGGCGGCGACCAGGCGGCCGGCGACCCGGCGTACGGCACCGACGCCATCTGGAGCCACCGCTGGCGTGCGGAGATCGCGTCCGGCCCGGGCGGCATCCCCGGCTTCCGGATCGGCTCGTCGGGCGGCCTCTCCGGCCTGCCCGACCAACCTGACCGACATGTGGGTCGCGCGACTACACCATCCAGCCGGAGAACGGCGGGCTCGGCGTCTTCGCGCACGAGTACGGCCACGACCTCGGCCTGCCGGACCTCTACGACACCTCCGGCAACACCGGTGGCGGCGAGAACAACACGGCGTTCTGGACCCTGATGTCGTCGGGTGCCAACATCGGCGACGGCAGCCTGGACGGCATCGGCGACGCGCCGACCGACCTGGACGCCTGGTCGAAGCTCTACCTCGGCTGGATGGACGCCCAGGGCGACAAGGGCCCGTTCTACAAGACGGTCGACGCGGGGGAGGACGGACAGGTGCGCCTGTCCGACAACGACGCCGCGATGACCAACGGCGTCCAGGCCATGGTGGTGAACCTTCCGGACAACGTCGTGGAGACCACCTTCGGTGACCCGCCCCAGGGCGACATGATGTGGTACTCCGGCCAGGGCAGCAACCTGGAGAACACCATGACCAAGACGGTGCCGGCGACGACCGGGACCCTCACGGCCCAGCTCAACTACGAGACCGAGGCGGAGTACGACTACATCTTCGTCGAGGCCTCCTCGAACGGCACGACCTTCGCGCCCGTCGACACCAACCTGTCGGACCACGCGGGTCACGCCGGCCACGACCCGGACGGCAACAACCTGACCGGGCTGGGGATCACGGGCTCGAGCAACGACGCCTGGGTCGACGGTGTCGGCGGACCTCCCGGACGGCACCACCGCCGTGCGGATCCGCTACTCCACCGACCCTGCGGTCAACGAGTTCGGTGTGCTGGTCGACGACGTCAAGATCGACGGCGCCTCGATCGGGACGGCCGAGACCGACACCGAGGGCTGGACCCTCGCCGGGTTCACGCGCACCAACGGCGTCGAGGTCAACAGCTACTACAACGCCTACATCGTCGAGAACCGTCAGTACGACGACTACGACGAGTCGTTCAGGACGGCGTACAACTTCGGGTACCTCGGCACGTCCCGCCCCGACTGGGTCGAGACGCACCCGTACCAGGACGGTGCGCTGATCTGGTACCTGAACGACGAGTTCAACGGCGGTGGCGACTTCAGCAACGACGTCGCCGACCACCCGGGCGAGGGCTTCCTGCTGCCGGTGGACGCCCACCCGCAGTTCACGCACTGGCCTGACGGCACGCTGATGCGCAACCGCATCCTCTCCGCCGACTCGACCTTCGGGTACGAGAAGACCCAGGCGGTGACGCTGCACAACGGTGGCGTGGCCGGGCACCCTGCCGTCGTACAAGGGCCAGCCCGTGTTCGACGACACCGCACAGTGGTGGTTCAACGCCGACGAGCACGGTGCGACCGGGGCACACCCGGGCCGCTACCAGCCGGGCTGGTACAGCGTCGACGTGCCCAAGACGGGCACGACCATCAAGGTGGCCAAGCCGGGCTACCGCAACGGCACCCTCGACATCATCGTGTCGCGGGCCGACTAGCACCACCGATCAGCAACAGCTCCATCCCGGGGGCCTCGTCCGCAGCAGCGGGCGGGGCCCTCGGGCCGTCTCGCGGGCGGCTGTGCCGCTCAGGCCACCATCACCCGCGACCGTGACGCCCCGGCCACGTCGCCGGAGCGGACGACCGCCCAGGCCTCGGCGAGGCGGTCGACGGCCGTCTCGAGCTCGGGCACCGAGCGCGTCCACGGCACGCGTACGAAGCGGTTGAGCCCGCCCTCGACGGCGAAGACCGGTCCGGGGGCGACGATCACGCCGCGGCGCTCGGCCTCGTCGACGAGCGCGACACCGAGCTCGCCGGGCAGCTCGCACCACAGCGCCAGTCCACCGGCCGGCACCCGGAACCCCCACTCCGGCAGTCGCGCGGCGATCGCGGCGGCCAGGGCGTCGCGCTGCTCGCGCAGGCGCCCGCGGTGGTGCTCGAGCACCTGCCCGTCGCCGGTGGCGTCCTCGAGCAGGTGGGCGAGCACCAGCTGCTCGAGCACCGGGGCGCCGAGGTCGAGCGACACGCGGGCCTGGGTGAGCCGGTCCATCGCGCCGCGCGGAGCGCGGATCCAGCCCAGGCGCAGCCCGCCCCAGTAGGTCTTGCTGGCGCTGCCCAGGGTGATGGCGTCGGCGGCGTACGACGCGAACGGGCGCGGCATCTCCTGGTCCTCCAGCGGCAGGGCCTGGTGGGCCTCGTCGACGAGCGCGACGGTGCGGGCGCGGCGCAGGAGGGCGGCGTACTCCTCGCGCTGGTCGTCGGGCATCAGGTGACCGGTGGGGTTCTGGAAGTCGGGGATCAGGTAGGCCAGCGTCGGGGCGTGCTGGCGGAGTCCGGCGGCCACGACGTCGAGGTCCCAGCCGTCGGGGTCGACGGGGCTGCCCACGAGCCGGGCGCCGTGGTGGCGCAGCGACTGGGTGGCGTTGGGATAGACCGGCGTCTCGACGAGCACCCGCTGGCCGGGCGCGGTGAAGGCGGCGGACACGATCGCGGCCGCGCTCAGGGCACCGGCGGTCACCATGACCTGGTCGGGGTCGGTCGCCAGCCCGCGGGCGTCGTACGTCGCCGCGATGGCCGCCTGAAGGCGGGGAAGGCCGGCCGGGTAGTAGCCGTGGCCGGTGAGGTACGCCGGCAGGTCCGCGACGGCGGCCTCGTAGGCCAGGGCGATGCCCGGCGGCGAGACCGGCGCGGCACAGTTGAGGTCGATCGCGTCGGCGTCGCCCGCGCGGGGCAGCAGCGCGCGGTCGTGGGTGCGGGCCCGGCCGCCGGGGACCCGGGTGAAGGTGCCGGCGCCGCGGCGCGCCTCGGCGTACCCCGCCTCGACCAGGGCGGCGTAGGCCCGCGTGACCGTGGTGCGGGACACCGCGAGGGCGGCCGTGAGCTCCCGCTCGCTGGGCAGCCGGGCCTCGAGGGGCAGGCGACCGTCGGTGAGCAGGTGCCGGATCGCGTCCGCCAGGCCGGCGTAGGCGGGGGAGCGGTCGAAGTCGCCGACCAGGGTGGCTACCCGGCCGGCGCCGATTGTCGGGGTCATGCAGTCCACTCTCTCACGATTGGCTATTTCTTCAATAGCCAATCATGGCCACAGTGGTCTGCATGAGCACCACCACCGCCGCCGTCCTCGCCGATCTCGGACCGATCGCCCAGCTGCGGGTCGGTCACCTGGGGCGCAGGCTGCCGCAGCTCTACGCCGGCCTGGTGCTCTACGGCCTCTCCATCGCGATGATGGTGCGCTCCGACCTCGGGCTGGCGCCGTGGGACGTCCTGCACTCCGGGCGTCACCCTGCACCTGCCGCTGACGATCGGCCAGGTGCTCGTCGGCGTCAGCTTCGTGGTGCTGCTGCTCTGGATCCCGCTGCGCGAGAAGCCGGGCATCGGGACGGTCTCGAACGCGATCGTGATCGGGCTCAGCGCCGACGCCTTCCTGTCGGTGCTGAGCACGCCCGACGCCATGGCCGCTCAGGTCGCCCTCGTCGTCGGCGGCGTCGTCCTGTGCGGCTTCGCCACCGCGGCCTACATCGGCGCCCAGCTGGGCCGCGGCCCGCGCGACGGGCTGATGACCGGGATCTCGCGGCGCACCGGCCTGTCGCTGCGCCTGGTGCGCACCGGCCTGGAGATCACCGTGGTGCTGGTCGGCCTCACACTGGGCGGGTCGCTGGGCTTCGGCACCGTGCTGTACGCCCTGGCGATCGGCCCGCTCACGCAGGCGATGCTGCCGTACGTCGTGGCGCCGGTGCAGGTGCGCGAGACCTCCGGGTCGCTCAGCGTCGGGTCGCGATGACGGCCGAGGCGTCGGAGGCGATCATCACCTCGACCGCGGTGAACCGGTCGTCGGTCAGCCACTCCTCGCGGAGGGTGTCGACCCGGTTGTAGGCCACCGGCGGCCAGGACTCGCACGGCGCGAAGTCGTCCAGCACCACGATGCCGCCGGGCTCGACGAGGTCGGCGATCGCGTCGACCCGGACGCTGTCGGGATCGCCGGAGTCGAGGAAGAGCAGCGAGAACGGCCCCTTGTCGGACAGCGTCGACCAGTCGGCCGCCAGCACCTCGACCTGCCGGTCGTCCTCGAAGATCTCGGCCGCGGCGCCGGCCAGCCGGCCGTCGAGCTCGGCGGTCAGGATGTGCGCGCCGTTGCGGATCCCCGAGCGCAGCCACGCCGTGCCGACGCCGCAGCCGGTGCCGAACTCGGCCAGCGTCCCGGAGCGGGTCGCCGCCAGCGCCGCCAGGAGGCGGCCGGTCTCGTTGCGGCAGAACGACACGTAGCCGGCGCGCCGCGAGACGTCGAACGCGCGCTGCACGATCTCGGGGAGGTCGGGGGGTGCGCTCACACGGGGATCCTTTCACCGGGGAGTCTTTCCTGGTGGGAAGCGGGTCTCACATCTTGAACGGTTCTTCAAAACCAGGTGCCACGGCCGGTCCGGAGCCGTACCGTCGGTCCATCATGCGGAGCGTGTTCGTACTTATCGACTGCCGCGGCGAGGCCTGACAGCAAGGCCACCTCGCCGCGGTGTTCGGCGTTCACGTCGCAGGGCCTTGCGAATCGCTGAAGATGCCCGCGGCGGACGCTCCTCCAGGCGAGACCCGCCTCTTCTGAGTCTCAGAGCATCACCACGCGACCCGTGCCTCTCTGGTCAGGTCCGCGGGCTTCTTCGGCCATCCCGGCGGTCCGCCCCTTCCGCCGGACCGACCTATCCGATGAGACCCACGCACAGAGAGAGCAGACCGATGTACGACATGTACCCCGACTGGGGTCCCGCGCAGCACAGTCCCGAGAACCCCCGCAGCGCCGAGGCCGTCCAAGCCGCGATCGACCTGCGGGACAACGGCGGCCAGCGCCCGGACGACAACTAGCCTGACCCCTTGTGACTACTGCTGCTGACAGCCACACGCTCGCGGTCATCCCCGGTGACGGGATCGGCCCGGAGGTCGTCGCCGAGGGCCTGAAGGTCCTCGAGGCGGTGGCCCCGGTGAAGTTCGAGACCACCCGCTACGACCTCGGGGCCGAGCGCTACCTCGCCACCGGCGAGGTGCTGCCCGACGCCGTGCTGGAGGAGATCCGCGGGCACGACGCGATCCTGCTCGGGGCCGTCGGTGGGAGGCCGGGCGACCCGAACCTCCCCGCCGGCCTCCTCGAGCGCGGCCTGCTGCTCAAGCTGCGCTTCGAGCTCGACCACTACGTCAACCTGCGGCCCTCGCGCATCTTCCCCGGCGTGGACACCCCGCTGGCCGACAGCGTGCTGGCCAAGGGTGAGGTCGACTTCGTCGTGGTCCGTGAGGGCACCGAGGGCCCGTACGTCGGCAACGGCGGCGCCCTGCGCGTCGGCACGCCGGCGGAGATCGCCACGGAGGTCAGCGTCAACACGGCGTACGGCGTCGAGCGGGTGGTGCGCGACGCGTTCGCCCGCGCCCAGCGCCGACCCCGACGTCTGCTCACCCTGGTGCACAAGACCAACGTGCTCGTGCACGCTGGCGCCGTGTGGTCGCGCGTCGTCGGCGAGGTCGCGCGCGAGTTCCCCGACGTCACCGTGGACTACCTGCACGTCGATGCGGCGACGATCTTCCTCTCGACCGACCCGGCGCGCTTCGACGTCATCGTCACCGACAACCTCTTCGGCGACATCCTCACCGATCTCGCGGCCGCCGTGACCGGCGGCATCGGCCTGGCCGCGTCGGGCAACATCAACCCCGACCGCACCGCGCCGTCCATGTTCGAGCCGGTGCACGGCTCGGCGCCGGACATCGCAGGCCAGCAGAAGGCCGACCCGACGGCCACGATCCTCTCCGTCGGCCTCCTGCTCGACCATCTCGGCTACGCCGACGCCGCCGCCTCGCTCGAGGCCGCGGTGCTGGCCGACCTGCGTGAGCGAGTACCCGGCGCGCCCCGGCGTACCTCCGAGGTCGGCGACGCCATCGCCTCCCGCCTCGCCTGATCGGTCGCCGGGACGCGGCCTCCGACATCGACCCCACTGACCCGCGCGAGAGAGGTCGGATACCGTGCCTTCCGTGTCCAGCCTGCAGATCAGCACCACGCCCAACCCCAGCCCGGTGAGCGACGAACGCCTCGCGGAGATCCTCGAGAACCCCGGGTTCGGCATGCATTTCAGCGACCACATGCTCACCGTCGAGTGGACGCCGGCGACGAGCTGGCACGCAGCGCGCATCGAGCCCTACGGCCCGCTCACGCTCGACCCCGCGACCGCGGTCCTGCACTACGCGCAGGAGATCTTCGAGGGGATGAAGGCCTACCGCCACGCCGACGGGTCGGTCTGGACGTTCCGGCCGGAGGCGAACGCGCAGCGGATGGCGCGCTCGAGCCGGCGCCTGGCCCTCCCGGTGCTGCCGGAGGACGACTTCGTCGCGGCCGTCGACGCGCTGGTCGAGACCGACGTCCGCTGGGTGCCCGGAAGCGTGGGGGAGAAGAGCCTCTACATCCGCCCGTTCATGTTCGCCAGCGAGAAGTTCCTCGGCGTGCGGCCCGCGCAGCACGTCACGTTCATGGTGATCCTGAGCCCGGCCGGCGCCTACTTCAAGGGCGGCGTCAAGCCGGTGACCCTGTGGCTGACCGAGGAGTACACCCGTGCCGGCCGCGGCGGGATGGGCGCCGCCAAGACGGGCGGCAACTACGCCAGCTCGCTGGTCGCCCAGCAGGAGGCGACCGAGCACGGCTGCGACCAGGTCGTCTTCCTCGACGCCCAGGAAGGGCGCTACGTCGAGGAGCTGGGCGGGATGAACATGTACTTCGTCCACGCCGACGGCCACATCGTGACGCCGGCGACGGGCACGATCCTCGAGGGCATCACCCGCTCCAGCATCATCGAGCTCGCCGGCAAGCTGGGCCACGACGTCGAGGAGCGCAAGCTCACCATCGACGAGTGGCGTGACGGTGTCACCAGCGGCGCCATCACCGAGGTCTTCGCGTGCGGCACCGCGGCCGTGGTCACCCCGGTCGGCTCGCTGCGGTGGAACGGCGGCGCGACCCCCGACGTCACGGACACGGGTCCGGTCACGGGGCGGATCCGCCAGGCGCTGGTCGACATCCAGTTCGGCCGCGCCGACGACACCTTCGGCTGGATGCACCGGGTCTGCTGACCCGCGCACGCACGGTCCGTCGCACGAAGGCTGGACCCGACCAGCCCGATCGTACGAGGTCGCCTGCCCGGTCGGGCATGGCCTGGGACGGCATGGGACGGCGTTCGCCGGGGTGCTCGCGGGTACATTCGACGGCGTGACGACCGCGCCGCGTCCCGAGCAGGCAGGTCCGCCGCCAGGTCTCACGGTGGGGGGCTACCGACTGCTGACGCGCATCGGCGAGGGCGGCATGGGCGTCGTACACCTGGCGCAGCGCCCGGGCGGTCCCCGGGTGGCGCTGAAGGTGCTGCGCCCGCACATCGTCGGCGACGACGAGGCCCGGCAGCGGCTGGCCCGCGAGGTGGGCTCGCTGTCCCGGATCCGGCACCCAGGCGTGGCGGAGATCGTCGACGCCGACCCGTGGGACGACATCCCGTACGTCGCCACGCGCTACGTGCCGGGCCTCTCGCTCCACGACCACGTGCGCGAGGAGGGGCCGATCACCGGTGACGACCTCGTCTGGTTCGCCACGCGCCTGGGGCAGGCGTTGCTCGCCGTGCACGAGCAGGGCGTCCTGCACCGGGACGTGAAGCCGTCCAACGTGCTGATGGAGGGCCGCACCCCCATCCTCATCGACTTCGGGCTCGCGCGGGTGGCCGACGACCCCAAGCTGACCCACACCGGCTGGCTGCTCGGCACGCCCGGCTACCTCGCTCCCGAGATCCTCTACGGCGACGACGCGACCGCCGCCTCCGACGTGCACGCCTGGGCCGCGACGGTCGCCTTCGCCGGCACGGGGACGCCGCCCTTCGGACGTGGACCGGCGATAGCGGTCATGGACCGCGTACGCCGTGGCGAGCACGACCTGTCCGGCCTTCCACCGCACGTGCGCCAGGTCGTCGTCGCGGGCCTCGATCCCGAGCCCCGGCGCCGCCCGGAGCTCCCCGACCTCGTGCGGCGCCTCGAGCGTCCTCCGGCTCCTGCCCGGCCGAGCGTCGACCGCGCCTTCGAGGACGACTTCTTCACCACTCCGCTCGCCGTGGCGTCGGCGGCGCGCGCCGATGACCTGACCCGCGCCGACGAGGCCTGGGGTGACCGTCCGCGTCGGGCCGACGCTCGTCGAGCCGACCCGTCACGACCCGCAGGGTCACGGATGGGTCGGCGACCCTCGTTGGGGGCCGCAGCCGGCCCCGCCCAAGCAGCCGTTCCCGGTGCGGGCGCGCGCCGCCGCGCTGCTCGGCGCCGCGGCCCTCGCGGCCGGCACCGCCGTGGGCGCCTACCCCTATCTGGCGACCTTCTGGCTCGTCGTCCTGGTCTGGCTGTTGCGCAGCGGGTCCCTGGCGGCAGCCGCGGCCAGCAACCGGCGGATGGTGCGCGGCCGGACCCGGTGGTACGACGGCCCGCAGCTGCTGCTCGCCACCCCGTGGCACCTCGTGCAGTCGATCCCGGGCACGCTCATGCTCGCCCTCTGGGGTCTCGGCCTGGCCACCGCGGCCGCCCTGCTCGGCTACGCCTTCGGGCTGGGGCTGTCCTGGACCCTCGTGCTCTGCGGCCTCAGCTTCGCGTCCGGCCTGTGGCTGGGCCCGGGCGGCCGACGGGTGCGCGGGCCGGTGCGCCGCGTGGTCGGACCCCTGTCGATGCGCCCTGCGGTCTCGTTGACGGCGACCGGGGTGCTGCTCGCCGCGGCCTGGTTCGCGGCGTACTCGGTCGACGTCCGCGGTCCCGACTGGGCGCCCGCCGACGACCACCTGCTGGCGGGGTTCAGCATCGACGAGCTGCTGCCCGGCCTGCGCTGATCCGGCCGCGCGCGGGGCGGGGTCGGGTGCTCAAGTGGCTGCCAGGGCAACCACTCCAGCACACGACTCACCCGCGCTCGACGGCCTCCCGCAGCCGTCCGAACTCATCGACGAGCGCGGGCAGCTGGTAGTGGGCGTTGAGCCCGCTCGGGTTCGGCAACACCCACACCCGAGTGCCGCCCAGCAGCTCCTCCTGGGGGCCGACTGCTGCGCCGGGCACACCGAAGGCGGTGCGGTACGCCGTCACGCCGAGCACCGCCAGCCAGCGCCGGCCGGGTCTGGTCGACCAGCGCGCGAAGGCGCAGCCCGCCCGCCACGAGCTCCTCGCGCGTGAGCTCGTCGGCCCGGGCGGTCGCGCGGGGCGCGACGTTGGTGACCCCGAGCCCGAGCGCCGCCAGCTCGGCCTGCTCCGCGGGTAGCAGCAGCCGGGGGGTGAGCCCGGCGCCGTACAGCGCCGGCCAGAAGCGGTTGCCCGGCCGCGCGAAGTGGTGTCCGGTCGCCGCCGAGACCAGACCGGGGTTGATGCCACAGAACAGGACGCGCAGGGCCGGGTCGCCCGGCCCCGGCAGGACGTCCGGGAGGAGCTCGCCGCGGGCCGCGTCGAGCTGCTCGCGGGTCCACCCGGCCACCCGGTCACGCTATCCGGCGCCGCACCACGGTGCTCATCCGGATCGCGAGACCCCGCCCGCACGAGCGGAGGTCCGTGGCAGACTCGGGACCATGCAGCGTTCGCTGATCATCATCGCCTAGCGCGTCGGAACCTCCCGACGCGCCGACCTCTCGTCTCCCACGAGGGGTTTTTTCACGTCCGGGCGCCTGAGCGTGCGAGGCAGCGACGCGGACGGGGTCGAGATCACCAGTCGAGATCATCGAGAGAGGGACAGATGGACCTGCAGGGCTCGTTCCACGTGTACGACACGACACTGCGCGACGGCGCCCAGCAGGAAGGGCTGAACCTCTCGGTCGCCGACAAGCTGAGCATCGCCCGGCAGCTCGACGGGCTCGGCGTCGGCTACATCGAGGGGGGCTGGCCGGGCGCCAACCCGAAGGACACCGAGTTCTTCCGCCGGGCGGTCGACGAGCTCGACCTGCGGCACGCCCGGCTCGCTGCGTTCGGCGCCACCCGCCGGGCGGGGATGCACGCCGCCGACGACCCGCTGATCGGGGCCCTTCGCGACAGCGGCGCCTCGGTGGTCACGCTGGTGGCCAAGTCGCACGACCGGCACGTCGAGCTGGCGCTGCGGACCACGCTCGAGGAGAACCTGGCGATGATCCGCGACACGGTCACGCACCTGCGTGAGGAGGGGCAGACGGTCTTCCTCGACGCGGAGCACTTCTTCGACGGCTATCGCGCCAACCGGGCCTATGCCCTCGAGGTGCTGCGGACGGCGTACGACGCCGGCGCCGAGGTCGTCGCCTTGTGCGACACCAACGGCGGCATGCTCCCCGGCTGGGTCGGCGACGTCGTGCACGACGTGGTGTCGGCGACCGGCGTCCGGGTCGGCATCCACTGCCACAACGACACCGGCTGCGCGGTCGCCAACAGCCTGGCCGCGGTCGACGCCGGCGCGACGCACGTGCAGGGCACGATCAACGGGTACGGCGAGCGCACCGGCAACGCCGACCTCGTCTCGGTCGTCGCCAACCTCGAGCTCAAGCTGGACAGGCGGGTGCTCCCGGAGGGGCTGCTGCGCGACGCCACCCGGATCGCACACGCGGTCGCCGAGGTGACCAACGTGCCGCCCGCCTCGCGCCAGCCGTACGTCGGCACGAGCGCCTTCGCGCACAAGGCCGGCCTGCACGCGTCGGCGATCAAGGTCGACCCGAGCCTCTACCAGCACATGGACCCGGTGGGCGTCGGCAACGACATGCGGCTGCTCGTCTCCGACATGGCGGGGCGTGCCTCCATCGAGCTCAAGGGCAGGGAGCTGGGCTTCGACCTCGGCGGCGACCGCGACCTGGTCACCCGGGTCACGGCACGGGTGAAGGAGATGGAGGCCCTGGGGCACACGTTCGAGGCCGCGGACGCGTCCTTCGAGCTGTTGCTCATCGAGGAGGTCGAGGGCGTCCGGCCGGCGTTCTTCGACATCGAGTCGTGGCGGGTCATCACCGACTCCACGCCCGGCGGCGAGGCGGTCTCGGAGGCGACGGTCAAGCTGCGCGCGGGCGGCGTCCGCTACGTCGTCACCGGGGAGGGCAACGGACCGGTCAACGCGCTCGACGCGGCCCTGCGGACGGCGATCCAGCAGGCCTACCCCGAGGTCGCGAAGTTCGAGCTGATCGACTACAAGGTCCGGATCCTCGACCAGGGCCACGGCACCGACGCGACCACCCGCGTGCTCATCGAGACCTCCGACGGCGCGTCGACCTGGGTGACGGTCGGCGTCGGCGCCAACGTGATCGAGGCGTCGTGGGGTGCGCTGACCGACGGGCTCACCTTCGGGCTGCGGAAGCACCACCGGGAGGGGGATACGGACTGAGTGCCGTGAACGGGAGCTCCTCGAACGCGTGACGCACCCCCGGCACGCGCCTCGCGGTGTTCTCGAAGACTCGACGGGCCTCCGGCCCGCCTTCGCTCCTCGGCCTTCCGAGGCACGCACCAGGAGCACGTCACCCGACCGACGAGCTCCCGTTCACGACACGTCGCCGACGATCCGCCCGGCCAGGTCGGCCCAGCCGTCGTACACCCGATCGACGTCGAGCCCCTCGATGCGCACCTGCTGGTCGAGGATCGGCGCCTCGAGCGGGGCCATCAGCGCGACGGCGAGCAGTGGCAGGTCGCCGGTGACGCCGAGCTCGGTCAGCAGGTAGCGCAGGTGCATCGCGGCGAAGGAGTAGGCCGCGAACGACCGCGTGCCGGCACGGCCGGCATTGCGGATCAGGTCGGTGTGCTTGAGCGTGGTCTCGAGGCGGGACCGCCCGAACGCGAGCAGCCGCTCCCAGGGCTCGGCTCCGGGGCCGAGCGGGGCCGGACCGGAGATCACGGCTGCCTGCCACTCGGTCTCGGAGTGGTTGAGGAGCGCCCCCATCAGCCCCTCGCGGGACTCGAAGCGGCGGAAGACCGTGCCCTTGCCGACGCCGGCCGCCTCGGCGACCGCGTCCATGGTGACCTTGTCGATCCCGCAGTGCTCGATGAGCCGCTCGGCCGCCTCGAGGAGCGCGACCCGGTTGCGCGCGGCGTCGCGCCGCTCGGGCGGGCGGGCGTCGAGCAGCGGCAACGGACGGGGACCGGTGACGTCCCCCGGGGTCGGCGTCATCTCGGCCACACCGTAGCCACCCGTGCCGACGACGTCGCCTGACTTCTAGACCGGATGACCTCCGGGGCGTCAGTCGTCGTCGACCCCGCGCGCGTGCAGGGCGTCGCCGGTCTCGTGCGCGCGAGCCACGACCCGGATGACGAACGGCGTGAGGTAGGCCCGCGGGTGCCTGCCCAACCCGCGTGCCCTGGCCGCGTCGCGGGTCTCCAGTGCCAGCGCCACGGTGCCGGGCAGCGCCTGGATGGCCAGTCCGACCGTGAGGGCGACCCGCTCGGGGTCGACGCCGATCCTCCGCGCGGGCCGCAGCGCGCGGACGAACGTGTCGAGCATCGCGTTGACCGGGGTCGAGCTCGACACGACGACCGCCATCAGCGTGAGCGCGACGAGGTCGACGAACGTCTCGACCGCCTTGTCGCGGCCGTACCACCACCACTGGAACCCCGAGACCACCACGGCGATCGTCAGCACCGCGCGGGTCGCCCTCCCGAGCGCGCGCAGCGGCACTCGCGCGAGGGCCGCCGCGAGCACCGCCACGCCGAGGAAGGCGAACGACGCCGGCATGCTGCGGGTCAGCACGACGGTCAGGCTGAACCCCGCCAGCGCCAGGAGCTTCGCCCCCGGCCACAGCCGGTGCACCACGGTGTCGCGCGGCACGTAGACGCCGACCAGGAAGGCGTTGTTCCCGCCTGCGTCGCTCATCGCGGGGTCACGCCGTCACCGACGCGAGGTAGTCGTCGACGGCAGCACCGGCACTCCCGTCGAAGCGGATCCGCGCATCCTCGACGACGAGCACGCGGTCGCAGCGCCGGGCCAGGTCGAGATCGTGGGTGACCAGCACCAGCTGCTGCTCGAGGTCGAACAGCAGGTCGCCCACGCGGCGCGTGTTGGCGAGGTCGAGCAGCGTCGTCGGCTCGTCGGCGACGAGCACGCGCGGCTCGACGGCGAGCACCCCGGCCAGCGCGAGCAGCTGCTTCTGCCCCCCGGACAGCGAGTGCACGCTGTCGTGGGCATGCTCGGTCAGGCCGTATCGCTCCAGCACCTCGAGCGCACGGGTACGCCGTCGCCCGGCGTCCTTCTCGTGGCGGCGCAGGCTGAGCTCGACGTCCTCGACGCAGGTCGGCATCACGAGCTGGGCCGCCGGGTCGGTGAAGCAGAAGGCGACGAGGCGACGTACGGCGGCGCCCGCCCGCGCGACGTCGAGCCCGTCGACGAGCACGCGCCCCGAGGTCGGCTCGACGAGCCCGTTGAGCAGCCGCGCCAGCGTCGACTTGCCCGAGCCGTTGGCGCCGATCACGCCGATCCGCCGCTCGGTCAGGGTCAGGGTGGTCGGAGCGAGGATCTCGCGCTCGCCGACGGTGACCCCCGCGCCGTCGAGCTCGAGTGTCGGCAACTACTTCCCAGTCACGACACGGTCGCGGTGGAGCAGCCGCGGGAAGGCGCGGTGCACCTCGGCGGCGATCAGCGCGACCAGCGTGGTCTTCAGGACGTCGCCGATCCAGAAGATCTTGTCGATGTCGAACGCATCGGACAGCGGGATGTCGAGGTAGATCATCAACCCCGCCATGCCCATCGGGTGGATCACCAGGATGCTCGCGGTGATCGAGCACATGAACACCACGAGGGCCCGGGTCTTGCCGACCGGCCCGGCGACGTACTTGACGAGGTAGCCGCCCAGGGCGGCGGCGATCGGGAACGACCACAGGTATCCCGCGCTCACGCCGGTGAGCACGGCCAGCCCGGAGGAGTGCTCGGCGAACACCGGCAGGCCGATGGCCCCGAGCGCGAGGTAGAGGCAGACGCTGAGGAAGCCGCGCACCGGCCCGAGCAGGCAGCCGGCGAGCATCACGCCGAAGGTCTGCAGGGTGATCGGGACGCCGCTGCCGCCGACGGGGATCGCGCCGATGTAGGCGCAGGCCGAGATGAGGGCCGCGAAGGCGGCGACCAGGGCCAGGTCAGTGGGGGAGAAGCGTCGCTTGGGAGTCGTCGCGGTGGGGGTGGTGTCGGTCTTGCTCACGCTTGGCTCGTCCTCACGTCTCGGACCTGAACGGTGGTCAGGTGAACGGCGTTCAGGTTAGGGTCGGCGGCGACCGCCGTCAAACGTGACCGGTCGTCTCCCACGGAGAGGAGCGCGGCGTTGCGCTACCGCCGAGCCGACATCGTGGCCCGCGCCGTCGACCTGCTCGACGACTACGGGCTCGGCGACCTCTCGATGCGGCGGCTCGGGGCCGAGCTCGGCGTGCAGCCGAGCGCGCTCTACCACCACTTCGCCAACAAGCAGACCCTGCTGGCGGCGGTCGCCGACGAGCTGCTCGTGCTCGGCGCGCGGCCCGCTCCACCCGCGGACGCGCCCTGGGACGACGTCGTACGCCAGGTCTGCGGCGAGCTGCGCGACGCGATGCTGGCCTACCGCGACGGCGCCGAGCTGGTGGCGACCGTGCACGCCTTCGGGCTCGGGGCGCAGCGGCCCGGCGCCGTCCTGGAGGCGACCCTGGCCGGCGCCGGCTTCGACCCGGCGCTCGCGTCCGCCGGCGCCCGCACGCTCCTGCACTACGTCTTCGGCCACACCGCCGACGAGCAGGCCTACCTCCAGGCCGGGTCCGCCGGCGCGCTGGACGACGGGGCCTCCCCGCCGCGCGCCACGTCCGACTTCGCCCTCGGCCTCGGTCTCATCCTCGACGGCCTCCGCCTCCGCCTCCCCGCTCCCCACCTCCCCGCTCCCCACCTGGGGTAGTCCCTGACAAACGGACCCTTCTGAGCGCGGAACGAGGGTCCGATAGTCAGGGACTATCCCGAGGTGTCGACGAGGGCGCCGTGCGCCTCGCGCAGATCGACGACCGGGGCGTCAGGCATCGACGCTGCCGCCGGCCCGCCAGTACTCGCCGCCCTCGCGCGCGAGGAACTGGTCGTCGACCAGGTAGCGCCGCAGGGCCGCGTAGTCGGGGTGCACCTGCTCCAGCCGCGCGCTGACCTCCGCCTCGGTGTAGCGACGGCCGGGCTCGAAGGCCTGGGCGAGGTGGTCGAGCACGACCAGCCGCTTGGCCCGCTTCGTCGGGATGGTGTGCAGCGTCCCGTCGGGTCGGAAGAACGCCGCCAGCACCCGCTCGTTGGCCGGGTTCTCTGCCGGAAGGGGAGCAGTCATCCGATCGACTCTAGAAGCCGGGTGCACTCCTCGGCCAGCCGATTGCGCAGCGGGGCGGCCCGCCCGGCGAAGGCGCGCTGCGCGGCGGCGTACTCCTGCTTGCCCTCGGTGGTCTCGATCCGGATCGGGGCGAAGCCCAGGTCGGCGAGGTCGTAGGGCGAGGCCTGCATGTCGACGACCCGGATGTCGCGGGCGAGCTCGAAGCAGTCGGCCACCAGCTCCGACGGCACCAGCGGCGTCAGGCGGAAGGCGTGCTTGTAGAGGTCCATGTTGGCGTGCAGGCAGGCCGGCTGCTCGTACGACGGCCGGTCGGCCGGGCCGGGCTGGAGCACGTTCAGCGGCCGGGCCGACGGGGTGAAGAAGCGGAACGCGTCGAAGTGGGAGCAGGCGATCCGGTGCGACTCGACGACCCGGTCGGTGCCGTCCGGACCGAGGCGGAGCGGCCAGTCGGGGTGCCGGGTGGTGTCCTCGCCGAGCCGGTGCACCATCGCCCACTCGTGCAGGCCGAAGCAGCCGAAGTTGGCCGGCCGTCCGCTGGTGGCCGACAGGAGCGCCGACGTCGACTCGACCAACGACCTCTGGGCCAGGAGATGGGCGGCCGACACCGAGGCGGTCGAGCCGGTGACGGCGTACCCCTTCCAGCCCGCACGCTCCTCGGCGTCCGCCAGCGCCACGCCGAAGCCCGGGTGCCAGCGCCGCAGCTGGGCCGGGCGCTGGGAGTAGTAGGTGAAGAGGAAGTCGTGCACCGGGTGCGCCTCGCCGTCGCGGCGACGGGCCAGGTGCGGGGCGACGAAGGCGTCGACGCGTGCCTCGTGAGCCGCCGCGCGGACGTGCCAGTCGGCTGCGGACAGCGCCCTCGCAAGCATCACCCCGGTCGTCCGCACCACCCGCCAAGGGTAGGGCCCGGACAGAGCTCGGCCCGAACCCTCGAGGGGTCCGGGCCGGCTCAGGACCGGGGTGGGCAGCACGGTTGTCGTCCATCCGGGTCGGGCTCTGTCCTCCGACGCTACGGGGCCTTAACGACCCCCTGGCACATCCCAAAGGCGAGAAACCCGAGCCGGGAGACGACGCCTGGATAGGCTCGGGCCCGTGCGCATCGCGAGGTTCACCGCTGGTGAGGAGCCCCTGTACGGCGTCGTGACCGGAGATGTCGACTCCTTCGGCCAGCCCGCCGACGACACCGTCGTCGTGGAGCTGTCCGGAGACCCGATGTACGTCGGGATGAAGCCCACCCAGACCGAGCACCGGCTCAGCGACGTACGCCTGCTCGCGCCGGTCATCCCGCGCAGCAAGGTCGTCGCCATCGGGCGCAACTACGCGGCCCACGCGGCCGAGCTGGGCAACGAGGTGCCCGAGGAGCCGCTCATGTTCCTCAAGCCCAACACCTCGGTGATCGGCCCCGGCGACCCGATCTTCTACCCGCGCCAGACCCAGAACCTCCACTTCGAGGGCGAGCTGGCCGTCGTGATCGGGCGGATCTGTCGCGACATCCCACCGGAGCAGGCGACCGACGTGATCTACGGCTACACGATCGGCAACGACGTCACCGCCCGCGACCTGCAGAAGAAGGACGTGCAGTTCACCCGCGCGAAGGGCTTCGACTCGTTCTGTCCCCTGGGTCCGTGGATCGAGACCGACCTCGACCCGCAGGACTTCGCCGACGGCGTCGCCGTCCAGACCTTCCTCAACGGCGACGTGAAGCAGGACGGCTCGACCAAGGACCTGATCTTCGACATCCCCACCCTCGTCGCCCACGTCACCAGCGTGATGACGCTGCTGCCGGGAGACGTGATCCTCACCGGCACCCCTGCAGGAGTCGGGCCGATGGAGGTCGGTGACGAGGTCGAGGTCTCGATTGCCCGCATCGGCAGCCTCACGAATAGGGTCGCGTCCCGTGACTGAGCAGGTACGCGTCCGGATGGCTCCGTCCCCGACCGGGAGCCCCCACGTCGGGTTGGTGCGCACGGCCCTCTTCAACTGGGCCTTCGCCCGTCATCACGGAGGCACCTTCGTGCTGCGCATCGAGGACACCGACGCCGCGCGCAACACCCAGGAGTCCTACGACGGGCTCTTCGACCTGTTCGGCTGGCTCGGCTTCGACTGGGACGAGGGCCCCGACGTGGGCGGCCCCCACGCGCCGTACCGGCAGTCGGAGCGCGGCGACATCTATCGCGACGCCCTGGACAGGCTGCGCGCCGGGCAGCACACCTACGAGTGCTACTGCACCACCGACGAGGTCGCGGCGCGCCGGCAGGCCTCCGGCTCCAAGACCATGGGGTACGACGGCCACTGCCGTGCGCTCTCGGCCGAGCAGGTCGCGGCCTTCGAGGCCGACGACCGTACGCCGGTCACCCGGTTCCGGATGCCCGACGGCGAGATCGCCTTCGACGACCTGGTCCGCGGCCAGGTGTCGTTCCACAGCGACCACGTGCCCGACTTCGCGCTCGCGCGCGCCAACGGAGACCCGCTCTACACGCTGGTCAACCCCGTCGACGACGCGCTGATGGGCATCACCCACGTCCTGCGCGGCGAGGACCTCCTGTCGAGCACGCCGCGTCAGATCCCGCTGTACGCCGCCCTGGCCGAGGCGGGCATCGGCACCGGCCCTCCGCGCTTCGGCCACCTTCCCTACGTCATGGGCCAGGGCAACAAGAAGCTCTCGAAGCGCGACCCCGAGGCGCACGCGCTCGCCTACCGCGACCAGGGATTCCTGCCCGAGGGCCTGCTCAACTACATGGCCCTGCTGGGCTGGGCGATCGCGGCCGACCGCGACGTCTTCTCCATGGGAGAGATGGTGGCGGCCTTCGACATCGCCGATGTCAACCCGAACCCCGCACGCTTCGACCTCAAGAAGTGCGAGGCGATCAACGCCTCTCACATGCGCAAGCTGTCGGTCGAGGAGATGGGCGTGCGGGTGCTGCCGTACCTCCACGGGGCCGGCCTGGTCGCCGACCCGCCGACCGCCGACCAGCAGACCGTGCTCGACGCGGCGATGCCGCTGGTCGCCGAGCGGATGAACAAGCTCACCGAGGCCGTCGACATGCTGTCGTTCCTCCTGGTCGACGAGGCCGACTTCGCCCGCACGGACGAGGTCGGCGACGACGGCGTCCCGGTCGTGAAGGCGGCGTACGACGCCCTCGCGGCGTTGCCCGAGTGGACGACGGGCGCGATCGACGAGGCGCTGCGGGTCGCCCTGGTCGAGGGCCTCGGTCTCAAGCCCCGGTTGGCCTTCGGCCCGGTGCGCGTCGCCGTGACCGGACGCCGCGTGTCCCCGCCGCTGTTCGAGAGCCTGGAGCTCCTGGGTCGTGACCGGGCCCTGGCGCGGCTCGCCGCGGTCGCAGGCTGACGGCCGGATGAGCGACGGACGGCGGCTCGCCTACCACGAGCTCCACGAGGCGGGCGATCCCGGCCTCTGGCGGCCCCTGGTCGGCGTCCTGGTGCTCATCGCCGTCGTGTTCGTCGCCGTCCCGGTCGGCATGCTCGTGCCGTTCGTGGCCTACTACCTGCTCTCCGGGGCGCCCTTCCAGGAGAGCCTGGAAGGGCTGGTCGACCTCTCCGACCCGACACCCGCCGGCCTGGCGTACCTCAACCTCACCCTGGCCAGCGCGATCCCGGTCACCTGGTTCCTCTCGCGGTTCCTCCACGGACTCAAGCCGCGCTGGCTGGCCTCGGTGCGGCCGCGGATCAGGTGGGCGTACTTCGGGGTCTGCCTGCTGCTCTCGACGGTCGCCCTGGTGGCCACCGTGCTCGTCTCGCTGGTGCTGCCCGAGCAGCAGGGCACCGGCACCGAGCTGTCCGGTGAGCTCAACGACTTCACGCGCACCACGCGCGACTTCCTGCTCGTCGTGCTGTTCCTCACCCCTCTCCAGGCGGCGGGGGAGGAGTACTTCTTCCGCGGCTACCTCACCCAGGCGTTCGGCGGGATGTTCGGCCGGCTGGGGCCGACGGTCGGGCGCGCGCTCGCCATCGTCATCCCGGCGGTCCTCTTCGCGCTCGCGCACGGCCTGGGCCAGAGCGTGCCGATCTTCTTCGACCGCTTCGCGTTCGGCCTGGTGGCCGGCGTCCTCGTGGTCCTCACCGGCGGTCTCGAGGCAGGCATCGCCATGCACGTGCTCAACAACTTCCTGGCCTTCGGGCTCGCCCTGGCCTACAGCGACATGGCCAGCACGCTCAACCCCACCGGCGGCACCTGGTGGAGCATCCCCGTCACGCTCACCCAGTCGGTGGTCTATCTCGGGCTGGCCGTCGTCGTCGCCCGCGCCATGGGCCTCTCGGCCACCGCCGACCCAGCCGTTTTGGCCGCCTCCCGGCGGCCTGTGTATCGTGTCCCCTCGGCTCAGGCGTGAGGTTCCGCCGGTCGTCAGAACCCTTGTTCCACCGGGTTTTCGACCGTCGGTGCCACGGGTCTGGATGCCCCCTTGGGGTATGGTGTAATTGGCAGCACGACTGGTTCTGGTCCAGTTAGTCTAGGTTCGAGTCCTAGTACCCCAGCTCGTCGATCCCGGCGGTCCTCCTCGGAGGAGAGCCGGGATTTTGTACGACGTGCGCAGGGCCGATAAAGTCTCGCGCTGTTGCAAGCCCCCGTTGTGTAGCGGCCTAGCACGCCGCCCTCTCAAGGCGGTAGCGCCGGTTCGAATCCGGTCGGGGGTACGCGCACGCGAGGGGCCCTGACCAGTGGGAACGCTGGGCAGGGCCCCTTCTTCGTTCGCAGCCCCAGACTCGTTGGGCAACACTGGGGCGACACCGGGATGAGACGGCGTTGCCCCAACCTCCTTCACAGCCGCCGCGCTTGCGCCAAGTCGTCGCCCACCGGCAGCAGCACGGGGTGAGCCCCAGTCCCGCGCCGGCGCCCGAAGTCGACGCGGATCGTCGCCGACTTCTCGCGGCTCAAGCGCGCGAGACCGACCACGTGCGTCGCGCTCGGACTGGGTACAGGGGCGCGTGACCACCGACGCGACCGACGGCTTCGTGCGCGTCCGCGGCGCCAACGAGCACAACCTCCGCAACGTCGACGTCGACATCCCCCGCGAACGCCATGGTGGCGTTCACCGGGATCTCCGGCTCGGGGAAGTCGTCGCTGGCGTTCGGCACGCTGTACGCCGAGGCGCAGCGTCGCTACTTCGAGTCGGTGGCGCCCTACGCGCGCCGGCTGCTGCAGCAGGTCGGTGCTCCGCACGTCCAGGAGATCACCGGGCTGCCGCCGGCGGTGGCGCTGCAGCAGCGTCGCGGCGCGGCCACGTCCCGCTCGTCGGTCGGCACCCTCACCACGCTGTCCAACCTGCTGCGGATCCTCTACTCGCGAGCGGGCGACTACCCCGCCGGGGCCGACCACCTCCCGGCCGAGGCGTTCTCGCCCAACACCGCGGCGGGCGCGTGCCCGCGCTGCCACGGTCTGGGTGTCGTGCACGACGTCACCGAGGAGCTGCTCGTCCCCGACCCGTCGCTGAGCATCCGCGAGGGCGCGATCGCCGCCTGGCCCGGTGCCTGGCAGGGCGCCAACCTGCGCAGCATCGTCACCGGTCTCGGCATCGACATCGACAGGCCGTGGCGCAGGCTGCAGGAAGAAGGACCGCGACTGGCTGCTCTTCACCGACGAGCAGCCGTCGGTGCTCATCGAGCCCGAACGCGATCGCATCGACTACGGCTACTACGGGAAGTTCTGGAGCGCGCGCAAGCACGTCATGCACGTCCTGGCCGACTCCAAGAGCGAGCGGATGCGCGAGCGGGCCCTGCGGTTCGTCGAGGACGCGCCCTGCCCCGACTGCCAGGGCAGCGGACTGCGGCCGGAGGCCCTCGCGGTGACCTTCCTCGGGCGCTCGATCGCCGAGGTCAACGACCTGCCGTTCACCGAGCTGGTCGCGCTGCTGCGGCCGGTCGCCGAGCTGCCCGAGGAGACCAACGAGGTCGCGGTGCGGATCTGCGCCGACCTGGTCGCCCGCATCGAGGTGCTCCTCGACCTGGGCCTGGGCTACCTCAGCCTCGGGCGGAGCTCGACGACCCTGTCGCCCGGTGAGGCGCAGCGCCTGCGGATCGCCACCCAGCTGCGCTCCGGGCTGTTCGGGGTCGTCTACGTCCTGGACGAGCCCTCCGCCGGCCTGCACCCGGCCGACGCGGAGCCGCTGCTCGACGTCCTGGACCGCCTGAAGGCGTCCGGCAACTCGCTGTTCGTCGTGGAGCACGACCTCGACGTCGTACGGCGTGCGGACTGGGTCGTCGACATCGGCCCGGGTGCGGGCGAGGCCGGGGGCCGCGTGCTCTACAGCGGCCCGGTAGCGGGTCTCGAGGACGTCGCCGAGTCGGCCACCAGCGCCTACCTGTTCGGTCGCGCCGAGCGGCTGGAGCACGACGTGCGTGCCCCGCAGGGCTGGCTGCGGCTGGCCGGGGTGTCGCCGCCACAACCTGCGCGACCTGTCCGTCGACATCCCGCTCTGCGTGCTGACCGCCGTCACCGGGGTGTCCGGCTCCGGCAAGTCGACCCTGGTCAGCCAGGTGCTCGCCGAGGACCCGACCGCCCTCGAGTCGTTCGACCGGCTGGTGCTCGTCGACCAGCGCCCGATCGGCCGGACGCCGCGGTCCAACCTCGCGACCTACACGGGGATGTTCGACGCCGTGCGCAAGCTGTACGCCGCCACGGACGAGGCGCGGGCCCGCGGCTACGGCGCGGGCCGCTTCTCCTTCAACGTCCCCGAGGGCCGCTGCGAGACCTGTCAGGGCGAGGGATTCGTCTCCGTCGAGCTGCTCTTCCTGCCCGGCACCTACGCACCCTGCCCGACGTGCCACGGCGATCGCGTACAACGCCGAGACGCTCGAGATCACCTACCGCGACAAGAACATCGCGGAGGTCCTCGCCCTGTCCGTCGACGACGCCGCGACGTTCCTCGCCGACGTGCCGGCCGCCGCACGCAGCCTCCAGACGCTGCGCGAGGTGGGGCTGGGCTACCTGCGGCTGGGACAGCCGGCGACCGAGCTCAGCGGCGGTGAGGCGCAACGCATCAAGCTCGCCACCGAGCTCCAGCGGGCGCACCGCGGCCACGCGCTCTACCTGCTCGACGAGCCGACCTCGGGACTGCACCCCGCGGACACCGCGCTCCTGCTGCGCCAGCTGCACCGGCTCGTCGACGCCGGCAACACCGTGGTCCTCGTCGAGCACGACCTCGACGCGATCGCCACCGCCGACTGGGTCATCGACCTCGGCCCGGGCGGAGGAGACGCCGGCGGTCGGGTCGTCGCGACCGGCACGCCGGCCGACATCGCGAAGGCCGACGGGCAGCGCGACCGCGCCGTACCTCGCGCGGCGGCTCGAGCGGACCTGAGCTGGCTCCGGCGGGCCGACGCGCCCGACAGGCTGCCCGCAGGCGGCCAAACGAAAGACGAGAACGCCTTCTGGGCGGCATGCGCGGCGGCGACAGCAGCCCTGGCGCTCTCAAACGCAGCGACGAAGCCGTCACCTGCTGTGTCGATCTCGTGACCTCCAGAGGTAGCCACTGCTGCCCGGATGAGTCGGTGATGCGATGCGAGCAATGTCGCGAACTGGTCCTGGCCGACGCGCCGAGCGACCTCGCTCGAACCCTCAATGTCAGTGAACAGCAGGCTCACGGTGCCCTCGGAACTTACGACGTGTGAGGCTCCCTGGTCGAGGAGGGCGACCCGCCGCAGCCGCCGTTTTGACCACGGCGGGCCTCGCCGTCAATCCCCGGTCTCGAGCCGAAGGGGGCATGACGACTGCGACGTTGGTACCCCGATTGCCCGGCCTCATTGCCGACGCATCAAGCAGCGCTGTTCGGCCGGCCGGTGGTGGCCGACTTGCGCCGCCCCGCCGTCGCCGTTCAATTACCCATCGGGGTGAATCACTCACCCACCCCTGGGCTCTACGTTCTGCGTAAAGCGGCGTCAGAACCGACGAGGGGGGTGACCGGGTGACGACCGAGGAGTCCTCAGATCTCCACGACATGGCGGCGGAGGTCGCCCTCTTCCGGGAGAGCCGTTCAGCCATCGAACAGGCCAAGGGCATTCTGATGCAGCTGCTCGCGGTAGACGCTGACTGTGCCTTCGCGGTGCTGAGTCGCTACTCACAACATCACAACATCAAGGTCCGCGTCCTCGCCGAACGGCTCGTCGAGGCCGCCGCCCAGCACCAGACCCCCGCCCGGGGGGAGGACGGCCTAACCGCGCTCATGGAGCAGTTGGCCTCAACGGATGGCTTGGTTGCTCCGGTCGCTCAGGTCCGTTCCATGATGGAGGCCCTCCTGGGTGGGCGACCCTGCGGCCCGGCTGCCCATCGCGACGACTGACCCGCGTCCGCCGGCAATCAGCCGGGACAGGTGATCGCGTTGCCTAGTCGGACGGTTCGAGAGCGTCAGCATCCTCCTCGGGCTCGAACGTGCTGCCGTCACCATCGGATTGAGTGGATTCAAGACCTGGCGCCCCGTCTTTGCTGGCCTCGGTCTCGTCGTACGGCTTGCCCATCATCATCGTGGCTCCCCGTCGTGTGGGACTGGACCCTCCCGTACCCAGTCGACGTAGCGTCACCGCATGCCTAGCCACCGCGTATGCCGTGCCGACGAACGGCCCGACGTCATGGTGCTGTTCGACCCGCCCGACGGAGGCTTGATCGGAACATGGCGCGTCGGCGAGTTGCGTCAGTGGCTCCGCGACGACGACGGCTCGGGGCACTTCCACTCAGTGCCTAGAGCGGCCGTGGCGGGGTGGTGTTGCCTCACCCCACGGCGAGGGACGGCGCCCCCGGCTACCGATACCCGAGAGCGCCGCGCCGAAGGACATGGAGTCCGGGTGATCCGAAGTCCCCCGTCATCCCCAGCCTTGCCCCCGGCATCTCAACCATCGCGCGCCTGTTCGAGAGCCGGTACACCCCACAGGGGCAACGGTTCGTCAGCTACCCTGAGGACGGCCGCCCACGGATTCCCGAGACCCGTGGGCGGTTTCTACGCGTCACAGGGGGTGCTCTGCGGACGTTTCGTCATCCGCATGGGCGTTGCCTTTTCAGCAAGGTGAGCCTTCCAGCGAGGTGAGTCATATGCCCTGGCATGTTCAGGCTCCTCTGACCGTCAGTCGCCGGTGCGGCGTTCGACCACCTTGGTCGAGGGCAGCTTCCCGGGGTGACTGCGGCGTTTCGGTTCAGGCTCCCTGATCGAGCCTTACCCAGCGTCGGGCCTCGTCCGAGCTCACGGCGATGAGGATGAGGACGGTGATGGCGGTGCTCATCAAGACCACGAAGTGGACCTCGGCGGCGGCGCCAAGGTCGGCCAGCTGCGTGACCGCCTCCGCGGTGCACACGACCATGAGGGCGATTCGCGCCCAGGCATGGTGAGCGAGCATGAGCACCCATAGAGCAACGAGGCACAGCGCACCGCTGCCCATCACAGTGAGCTCGAGAGTCGACGCGATGGCCGTGTGGGGGTCCCCCCGGAAGACAGCGACAAGCACGGTCGCCAAGGTGACCGCAGCCTTGGCCATGCTCATCACGGCCGCGGCGAGGAGGCTCGGTGGGGGTACTCGATGGGACCCCGCCCACGACAACGAGTCCGTCGGCGGCTGCACCTGGTCCGGCTCAGGCGCCTGCACGTTCGTCAGGTCGAGGATCGGCAGGCTCCCGTCGGTTCGCACGATGTCGCCACCACCGTTGCGCGTGGTGAACGCGCTGGAGTAGTCCTCGATGACGCGCAGCCGGGCTTCTGGAGCGACGTACCGGACTGTGTCAACGACGTAGTCACGCTCGATGTCGATGTCGGCGTCTACCCGGTGTGTCACCTGAAGGGTGAACAAGGAGATGCCGACGGCTCTGTCGTACGTGGCAGCGGCCAGCCACTGCACCTGGAACCCACCGGGAAGCTTCCAGCCGTTCGGGACCGGCCAGAAGCGCACGTGGTGGCGTTGGGACGGATTGCCGTCCACCTCCTGCTGGTAGGCGAAAGCCTGCCGCTGCCCGAAGAGGAACAGTGAGGAGACCGGGGCCTGAGGGTAAGGCCGGCGTAGCACCGACGAGACCACGATTCTCCAGGAAGAGCGGACCGTGAGCTCCTCGGCTCGGATCCAACCGGCTCGGCCCATGGCGGCATGGATGTCCGCCTCACTGCCGTCCAGGGCCAGGTTGATCGGGTCGCCGAGCACGCCGACGTCGGTGAGGGAGCGCCCAATGAAGTAGTCGGGCACGTAGACCCTCGACAACACCTCCTGCAGGCGGGGCAGCCCCACGTATGCCAGCAACACCCAGAAGAGGAAGACCGAGCCGATCACAAACCATCCGTCGAGGCCGACGGAGACCACGATCCACCCCAGCCACATCACCAGCACGGTGCCGATCACGAAGAAGACGCCGTCGACGATCTCCCGGACCGGCCAGACCGGTGTGCTGGAGACCACATCCGGTGCAAGTTCGAATGTCGGAGGCGACGTCGGCGGCGGCCGGTTTACGACAACACCGCGGCGCCAGTCATCCCCGGGCTCGACCCCCATGCATCACATCCTTCGTCTCCAGCGACCCTCTGGACAGGCTACCGAGGCGCTCCGTCTCCCGGACGAACGATTTGTCGGGCGTCAGCGTCCCGGCGACGATACGTCGCCGGTGAGCCGTGGCCGGACTCGGCCACGCGCAGCTGGCCTACCTCGTTCTGCCTGCGGAGACTGAGGTGAGGTTCCGGCGGGTACCTAGCCGACGTGTCCGGCCCGTGCGTTGTGCGACAAGGCGGGCGGCGCAGTCGAAGAGATCGGCGTGCTCGGGCGTGAGAGGGCGCTTCGCCGTGGCGCATTTGCGCAGACGTGCTTGCCAGTAGAGAGGCGCCACATGGACACCGTGGAGATGTCTGGAACGACATCGACTGGTCTGGAATAGCCCAGAAAGCCGCCCTGACTCTGCTGATCCTCGTCATCACCTGGATCGTGGCTAGGCTGGTTCGCTGGCTTTTCGCCAAGCTCACCAACCGCGTCCCGGCGCTGCAACGCTCCGGCGGCGACGGGGACAACGTGGGATCCGCTCTTGGCTCGGTCGCCGCCTTGCTGGTCTGGCTGTTCGGCCTGGTGGCCATCCTCCAGGTGTTCGGTCTCGACCAGGTGCTGACCCCCATCCAGTCCCTGCTTACCGGGATCATGGAGTATCTGCCCAACTTGATCGGTGCGGTGTTCGTCTTCATCATCGGCGTGCTGCTGGCCAAGGTGGTGCGGCAGTTGATCGAGACCGCGCTCGGGGCGTTGCCTCTTGAGCGGTGGTTCACCTCGGCCAGTTCCAGGGTGAGCGCCGAGACCGGGACCAGCGCCGGTTCCCGTGCCGCCACGGAGGAATATTCCGGGGCACGTCATGCGGACACGTCCACGACCACGACCTCGGACAACGACGACCAGCGCTCCCCGGCTCTGCAGGCTCTGCCCAAGACGGTCGCCACGGTTGTCTACGCGCTGATCATGATCGTGGTGGCGATCGCTGCGCTGCAGATCCTGGGGATCGCGTCGATCTCCGACCCGGCCGAGCAGATGCTCACCACGATCTTCGACGCCATCCCCGTTGTTATCGCTGCGGCCCTGATCCTGGGCCTCGGGGTGATGATCGCCCGGTTCGCCGGCGACATCCTGCAGCAGATCCTCGAAGGCCTTGGCACCGATCGCGCCCTCGCGTCCGTGGACGTACTGCCTGAAGGCCGGCGCGCCACGCCGATCATCGCCATGGTCGTCGAGATTGCGATTGTGCTCTTCTTCGCGGTGATGGCCGCACAGTTGCTGAACTTCCCCCAGATCACCGAGTTCCTCAGCGAGGTCCTCGCGTTGGGTGGCCGGGTGCTGTTCGGTGGCGCGATCATCGCGGTGGGGTTCTTCATCGCCAACCTGCTGGCCAACATGGCGAGCGGCACCGGGAGCACCATCGTCCGCTACGCCACCCTAGTGCTCTTCGTGGCGATGGGCCTGTCCTACATGGGCATCGCGGACTCGATCATCGAGTTGGCTTTTGGTGCACTGGTCGTCGGCGGTGCCGCGGCAGCGGCCCTAGCCTTCGGCTTGGGGGGTCGCGACGCTGCGGCCCGGCGACTTGAGCGGATGGAGGCCTCGGCGACCATCGATCCGGGCACGAAGTCGACCAAGCCCGGCAGCACCCGCTGATCCATCGTCGACCGCCCGGTGCGGGCGCGCAGGTCGCGCGTGTCCCACCGGGCGCCGGCAGCCCCTTGTACGTTCTGTTGACCCACTCGGGGACCAATCGCCCCGCCTACCCGTGCCGCTCGAGATGGATCGCACAGCATCCGGCGGACGTGCGCTGCGCCTAGGGGATGGTCTTTCTCGCTCTAGGGGAGTGTCGCCTCGTGAAACTGGGAAGACCGTCTGGTTCACCCTCCGGCGATCGAACGCCGCCAGGACCGAGCAGGGCTAGGGTGCAGCCATGGGGCCACGGTGAAGCGACCGATCCGGTTGGCGATCGTGGACGACTACGCCATCGTCGTTGCCGGAGTCGCCAAGTCCTCGCCGAAGAGCGCATCGAGGTGGTCGAGACCGGAGCGTCGCTCCCCGTGGTCACCGATGTCGACATCGTCCTCTATGACACGTTCGGTCAAGTCACCGGCGACGGCCTCGACTTGAAGGACTACGTCCGCGACAGCGGCGCCAAGGTGGTCATCTACAGTTGGAACCTCAAGCCGTCGCTGGTGAAGCGCGCCATTGCTGAGGGTGCCAGCGGCTACTTGTCGAAGGTGCTCACCGGCCCCGCGATCGTCGCGGCGCTCGAACGGATCATGGACGGCGAAACCGTCATCATGACCGGAAGTCACGAGACGAGTGTCGACGGCGCAGGCGACTGGCCCGGTCGGTCAGTGGGTCTCTCCCCGCGCGAGGCAGAGGTCCTGGCGCTGATCGCCCACGGACTGAACAACAAGGAGATCGCTCAGCGCGCGTTCGTCGGCATCAACTCGGTCAAGACCTACATCCGCTCCGCCTACCGAAAGATCGGCGTCGAAAGTCGCTCGCAGGCGGTGCTCTGGGCCGTGCAACACGGCTTCGAGCCGGACACGGGGCGCCTCATCGACCCCGCCCTCCGGCAGCGCCCGCCCACTCCCGCACGGCCCTGATAGCCACGCTTCCTCGCTCGGTGGGCCCGGGACGGTAGAGCGATTACTGCTCCTTCGGGTCCAACTGGATCGGACCCCGGGGCTAGTGCACCGGGGTCCGACGTAACGATCAGTCCCGCGCGGGGCTGGCGCATCACCAGCTCATGCATGCTGCGTTCATGGGTTCAGATACCTAGGCCCAGCTGGTCGAGAATCTGATTCAGAGGCCGACCAACTGACCGAGCAGACCTGCGAGCGGGGTGCCGTCGAGGAGCCCAACGACCGTGCACGGCAAGTTCTCCAGCAGCTGACCCGGGCCCGGTACGGCGATGATGTCGAGCACGACGTGGCTGAGGCGGACCGTTAGACCCAGAACGTTGAGGTCAAGCGGTCAGAGCATCAGGTTCAGGATGTCGCAGGCTGCGACGGCCTCGGAGCGCATCGC
Organism: uncultured Actinomycetota bacterium; assembly: GCA_963767095.1. Classification (GTDB taxonomy): domain Bacteria; phylum Actinomycetota; class Actinomycetes; order Propionibacteriales; family Nocardioidaceae; genus Nocardioides. Next base: position 7,741 of record CAVYCK010000001.1, on the reverse strand, counting down.
GAGACTAGACAGCTTCTTCCCGTTGATCTTCTTGACCTCAAGGCTGCGGGATCGCGGTGAACGTGGACTCTGACCCGTCAGCGTGGGTGATGACGCCGTCCAGCACACCCTTGACCTTGGTGACGCCTTCCTTCGCCTTGAACTTCAGCGGCGTGAAGGTGCCACTAAGCTTGCCGCCGTCCGACGTCTTACCGGCAACCGTCGACGTCATCTTGCCGGCCGCGTTCGTGGCGACGTTGCTGGCCGAGACACCCTGGTCCGAGCCGGATGCGCCTCAACGTCATGCTCAAACCTTCCACCCGAGGGGGTCAACGACGAAGCGACGCGGTGGGCACTACACGTGCTTACTAGGACAAGGGCGCCCTGCGGGCGGATCGAGTCCGGACCAATGGCTTGGCTGAGTCACGCGTGGCGCAGGGCGGTCCCGGGTACCTGCAGCGTGTCTCTCGTTCCGGGGGGACCGCGAGGAAAGCACGGCCCACCCTGCCCACCGACGAGGGCGGGGGCGGGCCGCGCGTCCCTCCCCACAGTGAATGGCGGGCCGAATGTTTGCGGTGGTTGGACTGTTCAACCTGGACCCCGCGGTCGCCTCGACCCGCGACCGCGGCGTCGAGGACATCGCGGCGCGCGTTGCGCTTCGTCCGGGATTCGTCGCCGGCTACTGGTCAGAGAGCAAGAGGGGCACGGTCGGGCACAGTTACGTCGTTTTCGAGTTGCGACAGCAAGCAGATGAGTACGCCGCGACCGTGCGACAGAACTCGTTCGACCACGAAGCCGCAGGCGTCAAGGCGGTCTCGGTCACGTTGGCCGAGATCACCGCTACCGCCCGTGGCTCGGCACAACTACCCCGGCCATGAGTGAGCCACCGGATGGCGAATAGGACCGCGCGGCGAGGGATCTGCGAGCGGGCTCACGCTCCGGCACAGGACTCCTGCTCGGCCCGCCCGAGCTGCTCGCGATAGGCGGCCAGCTCATCGACACCCTGCCTCCAGTACCTCCGCCACAGCTCGAGGGCGAGCTCGGGCGACAGCTTGCCGGCGCGGAGCAGGTCCATGTCCATCACGTGGTGGTCCCAGGTTCGGATCGACACCCTTGCGGCATCCAGCGCCTCGTCCCTCGCCTCGATGCCGTCTTCACACGCAGCGAGGGCCTCGGTGTCCACGACGACGCCGTCGGGCATGACCGGCGTCGGACATGAGGGGTCGCTGGCGACGTAATCGCTGTCGGACTCGGTGAACGCCGTGACGTTGTCGGCAGCCTGGCTCCGAGTCTGTTCCCAGAACGCCGTCGCCTGGGCGAAGGTGATCTCCCCGGCGACCAGCTGGTTCATCGCGTCGACATGCACCTGCCACTGCGCGAGGGAGATAGCGGCAGCCTGCAGGGGCTGCTCCTGTGCTTCCCAGACCGTTCGGCATTCCTCGACGGCCGTGTCGATGGCGGCTTGTAGTGACTCCGTGTCGAGGGTGGCGGGCGGAGCCGTGCTGGGATCGATCGCCACCGTCTCGCTGTCCGGGGCCTGGGGGGACCGCTGCTTCTCGAGGCTCAGCCAGGAGAAGGTCATGGTCATCGTGAGCACAGCAACCACGACCGCGATGGCTCCGAGCCAAGGATGCGGCCTGAGTCTGATGCGGCGCCGGTCCTGACGCACTTCTCCTCCCCATCAGTCCGGGATCCACGGTACGCCGCGCTCGGCACGGCGAGGCCCGCTGCGACATGTCTCCCCTAAATGGGGTGACTCCTCGACAGCAATTGCTCGGGCGCAAGGTCTGGGACCCTTGCCACGGTCGAGGTCCGCACAGGCAGAACTCGAAATGCGGGGCCGCATCTGTCGGGGTCGCCGGGGTCATTGGCGGCCGTCAGTATGGGCTACGGGAGGCAGACGTGTGAGAAGTAGGACGTTCGCAGATGGACACACCTCGGGGCGGCGTGGAGGGTCGCAGGCCGCCCGCCGCCACGCTCCGAACCGCGTTACGCTACAACCCGAACTATCTTCGCGGCCGCGTCCGCAGGCGGCGATATGACGCACCAGTGAACGCGCTGACTGCAGCAGATGCGTGCGTCCTATCGCTCCACGTGGGCGATCCCGGTCGCGCGAGAGGCACAAGCGATCAGGGGGCGGTGTTGTCGATAAAGATGCCAATGCCACTCTTGAGTATCCTGATGCACACCAAGCCGTCGTGGTTCACCTGGTCGACCACCCCGGTGTAGTCCGTCCCGAGCACCTCTTCGGCAGATGCGATGGTGAAACCGCGCGGACAGTTCGAGCCTGGCGCAGCGACGGCCGGCGAAACGCCAACCAGGGATGCGGCTCCTAGGATCGTGGCGGCTGCGGCCAGTGTGGGAATACGCATGCTCATGCTCCTTGTCGGGTCATCGAACGCGGGATTGCGCGAGTGCGGCGGACGGGGATGAAGACTTGTCACGGTTGCCGCGCGGGTGAAATGCGGCGGCAGTCTTGTCGGGCTTCACCCCCTTCCGAGAGGCTCTGCGTTGGTCGGCTCGTGGCGGTCCGTCAGAATCCCACGACATTGAGTAACGGCTCCTTGATGCCGTCCGGGTCTCCCGCGGAGTCGTAGTCGAAGCGCCCGCCGCTGATAAGGGCACGGCGCACCTGGGCCAGCAGGGATCATGAAGAGAACGGCTGGCACGCCCACGATCCTTGCGGACAGGCTGAGCGAGATTCGTGTGCGCATGACTCCTCATTCGGAGCGCCGAGCCGCCCACTCCAGTCCTGAGATGCAGCTACGAACCACCGTCGACCCGGCAAGGTGGGCAGGCAATACCGCAGATGGGGCAACTTGGCATTGGACATCGTGGACGAGGTCCGGTAGGCAGCACCGTCGCGAGCCAACGCCCGACAGGGGCGGTGACCGCGCATCGGCAGATGAGTGCGTCCAGACAGGCGGCGAAGAGACCAGCCTATGGGGACGAAGTCAAGGGGCTTGGTTTTGTTGATTTGTGCAGGGGAGGTCGGCTCGCCGGGTTCGCCGGCGGGCTGGTTTGGTGTGCGGGGTGGCGTCGTTGGCGTGGGAGGGGGCCTCGCGCCCGTCTCCTGCCCTACGTAGCGGGCAAGCGGGTTGTTCCCGACAGCCTTCATCCGGGCTTTGGTGGAGACGGGCGGGGCTGCCCATGGTCTCTTGCGGGATGTGATCCCGACGCGCAGGCGGGCTCGCCCCGTCCGGTCAGCTACGGCGCCTTGGGTTATGCGGCAGCGGCGGCTCCCTTCGCTGGCCCGTCGAGGCAGCCGCTGGCGATGGCGGGGTCCCAGGGCGTGCCGGTGGTCAGGACGGCGTGGAGCTGACGCAGCAGGCTGCCGGCGACCGCGACCCGGGCCTGGGTGGGGGTGAGCTTGTTGTCGGCGCGGCCGGTCAGGTGCGCGTACCGGGCGGCGAGCACGGGGTTGTTCCGCAACGCGGCCCACACCGCTCGCCACGCCGCGAGGCGGAGCTGGGGGCGGCCTCGTCCGCTGATCCCGGTCTTGCCCTGGTAGGTGCCTGAGGCGTTGTCGCGGGGGCACAGCCCGGCGTGCTTGACCAGCGCCCGGGCGCTGGTGAACCGGGCCGGGTCGCCGGTCTCGGCGAGGATGGCGGCGGCGCCGACCGCGGACAGCCCGGGGATGCTGGTCGCCAGGCTGGTCAGGCCGAGCTCGTCGAGGACCGCAACCATGCGGGTCTCGACGACGGCGATCTCGGCGCGGGCGTGGGCCAGGTCGGCCAGCGCGAACCGGGTCCGCTCCAGCGCGCCGGCCCGCTGGTCGGCCACACCAGCCGCGACCCGGGCCGGGTCGGTTGCGGCGTCGAAGACGGCCCGCACGATCTTGGCGTACCAGCGGGTCGCACCGTGGCGGGAGACCTCACGGCGCACCGCCGCGGCGAACCGGGCCCAGCCCCAACGGCGGACCACGCTCAAGTCGCCGCTGGCGCCGACCCGGTCCAAGACCACCGTCATCGCGGCCAGCCAGCTCTTCGACTTCATCGGCTTGCCGGCGGCTTCCAGCGCCGCCGGCCAGGCGCACTCGAGCAGGTCAGCGACCTGCTGACGGGCGGCCGTGGCATCGGTAACCAGGGCGGCCCGGCGGGCGCCGAGGTGCCGCAGCCGCGCCCACACCGGGCCGGCCCGCTCGGGCAGGTAGCAGCGCAGCTCGGTGACCAGCCGGGCGATGATCATCGCGTCGGTCTCGTCGCTCTTGTTGTGGGTGAAGTCCTCGCTCTCCCGAGCCCGGTGCACCAGCAAAGGCTGCACACAGACCAGCCTGACGCTCAGTCCCGCGGCGATCTGGTCCAACACCCGCCAGCGGTGCCCGGTCGGCTCGCAGGCGACCACGACCGAGGAGAACCCCGCCGCCGTGGCCTGGGCCAGCCCCCACGAGACGGCCTCGGCCAGCTGCCAGGCCTTGGCCTTCACCGTGCGGCGGGCCAGCACCCGCGAATCCTGGTCGGTCAGCGCGCACACCTGCTTGTCAGCGGCGAGGTCGAACGCGAGCACTGCGGTCTCGCGGGTGACGACAGCCCGCAACTCCGCAAGCCTGTCGTTGCGGCGGCGGTCTCCACGAGAGAGCCGACGGCTACCGTTGGACATTGCATCCTCCTGATGAGTGGTCTGGGACACCAAGCCCGTCAAACCCCATCAGGGGGATGCGCTCGAGCCCCGGCCAACACGCTCAGGTAGTTACTACGCACATGCACAACGCGCTTGTTGCCTCCGGTAACAGCGCGGGTCTCTGTCGGGTCAGCGGCCGGCATGAAGGACGACGGATCACTTCCCAAGAGTTCAGGTTTCGCAGCGTACGACGACGTCTGCGCCGCCTCCACCGTCTCCCCTGTCGCGTCCGGGTCCACCATCGAGTGTCTTCCCTGCGTCTCCAGACAGCGTGTCGTCTCCGCCTCCGCGTCCAGTTCGTCGTCACCGCCGGCACCGACGGCTTGTCCTTGCCTGCGGCGCCATGTCGATCGTCCCCGAGCCCGCCTAGAAGGCCGTCGTTCCCTCCATTGCCGAGCAGCCGGTCGTCGGCGTCGCCGCCGTACAGTTCGTCGGCACCACCGCGCCGACGGTTGTGCCCCCGACCGTACCATGCAGTTTGTCCTTGCCTCCGCCGCCGGCGAGCTTGTCGTTGCCTTCGCCGCCGCAGATGACATCATTCCCTCCGCCACCGGAGATGTTGTCCGAGCCACCCAGACCCACGATGACGTCGTTGCCAGCCGTGCCCTCGATCTCGTCGTTCTCGGGTGTCCCTACGATTGTCGCGTTGCCCCGACGCACCTCGGCAGTGGCGTCGACGGCGGTGATGGCGGTGGTGGGGTCGTCTCCACGGTGAAGGCCCGGCTGGCCGGTGACGCATCCACATTCCCCGCACCGTCGATGGCCCGCACCTCGAAGGTGTGCGCACCGTTGGTCAACGAGGCGGTGGTGTGCGGTGAGGTGCACGAGCTCCAGGCGCCGCCGTCGACACGACACTGGAACGTCGAGCCCGCCTCGGTAGCGGTGAACGAGAACGTCGGCGTGCTGTCGGCGGTCGTGCCCGAGGCCCAGCCGTGATCGTCGTGTCCGGTGGGGTCGTCTCCACGGTGAAGGCCCGGCTGGCCGGTGACGCATCCACATTGCCCGCACCGTCGATCGCCCGCACCTCGAAGGTGTGCGCACCGTTGGTCAACGAGGCGGTGGTGTGCGGTGAGGTGCACGACTCCAGGCGCCGCCGTCGACACGACACTGGAACGTCGAGCCCGCCTCGGTAGCGGTGAACGAGAACGTCGGCGTGCTGTCGGCGGTTGTGCCCGAGGCCCAGCCGTGATCGTCGTGTCCGGTGGGGTCGTGTCCGGTGGGGTCGTCTCCACGGTGAAGGCCCGGCTGGCCGGTGACGCATCCACATTGCCCGCACCGTCGATGGCCCGCACCTCGAAGGTGTGCGCCCCGTTGGTCAACGAGGCGGTGGTGTGCGGTGAGGTGCACGAGCTCCAGGCGCCGCCGTCGACACGACACTGGAACGTCGAGCCCGCCTCGGTAGCGGTGAACGAGAACGTCGGCGTGCTGTCGGCGGTCGTGCCCGAGGGCCCAGCCGTGATCGTCGTGTCCGGTGGGGTGAGGTCGTCGGTCGCGCCGCTCTGACATGACGCCGCGGGCACGGTGAAGACGCGAACGTTGTCGATGAAGACTGCCGAGTCGAGGATGGAATCGCCTTGGTCGAAGACGGAGAGGAAGACCGAGTGCGCGCCTGGAGTCACCGGCGTCAGGGCACGCAGCAGTGGAGTCGCGCCGTCGTACGTCGTTCCAGCCGCCGCTCCTTCGGCGAAGCCGGCGGTGTTGATGCTGATGGCCTTGCCCGATTCGTCGAAGGCGAAGTTCCGGGGCGCGACCACCTCGTTGTTGTTCGCCTCAACGGCGGTGAAGTCGGACGTGTCGAGCTCGGCCACGAACCCGTCGTTGACCGAGCTGCCGACGTACTCGGGGAATTCCTCCGAAAGGAACCTGAAGTCCAGGGCCAGGCAGTTCGCCGCCAAGGGGACCGAGATGTCGAGCTTGAGGGTGACCAAGTCGTAGAAGCTCGTCCCGTGGCCGCCACCGCCTCCTTCGTTGTCCGCTCCGGAGCCGCTGGTGTCGTTGGCGTCATCGGCCAGGAGCGCGTCCCCCGAGCTGAGAATGCCGAAGGAACTCCCACTGGTCGGGAAGCCGGCGAGCGGTGAGGACACGACGGCGACAGGAGTGGGGGAGGCCACAGGCGGGATCCCTTCGGACCCCTCGTCGATATCGGTGGCGTTAGTGCACCCGGCATCGGCTTGCTCCCCGGCAGGCGGAGAGAAGTCGACATAGCCGTCGAAGTCATCGTCGATGCCGTTCGCGCAGATGGGGGTCGGGTCGGGCTCACCCTCGATCTCATTGTGGTCCGTGGCGCTGGTGCACCCGGGGTCCGGATCCGCGCCGTCCGGGGCGATGAAATCTGTGAACCCGTCCCCATCGTCGTCGATCCCGTTTGCGCATGCTGAAGGGTTGTCGCTTTGTTCGAGGTTGTCCGAGGCCGAGGTGCAGTCTGGGTCGGCGGTCTCGCCGGTCGGCGCGACCAAGTCGACGAATCCGTCCTCGTCGTCGTCGACCCCGTTGGCGCACTGGGTCTGTCGCAAGGGCGGAATGACTGGCAAGGAGCTACCGGTCAGGGTTGACCCAAGCGGATCTGCGATCGCCGCGCTGACTGCCGCGGGGTCGCGGGTTGCCGACGTCGTTGCCGCCGACGCCTGCGACTGGGAGAGGGTGACAGTGGCGCACGCCAGCAAGACGGCGGCGGCGACGCGTTGCAGTACTTGAGAGCGCACCGAGAATCTCCCTGGAGTGTTGACAAAACCGGCCCGGGAGGATGGTCTGACTGTGCGACCGCGGCGCACGCAGACGTCGGGATCGCCGCTCTCTTACCCAATGTGGGGGGAGCCGAGGTCAGTGCGAACCGACGCGATATCGGCAACAGCGCCTTGCGACCCGTCGCTCGTCGAGCCGGTATCGGACTGGCTCGGTGGTGCAGGCCATGTTCTCCGGGGCCGCCCCCCGCCTTCGGGTTGGCACACCCGGTCAGGGGTTCGAATCCCCTCAGCTCCACCCTCAGCTCCACCCGGTTCACAGGCCTGCGGAAACGTGATCGATTCTCTTCTGCTGTTGAATTCTCACTGCCGCGTACCCCCTCGCGTACCCCCGCTGACCTTCTCAAGGAAGATGAGAAGGACAACGAGCGCGCGTTCTGTCCACAGTCAGGGGTTGGAAG